>CAMCVS010000024.1 GCA_945881965.1 Paracoccus haematequi | reverse complement strand
CGGGCGCACCGTCGATCTGGTCATAGGCGCGGAACTCGCCGAAATACTTCGTGATCGCCGCCGTCAGCGTCGTCTTGCCGTGGTCAACATGCCCAATCGTGCCGATGTTCACGTGCGGCTTGTTGCGTTCAAACTTTGCCTTACCCATGGGGTATACTCCTTATTCTCAAGTCGGTGACGGTGGGGGCGATCCCCACCCTACGGTCTGGTAGGGCGGGGCAACCCCGCCGCACCGTCAAGCGTATTTCTTCTGGATTTCGTCCGAGATGTTCTGCGGCACGGCGTCGTAGTGATCGAAGCTCATCGAGAACACGGCACGGCCCGACGACATCGAACGCAGGTTGTTGATGTAGCCGAACATGTTGGCCAGCGGCACCATCGCGTTGATCACGTTGGCGTTGCCACGGCTGTCCTGCCCCTGCACCATGCCGCGCCGCGAGGTCAGGTCGCCGATGATCGACCCGGTGTATTCCTCGGGCGTCACGACTTCGACCTTCATGATCGGTTCCAACAGCTTTGCGCCGGCCTTTTTCAGACCATCGCGCATGGCGGCGCGGGTGGCGATTTCAAAGGCCAGAACGCTGGAGTCAACGTCATGGTATGCGCCGTCGATCAGCGCCACCTTGAAGTCGATCACCGGGAAGCCCGCCAGCGGGCCCGAGTCCATCACCGACTTGATGCCCTTTTCGACGCCCGGAATGTATTCCTTGGGCACCACGCCGCCGACGATCTTGGATTCGAAGGAATAACCTTCGCCCGGTTCGGTCGGTTCGATCACCAGCTTGATGCGGGCGAACTGACCGGTGCCGCCGGTCTGCTTCTTGTGGGTATAGTCGATCTCAGTCGCACGGCTGATGGTTTCGCGGTAGGCCACCTGCGGCGCGCCGATATTGGCCTCGACCTTGAATTCGCGGCGCATGCGGTCCACCAGAATATCAAGGTGAAGTTCGCCCATGCCCTTCATGATGGTCTGGCCGGATTCGATATCGGTTTCGACGCGGAACGAGGGGTCTTCGGCGGCCAGACGCGCCAGCGCCAGACCCATCTTTTCCTGGTCAGCCTTGGATTTCGGCTCCACCGCGATCTCGATCACCGGGACCGGGAAGGTCATGGTTTCCAGAACGACCGGTTTCGCCGCATCGCACAGCGTGTCACCCGTGGTGGTTTCCTTCAGACCCGCCAGCGCCATGATGTCGCCCGCGTAAGCCTCGGAGATTTCCTCCTGCTTGTTCGCGTGCATCATCACCATGCGGCCGATGCGTTCCTTGCGGTTCTTGGTCGCGTTCAGGATCTGGTCGCCCTTTTTCACCTGGCCCGAATAGATGCGGGTAAAAGTCAGGGTGCCCATGAAGGGGTCGTTCATGATCTTGAAGGCCAGACCCGAGAAGGGCTGGTCGTCATCGGCGGACCGTTCGATGTTGCGGGTTTCCGTCTCGTCACCGGGCAAGAAGCCCAGATAGGGCGGCACGTCCAGCGGATCGGGCAGGAAATCGATCACGGCGTTCAGCATGGGCTGGGTGCCCTTGTTCTTGAACGACGAACCGCACAGTACCGGCACGAAATCAATCGCCAGCGTGCCCTTGCGGATCAGCTTGCGCAGGGTTTCGACGTCGGGTTCGTTGCCTTCGAGATAGGCTTCCATCGCCGCGTCGTCCTGTTCGACGGCGATTTCCAGCATCTTGTAACGCCATTCCATCGCTTGCTCTTGCAGGCTTTCACGGATCGGGCAACGCACCCAGGACGCGCCCAGATCGTCGCCCTGATAGACCCATTCTTCCATGGTGATCAGGTCAACGATGCCTTCCAGTTTGTCTTCCGACCCGATCGGAATCTGCACCGGCATCGGCACGCCGCCGGTGCGGTCCGCGATCATCTTGACGCAGTTGAAGAAATCCGCGCCGGTTTTGTCCATCTTGTTGACGAACACGATGCGCGGCACCTTGTAACGGTCGGCCTGACGCCACACCGTTTCGGTCTGCGGTTCCACACCGGCGTTGCCGTCCAAGAGAACGATGGCGCCGTCGAGCACAGCCAGCGAGCGTTCCACCTCGATGGTGAAATCGACGTGGCCGGGGGTGTCGATGATGTTGAAACGATACTTGTCATCCGACGAGCGATTGTCGCTGTCGATCTGACGCTGCCAGAAGGTTGTGGTTGCGGCCGAGGTGATCGTGATCCCGCGTTCCTGCTCCTGCTCCATCCAGTCCATCGTCGCGGCACCATCGTGCACTTCGCCGATTTTGTGGGTCTTGCCGGTGTAATACAGGATCCGTTCGGTCGTCGTCGTCTTTCCAGCATCAATATGCGCAATGATGCCGAAATTGCGGTAGCGGTTAAGCGGATATTCGCGGGCCATGATCGGGACTCCTTACCAGCGGTAGTGGCTGAACGCTTTGTTCGCGTCGGCCATCTTATGGGTGTCTTCACGCTTTTTCACGGCGGTGCCGCGACCGTTCACAGCGTCCAGCAATTCGCCGGCCAGCCGCTCTTCCATGGTGTTTTCGTTGCGCTTGCGCGCGGCGATGATCAACCAGCGGATCGCCAGCGCCTCGCGGCGTTCGGTGCGCACTTCGACCGGAACCTGATAGGTAGCACCACCGACGCGGCGCGACCGCACTTCGACGGCGGGTTTGATGTTGTCCAGCGCTTCGTGGAACATCTCGATCGGCGCGCGTTTCACCTTGGCCTGGATACGTTCCATGGCCGAATAGACGATACGTTCGGCAATCGACTTTTTGCCATCAACCATCAGGTTGTTCATGAATTTGGTCAGAACGCGGTCGCCATACTTGGCATCTGGCAAGACTTCGCGTTTTTCGGCGGCGTGACGACGGGACATCTGGAGAACCTCTTATTTCGGACGCTTGGCGCCGTATTTCGAACGACGCTGACGACGTTCCTTGACGCCTTGGGTATCCAAGACGCCGCGCAGGATGTGGTAACGCACACCGGGAAGGTCTTTGACGCGACCGCCGCGGATCAGAACCACCGAGTGTTCCTGCAAGTTGTGCTTTTCACCGGGGATATAAGAGATGACCTCG
>CAMCVS010000023.1 GCA_945881965.1 Paracoccus haematequi | reverse complement strand
GAAGACGTGTTCTCGATCTCGGGCCGCGGCACTGTGGTGACGGGCCGTGTGGAACGCGGCGTGATCAACGTCGGTGACGAAATCGAGATCGTCGGCATCCGTGCCACGAAAAAGTCGATCTGCACCGGCGTGGAAATGTTCCGCAAGCTGCTGGACCGCGGCGAAGCAGGCGACAACATCGGCGCGCTCTTGCGCGGCGTTGACCGTGAAGGCGTGGAACGCGGCCAGGTGCTGTGCAAGCCCGGCTCGGTGACCCCCCACACCCAGTTCGAGGCCGAGGCGTATATCCTGACCAAGGAAGAGGGTGGCCGTCACACGCCGTTCTTCGCCAACTACCGCCCGCAGTTCTACTTCCGCACGACGGATGTGACCGGCACCGTGACCCTGCCCGAGGGCACGGAAATGGTGATGCCCGGCGACAACCTGAAGTTCGTCGTCGAGCTGATCGCGCCGATCGCCATGGAAGACGGCCTGCGCTTCGCCATCCGCGAAGGCGGCCGCACCGTCGGCGCGGGCGTCGTGTCCAAGATCCTGAAGTGATTTTCGGGACGACGCCGTTCGCGAAAACCGCGACCGGCTGCGGCGCGGGCCTCGTGTCCAAGATCCTGAAGTAATCCGGCAGACCCGGATTGCGACGGGCCGCCCTGCAAGGGGCGGCCCTTTTTCATTGCGACGCAGTCATCGCCGCCGATCTTTTGAATTCAGACACGGCAATCGGTGATTGCCGCGGCATTTGCAGGCAAATTGGTGTCGCGCAGCAATTGTCACGAAATCATCAACGCCGTGTCGTGGACGCACGGGGTTTTTTCGGGTAATTTGCCACCATAACAGACGCGGCTTGAACCGCGCTGATCGAGCGGCAGGCGTTCAACAATGAAACAGCATGTTCCGGGATATCGTCCCGGTCGATCCGATTCTGTCGCGGGGCCGCAGGGCGCATCCCAACGCGAGCCTGATACCTATCAGGATATGTCCGGGGGTGACCGTCTAGACCAGCCGTGTTGCATCAGCCCGCAGATGCCCGCAAGCGCCCCGCTACGCGCCCCGACATGTGCGCAGAGGACCGGACCGATGCTGCCTGTCGCTGAAACGATCTGCCTGTTCGGTGACGGTCATCTGGCGGCCCTGCGGCAGGCGTTGGCGGATGGCACGGTGCTGCCGGGGTATGCGGCAGAGTTCTGGGGCGCAAGCGGCGCAGGGTTTCGCCAGTTGATCCAGGGCCGTGATGGCCGCATCGCGCCCGTGGGTGAGGCTGCTGCGATGGTGGCGGCGGTCAACGGGCGGGGGCGGGCGTCGCTGGGGCCGCAGGATTTCGACCTGTTCCTGTTTTGGGGTGCGCGGCTGCGGGTGGACCAGTATCTGGTCCCGTTCCTGCATCGGCGGCAGTCGGGCATCACCGACAGTTTCGCGGTGTTGGCCGCAGCAGCGGCGCAGTTTCTGGTCAATGCGCGCGGCTATCGTTTCGCGCGTGATTTTGCCCGCGCCGGGGCCGAGGTCTGGCTTGTGCCCGCGCCCTATCGTATCGCAGGCCGCGCGCCGGATCGCGACCCCGATGCCCGCGCGGCGGATCGCACCTATCTGTGGTCGGTGCTGGAATCCGTGGCAGCACAGGACGGGCTGCGCCTGATCCGCCAGCCCGAGGATACCGTGACCGGCGGCGCGCTGACCCAGCCGCGCTTTGCGGCGGATGACCACAGCGACCTGACATCGCCCGCCTATGCCGCGCGGCTGCTGGCCGCGTTTCTCAAGCGGCGGCCGGCGCGGGACATGGCATCCTATCCGATGCGCGGGCCGGTCACGGGCACGCCCCCGCTGCCGCTGAGCCCGCCGTTTCTGCCCGTGTCCGGCCTCGCCCGCCCGGAAAAAGCCGCTTGAATTCGCCGCACCCGCGTCGTATCCGGGCGTGCATCACAGGGGTATAGCTCAGCTGGTAGAGCGACGGTCTCCAAAACCGTAGGTCGCGGGTTCGAACCCTGCTGCCCCTGCCATGATCCAGCACCCGAAAACCCGCCACTTGAACCCTCCTGCGATTGCGCGTATCTGCGACGGGTCCGATGTGGGAGAGACAGATGGCCACGGTGAACCCCTTCAAATTCGTGCAGGAAACCCGCGCGGAAATCGCCAAGGTGGTGTGGCCGACGCGCCGCGAGGTTTTGTTGACCACGGTCATGGTGTTCATCTTGGCCGCGATCACCGCCGTGTTTTTTTCGCTGGTGGATATCGCGATCAAATCCGGGTTGCAGGCCATGCTGACGGTTTTCGGCAGCTAAACCGCGTTTGCGGGCGACCCTGACAGACTTGTCATTGCCGTCATCAAACGGTAACAGGCCAATTCAGATCAGGTGGCGCGCGTCGATTCGGCGGCGCGCCGCTTTGGCATTATCGGGGGGCCGATCGCCCCGCAGAACATGAACAACAGGCACCCGAACGGGTTGCAGGCGGAACTGAGGTCCAGATGGCGAAGCGGTGGTATTCGGTAAGCGTTCTCTCGAACTACGAGAAGAAGGTGGCCGAAGGTATCCGGCAGGCAGTGATCGAAAAAGGTCTGGAGGATCAGATCGAAGAGGTTCTGGTGCCGACAGAAGACGTGATCGAGATCCGCCGTGGCAAGAAGGTGACGACCGAACGGCGTTTCATGCCGGGCTATGTGCTGGTGCGGATGGAAATGTCGGATCGCGGCTATCACCTGATTTCCAACATCAACCGCGTCACCGGGTTTCTGGGGCCGCAGGGCCGCCCGATGCCGATGCGCGATGCCGAGGTCGAGGCGATCCTGGGCCGTGTGGCCGAAGGCGAAGAAGCGCCGCGCACCCTGATCCGGTTCGAAATCGGCGAGCGGGTCAAGGTCGCAGATGGCCCCTTCGAGGGCTTTGACGGCATGATCGAGGGCATCGACGAGGGCACGCAGCGTCTGAAGGTCGCGGTCTCGATCTTTGGCCGCGAAACGCCGGTCGAGCTGGACTTCATGCAGGTCGTCAAACAGACCTGACGCATATCCGCGCGACAATTCAATGACAGTGGCTTGCGCATTGGTGCGGACGGCGCTATTGCGAGCGCTCATGCCGTCCGGGGCGACTCGGGTGGCTTGTAATCTGTGGGAGGCGAGGGGCGCGCGCGCACCGGACCGGACCACACAACATGAACGCACCCCGTCGCGTCGCGGTGCCGTTGGAATATAAGGAGAGGCCAGATGGCCAAGAAACTGATCGGGCAGCTCAAGCTGCAAGTCAAGGCGGGCCAAGCCAATCCGTCCCCGCCCGTGGGACCTGCGCTGGGTCAGCGCGGCATCAACATCATGCAGTTCTGCAAGGAATTCAACGCAAAGACCGCCGAGATGGATGTGGGCACACCCACGCCGGTGATCATTTCGTACTTTCAGGACAAGTCGTTCTCGCTGGAACTGAAGACGCCGCCCGCGTCGTTCCTGCTGAAAAAGGCCGCCGGTCTGCCCCCCGTGGGCAAGCGGAACCGTGCCAAGGGATCGGTCAAGCCGGGTCATACCGTTGCCGGGTCGGTCACCATCGCGCAGGTCCGCCAAATCGCCGAGACCAAGATGAAAGATCTGTCGGCCAATGACATCGAGGCCGCGATGCAGATCATTCTGGGCTCTGCCCGGTCCGTCGGAATCGAGGTGAAGTAATGGCACATGTTTCCAAGCGCACCCGCGCCGTCCAATCCGCTGTCGAAGGCAAGGCCAACCTGGCGATTGACGCCGCAGTCGCGCTGATCAAGGCCAATTCCTCGGCCAAGTTCGACGAAACCATCGAAGTCGCGCTGAACCTGGGCGTTGACCCGCGTCATGCGGATCAGATGGTGCGCGGCGTTGTCGGTCTGCCCAACGGCACCGGTAAAACAGTGCGCGTCGCCGTGTTTGCCCGTGGCGCCAAGGCTGACGAGGCCACCGCTGCTGGCGCGGATATCGTCGGGGCCGAAGAGCTGATGCAGACCATCCTCGCCGGCACGATCGAGTTTGACCGTTGCATCGCCACGCCGGACATGATGCCGATCGTCGGCCGTCTGGGCAAGGTGCTGGGCCCGCGCAACCTGATGCCGAACCCCAAGGTCGGCACCGTGACGATGGATGTCGCCACGGCGGTCAAGAACGCCAAGGGCGGTGAAGTGCAGTTCCGCGTCGAAAAGGCCGGGATCATCCATGGCGGCGTCGGCAAGGCGTCGTTCCCGACCGAAAAGCTTGTGGAAAACATCAAGGCCTTCGTCGATGCAGTCGCAAAGTCGCGCCCGACCGGGGCCAAGGGCACCTATATGAAGAAGCTGTCGATCAGCTCGACCATGGGTCCCGGCGTGTCCGTCGATCTGGCGTCGCTGACCGCGCAGTAATTGCCGAAATTCCGTCCCGGATCACAGGTCCGGGGCAGAATGGCGGGGCCGCAAGGCCCTGTCCTGTCCGAGACGGAGGGCCAAGGGGGCAACCCCCGATAAGTCCTTCCCGAGATGGGGATCGAGACGAATTTTCCGCGGGATGTGTGCCCACGGGTGGTCTGGCCTCGGGACCCTGAAATGGACCCGAACGGCAGGGGAAACCCTGCCAGACTTGAGCTGGGGGAAACCCCGTAATTGGAGTGAAACTGTGGATAGAGCCCAGAAAGAGAAAGTGGTCGAGGAACTCGGCCAGATCTTCGAAAGCTCTGGCGTTGTGGTCGTAGCCCACTACGTCGGTCTCACGGTTGCAGAGATGCAGTCCCTTCGCCTGAAAATGCGTCAGGTCGGTGGGGGCGTGCGTGTCGCCAAGAACAAGCTCGCCAAGATCGCCCTTCAGGGTCGTCCGTGCGAAAGCATGACGTCGTTGCTGACGGGTATGACCGTGCTGTCCTATTCCGAAGACCCCGTGGCTGCGGCCAAGGTCGTCGAGGAATACGCCAAAGAGAACAAGAAGTTCATCATTCTTGGCGGCGCAATGGGCAACGCGGTTCTGGACCGGGCCGGTGTTGAAGCCGTGTCGAAACTGCCGTCGCGCGAAGAGTTGATCTCTTCGATCGTCGCATGTCTTGGCGCACCTGCTTCGAACATTGCCGGTGCGATTGGCGCGCCTGCTTCGAATATCGCGTCCATCCTGTCCACCATCGAGGACAAGGCGGCTGCGTAAGCAACCCGAGGTCGATGTGGGGTTGAAACCTTGCATGCTGGAACACATCTCAAACGAACGGAAACGAGAAAATGGCTGACTTGAAAGCACTTGCCGAGCAAATCGTGAACCTCACGCTGCTGCAGGCCCAGGAACTGAAGCAAATCCTGAAAGACGTCTATGGCATCGAACCCGCTGCCGGCGGCGCTGTGATGATGGCTGCTGGCCCTGCCGCCGCTGCCGAAGTCGTGGAAGAAAAGACCGAATTCGACGTCATCCTGATGGAAGCTGGTCCGAACAAGATCAACGTCATCAAGGAAGTGCGCGCGATCACCGGTCTGGGCCTGAAAGAGGCCAAGGATCTGGTCGATGCCGGTGGCAAGGCCGTGAAGGAACAGATTGCCAAGGTGGAAGCCGAGGAAATCAAGAAAAAGCTCGAAGCGGCTGGTGCCAAGGTCGAGCTGAAGTAATTTGCGCCGGGTCCGCCCGGAGTGAAACGCAGGCTGGCTCCGGGCGATCCGGGGCCAGCCGAACCTGTCTTAGCAAAGGCCCACGTGCGGGGCTTTTCCTGAGGCATGGTTTGGGATCGGGAGGCCGCTGGTGGGACAGAGGCCGTGAATTGATCCGCGACCGCCGGTTTCAAAAGGACGCACCCGCAGCCCGGCGGTGTGTGGCCTTTGTGGGAAACGAAAGGTGACACCGACCATGGCGCAAAGCTTTCTTGGCCAGAAACGACTTCGGAAATATTACGGCAAAATCCGCGAAGTGCTGGAAATGCCGAACCTCATCGAGGTGCAGAAATCCTCGTATGACCTTTTCCTGAATTCGGGCGACGGGCCAAAGCCGCGCGATGGGGAGGGCCTTATGGGCACTTTCCAATCGGTGTTTCCGATCAAGGATTTCAACGAAACTTCCGTGCTGGAATTCGTGAAATACGAACTGGAAAAGCCGAAATACGACATCGACGAATGCATGCAGCGTGACATGACCTATGCCGCGCCGCTGAAGGTCACGCTGCGGTTGATCGTGTTCGATGTGGACGAAGATACCGGCGCGAAATCCGTCAAGGATATCAAGGAACAAGACGTGTTCATGGGCGACATGCCCCTGATGACGCATAACGGCACGTTCGTCGTGAACGGCACCGAGCGCGTGATCGTGTCCCAAATGCACCGCAGCCCCGGCGTGTTCTTTGACCATGACAAGGGCAAGACGCATTCCTCGGGCAAGCTGCTGTTCGCCTGCCGGATCATCCCCTATCGCGGGTCCTGGCTCGATTTCGAATTTGACGCCAAGGATATCGTGTTCGCGCGGATCGACCGCCGCCGCAAATTGCCGGTGACGACGCTGTTCTATGCGCTTGGCATGGATCAGGAAGGCATCATGAATGCCTATTTCCAGACCGTGGATTATGAGCTGGCCAAGGGCGGCAAGGGCTGGGTCACGCGGTTCTTCCCCGACCGTGTGCGCGGGACGCGCCCGACCTTTGATCTGGTCGATGCCGCGACCGGCGAGGTGATCTGCAAGGCGGGCGACAAGGTGACGCCGCGCGCTGTCAAGAAACTGAAGGACGAGGGCAAGGTTACGCATCTGTTGGTGCCCTATGACCAGATCCTTGGCAAATTCGTGTCGCGCGACATCATCAACGAGACGACAGGCGCGATCCATGTCGAGGCTGGCGATGAAATCACGCTGGACCATGCGCGCGACGGGTCGGTATCGGGCGGGACGCTGAAGGCGCTGCTGGATGCCGGGATCGAAACGGTGCCGGTGCTGGACATCGACAACATCACCGTCGGCCCCTACATCCGGAACACGATGGCCGCCGACAAGAACATGAACCGCGACGGTGCGCTGCTGGACATCTACCGCGTGATGCGCCCCGGCGAACCGCCGACTGTCGAGGCCGCGTCGGCGCTGTTTGACCAGTTGTTCTTCGATTCAGAACGCTATGACCTGTCCGCCGTGGGCCGGGTCAAGATGAACATGCGTCTGGATCTGGGTCGCCCCGATACCCAGCGCACGCTGGACCGTGCCGATATTGTCGCCTGCGTCAAAGCTTTGGTGGAACTGCGCGACGGCAAGGGCGAGATTGACGACATCGACCACCTCGGCAACCGCCGTGTGCGGTCCGTGGGCGAGTTGATGGAAAACCAGTATCGCGTCGGCCTGTTGCGCATGGAACGCGCGATCAAGGAACGCATGTCGTCGGTGGAAATCGACACCGTGATGCCGCAGGACCTGATCAACGCGAAACCGGCCGCCGCCGCCGTGCGCGAATTCTTTGGGTCGTCGCAGTTGTCGCAGTTCATGGACCAGACCAACCCCTTGTCCGAAGTGACGCACAAGCGGCGTCTGTCGGCGCTGGGGCCAGGCGGTCTGACCCGCGAACGTGCCGGGTTCGAAGTGCGCGACGTGCATCCGACCCATTATGGCCGGATGTGCCCGATTGAAACGCCGGAAGGCCCGAACATCGGTCTGATCAACTCGCTTGCCACCTTTGCCCGCGTGAACAAATACGGCTTCATCGAAACGCCTTATCGCGTCGTGAAAGACACGCAGGTGACAGACGAAGTGCATTACATGTCCGCCACCGAGGAAATGCGCCACACCGTGGCGCAGGCCAACGCGGCGCTGGATGGCGACGGCAAGTTCGTCAACGATTTGGTTTCGGCGCGGCAGTCCGGCGATTACACCCTTGCCCCGCGCGAAAGCGTCGATCTGATCGACGTGTCGCCCAAGCAGTTGGTGTCGGTCGCGGCCTCGCTGATCCCGTTCCTCGAAAACGACGACGCCAACCGCGCGCTGATGGGGTCGAACATGCAGCGTCAGGCGGTGCCGTTGCTGCGCGCCGAAGCGCCGCTGGTCGGCACCGGCATGGAAGGCAAGGTTGCCGTCGATTCGGGCGCGGCCATTCAGGCCCGTCGCGGCGGCGTGATCGATCAGGTTGACGCCAGCCGGATCGTGATCCGCGCCACCGAGGATCTGGAACTGGGCGATGCCGGCGTGGATATCTATCGCCTGCGCAAATTCCAGCGATCGAACCAGAACACCTGTATCAACCAGCGCCCGCTGGTGAATGTGGGCGACCGCGTGTCCAAGGGCGAGGTCATCGCCGATGGCCCGTCCACCGATCTGGGCGAATTGGCCCTGGGCAAGAACGTGCTGGTCGCGTTCATGCCGTGGAATGGCTATAACTATGAAGACTCGATCCTGATTTCGGAACGGATCGCGGCGGATGACGTGTTCACCTCGATCCATATCGAAGAGTTTGAGGTCGCGGCGCGCGACACCAAGCTGGGACCAGAGGAAATCACCCGCGATATCCCCAACGTCGGCGAAGAAGCGCTGCGCAACCTCGACGAGGCGGGCATCGTTTACATCGGCGCCGAAGTGCAGCCGGGCGACATTCTGGTGGGCAAGATCACCCCCAAGGGCGAAAGCCCGATGACCCCGGAAGAAAAGCTGCTGCGCGCGATCTTTGGCGAAAAGGCGTCTGACGTGCGCGACACGTCGCTGCGCGTGAAACCCGGTGACTATGGCACCGTGGTCGAGGTGCGGGTGTTCAACCGCCATGGCGTCGACAAGGACGAACGCGCGTTGCAGATCGAACGCGAAGAGGTCGAGCGTCTGGCGCGCGACCGCGATGACGAATTGGCCATTCTGGATCGCAACATCTATGCGCGTCTGAAGTCCATGATCATAGGCAAGACCGCCGTGAAGGGGCCGAAAGGCGTCAAGCCCAATTCGGTCATCGACGAGGATCTGCTGGGGCAGTTGTCGCGCGGCCAGTGGTGGCAGTTGGCCTTGGCCGAGGAAACGGATGCCAAGATCGTCGAGGCGCTGAACGAACAGTATGAAATCCAGAAGCGCACGCTGGACAACCGGTTCGACGACAAGGTGGAAAAGGTCCGCCGTGGCGACGATCTGCCCCCCGGCGTGATGAAGATGGTCAAGGTGTTCGTGGCGGTGAAGCGCAAGCTGCAACCGGGCGACAAGATGGCCGGTCGGCATGGCAACAAGGGCGTGGTGTCCAAGGTGGTCCCGGTCGAGGATATGCCCTTCCTTGCGGATGGCACGTCGGTCGATATCTGTCTGAATCCGCTGGGTGTGCCGTCGCGCATGAACGTGGGTCAGATTCTGGAAACCCACATGGGTTGGGCCAGCCGCACGCTGGGCCTCAAGATCGACGAGGCGCTTGGCGAATACCGCCGGTCCGGCGATCTGACCCCGGTGCGCGAGGCGATGCACAACGCCTATGGGGATGACGTGTACGAAGAGGGGCTGAAAGGCCTCGACGAGGACGCGCTTGTCAGTCTGGCGGCAAACGTGACGCGCGGTGTGCCGATTGCGACGCCGGTGTTTGACGGTGCGAAAGAGGCGGATGTGAACGACTCGTTGCGCCGTGCCGGGTTCGACACCTCGGGTCAGTCGATCCTGTTCGACGGGCGTTCCGGCGAACAGTTCCAGCGCAAGGTGACGGTCGGCGTCAAATATGTGCTGAAACTGCACCATCTGGTCGATGACAAGATCCACGCGCGGTCCACCGGGCCATACTCCCTCGTCACGCAGCAACCGTTGGGCGGCAAGGCCCAGTTCGGCGGCCAGCGGTTCGGCGAAATGGAGGTTTGGGCTTTGGAAGCCTATGGTGCCGCCTACACCCTGCAGGAAATGCTGACGGTGAAATCGGACGACGTGGCAGGCCGGACCAAAGTCTACGAGTCGATCGTCAAGGGCGAGGACAATTTCGAAGCTGGCATCCCTGAATCCTTCAACGTGCTGGTGAAAGAAGTCCGCGGCCTCGGCCTGAACATGGAACTCCTGGATGCGGAGGAAGGCGAATAAGGGCCATCCCGCCCCACCCTTTCATGGGTGGGGCATGACCCCGCCGCCTGTCCCCGCCCGACTTCAAGGATTTGAAAATGAACCAGGAACTGACCAACAACCCGTTCAACCCGCTGACGCCCGCCAAGGTGTTCGACGAGATCAAGATCAGCTTGGCATCCCCCGAGCGGATCCTGTCGTGGTCCTATGGCGAGATCAAGAAGCCCGAGACGATCAACTATCGCACGTTCAAGCCGGAACGTGACGGGTTGTTCTGCGCGCGCATCTTTGGTCCGATCAAGGATTACGAATGCCTCTGCGGTAAATACAAGCGGATGAAATATCGCGGCGTCGTCTGCGAAAAATGCGGCGTCGAAGTCACGCTGCAAAAGGTGCGCCGCGAACGCATGGGCCATATCGAACTGGCCTCGCCGGTCGCGCATATCTGGTTCCTGAAATCGCTGCCCTCGCGTATCGGCCTGATGCTGGACATGACGCTGCGCGATCTGGAACGCATCCTGTATTTCGAAAACTATGTGGTGATCGAACCCGGCCTGACCGACCTGACCTATGGGCAGCTCTTGTCCGAAGAACAGTTTCTGGATGCGCAGGACCAGTTCGGCACCGACGCCTTTACTGCCAATATCGGTGCCGAAGCGATCCGCGAGATGCTGGCGCAGATCGACCTTGAGGCTGACGCAGAACGCTTGCGCGCCGAATTGGCCGAGGCGACGGGCGAATTGAAGCCGAAGAAGATCATCAAGCGGCTGAAAGTGGTCGAATCCTTCCTCGAATCCGGCAACCGCCCGGAATGGATGGTGTTGACGGTGATCCCGGTCATTCCGCCGGAACTGCGCCCGCTGGTGCCGCTGGATGGTGGCCGCTTTGCGACGTCCGACCTGAACGACCTCTATCGCCGCGTCATCAACCGCAACAACCGCCTGAAACGCCTGATCGAACTGCGCGCGCCCGACATCATCGTGCGCAACGAAAAGCGCATGTTGCAGGAATCGGTCGATGCGCTGTTTGACAACGGTCGCCGTGGCCGTGTGATTACGGGCGCGAACAAGCGCCCCCTGAAATCGCTGTCCGACATGCTGAAGGGCAAGCAGGGCCGTTTCCGCCAGAACCTGTTGGGCAAGCGGGTCGATTTCTCGGGCCGTTCGGTGATCGTGACCGGGCCGGAATTGAAACTGCACCAGTGCGGGCTGCCGAAGAAGATGGCCTTGGAACTGTTCAAGCCGTTCATCTATTCGCGGCTGGAGGCGAAGGGGCTGTCCAGCACCGTCAAGCAGGCCAAGAAACTGGTCGAAAAGGAACGCCCCGAGGTCTGGGATATCCTGGACGAGGTGATCCGCGAACACCCGGTGCTGTTGAACCGCGCGCCCACGCTGCACCGTCTGGGGATTCAGGCGTTTGAACCCGTGCTGATCGAGGGTAAGGCGATCCAGCTGCACCCGCTGGTCTGTTCGGCCTTCAACGCCGACTTTGACGGCGACCAGATGGCGGTTCACGTGCCCCTGTCGCTGGAAGCGCAGTTGGAAGCGCGCGTGCTGATGATGTCCACCAACAACGTGCTGTCGCCCGCCAACGGCGCGCCGATCATCGTTCCGTCGCAGGACATGGTGTTGGGCCTGTATTACCTGACCATCCAGCGCGACGGCATGAAGGGCGAAGGCATGTCGTTCGCGTCCATCGAAGAGGTGGATCACGCGCTGAACGCGGGCGTTGTGCATATGCACGCCAAGATCACCTGCCGCGTCGCCCAGATCGACGGCGAAGGCAACGAGGTGTTCTCGCGCTTTGACACCACGCCGGGACGGGTCCGTCTGGGGGCGCTGTTGCCCAAGAACAACCGCGCGCCGTTCGAACTGGTCAACCGGTTGCTGCGCAAACGCGAAGTGCAGCAGGTCATCGACACCGTCTACCGCTACTGCGGTCAGAAAGAATCTGTGATCTTCTGCGACCAGATCATGACGATGGGCTTCCGTGAGGCGTTCAAGGCCGGGATTTCCTTCGGCAAGGACGACATGGTGATCCCCGACACCAAATGGACGATCGTGGATGCCACCCGCGATCAGGTGAAGGATTTCGAACAGCAATACATGGACGGCCTGATCACCCAGGGCGAGAAATACAACAAGGTTGTCGATGCCTGGTCCAAGTGCAACGACAAGGTGACCGAGGCGATGATGTCCACCATCTCGGCCAACAAGCGCGACGCGCAGGGGGCCGAAGCGGAACCGAACTCGGTCTATATGATGGCGCATTCCGGTGCGCGCGGGTCGGTCACGCAGATGAAGCAGTTGGGCGGGATGCGCGGCCTGATGGCCAAGCCGAACGGCGACATCATTGAGACGCCGATCATCTCGAACTTCAAGGAAGGTCTGACCGTTCTGGAATATTTCAACTCGACCCACGGCGCCCGCAAGGGCCTGTCGGACACCGCGTTGAAAACCGCGAACTCGGGCTATCTGACGCGGCGTCTGGTGGACGTGGCGCAGGACTGCATCATCCGCGAACATGATTGCGGCACCGAACGCGCGATCACCGCGTCGGCGGCGGTCAACGATGGTGAAGTGGTGGCCAGCCTTGCCGAACGTGTGCTGGGTCGGGTCACGGCGGATGACGTGATGCGTCCGGGCACCGACGAGGTGCTGATGCCGCGCAACACGCTGATCGACGAACGGTTGTCGGACATGATCCTTGAAGCCGGGGTGCAGGTGATGCGTATCCGGTCCGCGCTGGTCTGCGAGGCCGAGGATGGCGTCTGCGCGATGTGCTATGGCCGCGATCTGGCGCGCGGGACGTTGGTAAACCAGGGCGAGGCGGTGGGCATCATCGCCGCGCAGTCCATCGGTGAACCGGGCACCCAGTTGACGATGCGGACGTTCCACATCGGCGGCGTGGCCCAAGGCGGGCAGCAGTCGTTCCAGGAAGCAAGCCAGGCCGGGCGCGTCGTGCTGGACAACGCGTCCACGCTGGAAAACGCCAATGGCGAATTGCTGGTCATGGGCCGCAACATGAAGCTGCGGATCGTGGACGACAACGGCGACGAACGCGCCAGCCACAAGCTGGGCTATGGGTCCAAGCTGTTCGTCAAAGAGGGCGCGACCGTCAAACGCGGCGACAAGCTGTATGAATGGGATCCCTATACCCTGCCGATCATCGCGGAACGTGCGGGTATCGTGCGGTTCGTCGATCTGGTGAACGGGATCGCCGTGCGCGAAGAAACCGACGAAGCCACCGGGATGACCCAGAAGATCGTGATCGACTGGCGTGCGGCTCCGCGCGGCAACGACCTGAAGCCGGAACTGATCCTGATCAACGCTGATGGCGAACCCATCCGCAACGAGGCCGGCAACCCCGTGACCTATCCGATGTCGGTGGCCGCTGTGCTGTCGATCGAAGACGGTCAGGAAATTCAGGCCGGTGACGTGGTCGCGCGTATCCCGCGCGAAGGTGCCAAGACCAAGGACATCACCGGGGGTCTGCCCCGCGTGGCGGAATTGTTCGAGGCGCGTCGCCCGAAAGACAACGCGATCATCGCGGAAATCGACGGCTATGTGCGGTTCGGCAAGGACTACAAGAACAAGCGCCGCATCACCATCGAACCGTCGGACAGCACCTTGCAGCCCAAGGAATACATGATCCCCAAGGGCAAGCACATCCCGGTGCAGGAAGGCGACTACGTCAACAAGGGCGACTATATCATGGACGGCAACCCCGCGCCGCATGACATCCTTGCCATCATGGGTGTCGAGGCGCTGGCGGATTACATGATCGACGAGGTGCAAGAGGTTTACCGCCTGCAAGGCGTAAAGATCAACGACAAGCACATCGAGGTCATCGTGCGCCAGATGCTGCAAAAGTGGGAGATCAACGAGTCCGGCGATACCACGCTGTTGAAAGGTGAACACGTGGACAAGATCGAACTGGTCGAGGCCAACGCCAAGATCGTGGCCAAGGGTGGCCGTCCCGCCACCGGCGAGCCGATCCTGTTGGGCATCACCAAGGCGTCGTTGCAGACCCGGTCGTTCATCTCGGCGGCGTCGTTCCAGGAAACCACGCGGGTGCTGACCGAAGCCGCCGTGCAGGGCAAGCGTGACACGCTGGTGGGTCTGAAAGAGAACGTGATCGTCGGGCGTCTGATCCCGGCGGGCACGGGCGGCGCGACGGCACGCATCCGCCGCATCGCCACCGAACGCGACGGCAAGGTGATCGAGGCCCGGCGTGACGAGGCGGAACGCGCGCTGGCGCTGGCGGCTCCGGCCCCCAGTGACGTGGTGGGCGGTGACACCTTCGACCGTTTCCGCGATACGCCCGACAGCCGGGACTGATCGGACTGTCCTGTGATCCTGAAAGGCCCCGCCATCTGCGGGGCCTCTTTCATGCGGCTATGGGGTTTTCATTCCCGCCGTTCCGGTGTTTCGTCTGGCGCAGGGCAGGAACGAGGCAATCATGGGACCGGCGAGCAGCGCCACGGACAACACGCGCGGCGCGGTGCTGATGATGGCGTCGATGGCGGCGTTTACCGTAAACGACAGTTTCATGAAAACGCTGGGCGGTGAGGTGCCGCTGTTTCAACTGCTGTTCCTGCGCGGGGTGCTGGCGTCGGGGTTGATCGCGATCCTGGCGTGGTATGCCGGCGCGTTTCACTTGCGCATTCCGCCGCGCGACATGGGGCTGATCGGGCTGCGGATGCTGGCCGAAGTCGGCGCGGCCTATTTCTTTGTCTCGGCGCTGTTTGCGATGCCCTTGGCCAACTTGACCGCAATCTTGCAGGCGCTGCCACTGACGGTCACTTTATCGGCGGCGCTGTTGTTCCGCGAGCCGTTGGGCTGGCGGCGGGTCACGGCGATTCTGGTGGGGTTCGGCGGCGTGATCCTGATCGTGCGTCCGGGGGCCGACGGGTTCACCATCCACGCCATCTTTGCGCTGGCTTCGGTGGCCTGTGTGACGGTGCGCGATCTGGCAACGCGGCGGTTGTCGGGGGCGACGCCGTCGCTGACGGTGACGCTGGCGACATCCACCGGCGTGATGGCGTTCTTTGGCCTTGGCAGCATCGGCACGGATTGGGTCGCGATCGAATGGTCTGCCGCCTATCGGATTCTGGGGGCGGGGGGCGCGGTGGTGCTGGGCTATGTGTTTTCGGTGCGCGCCATGCGGGTGGGCGAAATCGGCTTTGTCGCGCCGTTCCGCTATACCTCGTTGATCTGGGCGCTGGTGCTGGGATGGGTGGTATTCGGCGACTGGCCGCTGCCGATGACCATGCTGGGGGCGGCCATCGTGGTGGCCTCGGGCATGTTCACCTTCTGGCGCGAGCGGCAGATGGCGCGCGAAAAAGCCCGCAGCGGCATGGTCTGAAACCCTGCCCGGACAGGGCCGGGGCGCGTGTTGACAAGGTGGGCGACTCCCCCTATACGCGCTCCATCCGGAACCGGGGGGTAACCTGCCGGTCGTTTCAAATCTGTTGTGGTCACGATCCGGCCTTGCGCCCGATCCTCTGGAAACCCACCGCGTCGTTCCCGCGAATGAGGGAACGCATGCGGTTTTTTTGCGTCCTTACGGGACGTTATGGTATCGGCACCGACCAGACGGTGCAACGGGTGACCTGCGGACGCGCAGGGCGCTGCAATGAAACCCGCAGGGTGCGTCCTGCGACACATGTGAAGAATCGGGGAAAGAGACCCAATGCCAACGATCCAGCAGCTGATCCGCAAGCCGCGTCAGCCAAAAATCAGACGGTCGAAATCGCAGCACCTGGAACAGTGCCCGCAAAAGCGCGGCGTTTGCACCCGGGTCTACACAACGACACCGAAAAAGCCGAACTCGGCCATGCGGAAAGTCGCCAAGGTGCGTCTGACCAACGGCTTC
>CAMCVS010000022.1 GCA_945881965.1 Paracoccus haematequi | reverse complement strand
GATCAGCGTGGCGTAATCGGCGGCCACCGCTTCGTTCATCGGCACGAACACCTCATAGACCCGGTCCACCGCCGCTGCATCCGCAGGCGTGCCCTGCGCCGCCTGCCAACGCGCGGCGATGTCAGGGTCGGTCAGCATGGCATGGATATGATCCCATTTCCGCGCCCCCATCGGCTTGCGAGCGTCCGAGATGCTGACCGTGACACCAAACTCGCCAAAGGCGCGCACAAAGGCCCCCATCGGCGCAAAAGAGCCGAAATCCACCATCGTCCCCGCCCAGTCAAACACCACTGCCTTGAACTTGCCCATCGTTGCCCTCTTTGCCTGCATCCGCCGTATCCCGCTTGGTGTGCAGCGCCCGGCCCGCCCCGGTCAAGACCACGATAGGGCGTCGATCGGATCGAAATGTAACAGTGGCGCAACAGACTGCCCGGATGGCCGATCCGATGCCGGATCACAGGATCATTGTCGCAGCCGACAATAAACCGAAAACGGGGCTGGCAGGAGAGAGGGGGATCAAGCGACGATCGACAGGACCACATAGCCGATCGGAGACGGCGACGTCGGCCCAGTTACCCGCGCCGGAACTGGCCAGACATCCGGAGCCCTGCGGGTGTGGCCTCTGGTCAAGATCAGGGCAATCTCGCCAATGTCGGTGTCTGCCGGTTATGCGCGTCATTTTTTTGCCGGATGGGCCTCTGCGCACCCAAAAGGCGGCGGGCCTCGGCAGTTGGATCAATATCAATCGTGTTTCCACACAACCCCATGACAGGAATGAAATTTCGAGGCGTTTGAAGGCGCCATCGTCTCGCTGTTCCAGACGATACCAAGATTGACACGACCCATGCCCCACAAAACAGTTGCCGGAAACGTTACAACGGCGTTAGCTTCTCGAAAGTATAGCTCGATTTTTCCAGGCTCGTTATGACACGGCATTTTGATCCAAGGCGCGCGCGGCTATTGTCTGGCGCATCGCACAGTGCCCTTGGCAAGGCGCTATCCTCGGCCTATGTGCCGCAGGTCCGGATCGCTCCGCCGAAAACCGCAACGAAATCAAAGGCTAAAACCGCCCAACGCCGCACGCAGATCGAGGCGCTTGAACCCCGCGTGCTGTTGAATGCCGACCTGACCGGGCAGGCCTTTGCGCTGACGCAAGGGGCGCAGGCGCTGGAAAGCTGGATCGGCGCGCTCGAATCGCATCAGGCGCTGGCGGCGTCGGTGCCGGTGATCAACCGCAGCCTTGGCGCAGCGGTGGATTTCGGCGGCACGTTTGCAACCTATGTCAGCGACAAGATCGAGGATTATCTGGACGCGGCTTCGGGCGCGTTCATGGACGCGACGCCGACGGGCGATGAATTGGCCGCCGCGTTGTCCGGCACGTTCAACGACGCGCTGGGGCAGGTGACCGTCGCGGTCAGCCACGCGGGCGCGGATGCGGTGTTCGGGGTCAGCCTGACCCGCAGCGTGGTGCAGGCGGCGGTGCCGCTGGACCTTGGCGCGAATGACGGCGGGCTGGGGATCACATTCGCCAGCGGTGCCATCGACCTGACCTTCAGCGCGGCGATTGATCTGGAATTCGGGCTGGATGCGACCGGGTTCTATGTCACGCCTGCGACGCTTACGGCGACGGCGGCGGGCACTGCGACCGATATCGCCGCCACTGCCGATCTGGGATTTGTCGATCTGGCAGGAATGGCAGATGCTGCGGTGAACGCGACGGCAACGGTCACACCAGCACAGGCGACCTTGCGAGTGGCCGATCTGTCGGGGGCGGTGGATGCCACGGCGGCGCTGTCCGGCAGCGCCAACCTGACGCTGCGCGCGGATGCGGGCTTTGGGGCCGAGACATTCGTTCTGGACTGGGCGGGCGCGCTGGACAGCGCGGTGGCGTCATCGTCCTTGCAGGATCTGGCCGATTTCGGCGATCTGGACGCTGCCGATCTGTCCGGTTTGTTTGACGCGGCAGCCGGGTTTCTGGACCGGCTGAACACCGATGCCCTGCTGGATGACCTGCCGTTCTTTGGCGACCGGCTGAAGACCCTTGCCGATCCGGCGCAGGTGCTGGCCGACACGCTGGGGCAGTTGAATTTCACCGATCTGGCGGACTTGCAGGCGCAACTGCTCGCCAACGCCGACCTGTCCGATCTGGGGCTGCGGCGGGTCGATCTGGACGGCGACGGGCAGAACGACGCCATCGTGATGGACATTGGTTTCAGCACGACCCGCAGCGGGGCGCTGGCGCTGGACTGGACCGAACAGGGCGTGTTCCCGCTGGACCTGTTGGCACAGGCCAACGCGGATGTGACGGTGGCGGGGCAGTTGGGCTTTGGCGTCGATCTGCGCGGCGCGGACCCGACGCTGTTCCTGATGGCGGGCGACGCGGCCCCGGCAGTGCGGCTGACGACGTCGCTGACCGGGCTGGATGCGGCGGCGCGGCTGGGGTTTCTGGATGTTGCCGTCACGGATGGCACGGCGGCGGCGGATATCACCTTGCGGCTGGAACAGGGCGATGGCGCGGCGGTGATCCCGCTGGCGACGCTGACCGGCGCACTGATTGATCCGGCGGCCTTTGCGGTGGTCGAAGGCGCGTTGTCGGTATCCCTGCCCTTGTCCGCGCCAGGTATCCCCGGCCTGCCTGCGACCCTGACCGCCGCATGGGCCGATATCGCCGCGCCCGCGACATTCACCACCAATGCCGGTGATCTGATCGCCCTGACCGATTGGGACACCCTATCGGAAGATACGCTGCGCCAAGCGCTGAACGCGCTGCCCGAGGTACTGCGCAAGCTGGCCGACCGCGACTTTGCCAGCAACCTGCCGGTGATCGGCGATCAACTGGCCGCGCTGGCGGATTTCGCCGCCGAGGTCGAGGCGGCGCTGGCCGCGCTGGCGGCCTTTGACGATCCCGCGAGCCTAGAGGCCGCCTTGCAGGCGATCTTTGACGGCGCAGAGGTGATCCTCAGTGCGACCGGTCTGGAAATCGCGTTGAACACCAGCGGCACGTTTGACAGCACGTTGGATGTCAACGTCGCGCAGAACGTGGGCACCGTCGGCACCCTGACGCTGAACGGGCAGGCGGCGGTGACCGGGACGCACGGCTTGGACCTTCGGCTGGGTGTGCTGTTGAATCCCAGCCTCGCGTTCGAAGACCGGGTTTATCTGACGGCAGGGTCGGCGACGTCAGTCGAACTGGGCGCGCGGATTTCAACGCCGGTGCCGTTTACCGCGAATGCCACGATCGGGCCATCCTTCCTGACCATCGAAGCGCGCAATGCCACGATCACGGCGGGTGCGCGCAACCAGGATGGCACATTGCACCCGACCGATGGCGTCACGCTGTCAACACAACTGGTGGATCCCGGCACATCAGCCGCTGACGGGCGGGCGACGTTGCGCGAACTTGGCGGCGTGGGCGTGCAGGCATTTGCAGCGCCGACGGTCAATGGGCGGCTGGATGCCGCGGCCGAACTGGCAACATCGGCAAGCGTCGCCACGGTGCCGGTCAGCATGACATGGCGGCTGGACCAGCCGCTGACGGCCCCGGTTGTCAATGTGGTCAATGCCAATCTTCAGGCGCTGTTGCCAAGCAGCGTGGCGAATATCCTGGGCGCGGGCACCTTGTCGGCAGAGCCTTTGGAGGCGTTGCGCCAGATCGCCGGGTGGCTGGACGAATTGGGCCGCGCCACGCTGGACTTGGCGCTTCTGGATGTCGAATTGCCGGTGATCGGCCTGACCCTAGGCGAGGCGATGGATTTCGCCGCCACACTGGGCGATATCGGCGTGGCGCTGGCGGGGGTGTTCGACACGACGGCTGTGGCCGAGGACATCGCAGCGGCGGCGTCAGCGGCGCTGGAAACGCTGGAAACCGGGCTGCGCACGGTGACCGTAAACCCGGCCACGCTGTTCTCGGGCATCATCGCGGCGGCTGATACCAATGCGGCCACGCTGTTGGGGCTGGTGCCGGGGCGCGATCTGTTCGTGATGCAGATCGGCATCGAGGTATCGCAATCGCTGGCGGATCGGTTGATCGCCTTGGTCGAGCCGACCACCGGCCTGACTCTGAACGCGCAATTGACCGGCAACGCCAAGGTGCGGCTGAACCTGACCATCGGTGCCGATCTGAACCCGCTGGCAGCCCCTGCCGAGGCGCTGTTCCTGCGGCTGGACAGCTTTGCCGCTTCGGTGGATGCCGGGCTGAACGCGGCCTCTGCGACCGGGGTGCAGCTGGGGGTGCTGGACCTCAGCTTGCAGGGGTCGAACCTGCGGGTGCAGGCGGAGGTGCTGGGCGGTGTGGCCACCGATGGCGCGCTGCCGCCGCCGCTGACGCTGGCCGAAATTCAGGGCCTCTCGCCGGAAGGGCTGTTGAACCTGCGCGTGGGCACGTCGCTGATCAGCGGCACGCTGTCGCTGCGCGCATCGCTGACAGGGTTGTCCACAGGCACGACGACGCTGACCTTTGCGGGCGATCCGTTCTCGGGCGTTGCGCCCACGGTGACGGTGACCGGCGCGCTGCAAAACGATTTGCAGAACTTTGCGCAGATGGATGCGAATACCCTGCTGACCGGGCTGCGGACCTTTGCGCAATGGCTGTCGTCGATTTCCGACGCGGATTTCATGCAGGCCAACTTGCCGTTCAGCGACGCTACGGTGGGCGACCTGCTGGATTGGGGCGTGGCGCTGACGGCCGCCATCGACGCCAATCTGCTGAACGACGAAGGTTTCGCCAATTTCGACAATCTGTCGGAATTTGTCGCGCGCATGCTGGACGCGGCGGGGATTCCGGCCGCGGCGATTTCCACCCGGTATGACAATGCCGGCGGGGCCAAGCGGCTGGATTTCACCATCACGCTGAACCACAATTTCTTTGGCGCGGGCGGGCTGAACGCCGGGTTCGATGCGGCGGCAGGCATCCCGAAAATTGCCAACCTGACCTCGGACGGGATGCTGTCGCTGGACGCGTCGGGCCAGTTGGTGATCAGCTTCGGCTTTGATCTGGCGCTGGTGCAGACCGTGCTGGCCGCTGTGCGCCCGCCACCGGCCACTGGGCGGCTCGATACCGGCACGCGGGCGCAGTTTTCGCTGCTGCTGTCGGACGGACGGCGGGTTGATGTCGAACTGGATGCCGTGCGCACCGCGACCAATGCCACGGTGGCCGATCTGGCACAGGATTTGCAGGCGGCGATTTCAACAGCGCTTCAGGCGGGGGCGGTCAATCCTGACGGAACACGTTCCGCGCCGATTGCGGCAGATGCGATCACGGTCGGCACCAAGGTGGTGAACGGGGCCACGGTGCTGACGCTGACGGCTCATCCCGACCTCAGCAACAGCCTTGTGTTCAGCAGTGACAAGACCGACCCGGCGACGTTGATCCTAGGCTTTGGCAAACCGCAGGACCGCGCCGCCCTGATCGCCCAAGGCGAAACCGCGCTGCCCGCGGATGGCCGTCTGACGGGCGATGCCGCGTTCCGCTTTGCCATTGGCAACCGCCCGCCTGAAACCATCACAATCCGGGCCGTAGACACGGCGGGGAACACCACGCGCGCGCAATTGGTGGCGCAGGTCAACCTTGCGTTGCAACCGTTCAACGCGGGGCGTCAGGCTGCCGGTTTGCCGCCCTTGACCGCGACGAGCAGTCCGAACGGCACCATCCGGTTCTCGGTGAGCGACGGAGACGCCACCCTTCTGATGGAGATCGCCGCCACGGATGCGGGTGGCGCGGCGCAACTGGGCTTTACCGAGACAGTCGAGATTGGTGCGCCTTTGGCCTTGCAGGTGGCCAGCGCCGATATCCTGTCCGCGATTTATGTCGATGATATTCTGGCAACCGCGAATGTCAGCGTTGACGGCACCCTGAACGCGGCGGCGCAGTTCGGTGTGGTGGACCTGTCGCTGAACAATGCGGTGGTGAACCTTGACGGCACCATCCGGCTGGATCTGAAGAACGGGCTGTTCTATCTGGCCGATCTGCTGGATCCGGCGATGCTAGGCACGTTCTTTACGATCCCAAGCACTGGCGCGCCGGGATTTTCCTCGACGCTGACGGGCACATTGCAGGCCCCGGTGACGGTTGCGGGGCCGGTCGCCACACTGTTGTCGCTGACGGGCACCGAAACCCTGACCCTGACGGTGCCGGATGCGTTCAAGCCGTCAGGGTGGACGATCAGCCTGCCAAACCTGGGCGAAATTGGCGATCTGTCCAATCTGACTGCGGCGAAAGTGGCCGAAGCGCTGCTGCAACTGGGCCGCCTGCTGGAAAAATGGTTCGACGATACCGCGCTGGGGGCCGATATCCCGGTCATCGGCGAGGCGTTGTCGGGGCTTTTGGATCTGGCAGACCGGGTCATCACGCTCGCCACCGATTTCAGCACGAACCCCACGGCGGCGCTTGCTGCGCTGGAGGCCGATCTGGAGGCGCTGCTGGGCGGTCTGTTGCCGAACCCGGATGCGCTGCGGCTGATCTGGGATATCCCGACGCAAAGCCTGCTGTTCGATCTGACGCTGCGCGCCACCGCCACTGACACCGCCGATCTGGAACTGGACCTGTCCAAGCTGGGCATCGGGTCCGTGGGCGGCATCACAGGGCTGACCAGCCTGCTGGATGCCAGCGGGGCGGCCAAGCTAGCCTATTCCGCCTCGGCCGAAGCGCGCCTGCTGTTCGGCCTGAACCTGTCAACGGATGCGCTGAACGTGTTCATCGACGAGGCATCGGGCCTGACCGTCGGCCTGTTCGCCGAAGCCGATGATTTGGAATTTTCGCTGGCGGTCGGCCCCTTGGGCGTGTTCGTCGATAACGGCCATGCCCGGATCAGCGCGACCGCCGATAACACCGCCGAAGGCACACTGACCTTTGGCCTGTCCGGCGCGGCGGGCACACGCTATCGCATCACGGACCTGTTGAACGCGGCGTCGTCATCGTCCAACAGCCTGCGCAACCGGCTGGAATTTACCCATGATATCCGCGTCGATATCGACCTGCCGGTCGATTTCCCGACGCGCGGCCAAAACCTTGGCACGATTTCGCTGGATATCCCGAACCTTGGCGCGGTGCTGAACAAGATCATTCGCGGCCAAGCGATCACGTCCGGCGATTTTAGTTTTACCGCACCGGATTTCGCCGCCGAGATTGCCGACCTAAACCTGCTGGGATCGTTCGACGCCATCGGCGCGGGCATTGATTTCGCACTGGGGCAGATCGAAGGTGTGCTGCGCGGGGAATTGCTGGGCATCGAATTGCCGCTGGTCGGTGACGGTCTGGCCGATGCGGCGGATTTCATCGGCGACCTGCGCGCCGAAATTCGCGGGGCGATTGCCGCCTATGGCGCGCTGCCCGGCGAAGTGTTCAACAAGATTCTGACAACGCTGGTCGATATCTTTGGCAACACGATCCGCGACACCAACGAAGACGGGCTGCGCGACGCGCACGATATCGGGTTGGTGTTCACGGACGGCAACGGGGCCAACCAGACATGGGTGTTCGGGTCCACCTATGGCGGCAACATCCTGACGCTGAGTGATGTTCAGCTGATGCTGAACCTTGGCCAGACCGAGACGTTTGCCTCTGACCCGATTTCGCTGGATTTCGGGCTGCCGGGTCTGGGTCTGGAACTGACCAGTGGCACCCCGCCGTCGGTGTCGCTGGAATGGTCGCTGGATTTCGGGTTCGGGCTGAACCGGTCCACCGGGTTCTACCTGCTGACCAATGCCAATGACGCCATCGGGACCAATGGCGAAAACGCCGAATTCCGCGCCGCATTGGTGGCGTCTGTGGGCGAAGATCTGACAGCCGTCGGCACCTTGGGCATCATCGAGGCCGTGGTGCGCGATGGCGCGACCGATACCGGCGTCACCGGCGCGGTCTGGATCGACCTGAAGGGCGGCGTCGGACGTCGCATCCAGATGGGCAACCTCAGCGCCAACAATCTGGACGCCGGGTGGAACCTTGCGGCAACGCTGGACCTTGATCTGTCGCTTGGGTTTGGCTTTGGCGATGACCTGCTGGCCGCGCGCAACTTTCCGTCCTTTGCCGCCACGCTGCGCGGTGATTGGGGCATCGGGTCTGATGGCGGTATGCGCGATATCGACATTGCGCTGTATAACATCGGTCTGAACCCCGGCGAGTTCATCACCGGCCTGATCGTCGATGTGTTCGGCCCCATCGTGCAGTATCTGGAACCGCTGCAACCGCTGCTGGATATCCTGTCGGAACCGCTGCCGCTGTTGTCGGATGTGTTCGGGCGGCCGATCACGCTGGTTGATCTGGCCAAGTTGTTCGGGCAGGGCGATGTTGCCGAATTCCTGCAATCCGTCAGCCACATCGTGTCCATCGTCAGCGCGATCACCGCAGCGGCGGACAGCATCAGCAAGACCGGGCTGCTGATCCTGGCCGACAAGATCGACCTCAGCGGGCAGGGCTTGGGCAACGCCACGTCCAACCTGTCGAACATTGATTTCACAAGCGGAATCCTGGGCGGCGCGCGGTCCGATGTCCTGGACAACTTCCGCGCGGTGGCCGGGTCGGGGGTCAGCAACGCCCTGGGCAGTTTCGGGTCCGAAGACGTCAGCGGGTTCGATATCCCGCTGTTGACCAACCCGCTGTCGGCGCTTGGGCTGATCTTTGGTCAGGACATCGCGCTGATCACCTATGACATGCCCGCGTTGACGCTTGGCTTTGAATACCGCCAGTCGATCCCGATCTGGGCCGCGCCGCCGATCAATCTGGTGCTGGGTGGCGGGCTTTATGCCGGCATCGACATGAAGTTCGGCTATGATACCGCAGGCATCCGCAAATTCATCGACAGCGGCGATGCGGCGGACCTTCTGGCGGGGCTGTATATCGACGACACGGTGGAAAACGGTGTCGACAAACCCATCGCCTTCCTGCGCGGGCAGTTGACCGGCGGGGCATCCATCGGTTTCCCCGGCCTTAGCGTCGGGGCCGAGGCGGGGATCCGCGCTGAAATCCTGTTCGATCTGTTCGACGGCGTGCGCCCCGAACATGCAGGCGAATACAAGGGCGAGGTGGACGGCCGCGTACGCTTTGACGAAATCCTTGAGAATATCGAAAAGGGCGGGCCGCTGTGCTTCCTCGATATTTCGGGGCGGCTGTCGTTCATCGTCAATCTGGTGTTCGAATACGTCTTCTCGTCGAAAAACGTCAACGTGCTGGACATCACGCTGCTGGATTTCGACATCGACACTTGCTTTGGCGAGGTGCCGCAACTGGCGCGTTTTGACGCCGCGACCGGCAACCTGATCCTGAACGTCGGCGCCGATGCGGGCCTGCGCGGCGGCGGGTTGGAAGGCAAGGCCGACGAGGCCTATGAGGTCAAGGCGCAGCCGAACGGCAAGGTGCAGGTCAAGGCCTTCGGCTATGTCCAAACCTTTGGCGAGGATGAGGCGCAACTTATCACCGGCATCCGCGGCGATTTCGGCAGCGGCAACGATGCGCTCGACCTGATTGGAAATTTCGAGCGGCGCGGCGGCGGGGCAATGTCGATCGACATCGCGGGCGGCGACGGCAACGACACGCTGGCCGGGTCCGAAAACGACGACACCCTGTGGGGTGGCGACGGCGATGATGACATCCGCGGGCGCGGCGGCAACGACCAGCTTTATGGCGGCACCTTCACCGGCGGGATCGGCGTCGATGTCATCGAAGGCGATGCGGGCGATGACCTGATCGTCGGCGGCAACGGGGCCGACAATCTGGGCGGCGGCGCGGGCAATGACACGGTCTGGGCTGGTGGCGGCAGCGACGTGGTGTCGGGCGGCGTCGGCGATGACGTTCTGATCGCGGGCGAAGGCGGCGACGTGGTGTTCGGCGAGGATGGCAATGACGCGCTGATCGGCGGCGGCGCGGCGGATATCCTGATCGGCGGCAGCGGCAATGACGTGATCGAAGGCGGCAGCGATGCGGGCCTTTTGCCCGCGGCCCCCGGCCCGGTCCAACATTTCGCCCCCGATGGTGTGGACGGCGCGGATTTCATGGTCGGCGACAGCGCGGGCTTTGCGTTTTCGGACAACGCGAATACCAGCAACGAGGCGGTGTTCAACCTGTTCAAGTCGGCCACCGGATATGCGCAGCAGGTCGATTACGGCGTTCTGCAATCCGCCCTGCCCGGCGCCGACGAAGGCAATGACACCCTGCGCGGCAACGCGGGCCATGACTGGCTGATCGGTCAGGGCGGCGCGGACATGCTGCAAGCGGGCGACGGCGATGACCGCGTGTTGGCGGGCGCAGGCGATGACACCGTGACCAGTGGTGTCGGTGCCGACAGCGTCGAGGCCGGGGCTGGCGCGGATTCCGTGCTTGGCGAAGGCGGCAATGACACGCTGCTGGGGGGGGCCGGGGCTGATACCCTCTTGGGCGGCGACGGTGCGGATTCGATGGTCGGCGGTGCCGGGGCCGACAGCCTGACCGGCGGCGCGAACAACGACACGCTGCTGGGTAATGCGGGCAATGACACGCTGTCCGGCGATGACGGCGATGACGTGCTGCGCGGACAAGAGGACAACGACCGCCTTTTGGGCGGCACGGGCGCGGACAGCCTGACGGGCGATGCGGGCGCGGACACCATCCTTGCCGGTGCAGGCAATGACACGCTGCTGGGCGGCGCGGGCGCGGACAGCCTGTCGGGCGAAACCGAGAATGATACGATTTATGGCGGCGACGGCGCGGATACGCTGGACGCCGGGGCCGGGAACGATCTGACGCTGGGCAATGCCGGGGCGGACCGGATCCTTGGGCAGGCCGGGCTGGACACCATCTATGGCGGCGCGGGTGCCGACAGTATCGACGGCGGCACCCAGGCCGACCAGATCTGGGGCGAGGCCGACGCCGACACCATTCGCGGCGGTCAGGGCGCGGACCTGATTTCGGGCGGCACCGAGAATGACAGCATCGACGCCGGGACCGAAAACGACACGGTCGAAGGCAACGAAGGTGCAGACTCGATCGTTGCCGGGGCAGGCAATGACACCATCGACGGCAACGCCGGGGCTGACACCATTCGGGGCGACGCCGGGGCCGACCTGATCCGGGGCGGCACCGAAAACGACAGCATCGACGCCGGGACCGAGAACGACACCGTCGAAGGCAATGACGGCGCGGATTCGATCCATGGCGGCACGGGTGACGATGTCATCAGCGGCAATGCCGGGGCCGACACGATCCGCGCCAATGACGGTGACGATGCGGTCGACGGCGGCGCGGACAATGACCTGCTGCTGGGCGAGGCGGGCGCGGATACCGTCGCGGGCGTGGGGGGCGACGACACCATCTATGGCGGCAGCCAGAACGACAGCCTGTCGGGCGGCGATGGCGAGGACCTGATCCTTGGCGAGACCGGCAATGACACCGTCACCGGCGGCGCAGGGCGCGACCTGCTGCGCGGCGGGGCGGGCGATGACAGCCTTGCCGGGGACGCGGGTGATGACCTGATCCTTGGCGAAACCGGCAACGACAGCCTGTCGGGCGGCGATGACGCCGACGTGATGGAAGGCGGTCTGGGCAATGACACCATCGCCGGTGACGCAGGCCTTGACACGTTGCTTGGTGGCGCGGGCACCGACAGCCTGTCGGGCGGCGCAGATGACGACCTGCTGCGCGCGGGCGGCGGCACCAGCAATGTGCTCGACGGCGGCACCGGGGCGGACCGGATCTTTGGCGCGGATGTTGCGGGCCTGTTGGGTGACCTGATCCTTGGCGGCGACGGGGCCGACACCATTCTGGGCTTTGCCGGCAATGACACCATCGACGCCGGCGACGGCGCGGATTCCGTGTTGGGCGGGCGCGGGGCTGACAGCCTGACGGGCGGCACCGGGCGCGACACGCTGTGGGGCGAGGCGGATGACGACACGCTGGCGGGCGGCGATGATCTGGACCAGTTGCTCGGCGGCATCGGCAATGACCGGCTGGCGGGCGACGCCGAAGATGACCATCTCGACGGCGGGCTGGGGCGTGACACGCTGGCGGGTGGCGCGGGCGATGACCGGCTGATCGCGGGCGGCGGTCAGGGCGACAGCCTGTCCGGCGATGCGGGCGATGACGTGATCACCGGGTCCGACGATGGCGGCGATATCGTGTCGGGCGGTGACGGCCGCGACCGGATCGAGACGCTGGGCGGCAATGATACCGCGCGCGGCGATGCCGGCGACGATGTTATCGACACCGGCGCAGGCGATGACCTGATCGAAGGTGGCGCGGGCCGCGACACGCTGGACGGCGGCAATGATGACGACGTGATCCACGGCACCGCGACCGGGCAGGATGGCGTGGCCGACGAGGTTGACATCCTGTTTGGCCGCTTGGGCGATGACCGGCTGTTCGGCGGTGCAGGCAATGACCTGATGTTCGGCGGCTTGGGCAACGACGATATCACCGCCGGACCCGGCACCAGCGATGTGGTCGAATACGGCAATCCCGGCGATGGTGCAGGCGCGGGCGCGGGCGCGGGCGCGGCGGATCCGGTGATTGTGCCGGTGCTGGATACGCCTGCGGTGCTTCCCGCTCTGCCGACCGGGATCGTGGGCGGCGCGGGTTGGTCCGTGCTGTCGGGTCTTGCGGGGCTGAGCCTTGGCGATGCGGGTGCGCTGACCGAGGGGCAGTTTGCCATCGCCACGGCGGCCGATGGCGCGCGCTATGTCGCGTGGGTGGACGCAGGGCTGGGCGGCCTTCGCGTGGCGCGGCAAGTGGGTGACGGCTGGCAAGCGATTGGCGGGCTGTTGAACGCCGAGGGGCTGGGCTTTGCCAGCATCGACACGCTGGGCAATGTCGCCCTGACAGTTGATAGCAGCGGCGCGCCGGTGCTGGGCTGGGTCGAAAGCGGCGCGCAGGACATGCTGCATGTCCGCCGCTGGACTGGCGCGGCGTGGACCGTCCCGGCCCCGGCGTTGAACCTTGGCGCGGCGGGCAGCGCGGATCAGCTGATGCTGGCGGCGCGCGGCGCGGGCTTTGTCGCGGCATGGCGCGATGCGGCGGGTGTGTCGCTGCGGATGGCCGAGGCGGGGGCGTGGACATCGGTGGGTGCAGCACCGCTGCCGGTGGCCGACGCAGGCGTGGTGCAATTTGATCTGGCGGTGGCGGCAACGGGCGAGGTGGCGCTGGCCGTGGCGCTGGACATGGCCGGTGTGCTGGCCGTCGAGGTGACCGCGTTTACCGGCGGGGCCTGGTCGAACCTTGGCCGCGCCACGACACCCCATCCAGCGACTGAGGCGACGGTGGCCTGGGCGAATGGCGCGCTGTATCTGGCCTATGTGGCTGATCCCGGCAGCCTTGGCGAATTGCCCGTCATCGCGGCACAGCGCTGGACCGCCGGGTCATGGACCACGCTGACCGTGGCAGGCAACGTGCCGACAGAGATTGCCGGAACCCCGCGATTGGCCAGCGACGGCACAGCCGTCCATCTGGCGTGGCAGGGCATCCGCACCGAGGGCACCGGCCTGCGTATCGACGCGCAGCACCGGGTGCTGTCAGGGACCGCGTTCCAGCAAGGCATCGCCGGTCCGGTGCTGAACACCGCGATTGATCCGCAGATGGCGCGGCTGGCGGGCTTTGACCTGCATGTGGCGAATGGCACCGCGATGCTGGGCTTTGTGGCCGCAGCGGATGCGGGTCCGGGGGCGGCCTATCGCGGTCTGGTCACGTTGACGGGCACGCCTGCACCGATCATCGCGGCGGCCACGCTGGCTGCTGCGCAACTGGCGCTGGATACCGCCGCCGCAGGCACCACCATCGTGCTGGCCGAGGGGGTTCATGCAGGCAATCTGGTCATTGCGCGCGATGGTCTGGCGCTGGTGGGCGCTGGTCCGGCGACGCAGATCACCGGCGATATCACCGTAACCGGGGCCAATATCACGCTGTCGGGCTTTGGTTTTGGCGATCTGACTGCGACCGGGGCCGATGGTCTGACACTGAAAACCCTGCGCTTTGATGCGGCGACCTTGGCGGGTGGCACAGGCATCGGCATTGAACGCGTGACCATGACCGGCGTTTTGTCGCTGGGCGGGCAGACCGGGCTGCGGGTGCAGGCCAACGACCTGCGCGGCGGCATCTTTGTCGGCCAAGCAACCGATGTGGTGATCGCGGGCAACGCGATTTCCGCCAGCGGCACGGGCCTGAACATCAGCGCAGCGGTCACCGGCGGCATCCACGGCAATACCATCGCGGGTGGCACGACCGGCGTGAACTATGTCGCGGCCGCGCCAATCTGGGACAACCTGATCAGCGGCGTCACCGGGGTTTACACCAGCGTCAACGATGCCGCGACAGCCTTTGGTGCCACCGGGCGCAACACGGTGATGGGCACGACGACGGGCGTGCGCATGGTGGCGGCGACCCTCGTGAACACCGATGTGGTGGGCGGCGCAACAGGCATCAGCGGGTCCGGGCTGATCACCGGCGCGGATCTGGCAGGCGGCGTGACCGTCACCGGCAGCACGACCGGCGTTGGCCTTTTCACGGGCCGGATCGAACATCTGACCGCGCGGGAAACCGGCGTCGGCGTGATGGCCAATGACGGACAGGACATCCTGCGGTCGGTGTTCTGGCGCACCGGTGAAGCGGCGATCCGCACCGCAGGTGCGGACCGGGTGCAGATAGAGGGTGTGACCATCCTCGCGCTGACCGGTGACGGGGTGCATGTGTCGGGCGCGTCCACCGAGGTGGAAATCCTGTCCTCGGTGATCGAGGTGCATGGCGGCGCGGCGATCCGGGTCGAGAACAATTCCCAGACCGGGTTCTTCAGCGATTACAACCTGCTGCATGCCGAAGGCACCGGGCTTCTGGTGTTCTGGACCCGCGCCTTTGACGATATCCTTGATTGGCAGATGGACCTGGCGCGGTTCGACCTGCATTCGCAGGGCACGACGCGGATCAATCCGGCGCTGTCGCGGCCCGTGTTCGCCGACCGCAGCCTTGGTGATCTGACGATCCTGCCGACGCTGGCGGGGCTGACACAGACATCGCTGGCCGCCGAGACGGGCGATCCCGCCACGCTGGCCGACCGGGCCGGGTTCACCGCCAACCTGTTGGCCAACGCAGGCTTTGACGCGGGGCTGACCGGTTGGACAGTGAACGCGCTGGCCGCGCATGTGGCGACAGGCGGGTTCCAGAACGGCGGGCATTTCACCGCCGGGTCGGTGGCGCTTGGGTTTGCGGAACAGGTGGTGGCGCTGGACCTGACCCAGTTCACCCCGGCCCAGATCGACGCGGGTCTGGCCGATCTGGTGTTTGGCGGGCGGTTGCGGTCGGATGGCACCGGGCCGTTTGCCGATGCCGGGTCGATCACGCTGACGTTCCTGGATTCGAATGGCAACGCCATCGGCGCTGGCAAGAGCATCGACAGCAGCAACCCCGGCGACCGTTGGGAACGCCTGTCCGACCGGGTGGAAATCCCGGCGGGCGCGCGGCAGATCCTGTTCCGGTTCGAGGCCGAGCGTGACGGCACCGGCGCAAACCTGGCCCGGCTGGACAGCGCCTTTGCGGTGATGGTGTCGGCGCGGCAGGGCACGAATGCCGGGGCCGTGCCGGTCTCTGTGCCCGACGCCGATGCGCCGCGTCTGCGGCTGGTCTATCCCGACCTTTACACCGATTGGGAACGCAGCGAGCCGCTGGCGATCCGGTGGGAAAGTTTCGGCAATACCGCAGGCAGCCCGGTCCGGATCAGCCTGTGGCAGGACAGCGCCGATGGCCCCGCCTTCCTGATGAATGTGGTGGCCGCGACGCCGAACGATGGCGAGTTCATCTTTATCCCCGAAACTGCGGGCCTGAATTTCGGCACGCATGGCCTGCGCGTGCAGATTTCGCTGGTGGACGCACCGCATGTGTTCGACCGCGCCGATGAACCCTTCAGCATCCCCGAGGATGGCAGCGACTATTTCGTCGATGACGCCAGCAACGCGGACGACGCATTTACCCCGGATGCCACGGGCGACAACCGCAACACCGGCAAGACGGCGCTGGCCCCGAAATCATCGCCGCTGAACCTGCTGCGCGCCTATCAACTTGGCGCAGGGGCCACGCTACATCTGGATACGGGCGAGTATCCCTCGCTGGATACGCTGACGATCTCGGGCACCTATGACTATGGTTTCGGTCTGGACGAAGGGTTCACCCTGCAAGGGTCCACCACCGGCGTTGCGGCGATATTCCCGGTGCTGGGCGCGGGCACGAACCGGCATGGCATCGTGCTGCATGATGCGGATTTCGTCACCATCACCGATGTGACGCTGCGCAATGCCGACCGGGGGCTGTGGGCCTTTGGCGGGTCGGGCAACCTGAACATTTCCGATCTGGTGATCCGCGACATGCTGCGCGAAGGCATCCGGATCGAGGATGGCCAGACCGGCAGCCTGTTGGCGAACCTTGATATCCGCAATACCGGTGGCGACGGCATCTTCATGCGCGGCGCGCTGGCGGGCATCGCAAATGTGGTGCTGCGCGACATCGGCGGCGACGGCATCGACATGGAAGGCGCGCTGACCAGCGCGACGAACATCGACGCCGAAGGCATCACCGGCACCGGAATCCGGCTGACAAACACAGGCACCGGCACGCTGACAGCATCGCGGGTGCATGATGCGGGCCTGGGCGTCTATGTGAACAATAGCACCGGCAGTTTCGTGATCGGGTCCACCGACCTTACGGCGGGTCTTGGCGTGCGGGTCAGTGATATCCGCAGCTATGGCCTTGAGGTGTACAGCGGTGTGACCGTTGCCGGGTCGTCGGTGGATCGCGCGGGCAGCGCGGCGGGCACGCAGGCCGGGATCTATCTTGGCAACGGTGCGGATGCGCTGTTCAACGTGGTGTCACGGTCGGATCGCGGGATCGAGGCGGTCAGCGGGTCGATGGTGCAGGGCAACCGCATCTACGGCAACGGCAGCGAAGGGATCTATACCTATTACGGGGCCAGCCTGCTGGAAAACGTGATCTATTCCAACGGCGTCGGCATCCTGATGGTGGCCTTCGGGGCCACAGCGATTGCAAACAACCTGGTCTATGCCAATAGCAGCGCAGCCCTGCGTGTGACCGGGTCGGGGCCGATAACCGTGCGGTCGAACACCCTGGTTCAGTCTGGCTCCGGACAGGCGGTCGATATCACCTCCGGCGGCACCGGCGTGACACTGGGCGACAACATCATCGTCGCCAGTGCCGGCGCGACGGGTGTGCGGGTCGATCCGAACGCGCAGGCCACATTTGCCTCGGACACCAACCTGTTCCACACCACCGGCGGCGCATCCGTCGGCGTCTGGCAGAATGTGACCCGCACCAGCCTGAGCGATTGGCGCAATGCCAGCTTTACCGACGGCGAAAGCATCGCGGGCGATCCGCTGTTCGTTTCGCCTGCTGGCGCGGATGGGGTCATCGGGTTTGACGCGCTGCTGGGCGATGGCCGCGATGACAATTTCCACCTGCAAAGCCTGAATGGTCAGGAAACCACGGCTGCGCTGGCCCCGGTGCGCGATGCCGTCACTGGCCTGCCGGTCATGCTGGCATCCAGCCGCGTGGCAGGCAGCGCGCAATCCATCGGCATTGACCGCGCCAGCCTTGGCGCAAGCGTTGGCGCGGAACCATCCCCCAACGGCGGCTATCGCAATCTGGGGGCCTATGGCGGCACGGCACAGGCGTCGAACAGCCCCGAGCAGTTCATCCTGATCACTGACCCCACCACGGGCGACGCGGTGCAGCGCGGCGACAGCGTGGATATCGACTGGCGTGCCGCAGGGTTCACCGGCACCGTCGAGATTGATATCGTCGATGCCGAGGGCCTAGTGACGACGATCGCCGATGCCACGGCGAATGACGGGGTCTTTACCTGGGTGGTCGGCAATGACCTGCTGACGGGGCAATACCGCATCCGCATCACGTCCACTGATACGCCCGCGGTCACGGGCCAGTCAGATGCCTTTGGTGTCGTGGCCCCGATCACCGTCTATTACGTCAACGATACCACGACGGCGGGTGACCAATATACCACGGCTGTGGGCAGCGCCGACAATGATGGCCTGTCCGCCGCAACGCCGATGGATTCGCTGCGGCGTCTGCTGGAAACCTATGATCTGGGCGCGGGCGACATCGTCTTTGTCGATGCGGGCACTTATACCCTGACCGCGAATATCGTGCTGGATGAAACCGTGTCCGGCAGCGGCGTGGAACGCGAGAACCGGTTCATCATTCGTGGCCCGGATGCGCCGGGATCAGTCGCCGTGTTCAACCGCGCCAGCGAGGTCAGCACGGCCTTTGTGTTTGACATCACCGGCGATTTCATCTCGGTCGAGAACCTGACGCTGCGCAGCGGCTATGACGCCGTCAACCTGCGCGCCACGGCGGCCAATGTCGAATTGCGCGACCTGACGATCATCGACCCCAACCAGATGGGTGTACGGATCGCGACTGGCAGCACCGGGCATTTGCTGGACGATGTCAGCGCGCGCTTGGGCAGCTATGGCATCTATAGCCAGGGCACGAACATCACCGTCACCGGCGGCGCATTTTTCGACAACAGCTACGGGGCCTATTACGCCGGAACCGGCGGGATCGTGACCGGCGGGCGATATTTCGGAAATACCTACGGGATCGAATCCACAACGGCCGCCCTGACCGGCGTCATCGTGCATGACAACAGCAATCGCGGCCTTTACCTGTCCGGCGGCAGCCTGACCGATGCCTCGGTTTATGGCCATCGCAGCGCGGAAGGCGCCTATGCCTTTTTCGACACGCGCGTGACAGGCGGCCAGTTCTTTGACAACATCCTTGGACTGCGCGTGGGCTATGGGGCCGTGGCGACCGGGGTGCAGGTGTTTGCGAACGCCACCGGTGTCGAGCTTGAGGGCTATTATTCCACGGCTACGCTGGAAAACAGCCGCATCTTCGACAACCGCGATGTCAACGTGTCGGTGGTGATCACGTCATCGGCAACCGCCTTCGTCCGCAACAACGTCATCTATGGCGCGACCCCGGTCGGCCTGCGCAATACGGCCACAACGGGCGCCCGGATCGACGTGTCCAACAACACCTTCTATATGGCCAGCGGCATCGCGGTGCAGTCCACGGGAACCGCTTTCCTGAACCTGTCGTCGAATATCTTCGACATGGACAGCGGCACCGTCTTTGCCATCTCTGCCCCGGCACAGCCGAATTTCACCGCCAACCGCAACCTGTTCCACCTGACCGGCGATGCGCGGTTCGGCGATTGGGGCGGCTTGTCGTTGGTCGGGCAAAGCGCGTGGTTCTTTGCCACCGGGCAGGATGCCGACAGCCTCTTGGGCGATCCGCAATTCGCCGATCCCGATGGTGCGGACAATATCCTGGGCTGGAACGCCACAACGCCGGTTTCGGTGCAGACGCTGGAAAACGGCGGTCCGGAATTTGCAACCTCTGATGTGGTGACGCCGCTGCCATCAGGGCGCGGCGGCAACCAAAGCCAGATTGCAGCGAACGGGTCCGCGACATGGACAGCGACGGGGATTCAGACCGGCGGCTTTTATCGTATCTGGGCCACCTGGTCGCAGACTGGCACCGCAGAGTTCGGCGCGATTTATGAGGTCTATGACGGCGACACCCTCTTGATGCGCGAATCCGTGGATCAGCGTGCCGCCCCCGGCACCATGATCGCCGGTGAAACACCGACATGGCGGCTGATCGGGATCGGTGTGCCGGTAACGGATACGCTGCGGATCGTGTTGCGGGGGGCCAATGGGCGGCCGCTGCTGGCCGATGCCGTCCGGATCGAACAGCTTGGCGGGAACCTGGCCGAGGATGACGATTTCCGCATCGCTGATACCAGCCCTGCGCGCGATAACGCCGCGCTGGACCGTCCGTTCATCGGCGAAGGTGCCGATGGCGGCGGGCGCGCCGATATCGGGGCCTTTGGCGGCACCGCAAATGCCGCTGTATCCCCCGCGGAATCCCTGCAGATCCTGTCGCCCAACGGCTTTGCCAAGATCGAGGTCGGCGAGGCGACCCGCGTCGATATCCGCACCGATGGCCTGCGCGATCAGGCGGTGGCGTTTCTGGCCAATATCGGTGGCGCGGCTGTGGCCGAGGGCGCGGGCGCGATCTGGACGGCGGGGTCCAATCTGGCCATCACGGGCGGCTTCCAGTCCAGCTATGGCTCACCGCTGGGTCTGACCAACCCGCTGACCGGCCCTGCCAGCCTTTACACGACCTATCACACCGGCGACGCCTTTACGATGCGGCTGCCGGATGTGACGGACGGCACCTATACGCTGCGGCTGCATGTCTGGTCCACCACCAACACCATCGGCGGCGATGCCTTTGACCTGACCGCGAACGGGACGCAGGTTCTGACCGCCATCAGCGCGCGCGGGTTGGCCGGGGCCAGCTATACGCTCGCCGTGGTGGATGTGACGGTGACGGTCGCGGGCGGTGCGGGCCTGACGTTGCAGTTTGCCGCGCCGCAATCGACCAATCCGCTGTTTGCCGCGATGGAGCTGTTGCGCGCGGTGCCTGCGGGGCTTGCATCGCCCACCGTGCGGCTGGAGGCGTCCAGCGATGACGGCGCGACATGGACAACGGTGGCCACCGGCATCACGCTGGACCGCTATGGCGCGGCCAGCCACAACTGGACACCGTCCGAAGATTTCGCCGACACCGCCACCCGCCTGCGCGCCGTATCCGAACAGACCGGCACCGAAGGCACGGCGAGCGGGCGGGTGCAGATCGGCAACAACGGTCGCGACTTCTATATCAACGATAGCAGCCTGACCGGCGATCAATATACAACCGCCCCCGGCGATGACGCCAATACCGGCAAATCCGCTGATGCGCCGATGGCAACGCTGGCCAACCTGCTGGCGGCCTATGATCTGGCACCGGGTGATCGGGTGTTCGTGGATACCGGGCTTTACAGCCTGACCCGCAATATCGTGATCGGGGCGGGCGACGCGGGCAGTGCGGCGGATTACGTCGCAATCTTTGGCCCGACCCAGGACGGGGCCGAGGCGATCTTTGACCGGGGCAGCCGCGCCACCGGGTCCAATGTCATCGACATCAATGGTGGCGATTATGTGCGGATTTCCGACCTGACGCTGCGCAATGCGGATTACGGCATCAACATCTTCGGCGGGTCGGATTTTGTCAGCCTGAACCGGCTTACGATCTCTGACACCGGGCGTGACGGCATCTTTGGCGCGAATGACAGCCATGACCTGACCATCACCGATGCGGTGGTGACGCGCGCCGCACAGACCTCGGGCTATGCGATGCAACTGCGCGGCGACCGCACGTCTGTTATCGGCGGCGAGGTCAAGGATAACGTCAACTACGGCATCCTGTTCACCTCCGAAGCCACGGATGCGCGCGTCACCGGCACCACATTTGCGCGGAACACCCGCACCGCGCTGGATATGCACACCGGCACGGTGCGCGATATCACGGTCACCCAGACCGGCGGCAACGTGAACACCTTCGCGGTCTATCTGTCGTCGGGCGTGGTGGATGCGGCCAATCTGACCGTGACCAACAACGCGGGCGGCGGCGTCTATATCTATAGCGGCGTGCTGCGCGACAGCATCATCACCGGCAATACCACGGGCATCTCGACCCAATATGCCCGGATCGAAAACAACTATCTCGACGCCAACACCGCCAAGGGCATCGTCGCATCGACCTATTCGGACAATGTCATCATCGGCAACGCGGTGATCAATTCGCAGATCGGCATCGACATTGGGTCCGGGTTCCAAAGCACCCCCCTGCAGGTGGTCAACAACCTGATCCGGGGCGAGGCCACGCGCACCGGCATTCTGGCCAACATCATCAGCGGCAACGCAATCCTCCAGAACAACACGCTGGTGCTGGGGCCGCTGGCGCAGGTGGGTGTTGCGATCAGCGGGTCCAGCAACCGCGTCGATCTGCGCAACACCCTGATCCAGATGAGCGCGGGGCGCGCGGTCACCGTGGCCGCCGACGCACAGCTCGGCTTTACCTCGGACTATAACCAGTATGACCTGACCGGCACCTGTAAAGCGAAGGTAAGTGTGGCAGTGCGGCGGGTTATGCGGGATCAGCTGGGAATAAGTGGTTAAGGCTGAAAAGCGTTGATCTACCGAGGGTTAGCGCGGGGTTGTCGGTGGCCGGAAGGCGGCAGGGGCGTCGGGCGTTTCGGGC
>CAMCVS010000021.1 GCA_945881965.1 Paracoccus haematequi | reverse complement strand
GGTTGATGAAGATCACCATGCAGTTCGACCGGCTGATCGACCCGGTCAACTTGCGCATGGCCTGGCTCATCAGGCGGGCATGGACGCCGACGCTCGAATCGCCCATGTCGCCTTCGAGTTCGGATTTCGGCGTCAGCGCGGCAACCGAGTCGACCACCACCAGGCTGACCGCGCCCGAACGCACCAGCGTATCGACAATTTCCAGCCCCTGTTCGCCGGTGTCAGGCTGTGAAATCAGCAGCTCGTCCAGATTGACGCCCAGCTTCTTGGCATATTGCGGGTCCAGCGCGTGTTCGGCATCGACAAAGGCGCAGATGCCGCCCTTTTTCTGTTCTTCGGCCACCACATGCAGCGTCAGCGTGGTCTTGCCCGAGCTTTCGGGGCCGTAAATCTCGATGATCCGGCCCTTGGGCAGGCCGCCGATCCCCAAGGCGATGTCCAGACCCAGCGATCCGGTCGATGTCGCCTCGATCTCCATCACCGGGTTGTTCGCGCCAAGGCGCATGATCGAGCCTTTGCCGAACTGCCGTTCGATCTGGGCCAACGCCGAATCCAGCGCCTTTTTCTTGTCCGCGTCGCGTTTGGTGTCCATCGAGAGAAGATCTGCCGTTGCCATGTTCTGGTCCCTTATTCCACAGCCCGCCGGGGGCAGCAATGCAAGCTTTGTTCGCGTTGCGTTCCCATTTGTATGTGGACAAATCAGGAACAAAGCAACATGAATTTTCCACATCGCCAGCATCGCGCGGCTTGGTTAAAAAGACGTTGATGAATGAGGGGCGGCGCATGTTGGTGTTCTGGAAAGAGCGGCTGGTGTTCTTGTCGGTGCCCAAGACCGGCACCACGGCCTGGGAGGCGGCGCTGGCCCCGCGCGCCGCGATGTCGATTCAAGACCCGCCAGAGTTGAAACACGCGCCGGTCTATCGCTATAACCGGTTCTTTCGGCCGATGCTGGAAAAGTTCGGCGGCGATGACATGGAAACTCTCGCGGTGATGCGCGATCCGGTGGATTGGCTGGGCAGTTGGTATCGGTATCGGCGCCGACCCTTCATGGCAGGGCAGCGCAACAGCACGCTGGAGATGAGTTTCGATGCCTTTGTGACCGCCTGGATGGAGGACCGCCCGCCGCCGTTTGCCAATATCGGCAGTCAGGCCAAGTTTCTGGAAGAGCGCCCGAACGGCACCGGGGTGACGCATCTGTTCCGCTACGAGGATCAGGCCGGGTTGCGACGGTTTCTGGAGGATCGTTTGGGCGGGCCGATCGAGACCGGGCGTGCCAATGTGTCCCCGGTTCTGGCGCTGGACCTGTCGCCAGGGGTTCTGGCCGCGCTGCGGCACAAGGCAGCCGCCGATTTCGCGCTGTGGGACGCGATCCCGCTGCGGGGCTGACCGCTAATGCAACTGCCGCTGCACGGTATCGGTAAGTTGCGTCAGCGAGAACGGCTTGGCCAGGAATACCGAATTCGGGATGCGCGCGCGGACTCGGCTGAACCCGTCCTCGGCATATCCGGACACGAACACCACCCGCACACCGGGACGTTGTTCCAGCGCCTCTGTCACCCAGGTCGGTCCGTCCTTGCCCGGCATCACCACATCAGTGACAAACAGATCGACCGACATGGCCGGATCCGCCAGCAGCGCCAGCGCGGTTTCCGCCGTTTCCGCCTCGATCACGGTATAGCCGCTCAGCCGCAGAGCGCGGGACGCAAAAGCGCGCACCGGGGCCTCATCCTCGACCAACAGGATCGTGCCTTCGGCGCGCCCGATCATTGGTGCCGCCACGGGGGCGGCATCACGCGCAGGCAGATCGCCCGGATCGGGCAGATGTTCCGGGAACATCAGGGTAAAGGTGCTGCCCTGCGCAGGCAGCGAATCGACAAAGATATAGCCGCCGGATTGCTTGACGATACCATAGACAGTGGACAGGCCCAGCCCCGTCCCTTCGCCCACCCGCTTGGTGGTGTAGAAGGGTTCAAAAATCTTTTGCAGCTTGTCCGCCGGGATGCCGCAGCCCGCATCCGTCACGCGCACCACGACATAGCGCCCGACCGGGACCACCACGCGGTCGCGCCGCATCGCGTCATGCAGAACCTGCGCTTCGGTTTCGATGCGGATGTCGCCCTGCCCAGCCATCGCGTCACGCGCATTGACCACAAGATTCATGATCACCTGTTCGATCTGCCGCTTGTCGGCGCGGATCGGTGGCAGCGCGGGGTCATGGGTCAGTACCAGTTGCACCCGTTCGCCCACCAGCCGGTTCAACAGATGCGTCAGGTCGGACAGCGTTTCGCGCAGGTCCAGCCGTTCGGGCGACAGCGTCTGTTTGCGCGAAAATGCCAACAACTGCCCCACAAGAGCCGCAGCGCGGTTGGCGTTCTGACGGATTTGCATCAAATCGGCGAAATCCTCGTCGCGCGGGTCGTGGCGCAACAACAGCAGGTCGCAATGGCCGGAAATCGCGGTCAGCAAGTTGTTGAAATCATGAGCAACGCCACCCGCCAATTGGCCAATGGCCTGCATCTTCTGGCTTTGGACAAACTGCGCCTCCAAGGTTTTCAGATCGGTCGCGTCCGTGAGGATCGCAAGGATGCCCTGCCCGTCCAAAGCGCCTTCCATACGTTTCATGCTGACTTGAACGAAAACCTCGTGATCCTTGCGTTTCAGGCGCAGGAATTCCGGTTTCGCAGTGCCGCGTCCGGCGGCGATATCGTCCAGCCAATCCTGCACCGGGCGGCCCAGCCCCTCCATCAGGGCGGCAAGCGGCTGTCCGGCGCGCGCCTCTGCGCCCAGAATGTCGCGCGCCGCCGGGTTCAGGTCCAACAGCGCCCCCGCCACCGACAGCCGCAGCGCAGGCACCGGCAATCGGTCCAGCACCGTCCAATCCGGCAGACCCGCCTGCGCCTCTGGCAGCGTTGGGAACAGGAACAATTCGCGCCGCCCACCGGCCACGGCGCGGTCCCAGACCAGCACCGGGCGGGGGCCATCAGGACCGCGCAGGCGATGCACCTGCCCGCTGCGCAGCGGCAGATCGTCAAACAGCGCCTCAAGCATGCGGTGCCGCCCCCCCGACAGCAGCCGCGCCGCGTCATTCATCGACAGGACAGCGCCATTGCGCCCGACCGTGACCAAAGGCAGCGTCATCATCGTGTCGCTGGCAGGCGTCGCCAGACCCAGACGCCACAGGAACCGGTCCCGCCCGACCGCGCGTACCGTCAGGCGCAGCGGGCCGCCGGGCAACAGCACCTCTTCGACCGCGCGTCCGCCTTGGGTGGCGCGGCTTTGCAGGCGGAACACCAACGCGCCGGGTTGTGCCACAAGGGCGCGCAGGATGTCGGACAGCGTCGCCTTGCCCGCGCCAAACCGCTGCACGGCGGCGGAATTGGCAAACATGACCGCGCCCATGTCATCGCTCAGCACCGCAGGCGTGTCGTCTTCGGCCAGCAGCGCGGTCAACAGCCCGGTGCGGGTCTGATCCCGCACCACGCGGCTCATGCGCAGCACGGCCATGGCAATCGTGCCGCCGAACAGCACCGCCGCCGCCGTCAACAGCCCCTGCGCCAGCGCCGGATCAGGGGCCACGACCCCTAACGCCATCGCCGCCACAGCCAGCGCCAAGGGCAGAACCGGCGCGGGACCGGGCCGCAGATCGGCTGCGGTGATCACCTCGGAACTGGGCAAAGATACGGGCCGGTCTGCCAGGGTCACGCGTCATCTCCTTGCCGCTGCGCCGCCATCTGACGTGCGCAAAGTTAAGGTGACGCTAACGCCCCTGCACTTTTCCGGCCATGACAGATAACTACCCCTGATTGATCAGTGCAACAAAAAATCCATCTCCGCGCGCATCGGGCAACCAGTGCTGCCGCGCGGCCACGCGCCAGCCGGATCGCGCGGCAAAGGCATCGGCCTGTGCGTCATTCTCTGCCCGCAACAGCGAACAGGTGGCATAGGCAAGCCAGCCGCCGGGGGCCACAAGTGCGGCCGCCTGATCGAGGATTGCCGCCTGCGTTTCGCATAACCGTGCCAGCGCCGCAGGCGTCAGCCGCCACTTCGCCTCGGGCGCGCGCCGCCATGACCCGGACCCGGAACAGGGCACATCACAAAGCACCAGATCATAGGGCGCGTGCTGTGCCGCAAGGCCCGGTGCAATTCGCGTGACGTGAATGGCGGCGCGTTTTGCGCGTTCTGCAAGCGGGTCAAGTCGGGCGGCGGCGATGTCATGCGCATAAAGCGCGGCTTTGGTCCGCGCCGCCATCGCCAGTGTCTTGCCGCCGCCGCCCGCGCAGAAATCCAGCACGCGCCCCTTGGGCGGCAAGGGCAGCGCATCAACAACGGCTTGGCTCGCGGCGTCCTGCATCTCGATCAGGCCAGCCGTAAAAAGCGTGGTCTGCGTCACCCCGCGCGCGGGCGCGGTCAGCGTCAAGGCCGACGGCGACAACGGGTTCGCGTCTGTCATGACACCTTCGCGGGCCAGTTGCGCCTGCGCCGCCGCGCGCGTCGTGCGCGACAGGTCCACGCGCAGCGTCACCGGCGCACGATGGCGCAGCGCATCCGCCGCCGCGCCCGCCTGATCGCCCAAAGACGACTGGAACGCCTGCCACAGCCAATCCGGCAGGTCGGGGCCATCCTTAGGGGCGGGCAGCGCGCGTTCGGCTTTTGTCAGCGGATCAGGCGCATGGCCCGCGCCGGTAAACAGGGCGTCAGGGTCTGCCCCCGCCTGCCGCAACAGGCCCAGCACCAGACCGCGCCCGGTCAGCCCGCCGCCCGCCGCGGCCGCACTGTCCCGCCGCCGCAACGCGTCGAACACAATGTCACGGATCGCGGCGCGGTCGCCCGATCCGGCGAACCGCGCACCCCGCGCCCAGGACGTCAGCGCCTTTTCCGCCGCCTCGCCGCCAAGGATGCGGTCAAGCACGGTGATCGCGGCCTGATGACGGGCCGCAGGCGTCATGCGGCAAGCCCTCGCGGGTCACTGGAGGCCCGCGCCGACATCATCCGGGCCGGTAATTCGGGCTTTCGCGGGTGATCTGCACGTCATGGACATGGCTTTCCTTCAGCCCCGCGCCGGTGATCCGCACAAACTGGCAGTTGGCGCGCATGTCCTCGATGGTGGCGCAGCCGGTATAGCCCATGGCGGCCTTCAGGCCCCCCACCATCTGGTGCAGCACGGCCGTGACCGACCCCTTGTAGGGCACCTGCCCCTCGATGCCTTCGGGCACCAGCTTGTCGGACGCGGCGTCCTTCTGGAAATAGCGGTCGGCCGATCCGCGCGCCATCGCGCCCAAGGACCCCATGCCGCGATAGGATTTGAAACTGCGGCCCTGATACAGGATCACCTCGCCGGGGGATTCGTCCGTGCCCGCGATCATGCTGCCGACCATGGCGCAGGACGCCCCCGCTGCGATGGCCTTGGCGAAATCGCCCGAAAACTTGATACCGCCATCCGCAATGACAGGCACGTCGCCCGCCGCCCGCGCGCAATCCATGATCGCGGTCAGTTGCGGCACGCCCACCCCCGCCACGATGCGCGTGGTGCAGATCGACCCCGGCCCGATGCCGACCTTGACCGCATCGGCGCCCGCGTCAATCAGCGCGCGGGTGGCGTCACCCGTCGCCACATTACCCGCGATCACCTGCACCTCGTTCGACAGGCGTTTGACGCGCGCCACCGCCTCGATCACGCCGGCGCTGTGCCCATGCGCGGTGTCGATCACGATGATGTCGCAGCCCGCGTCAATCAGCGCCTCGGTCCGCGCGAACCCCGCATCGCCAACGCCCGTGGCGGCGGCCACGCGCAACCGGCCCAGATGGTCCTTGCAGGCGGTGGGGTTCAGCACGGCCTGTTCGGTGTCCTTCAGCGTCAACAGCCCCGTCAGCTTGCCCTTGCCGTCCGTCACCAAGAGCTTTTCGATGCGCCGCGCCTTCATCAGGCTTTTCGCCTCTTCCAGTTCGGCGGGTTCGGTCAGCATGGCCAGATTGTCGGACGTCATCATCACCCGCACCGGGGTGTCATCCGATGTGGCAAAGCGCATGTCGCGGTTGGTGACGATCCCCACCACCAGACCGCGCTCATCGACCACTGGAAAGCCGGTGACGTTATAGCGGTCCTGCAAGGCTTTGGCGTCGGCCAGCGTCTGGTCGGGGCGCAGCGTGATCGGGTTATAGACGATGCCCGATTCAAACCGTTTCACCCGCCGCACCGCCAGCGATTGCGCGGCGATATCAAGGTTCTTGTGGATCACCCCCATGCCGCCCGCCTGCGCCATGGCAATCGCCATCCGCGCCTCGGTCACGGTATCCATGGCCGACGACAGCAACGGAATGTTGAGCGTGATCGCCCGCGTGACCCGCGTGCGGGTATCCGCCGCGCCGGGCAACACGCTGGACGCCGCAGGCACCAACAACACATCATCAAAGGTGAACGCCTCGCGAATCTCCATTGGGGTCTCCTTGGAGTGTCTCGTTTGACAAGGCCCTATTGCACGGAAGCCGCGCGGGGGAAACCCCGGACAATGCAGGCTTTGCCGCCCGCACCGCCGGAAATGCCGCAAGCGCGCTTTCCTTTGCCGTGATGCAGCATAGGATATGCCCAACTTGGATAAGGACCGCCCCGCTATGACCGTGATTACTGATACCCTCCGCGACCCCGCCGCTGATGCGCTGGTGATTTTCACCCCGTCGGGCAAGCGCGGGCGGTTTGCCGTCGGCACCCCGGTGCTGCATGCGGCGCGGCAGTTGGGGGTTGATCTGGATTCGGTCTGCGGCGGGCGCGGGATTTGCTCGAAGTGTCAGATCACCCCGTCTTATGGCGAGTTTTCCAAGCATGGCGTGACAGTGGCCGAAGGCGCGTTGACCGACTGGAACGCGGTCGAGGAACGCTATAAGTCCAAGCGCGGTCTGATCGACGGGCGTCGTCTGGGCTGTCAGGCGCGGATTCAGGGCGATGTGGTGATTGATGTCCCGCCCGAAAGCCAGGTCCACCGCCAGGTGGTGCGCAAGGCGGTCACGGCTCGCGATATCGTCATGGACCCCGCCGTGCGGCTGTATTTCGTCGAGGTGGCGGAACCCGATATGGACGAGCCGTCGGGCGATCTGGAACGCCTTGCCGACGCGCTGGCCGCGCAATGGCAGGTCGCGCGCCCCAACGTGGCGCTGTCGGTGCTGGCGCGGTTGCAGCCCGCGTTGCGCAAGGGCCAGTGGCAGGTCACGGTCGCGCTCTATCAGGATCATCGTGGCGGCGCGCCGGAAATCCTGGACATCTGGCCGGGGCTGTACGAGGGCGGGCTGTTCGGGCTGGCCATTGACCTTGGGTCAACCACCATTGCCGCGCATCTCTGCGATCTGGTGTCGGGCGAGGTGCGGGCGTCATCGGGCGTGATGAACCCGCAAATCAGGTTCGGCGAGGATCTGATGAGCCGCGTGAGTTACGCGATGATGAACCCCACCGGGGCGGCGGAAATGACGGCGGCCGTGCGCGTGGCGCTGAACGGGCTGGTGCAGGTTCTGACCACCGAGGCGGGGGTGGCGCCTGCGGCGGTGCTAGAGGCGGTGATCGTCTGCAACCCGGTCATGCACCATCTGCTGTTGGGCATCGACCCGGTGGAGCTGGGACAGGCGCCGTTTGCGCTGGCGGTGTCGTCGTCGATCACGTTGGCGGCGTCGGAACTGGACCTGACATCGGTCAACCCGCGCGCACAGGTCTATCTGCTGCCGTGCATCGCGGGGCATGTGGGGGCGGATGCGGCGGCGGTCGCGCTGTCCGAGGAGCCGGATAAATCCACTGACCTTGCGCTGATCGTGGACGTTGGGACCAACGCCGAAATCCTGCTCGGCAACACGACCCGCGTCTTGGCCTGTTCCTCGCCCACCGGACCGGCGTTCGAGGGCGCGCAGATCAGCGCGGGACAGCGTGCAGCCCCCGGTGCAATCGAGCGGATCGAGATTGATCCGATATCGAAAGAGCCGCGTTTCCGTATCATCGGGGTGGATGCATGGTCGGATGACCCCGCCTTTCCGGCCGATGCGCAGATCACCGGCATCTGCGGGTCCGGCATCATCGAGGCAGTGGCGGAATTGCGCATGGCGGGGCTGTTGGATGCATCCGGCCTGATCGGCTCGGCAGAGCAGACCGGCACCGCGCGCTGCATCCCCGAGGGGCGCACCTATTCTTACGTCATCCATGACGGGCGCGAGGCAGGCGGGCCGCTGATCTCGGTGACCCAAGGCGATATCCGCGCGATCCAGCTTGCGAAATCCGCGCTGTATGCGGGGGCGCGGCTGCTGATGGATGAAATGGGCGTCGATCACGTGGATCGCGTGGTGCTGGCCGGTGCCTTTGGCGCGCATATCAGCCCGAAACACGCGATGGTGCTGGGGATGATCCCCGATGTGGCCCTGGACAAGGTGACCAGTGCGGGCAACGCGGCAGGCACCGGCGCGCGCATCGCCTTGTTAAACCGCGCGTCGCGCGGGGAAATCGAGGCGACGGTGAAACGCATCACCAAGGTCGAAACCGCCATCGAGCCGCGGTTTCAGGAACATTTCATCGCCGCCAACGCGATCCCGCATGCCACCGACCCGTTCCCGGAACTGGCGCAGGTCGTGACCCTGCCCCATGTCAGCTTCAACCCTAAGGGCGAGATGGACGCGGGCGGGCGGCGGCGGCGCGGGCGGTAAGCGCGCCTAGATTTGCGCCGACGCCGCCGCGATTGTGGCGTCGATGTTGTGCAGAAGACCCGCCGTGTCCAGCGGCAGACCCGCGCGCGCCTCTGCTTCTGCCAAGGCTGCCGCGAGACGTGCCGCGCCACAGGTGCCCGCCAGACCCGCCAGCCGGTGCAGTGCCTCTGGCGTGGCGGCCCCGGCGCGCAGATCGGCGGCCAGGGCGCTGGCGTCCATGACCAAGCCGGTCAGCGCCGCCCGCGCCGCATCCGCCCCGATCAGGTCTTGCAGCGATGCCAGATGCGCCGCGTCAAAGGCCGGCGCCGCAGCAAGACCGCGTCCGGGATCGACCGTGGCCCCCGCCCCCGCCAAAGCGCGCCGCAACGCCGCCCCGCCGACCGGCTTTGCGATCACCTCGTCAAAGCCCGAGGCCAGGAACCGCGCCCGATCTTCGGGAAAGGCGTGGGCTGTCACCGCCACAATCCGCGCCGCAGCGGACGCCCCCTGCCCCGCGCGGATCGCCGCCGTCGCCGCCAGCCCGTCCAGACGCGGCATCCCGATATCCATCAGGATCGCGTCAAAGCGGTGCGACGCGGCCAGCGCCAGGGCCGCCGCGCCATCGCTGACCTCGGTCACGTCATGGCCGTCGCGGTCCAGCATCCGGCGCAGCACCAGACGGTTGACGGCGTGATCCTCGGCCATCAGCACCCGCAGGGGCCGGACCGGACCATCCGGCGGCACGACCTCGGCCAAGGGCGCATCGGCCACCCGGTCCAGCGGCAAGCGCACCCAGAACAGCGAGCCTTCGCCGGGTTCGCTTTCCACGCCCAATGTGCCCTGCATCGCATCCACCAACCGCCGCACGATGCCAAGTCCAAGCCCGGTGCCATCCTCGGTCAGGCCCGGCGTATCCAGACGGGCAAAATCGACGAACACATCCTCGATCCGCTCGGGCGCGATGCCGATGCCGGTATCCATCACCTGAAACTCGACCTGCGGGCGCGGTCCGGGCGGGGCAGTGACCGTCAGGCTCACCTGCCCGTCGCGGGTATATTTCACCGCATTGGTCAGCAGATTGGTCAGCACCTGCCGCAGCCGCGCCGCGTCGCCCTGAAAATGCCCCCCCGCGTCAGGCGCGATATCCAGCGTGAGGGTGTTGCCCCGCGCCACCGCCTCGGCCAGCAAGCTGTCCACCAGATCGCGCAGCAGCGCCGCCAGTTCAAAGGGCCGTGCCACCAGCGCCGCGCCCCGCGCCTCCAGCCGAGCGATGTCCAGCACATCGTTGACATGCTGCAACAACACCCGCCCGGACCGGTCCAGCAGCGCCACCTGATCCTGTTGCGGCGCGGGCAGCGGGGCTTCGGCCAACAGTTCCGACAGGCCCAGAATGGCGTTCAGAGGGGTGCGCATCTCGTGGCTCATCACGGCGATGAAATGCGCTTTGGCGCGTTCCCCCGCCATGGCCTGATCGCGCGATTGCCGCAGCCGGTCATCTGCCGCGATCCGGTCCGAGATGTCACGCAGGAACAGCACCGCGATGGCGGGTTGATCCGGGCCCGCATCGCGCGCCGCCCGCGCCACGGCCAGATCGGCGGGGATGGACTGGCCGTCACCTCGCAGCGCCGTCACCTCGATCCGCTGCGGACCTGCGCTGGCGGCGGGCAATTCCAGCGCCGCGCCGGTATCGCGCCGTGTCAAGAGCGTGCCGATGTCGCGCCCGATGATGTCCCTCGCAGCCCGCCCCAGCAGGGCGACAGCCGCCGGGTTCGCCGCCTCGACCCGGCCATCGGCACCGGTCACGATCAACCCGTCCGGCGCGGTGCTGACAATCGTTTCCAACCGCAGCGACGCACGCCGCACCTGCCCCGTTTTGGTCCGCGCGATTTGCGACACCCAGAAGAACCCCACCGCCAGCGCCCCCAGCACCACCACCAGCGCAAGCGTGACCATCGCCAGCCTGAACATTGTGCCCGCCACCAGTTCGCGTCCCGATGCGGTGGCGCGCGCCAGTTGCAGGTTGCTTTGCACCGCCACCGCGCGCAGATCGGGACGCCACCGGGTCAGGCTCGCGTCGATCTCTGGCAAGGCCGCGCGTAGCGCGGCGTCAGGGCCATCGAACAGCGGTGCCAGCCCGCGCAAGGCCTGCGACAGCATCAAGGCCTGCGGCAGCGACCCGGACGCGTGCAAGGCGTCGCGGTAGATCGGGGATTCCTCTAACGTAGCCACGCGGCTGAACACGATGTCATAGCGTTGCCGCACCCCCGTCAGCGGCATCTCGGGACGCGCCTGCGCGCGGGTGACCGCCGCAGACAGTTCCAGAAACTCGACCTCCATCTGGGTCAGCATCCAATAAGCATTGTCGGTGCGCGAGGTGCCCAGCCGGTTCACCTCGTCGCTGACCTGACGCGCCAGCGCAATGAACACCACCAGCAACAGCGCCATCAGCAACAGCGCAAAAGGCACCAACCGCCAACCGGGCGGGTTAGCCAAGGACCACACCCAAACCGGGCGCGCCCGGACCCCGTCAAAAGACCGGCGTCGCAGCATCCTCAGCGGGCCGGGGCCGCAGGCATGACCAGGATTTCCGTCAACTGCCAGATCGAGCGGGCATAGATCACCTCGCTGCGATAGGCGCGGTCGGCGTCATAGGGATAGACCACCCAAAGTGGCCCCTTGTCGCGCGCGGTCAGGGCAACGCCGTCGCGGGTCAGCGCCAGGATCGGTGCCTCAGGCGTGGCCTCGGTCACCGGCATATCGACGAAATAGTGGTTCAGCGCGACCAGCCGCGCGGTCAGCGGGGTCTGCGGATCCGCCGTGATGCCCTGCGCGGCCAGCAGATCATGCAAGGTAGGCCCCTCGAACGCCACCACACCTTCGGTCCAGATCGTCGCGGTGACAAAACGCTGCTGCGGCAGCGCCAGCAGGTCGTCGCGGCTGATCAGACGCGGGGACGTATCGCCCGGCAAGGTCAGGCGCAGCAGCGGCTCTGAGGTTTGTGCCGCAAGCGGCGCCGCCAGAAGCAGCAGAAGGACGATGTGACGCAAAACCGCAGTCAGGCGGAATGCACCGGAAAACATGGCAGCAAAGATGCGGATCATCGGAAAGCCTCAACCGTTTATTTGCAAATAATGCGCAAAGCATATCCGGCAGGTTGCGCCACGTCACGGGGCCGCGCATCACAAAGGGATAGCCTATCCAATGGAACAGGGTGCGGATGACCAATCTGCCCGAGAAACAGGTAACGAAAGGTTGCCTTTTTCGCCGAAGTCGAGTGATAACGACGACATGACAACCATTCTTCTGGCCGACGATCACGACCTTGTGCGCATGACGCTGGCAGAGATGCTGCGCCAGCGCGGCGGGTTCTCCGTCACAGAGGCTGGTGATCTGGACAGCGCGCGCGCGGCGCTGATTGCGATGCAGGGCGCAAAGCTGGTGTTGCTGGATTATTCCATGCCGGGGATGACCCTGCCCGACGGGCTGCGCCAGATGATGGCCCTGAACGGCGGCGGGCCGATCGCGCTGTTGACAGGCACCGGCAACGCCGATGTGGCGCGTCGCGCGCGGATGGCTGGCGCGCGCGGGTTCCTGACCAAATCGCTGAGCCCCACAGTGCTGCTGCATGCCGTTGACCGCCTGCTGGCCGGGGACAGCGTGTTTGATGAGAACGACAGCACGGGTGCAGCCCCGCTTGCGTCAGGGCAGACGCTGGTTGCGCCGCATCTGACGCCGCGCGAATTGGACGTGCTGCGCGGGTTGTGCGATGGCAAGGCCAACAAGGAAATCGCCCGCGATCTGGATGTGCAGGAGGTGACGGTGAAACTGCACGTGAAAACCGTCAGCCGCAAATTGCAGGCGCGCAACCGCACCCATGCCGCGATGCTGGCCAAGGAATTGCGGCTGGTCTAGCCGGTCAGCGCGGCCGCCCCGCGCAAGGCGAGGTCGTCATCGCTGATGACCCTGACGGGCAGGCCCGACAACAGCGCCTTGAACGCGCCCGCCCGGTGCAAACCGCGCTGCAAGGCGTGGCGCGGCATGTGCGGGGCTGTGGCCGCAGCCACCCCACCCGCCAACCAGAGGCCACCCTGCGCCAGATGCACCAGCGCCAGATCGGCCAGCCATGCCCCCAACGCTTCGGCCCAGATTTCCAGCGTGGGACCATGACCCGCCGCGATCACGTCAGCGGGGGACAGGGCCTGTCCCGTCAGATGCAGATGCAGCCGCGCCAGACCGGGACCGGATATCAGATCCTCGGCAACGGGGCGGGCCCCCGTCGGGCCGCGAAACCCGGCCAAGGCGGGCAGCGCGGGCATGGCTGTCTGCCCCGCCTCGGATGGCGGGACGCGCAGGGTCGCACCCGCCCCATGCAACACCGCTGCGTTCAATCCCGTGCCAATCCCGGCGATCAGGCGCGGCGCACCCGGCACCGCTAATCCCGGCAGCAGCAGATCGCCCGCATCACCGGGCAGGCTGTCCAACCCATGTGCCTGCGCCACCAGATCGTTCACCAGATGCACCGGCGCGCCCAAGGTGGCCTGCAATTGCGCCGCATCCAGCACAAAATCCGCGTTGGTCAGGGACAGGCGGCCGTGTAACACCGGCCCCGCCCCGGCCAGAACTGCGCCCGCGAGAGGCCGCCCCGCCAGATAGGCCGCGCAAACCGCCACGGGATCGCCCCGCGTCGGCACATCCGCGCGCGAGCCTGCCACCATCTGCCCGCCCTGTGCCAGCGCAAGGCGACAGGTGGTGCCGCCTGCATCCATCACCAGCGACAGGTCTGCCATGGATCAGCGGCGGCGGCGGCTGCCCGGACGCCCGCTGCGCCCCTCGCCTTCGGCCTGCGGCGCGCGGTTGAACTTGATCCACTCGGCCCCCGAAGGATCGTTATTCATCAGGAAATTGGTGGCGCGTATCGCCTCCATTTCCTTACCGGCCTTGGATTTGGTGGACCCCAGCCCGAACAGCGTGACAAACGTCTCGTCATCCATATCCTCGGGCAGCATGATGCCAAGCGCCGCGACTTCCGCGCGCTTTTCGGCGATCTTGGCCGCGCCGATGGGCAGAGCGCAGGGGTTCATGATGGCTGACGTCATGCCCGCCGTGATCGCCATCGGCAGGAAGGCGTTGTTGATGCCATGCCGGTTCGGCAGGCCAAAGCTGATGTTTGATGCACCACATGTGGTGTTCACGCCCAATTCCTCGCGCAGGCGCCGCACCAGCGTGATCACCTGCTGCCCCGCCGTGCCCATCGCGCCTATCGGCATCACCAGCGGGTCAACCACGATGTCATAGGCCGGAATACCGAAATCCGCGGCGCGTTCGACGATCTTTTTCGCCACCGCGAACCGCACATCGGGGTCCTCGGAAATCCCGGTGTCATCGTTGGAAATCGCCACAACCGGCACATTGTATTTCTTGACCAAGGGCAGCACGCGCTCCAGCCGCTCTTCCTCGCCGGTGACGGAATTCAGCAGCGGACGGCCTTCGCAGGCGCGCAGACCCTCTTCCAGCGCGCCGGGCACGGAACTGTCGATGCACAAGGGCACATCCACCACCGCCTGCACCCGGCGGATCATTTCGGGCATCAGCATCGGCTCGACAAAGTTGTTGTCGGCATAGCGGGGATCAGTCGCCATCTTGTTGGTGAACACCGCGCCCGAGTTGACATCCAGCACCGTGGCGCCTGCCGCAACCTGATCCACTGCGTCGCGTTCGACGGTAGAAAAATCGTCCATCTCCAGCTCGGCGGCCAGTTTCTTGCGGCCTGTCGGGTTGATGCGTTCCCCGATGACGCAGAACGGCTGGTCAAAGCCGATGATGACGGTCTTGGTTTTCGATTCGATGATGGTGCGGGTCATGGCGCGTCTCCGGCGTTGGCGGGTTGACCCGAGGCACCACCATGCGTGGTCACCCATTGGGCATTGGTCGCAATTCCGCCCAACGGGAAGAAATGCACGGCTTCGATGCCGAAACCGGGGTTCGCGGCCTTGTGCGCGGCGAGGTCTGCCAGCACGTCCATCGGTTCATAGGGCAGTAGCAGCTTGGTGACGTCCATCGCGCGTTTCTGCAAGACGCGCATGGATGCACCCACGCCGCAGGCCACCGCAAACTTGATCAGGGTTTGCAATTTTGCAGGCCCCGCGATGCCGATATGCACGGGAATCGTGATCCCGGCGGCGGTCAACTGATCCACCCAGTCGATGATCGGGGCGGCTTCGAAACAGAACTGCGTGGCAATTGCCATCTTGGCGTCCGAGGTGTCGGCAAACCGCTGTTTCCATTGCAACGCCTGCATCACCACGCGGTCCGATCCGTCGGGGTCGATGTCGCGGTTGCCTTCGGGGTGGCCTGCGACGTGCAACCGGTCGAAATCACCGAACAGGCCGGTTTCCAGCAACTGCATCGAGGAATGGTATTCACCCGCAGGCGTGTTGACCCCGCCGCCCAAAAGCAGCGCCTGGCGCACATCCGCCTCGCCGCGATAGCGCGCGATCCAGTCGGCCAGCGTGGCGCGGTCGGGGATGATCCGGGCCGGGAAGTGCGGCATCACCGGAAAGCCGTCGGCGTGCAGACGTTTTGCCGTCGCCACCATGTCGGCAATCGGCGTGCCGTCCAGATGCGCGATATAGACGCGCGTGCCCGCAGGCAGGATGGCGCGGAAATCCGGCACCTTTTCGGCGGTGCGCGGCATGACCTCGATGGAAAAGCCTTTCAGGAACGCGGGCAGCAGCGCGTCATCGGCGGGGGCCTGCGCGGCGGGGGTCTTGCGGAAATTGAACAGGGCCATCAGCGTCTTTCCTGGTGGAACGGCCATTTACGCATGGCCGTCGTTGTCGATCAGCGCCTTCAGACGCGCCGGGTCATATTCTGCCACGATACGCGCGGCTTCGCGGGCTGCAACCTCGGCCGGTTCGCCTTCGACGCTATAGGGCGGGGCTTTGCGCCATTCCGCAAGATAGGCATCGCTGTCGCGCGCGCCGATCCGCATCGCGGCGCGGTCAATCGCCTGTTCAAAACGTTCGGGCAACGGGTGCTTTGACCCCGAACGCCCGCGCCCGACGATCACCTGCGCCGGAATATCGCGCCAGAATACGATTGTAACGTCCGGCATGGTCGCCCCCTTTGGCTGTGCTGTCGCCTTTGTCTGTCGCTCTGTCTAACGCGCAGACGCAAGGCCCCATGGCCGGTTTTCGACAACCGGGCCGCCAAGGGCGACGCGTGCACCCTAGCCTGCATGGACATGGCGCGACCAGAGCGCCGCGCGCAGTCGGGCATGAAAGTTTCCGATGATCTTCATGATCCCGCGCGCGATGCTTGCGCCAGTGACGGCAAAGCCCTACCTTAGAGCCAACTTGAAATCGGAGGGCGTGACGATGACGCCCAAGCGTCCCGGCGGTGCGGGCGCGTTCCCGAAAGCGGTCGAAAGCCCCGCGCCCGAACCACCCGATCCTGCGACGCTGTATGCGGCGCTGGATTTGGGCACAAACAGTTGTCGCATGCTGATTGCCCAGCCGCGGGGCAGTCAGTTTCACGTCGTGGACAGTTTTTCCAAATCGGTGCAGCTGGGTCAGGGTCTGGAACAGACCGGGCGGTTAAGCCGCGCGTCAATGGCGCGCACGGTGCAGGCGCTGCGCATTTGCCAGCAGAAGATCCGCCGCCACGGTGTGAAACGGATGCGGCTGGTCGCGACAGAGGCCTGCCGCCGCGCCGCCAACGGGGCCGAATTTCTGGCGACGATCAAGCGCGAAACCGGTCTGCAACTGGAAACCATCAAGCCCGAGGAAGAGGCGCGGCTGGCGGTGATTTCCTGCGCGCCCTTGGTGTCCACGCGCACGGAACAGTTGCTGGTGGTGGATATCGGCGGCGGATCAACCGAACTGGTCTGGATCGACCTGACGGCGGTTGCGCCCCGCGACCGGCCGCGCGCGATCATGCGGCTGCATGCCGGCTTTCACCCGCCCGCAAGCCCGTTTCCGGTGGCCCGCGTGGTGGACTGGATTTCGGTGCCCCTGGGGGTCGCCACGCTGCGCGACCAGTTCAACGATGTCGAGGATGACGGCGCGCGGTTCGCGCTGATGTCGTGGTTCTTTGAAGAACATCTGGCGGAGTTTACGCCCTACAAAGACGTGCAGGCGCGCGAGGGGTTCCAGATCGTCGGCACGTCTGGCACGGTCACGACGGTGGCGGCCAGCCATCTGGGCCTGAAACGCTATGACCGGACCAAGGTGGATGGGCTGCGGATGACATCGGATCAGATCGACACCGTTATCCGCAATTACCTTGACCTTGGCCCCAAGGGCCGCATCGACGACCCGCGCATCGGCCATGACCGCCACGCGCTGATCATGTCGGGCGCGGCGATTTTGCAGGCGCTGCTGCGGCTTTGGCCCACCGACCGGCTGTCGGTCGCCGACCGTGGCCTGCGCGAGGGGCTGCTTTACGCGCAGATGTCCGCAGATGGCGTGCTGGAAGACCGGCCCGATTGAGCCGTGATCTTGCCTTTTCCGCCCCGATAGGGTTTGAGCACAGCTTGCCCGCTGCGGAGCCACAACCATGACCAAGAACATTTCCGGGCGCGGCCAGCGCGAGCTGCGCGAAAAGGTGAAAACCGCGCGGGGCCGGAAATTGTCATCCACGCTCTGGCTGGAACGGCAGTTAAACGACCCTTACGTGAAAAAGGCCAAGGCCGAGGGCTATCGCGGCCGCGCCGCGTTCAAGATCGCGGAAATCGACGACAAGTTCCGCTTTCTGGTGCCCGGTGCGCGGGTGGTGGACCTGGGCTGTGCCCCCGGTGGCTGGTGTCAGGTCGCGGTGCGGCGCACCAATGCGCTGTCCGACAAGCCCGGCAAGAAGGTGGGCCGCGTCATCGGTGTTGACCTGCAACATGTCGATCCGATCCCCGGCGTGGAATTGCATCAACTGGATTTTCTGGATGATGAGGCCGATGCGCTGGTCAAGGGCTGGCTGGGCGGGCGCGCCGATGTGGTGATGTCCGACATGGCCGCTGCTGCGTCGGGCAACCCGCAGGTCGATCACTTGCGCATCGTCATCCTGTGCGAGGCGGCGGCGCAATTCGCGTTTGATGTGCTGGAAGACGGCGGGGCCTTTGTCGCCAAGGTGTTGGCGGGCGGCGCCGAGGCCAGCCTGCAACTGCTGCTGAAGAAGAATTTCACCAAGGTGGTCAACATCAAACCCCCCGCCAGCCGCGCCGACAGTTCGGAAAAATTCGTGGTGGCGACAGGTTTCAAAGGCGCGCGCCCTGCCCTGTCAGACGGTGCGGATCAGGCCGGGTCAGATTTGCCGGACGCAACGCCCGACCGCCGCGACAGCGAGGCATAGGCCGCCTGCCGCAGCGTCGCGACGCCCAGTGCATCGGGCACCGCGCCATTCTGGCGGCTTTGCCGGGTCTGTGCGACTTCTGCGGCAGCGCTGTGTTGCCGCCACAGTTCGAAGAGACGTTGATGCCGCGATACCGGGGTCGGCACCGGACAAGGATCATGGGTTACGGCCACAGGCACAGAAACAGGCACCGACGCGGGCGCGGAAACGGACGGGGCCTCAAGCGCGGCTTCGGGTGTCATCTTGTTGTCCAAGACCGCCGCCATGGCATCACCCATGTCGGCTTTCACGACCTCTGGAACCTTTGCGGGTTTGACAGTTCCGAACCGACCCGAATCCGGGCGCACAAACCTGTCCAAAATTGATACGGCACACATTGCCTTAATCCTTGTTAACAAACTTGACCTTGCGACAGCATGCCAAAAAAAACCGGCATTTTCACGTCGGAATCTTGTACTTGACACGAAATTTCAAGGGCTTTGCCCGCTTGGAGGCAGCAATCTGACCGGCGGTTTGCCCGCAGGACGTCAATAAGCCGTTACAAACACTCGCTACCCCGACCGCCAAGGGAAACTCTAGCATGCGAGGGCAGGCCTGCATTTTGCAATGCGCGGCGTCAGTGACGTCGTGACATTTTTATTTTTGGGGGAAGACCACCATGACCGACCTGATCATTTCCGGCATCATCGACGGCCCGCTGACCGGCGGCACGCCCAAGGCGATCGAGCTGACCGCGCTGGTCAATATCGCTGATCTGTCGATCTATGGTCTGGCGAATGCCAACAATGGCGGGGCGTCGAATGGCGCGCCGTTGCTGACGCTGTCGGGATCGCTTCTGGCAGGCGAGACGATCTATGTTGCCAGCGAAGCGCCCCAGTTCACGGCATACTTCGGCTTTGCCCCGGATTTCACCAGCTCGGTTGCCAACATCAACGGCGATGACGCGATGGAACTGTACAAGAGCGGAGCGGTCATCGACGTGTTCGGCGTGGTGGGCACCGATGGCACCGGCCAGCCGTGGGAACATCTGGATGGCTGGGCCTATCGCAATGACGGCGCGGTCCCCAACGGCGGCGTGTTCAAGATTGCCGAATGGACCTTTTCGGGTGTAGATTCGCTGGACGGTGCAACATCCAACGCGACGGCAGCCAACCCGTTCCCCGTTGGCACCTTTACGCCGGGCGACGGCGGCGGTGATGACACCGGCACAGGCGGCGGCGGTGATGACACCGGCACGGGCGGCGGCGGCAATGATGCGTTTGCCTTGATCTCGACTATTCAGGGCAATGCGTCAAATCAAGGCACCAACGTTGTTGGCACCACCGACAACAATGACGCCAGCCCCCTGCGCGGTCAGATCGTCACTGTCGAGGCCATCGTCGTCGGCGATTTCCAGAATGGCGATGCCGATACCAAGCGCAATCTGGGCGGCTTCTTCCTGCAGGAAGAAGACGCGGACGCTGACGCAGATCCCGGCACGTCGGAAGGCATCTTTGTCTTTGACAACGCCTTCGGCACCAACGTCAATATCGGCGACCGCGTCCGCGTCACCGGCACCGTGACCGAGAATTTCGGGTCGACCCAACTGTCCACCATCACCGCCGTGACTGTGGTATCGTCGGACAACACCCTGCCGACCGCCGCCGTGATCAACCTGCCTGCCGCTGGCACCAGCCGGGCGCAGTCGGGCCTGTATCAGGCCGATCTTGAAGCCTTTGAAGGCATGCTGGTGACATTTCAGGACACCCTGACCATCACCGAACAGTTCCAGTTGGACCGTTTCAACGAGGTGCGCCTGTTCGCCACCGAAGGTTTTGAACAGGCCGGCCCGGATGGCTCGACCATCACCGGCGAACGCCCGTTCCAGTTCACGCAATACAACGACCCCGATGCCGCCGCTTATGACGCCTATCTGGCCGCAACCGCTGCGCGCAACATCATCTATGATGACGGCCTGAACCTTCAGAACCAGTCGCCGAACAACCTTGACGGCTTTGGCGGTTACGCCGATGGCACCGCGCCGTCGATGGGCGACACCGTGGTCGGGCTGACCGGGGTTCTGGACTATTCCTGGGCCGGTCAGGCTTCGTCGCAGGCGACCTGGCGGGTGCGCGCGACCGAAGATGGTCAGAACACCTTTGTCGATACCAACCCGCGGGTTGAACCGACCGCAACGGTTGAAGGCGACCTGAAGATTGCCTCGTTCAACGTGCTGAACTTCTTCACCACGCTGGATGTGTTCCCCGACACCCCCAACGACGATGTCGGCCCGAACCTGGCGCTGGAGCCGCGCGGTGCCGCCACCAACCCGAACCAGGCGCTGGCCGGTTTCACCGCCACCTCGGAATTCGACCGTCAGCTAGAAAAGATGATCACCGCCATCCTCGGGCTGGACGCGCATATCATTGGCCTGAACGAGCTGGAGAACGATTTCCTGTCAGGCGGCACCGCGCCTGCCAATCAGGCCAACCAGCAGGGCGGCCTCACCGCGATCGAAACCATCGTTGCCGCGCTGAATGACGCGCTGGGTGTGGACGTGTGGGATTGGGTCAACCCCGGTCAGGAATTTGTCGGCACTGACGCCATCGCCGTCGGCATGATCTATCGCACCGACAAGGTCCAACTGGCCGAAGGGTCCACCGTGGCCATGCTGACCGATGCCGATGTCTCGGCCGCGTTGCTGGCACAATCGACCGAAAACGCGATCTTCAACGGTTCCAGCCGCGTTCCGCTGGCCGCGACCTTCGAGACTCTGGATGGCGGCGACCTGGTGACGGTTGCGGTCAACCACTTCAAATCCAAGGGCAGCGGCGACACCGCCACGGGTGCCGACATCGACGCAGGCAATGGCGCAGGCTTCTGGAACAACCAGCGTTTGCTGGCGGCGCAGGCGCTTGATGCCTGGCTGGACACCAACCCGACCGGGTCGGACACCCGCAACATCATGCTGCTGGGCGATTTCAACTCTTATGCCGAAGAAGCCCCGATTGATTTCCTGACCGATGTCGCAGGCTATGTGAACGTCGCGGGCGAGCTGATCGAAGCAGGCTATGGCTATATCTTCGACGCGTTCCTCGGGACGCTGGATTACGCCTTTGCCTCGCTGGAACTGTTTGCGTCCATCGTTGATGTGCTGGAATGGAACATCAACGCCGACGAGGCAGATGCGCTGGATTACAACCTTGAATTTAGCCGCGACCCGGCGATCTTCGACGGCACCCTGCCCTATCGGTCGTCGGACCATGACCCGATCGTGGTCGGCCTGACATTCGCGGATCGTCCGCTGGTCGTGACCACCTACGACGGCGCGCTGTATGACAACAGCATCGCCCCGACCGAGGCGCTGGAGGTGACCCACCTGTCCACCCTGTCGCTGACCGGTGCGGAAATCGCCACCTTTGCCGATGACAAGCTTTATGTGACGTCGAGCGCCGGGTTGCAGATTGTGGATATCAGCGACGCGGCGAACCCGGTCCTGCTGAGCACCATCGACTTCACCACGCTGGGCTTTGCCACCACCGACATCACGTCGGTTGCCACCAATGGCACCCTGATCGCTGTCGCCCTGCCCGCCGCTGTCAAGACCGACGCGGGCAAGGTGGTCTTCCTGAACCTTGACGGCACGTTGGCCGGGTCCGCCGATGTGGGCGCGCTGCCGGACATGCTGACCTTCACGCCGGATGGCACCAAAGTGCTGGTCGCCAACGAGGCCGAAGGCGATGTCGGCAACGTGAACAACCCGGATGGGTCGGTCTCGGTCATCGACATCTCGGGCGGCATGGGCGCCATCGTGGTTGACACGATCACCTTCGACGACGGCAACGGGTTCGAGAATAACCTGCGCGGCGAAGGCGTTCGGATTTTCAACGGCGTGTCCACTGCTGCGGATATCGAGCCGGAATACATCGCGGTTTCCGCCGATGGCACGCAGGCCTTTGTCACCCTGCAGGAAAACAACGCCGTTGCGATCATTGACCTGAGCGACAACACAATTACGGATGTCATCGCTTTGGGCGGCAAGGATTTCACCAACCTGCTGGCCGATTTCTCGGACCGCGGTGGCGTGAACCTGACCACTGGCAACCCGGTGATCGGCCAATTCATGCCCGACGCGATTGCCAGCTATGTCGCCGCAGACGGCAACACCTATTACGTCATCGCCAACGAAGGCGACGACCGTGACGATTTCCTGACGCCGGACGAAACCATCCGTCTGGGCAACGCGGCCTATGATCTGGATAACACGCTGTTCCCGAACGAAGCCGCGCTGAAAGACAACGCCAGCCTGGGACGGCTGAACGTGGTCAACGCCCCGCTGCTGCGCGGTGACACGGATGGCGATGGCGATATCGACCAGATCCTGACCTATGGCGCGCGGTCGTTCTCGATCCTCGACTCCAACGGCACCATGGTCTTCGACTCGGGCGATGCGCTGGAGCGGATCATTGCGGCGCAATTCCCGGCGCTGTTCGACGATACCCGGTCCGACAACAAGGGCCCGGAACCCGAAGGTGTCACCGTGTCGATGATCGGTGAGCGCGCCTATGCCTTTATCGGGCTGGAACGGTCGAACGCGGTGATGGTGTTCGATGTCACCAACCCGGCGGATGTGACCTTTGTCACCGGCATCACCAACGCGGGCGACGTCAGCCCCGAAGGTCTGCTGACCATCAAGGCCGAAGACAGCCCCACCGGCGAGGCAATCCTTGTGGTGGCAAACGAAGTGTCGAGCACCCTGTCGCTGTTCGGGGTGGCCCAGCCGGTGCCGAATTTCACCCTGCAACTGCTGCATTTCTCGGATGCCGAGGCGGGTCTGCTGGCTGGCGATACCGCGCCATTGCTGGCCGCGCTGGTGGACGGGTTCGACAACACCTATGCCAATACGCTGATCCTTGCGGGCGGCGACAACTTCCTGCCGGGTCCCTTCCTGGCCGCGGGCACCGATGCATCGGTCGCAGCGACCCATAACAAGGGCAACAACCCCGGCGCGGCGGATATCGAAATCCACAACCGCATCGGTGTCGAAGCGTCCACCATCGGCAACCACGAATTCGATCTGGGCACCAACGCCTTCTCGGATGCGATCAACGATGCCGCCTTCCCCTATCTGTCCGCAAACCTGAATTTCGCGGGCGATAGCGCGATTTCGGGCCGCTATCAGGAAACCGTCGGTGTCGGCGGTCTGGAAAACGTCACCACGCTGGCGCGCAAGATCGTGCCGTCTGCCGTCGTGACCAAGGGCGGCGAACAGATCGGTCTGGTGGGTGCGACCACGCAGATCCTTGAAGGCATCTCGTCCACCGGTGGTGTCGAGGTCAAAGGCTTCGCCGGTGACGGGGCCGAGACGAACGACATGGTGCTGCTGGCGGCGCAATTGCAGCCGGTGATCGACGACCTGATCGCACAGGGCGTGACCAAGGTCATCCTGATGGCGCACCTGCAACAGATCGCCTTTGAAACCGCGCTGGCACCTTTGCTGCGCGGCGTGGATATCATCCTGTCGGCGGGGTCGAACACCCGGCTGGGCGATGACAATGACGAAGCCGTCGCCTTCCCCGGCCATGCGGCGGATTTCGCCAATACCTATCCGATCGTCACCGCCGGTGCCGATGGCAAGACCACGCTGATCGTGAACACTGACAACGAATTCACCTATCTCGGGCGTCTGGTTGTCGAATTTGACGCCAACGGCGAGATCGTCGTGGACGCGCTGGATGACACCATCAACGGGGCCTACGCCGCGACCGTCGAGAACGTCGCCGCAGCCTGGGGCGACACCGATGGCGATCTGTCCGATACCGCCTTCGCCGAAGGCACCAAGGGCGAACAGGTGGCCGACATCACCGAAGCCGTCGATGCCGTGATCGCGGCCAAGGATGGCAACATCCTGGGCTTCACCAACGTCTACCTGGAAGGCGAGCGTAATCTGGTCCGCAACCAGGAAACCAACCTGGGCAACATCACCGCCGATGCCAACATGGGCGCGCTGAAGGATGCCGTAGCCGATGACTCTGTGTTCTTCGCCTCGCTGAAGAATGGCGGCGGTATCCGGGCGCAGATCGGTGCCGTGGACGTGCTGTCGGGTGACAAGACGCCGCCGATTGCGAACACGGATGCAGGCAAGCCCGCCGGAGCGATCTCGCAGCTGGATATCGAGAACTCGCTGCGCTTCAACAACGGGCTGATGGCGCTGGACACTACCGCCGAAGGTCTGAAGGCCATTCTGGAACACGGCGTGGCCGTTCTGGGCAACCAGGGCCGGTTCCCGCAGATCGGTGGCATCAGCTTCTCGTATGATCCCGATCTGGCAGCCGGATCGCGGGTGCAGAACATCGCCCTGATCGACGAGGATGGCAATTTCATCGCGCCCGTGCTGGTCGATGGCGTCATCAGCCCCGATGCGCCCGCGACCATCACCATGGTCACGCTGAACTTCCTCGCGAATGGCGGCGACGGCTATCCCTTCAAGGCGAACGCGTCCAACTTCCGCTTCCTCTTGAACGACGGCACCCTGTCGGCCCCGGTCGATGAGGCGCTGGATTTCACCGCCGCCGCCAACGTGCCCGCCAATATCCTGGGCGAACAGCAGGCACTGGCGGAATATCTGCAGGCTTCCTTTGCCACGGCAGACACCGCCTATGACGTGGCCGATACCGCGGCCAGCGGCGATACCCGCATCCAGAACCTGAACGCCGTGGCCGAAGACACAGTCATCCCCGCCGATGTCTTCACGCTGGAACTGCTGCACTTCACCGACCAAGAAGCGTCCACCTCGGCCATCGAAAACGCCCCGAACCTGTCCGCCGTGCTGAACGCGCTGCGCGGTCAGGACCTGGGCAATGACGGCATCGCGGACAACACGCTGACGCTGTCATCGGGTGACAGCTTCATCCCCTCGCCGTTCTTCGACGCCTCGCAGGCGCTTTATGGGGCCAAGGGCATCGCGGATATCCAAATCCAGAACGAGCTGGGTGTGCAGGCCGTGGCCTTTGGCAACCATGAGTTCGATCTGGGCACCGGGCCGCTGGCCGACCTGATCGACGGCTCTGCCGGAACCACGATCCTTGGCGCGGATTTCCAGGGCGCGCTGTATCCCTACCTGTCGTCGAACCTGAACTTTGCCACCAACGCGGACCTCGGCCCGCTGGAAGTGGCGGGTGGCGGCGCGCCGCTGCGCAACACCGTCACCTCGTCGGTGGTGCTGACCGTGGACAGCGAACAAACCGGGCAGGACGAGCTGATCGGCGTTGTCGGGGCCACCACGCCGACGCTGGGCCGCATCTCGTCGCCGGGCACGGTTGGCGTGCTGCCGACGCCCTTCGACAGTGTGCCGACATCGGATCAACTGGACGCGCTGGCCGCGATCATCCAGGCCGAGGTGGACAGCCTGCTGGCCGCCAACCCGACGATGAACAAGGTGATCCTGCTGGCCCACATGCAGGTGATCAACATCGAGGTGCAACTGGCCTCGCGGCTGTCGGGCGTCGACGTGATCGTGGCCGGTGGGTCCAACACCCGCCTGTTCGATGACAATGACCGCATCCGCAATGGCGACAGCGATCAGGGCCAATACCCGATCTTTGCCACCGACAAGGATGGCAACCCCATCGCAATCGTCAATACCGACGGGTCGTATAAGTATGTCGGCCGTCTGGTGGTGGATTTCGACGAGAACGGCCATATCATCCCGACCAGCTATGACGCCGATGTCTCGGGCGCCTATGCCACCGACGATCAGGGCGTGGCCGATCTGGATGCCGAAGGGCTGGTGGACGCGGAAATCCAGCAGATCGTGGACGAGGTCGAAGCCCAGATCATCTCGACCCAGTCGAACATCTTTGGCTATTCCAACGTGTTCCTGAACGGCAACCGGGGCGCGTCGGGCAACACGGTGCCCGGCGAGTTGGACGGGGTGCGCACACAGGAAACCAACCTTGGTAACCTGACCGCGCTGGCAAACCTCGCTTACGGCAAGCAAGCCGACAGCAGCGTGATGGTGTCGATCAAGAACGGCGGCGGCATCCGCGCCAATATCGGTGAAACCGTGGTGCCCCCCGGCGGCACGGTGGCCGAGCGCTTTGCAAATAGCGAATTGGTGGATGGTGATGGCAACATCATCAAGCCCGCCGGCGCGATCAGCCAGAATGACATCGCGACTGCGCTGGCCTTCAACAACGCGCTGACGTTGATCGACATGACCACGGTGAACCTGGTCGCGGCGCTGGAACATTCGGTCAGAAGCCTGCCGGGATCAGCAGGTCAGTTCGGCCAGTTCGCCGGGATCGAGTTCTCGTTCGATCCGACCAAGGCGGCAGGGGCGCGGGTGATGCAGGCCGATATCGTCGACGAGTTCGGCGGTGTGCTGATGGCACTGGTGCGCAACGGGGTTCTGGTGGCCGATCCGGCGATGACGATCCGGGTTGTGACGCTTGGGTTCCTCGCAGATGGCGGCGACAGCTATGCCTTCAACGGCACCAACCGGGTTGATCTGGGCGGTGGCGTGGCCGATGGCGCGGCGACATTCGCCGCCAACGGTACCGAACAGGACGCCTTCGCGGAGTATCTGGCAGCCAACCACGGCACGGCGGACAAGGCCTATGACGTGGCGGATACCGGGCGTGACGCGGACATGCAGGTCACCAATCTTGGCTTCACCAACGAGCGCGTGTTCATCGACAGTGCCGATACCAAGAACTATGCGCAGGTCATCAAGACTTTTGATGGCGACGGTGTACTGCGGAAAATCGTCGAAGACTCGGACAATGGGCGCATCTTCACCAGCGAGTTCGATGCAACCGGGGCGCTGCGGCTTTATGCGGTGTCTGACGCTGACGATGTGCTTCCTCTGTTCAGCGCAGTGACCGTTTTCGACACAGCGGGTGGTTCGTTCGAACGGATTATCCTTGACAACGGTTTGGTGTCGGAATCGACGGTTTCCGCCAATGGCGACAGGACGCTGATCCAGATCGATACCATGAATGTCGCAGCATATAGCCGGCTGGAGACCACCTTTGTTGCCGGTCAGATCGCGACGCAATCGTTTGACTTTGACGCCGACCCGCAGGGGCGCCTGACCTCGGATCGTACCTTTGCCGCCGGTTTGTTGGCGACACGGAACGAGGACTATGTCGATGGCACAAACCGCAGCTTCATCTATGATGGCGCAGGGATGGTCAGCACATCGACCCTGACGAAAGCTGATGGCTCTATGAACGTCATCGGACGGGAGGGCGATGACATGCTGGAGGGTGGTGCCTTCAATGACCGCCTGTTAGGCTATGAGGGAGCAGACGTGTTCGTGTTCAACGGCACATTCGGGCGAGACATCATCGAAGACTTCGACCTGAATGGTGATGACCAGCTGGACCTGACCGATTTCGGCATCACCGATCTTGCCGGCTTGCTGGCAGCAGCGTCTGTGACACAGCGCGGTGCGAATGTGGTGATCGATCTGGGAACCGACATGGATATCATCCTGCGCAACAACCTGCTGGCCAACCTGACCAACGACGACTTCTTCGCAATCGTCTGATGCAACAGCGAGGCCGGTAACCCGGCCTCGCTGTTGCTTGCTGAGACCTGAACGAGACGAGGCCGCCCTTAGGGGTGGCCTTTACGTGTATTTTGAATAAACTTTCATGCGCGGATCAAACGGCCTGCGCCGGTATTCTTGGCAATGATGGATTGGGGTCTGGTGGGTGATGAGGGACTCGAACCCCCGACATCTTCGGTGTAAACGAAGCGCTCTACCAACTGAGCTAATCACCCGCCCCTGCGATTTAGACGTTGCGCCCGGACTGTGCAAGGCACCGTGACCCTTCGGAGGACCGCATGACCTTTGATCCCGCCGCCCATCAGATGCTGCCGACCCGCGCCTTTGACGACTTTCGCATCGGTGAACAATTCCGCGCCCCGTCGCGCACCCTGACAGAGGGGCATTTTGATGCCTTCCGCACGGCGTCCGGCGACAATCACCCGATCCATTATGACCGGCACTATCTGCAACGCCTCGGCCACCGCGATCTCTATGCGCATGGCCTGTTGACCTGGATGCAGGCCGCCATCGGGGCCTGCCCCTTGGCGCATGAGATGGGCGAGGCGCTGATCGGGTTTCTGGAACAATCCAGCCGGTTCCTGAAACCGGTCTATTGCGGTGACACGCTGTATGTCACCTTCACCATCACGGCGCTGGACCGCGGGCGCAGCACCGGTGTCATGCGGTTGATGGTCACGATCCACAATCAGGATGCGGTGCTGGTGGCGGACGGGATGCAGGCCTATCTGATGCGGCTGTGATCGCGCGACGGCCATAAAAAACGCGCCGACAGCGCGGCGCGTTGTTGAAAAATGGTGGGAGATAAGGGATTTGAACCCCTGACATCTTCGATGTGAACGAAGCGCTCTACCACTGAGCTAATCTCCCGTGGGGTCGGGGAATACCCTTACTCGGCAGGCTCTGCAAGGGCCTCATCACTGGTTTGCGCGGCAATTTCGGCGGCATCGGTGGCGGCGGCCTTGGCGGTGGCAGACGACCCGGTGCGCAGTTTGATCAGGATGATCTGGCCGCCGGAAATCGTCTTTTGCCGGTTCACCTTCATCTTGCCCAGAGGCGGCAGGTTCATCTCGCGGCCCTCGGCCAGCACATCGCCCAGCACCGCCAGCAAGGCATCCACCACTGGCTTGACCTGTTTCTTTTTCAGATCACCATGCTTGGCCACCAGATCGACCAGCTCGCGCTTTTTCAGCTCGTTGCCGGTGGCGGGGCGGGTTTCGGTCACCACCACGGGTTCGACCGCCGCAGCCGCCGCGATGGCCGCATCGGCCGAGGGTGCGGTCGCGGCCTTGGTGGCGCGGGCAGGCGCGGCACGGCGCGGGGCCGACGTCTTGGGCGCCGCCGACGAGGATTTGCGCGCGGCGGGCTTGGCGGGGGTTTTGGGGTCCGTGGTGGTCGGCTTGGCCATGATGTGCTCGCTCTGTTTCCAATCAGGAAACAGCATAGTGCCAGATGCTTAACATTTCCACAGTTGTCTTGCCAGAACGCCACAATGCGTGAAGCCGCCTGTCACCGATGCCGCCAAAGCACAAACCTGCAACCAGTTGACCCGCATTCATCACACGCGAAACAAGGCATCGCGTTATCACAAACGATCACATCGGCGGCAGCGGACACCAAAAACGTGCTCGTGATTGGCACGTGATCGCCTTTTGGTTGCATTTTTCTCTATCGGCGCACAGCGCAAGGAGCCTGCCGCGCCGACACCCCGGCCATGAGGAGAAACACCATGCCAACTGCCAATTTCGAAGGCTTTGCCTTTCGCCTGTCAGGTCCACCCGTTGCACTGGGCGGGTCCATCCCCGTCGGCACCACGCTTGACAAAGTCATCCTGACCACCCGCGACCTCTTGACCGAAACCGGCACCAAGGGCGGCGGATCGCAGGATGCCTTTGGTCTGGTCAGCGGCGAAAGCGCAACGATCCAGATCAACGGCAGCGTGATCGCCACGACACTGCCAACGCTGCGCGGGGCCACGCTGACGACTGATGCGGGCACGCTGAGCGTGTTCCTGTTTACCGTCGGCGCCGACACCTACGCGATTGCGCGGGCCGGGACCGATTTTGACGCCCACACACAGATCACCGCCCCGTCGGTGACCAGCAGCTTTGCTTTCCAAAGCAGCCTCAACCCGATCACCTATGGCCTGCTGCCCGAGGGTGCGAGCACCTTTACCGCCGCAACCTTCAACACGCAGTCGTCAGGCGCTAACCCGAACGGGCAATCCATATCCATCACCATCGGGACGACCACGGTCTATGACACCGATCTGGAACGCGGCAATGGCGAATTGACCGGCGGCGGCGGGACCGAACTGCTGACCACGCTTCAGTTTTCGGACGGCAGCATCCTTGGCGGGGTCGAGGCGCTGCGCTATGGCGGCTACAGCGGCTATGTCACCTCGTTCAGCTATCTGTTCAACGCCGAGAAACTGAACGCCGTCGGCAAGACGCTGGCCGATGTGACCGGGGTGCTGAATTCCTTCGCCTTTGATCACGATCTGGATTGGGACGATGTTGGCTTCACACTTGCGGCCGGCCCGCTGCCGGATGGCGGCAACAATGACGTGCCGCCCCCGCCGCCCCCGCCCCCGCCGCTGGTGCGCCTTGATGGAACGTCGCGCGCTGACCGGCTGACCGGCACCGACGCCGCCGAGGCCATTCGCGGCTTTGACGGCAATGACCGCCTGACGGGGCGTGGCGGCGCGGATGTGTTCGTGTTCGGCACCGAAAGCCGCAGCGGCGTGCGCTCGACCGATACCATCACCGATTATCAGGCGGGTATCGACGCCATCGCGCTGGAAGGCGGCGCATCGGTGCAGTCGATTACCGACAGCGGTACGGCCATCATCATCACGCTGGTCGGTGACCGCGACCGCATCGTGGTTCAAGGGGCCGACCTGGACGTGGCGGATATCGACATCGTCTCGACATCGGGCAGCTTTCTCGTGCTGTGATCTTGCAAAAGAACGGGGCGCGGCCAAGACCGCGCCCCTGATTTTCCGTGGTCCGTCGTGCGCTCAGTGCGTCGCGGTCACCGCAGGCGCAATCTGCGGCAATTGCGAAGCCTGCGTAGCGGCGGCGGCGGCCTCTTCGGCCTCTTCGTTCCATTCGATCGGCTCGGGCATCCGCACCAGGGCACGCTTGAGCACCTCAGACACATGCGTGACCGGCACGATTTCCAGACCTGCCTTTACGTTATCGGGAATATCCACCAGATCCTTGGCGTTTTCCTCGGGGATGAACACGGTGGTGATCCCCGCCCGCAGCGCCGCCAGCAGCTTTTCCTTCAGCCCGCCGATGGCCGACGCATTGCCGCGCAGCGTCACCTCGCCGGTCATCGCCACATCCTTGCGGACGGGGATCTGCGTCAGCACCGACACGATGGCCGTGACCATCGCCAGACCCGCCGACGGGCCATCCTTGGGTGTCGCGCCGTCCGGCACGTGGACGTGGATGTCCAGCTTGTCGAAACGCGGCGGTTTGACCCCGATCTGCGGCGCGATGGACCGGACATAGGACGCCGCCGCCTCGATGGATTCCTTCATCACATCGCCCAGCTTGCCGGTGGTCTTCATCCGACCTTTGCCGGGCAGGCGCAGCGCCTCGATCGACAGGATTTCACCGCCGACCGAAGTCCAGGCCAGACCTGTCACAACGCCCACCTGATCCTCTTTCTCGGCCAGACCATAGCGGTATTTCTTCACCCCCAGATAGGTGTCGATATTGTCCGCCGTGACGTCCACGCGCTTGGTGCCGCCCTTGATGATCTCGGTCACCGCCTTGCGCGCCACCTTGGCGATTTCGCGTTCAAGATTCCGCACCCCCGCCTCGCGGGTATAACGGCGGATGATCTCGGTCAGCGCGCCATCGTCGATGCTGAACTCGCCCTTGCGCAGGCCGTGGCCCTTGATCTGCTTGTCCACCAGATGCTGCCGTGCGATTTCGCGCTTTTCATCTTCGGTGTAACCGGCCAGCGGGATGATCTCCATCCGGTCCAGAAGCGGCCCCGGCATGTTATAGCTGTTGGCCGTGGTCAGGAACATCACGTTCGACAGGTCGTATTCCACCTCAAGATAGTGGTCAACGAAGGTGCTGTTCTGTTCCGGGTCCAGCACCTCGAGAAGCGCCGCCGCCGGGTCACCGCGGAAATCATGCCCCATCTTGTCGATTTCATCCAACAGGATCATCGGGTTGGTGGTCTTGGCCTTTTTCATCGCCTGGATGATCTTGCCGGGCATCGACCCAATGTAAGTGCGCCGGTGACCCCGAATCTCGGATTCGTCGCGCACACCGCCCAGTGAAATGCGGATGAACTCTCGCCCCGTGGCCTTGGCGACCGATTTGCCAAGGCTGGTCTTGCCCACGCCGGGGGGACCGACGAGGCACAGGATCGGCCCTTTCAGCTTGGTCGACCGCGCCTGCACCGCCAGATATTCGACGATGCGTTCCTTGACCTTGTCCAGACCATAGTGATCCGCGTCCAGCACCGCCTGCGCCTTGGGCAGGTCTTTCTTGACGCGGGATTTCACGCCCCAGGGCACGCCCAGCATCCAGTCCAGATAGTTGCGCACCACTGTGGCCTCGGCCGACATCGGCGACATGGACCGCAGCTTTTTCAACTCGGCCTCGGCCTTCTCGCGGGCCTCTTTCGACAGTTTGGTGGCTTCGATCCGGGCTTCTAGTTCGGCGATTTCATTGCTTTCCTCGCCGTCGCCCAGCTCGCGCTGGATCGCCTTCATCTGTTCGTTCAAGTAGTATTCGCGCTGGGTTTTCTCCATCTGCGACTTGACGCGGGTCTTGATCTTTTTCTCGACCTGCAAGACCGACATTTCGCCCTGCATCTGGCCATAGACCCGCTCCAGCCGCTC
>CAMCVS010000020.1 GCA_945881965.1 Paracoccus haematequi | reverse complement strand
CAGCCCCCGGCCGGACCGAATGCCGCAAACATCGCGTTGTCGGCTCGATCCGTGAAGCGTTGAAGGCCGATTGAAGGGACCTTTGGCGCGCGAAAAACTTGAGACAAGTTTCTTTCGTTTTTGTGCCAACATTTTTTTCGCGCTACACGAAGGGGGCGTTGCAATGTCACCGACATCCAATGAATGCTGCCGGTTTCGTGGACACGAAGATAAGATCGTGACCAAGGAACTGGAGAGTGGATATGACGAGACGGAAGTTCAGCCGAGAGTTCAAGATCGAGTCCGTGAGATCGGTGATGGATCGTGGTGTGGCGGTGGCTCAAGTCGCGCGTGACCTTGATGTTCCCGAGAGCGTTTTGCGCCGCTGGATGCGGGATCTGACCGCGACACCGGCGACGGCGTTTCCCGGGAACGGGCAGATGCGGGCCGATATGGCCGAGATTTCAGCCTTGAAGAAAGAGGTCGCGCGTCTTCGTGCGGAGCGTGGCATCCTGAAGAAGGGCGAGCCATGGTGCGCCACTGGTTCAAACACCATGGCGAGCGCTTTTTTCGCGCGCGAGGCGACATGAGGTTCGCCTTCATCGCGAAGCACCGGCATATCTGGCCGGCCAGTTGGCGGTGCGACGTGCTGTCGGTCTCGTGCTTGGGCTTCCATGCATGGCTGAACCGCCCTCTCAGTGACCGGGCGATCTTTGATGCGAAGCTCGTCATGGCCATCGATACGCGCTTCAAGGCCAGCGATCGGGCTTATGGTGCCCGCCGGGTCTGGCACGATGTCCTTGAAGAGGGTCTGATCTGCGGCCTTCACCGGATCCAGACCGTGTGCCGCAGACTGAAACACAGGCTCCGTTTTGCAGCCCGCTATGACCGATGCGTCAAGATATTCTTCCCCGCCATCGCCAAAACCGTCATCGTTCGGCTTTGATGATCAAGGGATTTATGCCCCGGTCGCGAAACGGCTTCTCAGCCAAGGCAGAACGCGGTCGGCGCGTGAACGGGCCACGCGGAATTCGCGTTGGTCGATCAGGGCCACAACGTAATTCGCGCCATCGCGGCGATACCCTGTCGTCGCGCGCGCCGACACCCACACCGAGCGGCTGAGCATGCAGCCGTCCACCTCTGCCAACTGTTCGGTGACAGATGACAGCGTTGTGCGCAGGTAAAGACGACCCGTTGTGAAGGTGAGATCGACATAGTTGCCTTCGGCGCGGGCATGCAGCAGGTCTTCCGCCGGGAACACCTGATCGCCGACCTGGAGCGTGGCGCGCGGGCTCATGGGCGCGGCTCCCATGGACTGCCCGTCCGGTTCCACCTCGCTGGCTTGTCGGGGGCGGTCGCTTTGCCCGCGGATTTGTTCCAGCATCCGGGGCAGCATAAGATTGGCAACAATCGCACCCAAGATTTCGCCATAGCAGGTTTGCAGCAAGGACCAGGCCAGCAACGACAGGATGTCGATATTGCTGTTACCTCCGAAATACCCGGCAGCCAGTTCGATCGTCAGCGTGGACACGAATATCCAGACGAAGATCAGCGGCGTCGCATAGATTTGCACCGGTTCTGTGCCCCGGGCGATGCGCGCCAGTGCCCAGAACGTGCCGCTGATCAGCGGCAGCGGCATCAATTGCGCGGCGGCATATATCAGAAAGTTCATCCAAAAGGGGATGCCTGCCTCATCAACGTGATAGCGCAACGGGTACATCACGAACAACGACGTCACATAGACCACAATCATGTGGTGGTGGCGCACGACGATCAGGATTTCATCCGCTGACAGCTGGATCGACCCCCAGGTCAGAAGCTTGATGTTGATGTCCCGCGTCGTCATGGCTGCTTTCATCTTGCCGCGCGCGCGGCGGCGTTTCGCTTGATATTACATCTTGCCAATGCCGCCTGAAAGAACCGTTGCGGCTCTGCGTTGCCGAACCGAACGCGTACCATCTTGCAAATCAACATATCGGCCCTGTGTCAGAAGCATCCTCCTGCCGTTTTTGATTGACGCTGTCACGTCGGTTGTCACAGCCCGGCCACCCTGAACAGCCAACTGTTTCCCTGTTCCGGGCTAACGCACTGATTCTAGTGTTGTTTCCTCATGGGTCGCAGTGTGTTTACAATTTCGACCCAATGCAAGTGCAGGCCCTTTCAATTCGTCAAGTTCCACCAGCCATCCCTTGCAATTCGTCAAGTCGGGCTGCAATCCGTCAAGTTTTCCTGTTTTGAACATTCAGCCCGCGCCCAAGGTCGGCTGTTCAGGCATGTTGTTAGCAATTCTTGCGATCAGCCGGTCCGGGCAATGTCCGGGCCAACTCGGTCAGATGCAGAGGGACCTGAAGCGGTGGTTTATGGTCGGCGTGGGCATGCAGATGCCGTGCCGAAAAGTCGCCGCACAGGGTTACCCATCGCAACTGGGTGGGCACGGTCGCGAGATGGAGGAGGGCCTGGTAGCACCGCGGGGGCAGTGCGCGCCAAGGCCGATGAGAACGGATGAAACGGATAAACCATGGCTGCCAGAGCTTATGAACGACAACCTGACAGGCAACGCCCTCTGCAGCCCGAGCTGTCGATGATCCGTAGGATCGCGACGCGAAGTTGCGATGCTTTGCCGCCTTGGACCCGTTCATCCGAGACCTGACGGCCTCCCGTTAACACGAACCCTTTCAGTTTCGTCGCCATCTGATCGCTTTGGCGGGGCAACGTTGCCTTGCCTGCGACAGGTAAATCCACAGCACAGACCGGGCACCAGACAGCCGCGGACATGGGAAGAAGCAGGAGCATACTGTGGCAGTCATTTTTGGCACCGGGGGCAACGACACCCTTACGGGAACAAACACATCGGATCAGTTCTTTGCCGGGGCAGGCAACGACGTCATTACGACGGGCGGTGGCATCGACAACGTCAATGCCGGGGACGGAAATGACACCCTGAACCTGGTCGCCGGAGACAGCGGCCAAGGCCAGGGCGACGCGGATATCTTCAAGATCAGCGAGGGCAGCAATCCGGGCCTGAACAACGGCTTCATCACCGTCAACGGCGACTATTTCGGGCTTGACGCCGATGTTCTGGACGTCACGGACCTGATCGCGAACGGCTGGACGCTCGAGTCCAACGCGATCACCTCGACCGATGGTCAGGAATCGCCCGCTGTACCGGGCGAGCTGGGCTTTCACGGGCGCATGACGCTGACCAAACCGGGCTTTCTGCCCATCACCATCGTCTACAATGATATTGAAAGTTTTGACATCGCGCCGCCGGGCCCCGTTGATGGCACCAACGACCCCGAAGTCATGTCCCCCGGCTATACCGATGCCGATGGCGACGAGGTTGATGGCGCAGATGGTGTCAACGATACGATCTTTGGCAATGGTGGCAATGACACGATCAATGCCGGGCTGGGTGATGACAGCGTGGACGCGGGTCTGGGCACGGACAGCGTCGACGGCGGGATCGGCAACGATACGCTGGACGGTGGGGCCGATGAGGACAGCCTGACAGGGGGCGATGGCGCTGACAGCCTGATCGGCGGGCTGGCCAGCGACACGTTGGCGGGCGGTCTTGGCGCGGACACGTTGGCGGGGGATGCAGGCGACGACGACATCGCAGTCGGCGGGGCGGACAGCGCGCTTGGCGGCTCGGGCGATGACGTCTTTACCGTCGATCCGACCGACACGGCGGGCGACGTCGCGGCCACGATTGATGGCGGCACCGATGCGACGTCGGGCAATCCCGATGACACGGCCAATGGCAACGCCGGTGATATCCTTGATCTGGGCGACCAGACCGAAGACCTGACCGTCACCCTGACCGCCAACCCGGAAACCGGCACGGTGAACGGCCTTGATGCCGACGGCACGCCCGACATCACCTTTGCCGAGATCGAACAGATCGAGACCGGCGCGGGCGACGACACCGTGAACGGCAGCACCGCAACCGGCCCGGTCGATGTGACCACCGGCGCAGGCAACGACAGCATCACCACCGGCACGGGCGATGACAGCATCGCGGCGGGCAGCGGTGCGGACGACGTGACGGGTGGTGCAGGGGCTGACACGATCCAGGGCGGCGACGATGCCGACACCATCCGTGGTGTGGATGCGGGCGATGTCATCGACGGCGGCACCGGCGGCGATGACCGTGATACGCTGGACCTGACCGGCAGCGCGCCCGTGGGCGGGCGGTTCGAGATCACGATCACCGGCACCGACCCGGACGGCGACAGCCAAAGCGGCTTTGTCACCTTCTTTGATGCCGCCAACACCGCGACCGGCATCGCGCAGTTCACCGAGATCGAGACTATCGTGCCCTGCTTTACCCCCGGTACGCTTGTCCTGACCCGTTCCGGCGACAAGCCGGTCGAGCTGATCCGGCCCGGCGACCGTGTTTTGACCCGCGACAACGGCTTCCGCGAGGTGGCTTGGGCCGGGGCCAAGGCGATGTCAGCCGCCGAATTGCTGCGCGGCGAACGGTTGCGCCCGGTGATGGTGCGCGCAGGCGCACTGGGACGCGGACGGCCCGAACGCGACACGCTGTTCAGCCCCAACCACCGCGTGTTTGTGGACGGCCCGGACTGCGCGATGATGTTTGGTGACCACGAGGTGCTGGTCGCGGTCAAGCATCTTGTTGGTCGGCCGGGAATCGAGGCAGCGCTGCCGAACTCTGGGGTGCGCTATGTGCATTTCATGTTCGACCGGCACGAGGTGGTGTTCGGCAATGGCTGCTGGACCGAAAGCTTCCAGCCCGGCGACATGGCGCTGAACGGCGTCGGGGCCGAACAACGCGCGGAAATCCTCGCCCTGTTCCCCGAGATATCAGAGCATCTGCCCGATGTCGCGTTCGGGGCGGCGCGTCGTGTCCTGAAACGTCAGGAAGCCCGCGTGTTGGGCCGGTTCTGACGGAATATCTGCATCACCAGAATCCGGCCGATCCAGAAGGCCGGAGTTCCCCGGGGTTTCACAGTCCTCCGGGGGACAGGCGGGAGGGGCCCTGTGCGTCGCAGCGACAACGGCGTGCAGGTGCCTCTCTTCGTCACCAGAGCGACGTGTGCACGCGCGGCAGGGCCAGGCCGATTTGCTCTTCGGTCACCGATGGGGCGAAGGCCGACATCACCCCAGACATCGGCCAGAAAAATCCACAGATGACTGACGAACAGGCGCGACGCAGACATGCAGCACAACACCCGTAACACCCGCAAATTCCTCAGCCAGAGGGACGCCCGATGCTGGTAGCTGGCACCCCCGTGCGTCCCACGCCCGATGGCCCGGAGATCCCGGTCGAGGCGCTGCGCCCCGGCAACCTGCTGGTTGACCCGTTGACGGGTCATGAAGGGCGTCTGCTGTTGATCCTGAGCCGCGAGATCGACTTCCGCGTCGCCGGTGTGCCGATCTTTCAGCACCTTTACCCTATCCTGATCGCAAAGGGCAGCATCGACGGCATCAGACCCCTGACCGATATCCGCGTCTCGCCCTGCCACAAGATCATGATAGCGGACGCAAGCGGTTACAACATGCTGGCGATCGCTGCGCAGAACCTGATTGGCCGTCCGGGCATCACACGGGACAAGAATCTGGTCAGCTGCATCTATGTTCTCCCCATCGCTGACCGTCCGATGAAAATCGAATTCGCAGGGATTGCCGTTGAATGCATGGCTTTGATAGGCAAGCGCCCGCCATCCGCGTCGCATGCCGCACTGCCCGCCCGCCGAAGCCGATCCGACATGTGACAGAACCAGCCGCAGGGTCAGGCGCCCTGTGTCGCAACACAGTTCTGTCTTGGCGCTGCGACGGGCAAGGATGTCAGCGCGCAGCAGTGCGCGCAGGGTGCAATGCGGGTTATGCAGACAGGCGAGCGCCGTGATGACTGTGATCATTTGCACCATCACAGCCCGCGATCCCAGATCGCGCCAGTGTCGATCCACTGTCCCGTGCGGATCAATCCTCGCTGGCGGCAAGCTGTGACAGCACAGCGCCTTTGCCGCGCGCGCGCAGGATCATCGGCAGCACCAAGGCCAGCAGCGCAAATCCCAGTATGACGGCCGCAATCGGCGAGGAGACCAGCGTGGTCCAGTCGCCCTGCGCAATCGCCAATGCGCGGCGCAATTGCTGTTCCGCCATCGGCCCCAGGATCAGGCCGACGACGACCGGCGCGATGGGATAATCATAGACCCGCATCAGGAACCCGATCACGCCAAAGATCAGCAGCATCGCCAATTCGACGGGCGACGGGTTGGCCCCGATGGTGCCCAGCGTGGCAAACAGCAGAATACCGGCATAAAGCCAATGGCGCGGGATCGACAGCAGTTTGACCCACAGCCCCACCAAGGGCAGGTTCAGCACCAAGAGCATCATGTTGGCGATCAGCAGGCTGGCAATCAGGCCCCAGACCAGATCCGGGTTGGTGATGAACAGCAACGGCCCCGGTTGCAGGCCGAATTGCTGGAACCCCGCCAAGAGGATCGCCGCGGTGGCCGAGGTGGGCAGGCCAAGGGTCAGCAACGGCACCAGCGTGCCAGCGGCAGAGGCATTGTTGGCGGCTTCGGGTCCGGCGACGCCTTCGATGGCCCCATGGCCGAATTCTTCGGGGTTGCGCGCCAGCCGCTTTTCCGCCGCATAGGACAGGAAAGTGCCGATTTCCGCCCCGCCCGCCGGCATTGCCCCGATGGGAAAGCCGATGACCGTGCCGCGCAGCCAGGGCCGCCAGGACCGCGCCCAATCGTTGCGCGTCATCCAGACCGACCCCTTGACGCTTTCGATGGTGTCAGAGTTGCTGTTGCCTTGCGCGGCGACGAACAGCGCCTCGCCAAGGGCGAACATCGCCACGGCCAATGTCGTGACCTCGATCCCGTCCATCAACTGCGGCACGCCGAAGGTCAGCCGCGCCTGTCCGGTCAACTGGTCAATCCCGACCGTGGCCAGCGCCAGCCCGACGAACAGCGCGGTCAGTCCCCGGCGTGTCGAATTGCCGAAGGCCGCCGACACCGTGACAAAGGCCAGCACCATCAGCGCGAAATATTCCCGCGGGCCGAAAATCAGCGCCAGCTTGACCACGTAAGGGGCCAGAAACGCCAGCGCCAGCGTCGCGATCAACCCCGCCACGAACGACCCGATGGCGGCGGTCGCCAAGGCTGGCCCGCCGCGTCCGGCGCGCGCCATCTTGTTGCCCTCGAGCGCGGTCACGATTGACGCGGATTCCCCCGGCGTGTTCAGCAGGATCGACGTCGTCGACCCGCCATACATGCCGCCGTAGTAAATGCCCGCGAACATGATCAGCGATCCAGCGGGATCAAGCCCATAGGTTACCGGCAACAATAGCGCCACCGTCAGCGCCGGACCAATTCCGGGCAGCACACCCACGGACGTGCCAAGGACGACCCCAATCAGGGCATAAAGCAGGATCATCGGGTCCAGCGCGACCGACAGGCCCTGCATCAGGAAATCAAAAGTTGTCATCTCAGCCGCCGAACAGCAGGGTTTCCATCGGACCGGCAGGCAGGTTCAACTGCAACACCTGGTCAAAGACGCCGTAAACGAAAAACGCAAAAACCGCCCCGATGGGCAAGGTCACGGCCAGATTGCGTTTTCCGAATGCAAAGGCGGTGGCGGCGAACAACAGCCCCGAGGCGATGGAGAAACCCGCGACGTGCAACAGCATCATCTGTGCAAACAGGCCGCCCACGATCCACAGGATCGGTGTCCAAGTCACATCAGACGTGTCAGACCCGCCCCGCCCGCGCAGCCCGTCAACCGCCGTCCACAGCGCCAAAACGATCAGGCCCCAGCCAACCAGCCACGGCATCCCGTCGGCCCCCACGCCCGCATACCCGCTGGTCACCGGCAGGCGTTGCGCATCCATGATCAGGACGCCACCAAGCGCCGCCAAGGCCACCGCGATGATGAAAGCCGCCCCATCGGGGCGACCTTCGGATTTCAGGGGACCAGTGGTCATTTCACCAGCCCGATGTCCTTGAGCACGGCGGTTGTCGTGTCGATCTCGACGGCCAGTTGCGCGTCAAACGCGTCGCCGGACAGATATGTGTCGGCCCAGCCCTTGGTGGCCAGCGCCTCTTTCCAGCCTTTTGACGCCACCAGCTTGTCGATATCGGCCAGAACGGCGGCCTTTTGGGCATCGGTCAGACCGGGGGCGGCTGCCACCATGCGCCAGTTCTGCACGTTCACGTCATAGCCCTTTTCCTTCAGCGTCGGCGCGTCGGTGCCCGGCCACTTGTCGGCGGTCGACACCGCAAGGATACGCATCGTGCCCGCCTTCACCTGCGGCAGAAACTCGCTGACGCTGGAAATGCCGGCAGCGACCTGATTGCCAAGGATGGCGGCCAACGCTTCGCCACCGCCGGAATAGGCGATGTAGTTCATCTTGGTCGGGTCGATCCCGGCGGCCTTGGCCAGCAGTCCGACCGTGATGTGATCCACCCCACCGGCAGAACCGCCCGCCCAAGCGACAGCGCCCGGATCGGCCTTCATCGCGGCGACCAGATCGTCGATGGTCTTGAACGGCGATGCGGCCGAGACGGCGATGGCACCCGCTTCGCCGGTCAGGCGCGCGATGGGGGTCACATCCTTGAGGCTGACGGGTGAGGCGTTGGTCAGGATCGCGCCGACCATCACATAACCGCCCACGATCAGTTGCGACGGGTCTTTGGCGGCGGTGGACACGAATTGCGCCAAGCCAACCGTGCCACCCGCGCCGGGCACGTTCTGGACCTGCACGTTGCCCGAAATGCCTTCGGCCTGCATCACGCTTTGCATGGTGCGGGCGGTGGAATCCCAACCGCCGCCGGGGGCCGCCGGGGCCATGATGGTGTAATCGGCCGCAAGCGCAGGCAGAGCCAGCGCAGCCGCAAGGGCAGCGCCCCAAAAGACGTGTTTCATCGTTATCTCCTCCCGTGGCACACAAAAGTGCCGATCAATTCGCCGTTTCGTTCACCGTGCAGCACCCCCTTCGTGCTGCGCAGACACAGTCTATCGCTGTGGGCGAAAACTTACAGACGTTATGGCGCATTACAATCCTATCTTTTGCGCATCGCTCAGGTGGCCGTTGACGCCCGACTTGACGCCCGACTTGACGTGCTGACGCGCGCGATGAGGCGCGTCTAACGCCTGACAATCACGCAAACGGTGGCGCAAGAGTGGAAAATTCGCCGCCCACCGGCTGCGGCGGGCTTGACAGTGCGGCGAACCGTGCCAAATGAGAATGAACGTTCGCTCTTTCGCATGTGTCCCATGAACCTGACTGCGCCCTCCTCGGCCTTTGCCACCCCGCAGCGCCAGCGCGAGCGCGACATCCTTGCCTCCGTGCGCGGGATATTCGCGGAAAAGGGCTTTGACGGGGCGTCGATGCAGGACATCGCGCGCGCGACCGGCATGAGCGCGGGCAATTTCTATCGCTATTTCCCGTCCAAGGCCGCGCTGATCGAGGCGCTGATCGCGGCGCACATGTCCGAAGTCGATGCGCAGTTTGCCGTTGTGGTCGCCGCGCCGCAGCCGATGGTGGCGCTGCGCGCTGCGCTGCGCGCCCGGATCGCCAGCGAGGGACTGGCCTGCGATGACGCGCCGATCTGGGCCGAAATCAATGCCGCCGCCCTGCGCAAGCCCGAAATCGCAGCCCTGGTTGATCGCGTCGAACATGATGTGGCGCGCTATCTGACGCAGGCGATGGCGCTGTCGCTGGGTATCGACCCAGACAAAAGCGCCGCCCAGTTCGAGGCGCAGGCGCGGCTTCTGGTGCTGCTGGTCAAGGGCCATGCGATGCAGCAACGCACCCATGGCTCCGTGATGCCATCGCTGACAGCGCTGGTGCAACGCATGGTGGACGGCATCCTCGACGAGATCGAAGCCACGGTTCTGCCGCATGGCCACACATCCGGTGCTGGCGGGCCCGCCGTTCCGACTTCCGACAGACCACTCGAAAAGACAGAGGTTCAGGCGTGATATCGACCCTTTCCCACAAGGCAGTGCTGCTGGCGATCTTCTGCGCGGCATCCCCTGCGATCAGCATCCCGGCCTTGGCGGCGGGCGCGCCCGAACCGGCGGTGGTGGCCGCACCATCGCTTCCGGCGATCACCGTGTCCAAGGTGAAAATGATCACGATGACGGACCGCGTTTATGCGGGTGGGCTGGTGCAGGCGGTGCAACTGGTGCAGGTGGCCCCCCTGATCGAAGGGCAACCCATCGAGGCCTTGATGGTCGATATCGGGGATCGCGTCACCGAAGGTCAGGTGTTGGCGCGGCTGTCCAAGACCACGCTGGAATTGATGCGCAGTCAGTTGCTGGCCTCTGTGGCCTCGGCGCGCGCCACCATCGCACAGGCCGAAGCGCAGGTCGTCGAGGCGCAGGCCTCTGCCGAAGAGGCGAACCGTGTCGCCGCGCGCAGCAAGCTGTTGCTGGGTCAGGGCAACGTCAGTCAGGCCGCGACGGATCAGGTGCGCGCCGCCGCCGTGTCGGCCACCGCGAGGGTCACCGTCGCACAGCAATCGCTGGAGGCCGCGCGCGCCCAGCAAACCAACGTCGAGGCGCAATTGGCCAATGTCGAGCTTAGCCTGACCCGGACCGAGGTCATCGCGCCCGCCACCGGCGAAATCCTGTCGCGCAATGCAGAAATCGGGTCCATCGCGTCGGCGGCGGGCAAGCCGATGTTCACATTGGTGCGCGACGGGGCGCTGGAACTGCGCGCCGAGATTGCCGAGCGTGATCTGGTGCGGCTGGCCGCAGGACAGGTGGCGCAGATCGCAGGTGTCGGTCTGGCCGCGCCGCTGACCGGCAAGGTCCGGCTGGTGGAACCCAGCATCGACGTGGCGACCCGGCTGGGCCATGCCCGCATCGCGCTTGACGATCCGTCCTCGATGCGCGCGGGCATGTATGCCGATGCCGAAATCATCCTTGCCCGCCGCGATACGCTGGCTGTGCCTGTCACCGCCGTCAGCGCCGGGGCCGATGGCGCAACGGTGATGCGCGTCACGGACGGAATCGCGGAACGGGTCGTCGTGCAGACCGGCATCCGCGACAGCGGTCAGGTCGAAATCCTGTCGGGCCTCGCCGCAGGCGATACCGTTGTCACCAAGGCGGGCGCGTTCGTGCGTCCCGGCGACCGCATCCAGCCGGTCGCGGCAGAAACCAACTGAGGAACACGCCATGAACTTTTCCGCCTGGTCGATCCGCAACCCCGTCGCCCCGCTGCTGGCCTTTGTGCTGCTGATGATCCTGGGGATAAACTCGTTCTACGCGCTGCCGATCACGCGGTTCCCGAATATCGACGTGCCGCTGGTCGCGGTGCGGGTGGCGCAATCGGGCGCCGCACCCGCCGAGATGGAAACCCAGGTCACCAAGGAAATCGAAGACGCGCTGGCCGGGATCACCGGGGTCAAACGGGTGATTTCGACCGTGACGGATGGCGTGTCCACCACGGTGGCGGAATTCATCATGGACGTGCCCACCGAAAAGGCGGTGCAGGACACCAAGGACGCCATTGACCAGATCCGGGGCGATCTGCCCGGTGATATCGACGCGCCCATCGTGACCCGTGTGGACGTCGAAGGGCAGGCGATCCTGACCTTCGCCGTCTCTGCGCCCGACCTGACCATCGAAGAGGTGAGCTGGTTTGTCGATGACACCATCAAGCGCGCCTTGCAGGGCAAACCCGGCGTGGGGCGCATCGACCGCTACGGCGGGGCCGACCGTGAAATCCGTATCGAACTGGACCCGATCAAGATCGACAGTTGGGGCGTGACCGCGCAGGCCGTGTCGACCCAATTGCGCGCCACCAACACCGATCTGGGCGGCGGGCGCAGCGAATTGGGGGCGGGCGAACAGGCAATCCGCACCCTGGGCAATGCCGACACCGTCGCGCAATTGCGCCAGACCATGATCGCCGTGCCCGGTGGACGTTTCGTCCGCCTGGACGAATTGGGCGAGATCAAGGACACCTACGAAGAACTGCGCAGCTTTTCGCGCTATAACGGCGCGCAGGTCGTGACGTTCTCGGTGTTCCGCGCCAAGGGCTCGTCCGAAGTCACCGTGGCCGAAATCGTCAACACCACATTGGACGGGCTGCGCGACAAGCATCCGACCGTGGCCATCACCAAGGTCGATGACACGGTGTTCTACACCTATGGCAACTATGAAGCCGCGCTGCACACCTTGCTTGAAGGCGCGCTGCTGGCCGTTCTGGTGGTGTTTGCCTTCCTGCGGAACTGGCGCGCGACGTTGATTTCGGCTGTCGCCCTGCCGCTGTCGGCGATCCCCACCTTTTGGGTGATGGACATGATGGGGTTCTCTTTGAACCTTGTCAGCTTTCTGGCGCTGACTCTGGCCACGGGGATCCTTGTCGATGATGCGATTGTGGAAATCGAAAACATCGCCCGCCACATCAGGATGGGCAAATCGCCCTATCGCGCCGCAATCGAGGCCGCCGACGAAATCGGCCTCGCGGTGATTGCCACCACGTTCACCATCGTCGCGGTGTTCGTCCCGGTCAGTTTCATGCCTGGAATCCCCGGCCAGTATTTCGAACAGTTCGGCCTGACCGTTGCGATATCGGTTCTGTTTTCGCTGCTGGTGGCGCGATTGATCACGCCGATGATGGCCGCCTATCTGATGCGGTCGTCAGACGCGGTCGGCCATGACGACAGCCACCCCGACGGCATGTTCATGCGCAACTACCTGCGTCTGGTGCGCACCACCACGTCGTCACGGCTGCTGTTCATTCCGGCGCGTTATCTGACCATGCTGGGTGCAATTGGCGTCTTGATCGTGTCGGTCTATTACATGTTGCAGGTGCCTGGCGCGTTCATGCCGCCCGAAGATGTCAGCCGCATCTCTGTCAGCGTCGAACTGCCGCCCGGTTCGACACTCGCCGAAACCGACCGCACCACACAGGCCATGGCCAAGGCCATCGAGGATATCGAGGGCATCGAGTCGGTCTTTGTGCTGGGTGGTGCGTCCCCCACGGGCGATCTGGACGTGCGTCTGGCCTCGCTGACCGTGGTGCTGGAAAAGCTGGATCACCGGCTGCTGTATAAGCTGTCCACGATTGCCAGCGATATCCCCTGGCTGGGCGAAAAGCTGCCCAAGGTGGAAACCACGGCGCGCACCAACCCGCAGAACGTCATCGAAGCCGAGATTTTCCGCCGTCTGCAATCCGTCCCGGATGTCCGCACCTTCAAGCTGAACGACCGGGGCGAACGCGATATCTCGTTCTCGATCCTGTCCGAAAGCGAGGCCGACCTGAACGAGGCCGTGCGTCGTCTGGAAGAGGCGCTCGCCGGTGAGCCGCTCTTGGCCAACGTCGCGTCCGAAGGCGCGTTGCCGCGCCCCGAGTTGCAGGTCACGCCGCGTCTGGCCGAAGCGGCGCGTCTGGGCATCACCACGTCGCAAATCGCCGCCGTGCTGCGGGTTGCCACCATCGGGGACGTGGATCAGCAGCTTGCCAAGCTGTCGATTGACAACCGGCTGGTGCCCGTCCGCGTGCGGCTGAACGATGCGGCACGCGCCGATACTTCGCGGATTGCGGCATTGCGCGTGATGACGGCCACGGGGGCCTCGGTGCCGCTGTCCTCGGTTGCGGATATCGCCATTGCCGAAGGTCCGTCCATGGTGGACCGCCTGAACCGCGAACGCCGTGCCACCATCGGGGCCAACCTGCCCGTGGGTGTCGCGCTTGGCACCGCCACCGCCCGCTTCAAGGAAATCGTTGCCACGGTCGATCTGCCGCCATCCGTGCGGATCGCCGAAGCCGGCGATGCCGAGGTGCAGGCCGAATTGATGGGCAGCTTCGTCGATGCGATGGTCATGGGCCTGCTCTTGGTGCTGACAGTGCTGATCTTGCTGTTCGGCTCGGTGATTCAGCCCTTTACCATCCTGCTGTCGCTGCCGCTTGCCATTGGCGGGGTCGCCGCCGCGCTGATCCTGACCAATTCGGCGCTGTCGATGCCGGTGCTGATCGGGATGCTGATGCTGATGGGGATCGTGACCAAGAACGCGATCCTGCTGATCGACTTCGCCATCGAGATGCAGGCGCGCGGCATGGATCGGTTCAAGGCTGTGATCGAGGCCGGACACAAGCGCGCCCAACCCATCGTGATGACGTCGATTGCGATGTCGGCGGGCATGTTGCCCTCTGCTCTGGGCGTGGGCGAGGGCGGGGCCTTCCGCGCACCGATGGCCACGGCAGTGATCGGGGGCATCATCGTGTCCACGGTGCTGTCGCTGATCGTGGTGCCCGCGTTCTACCTGATCATGGACGACCTCAGCCGCCTGATCGGCTGGCTGCTGCGCGGCTCGCTTGGCGAAAAGGACGAAGACCCCGACGCCCCCGCACCCGAAGAACTGGCGCGACAACTCGCAGAGGCCGAAACCGCCCGCGCCGCCCTGTCGCGCCGGATTGACCGTCTGGAACAGGGCTTGCAGCGCCCGATTGCGGCGGAGTGATCGGCGCGAAGGGCGAATGTGCGCTGGGTCAAGCTGAACAGGCGCGCAATCGACGAACTCCGCGTGGTCGCCTGATCGTGGGTGATGCAGATTTTTCACGAACGAATGGCGAAGATCGCTTTGCACTTGTTCAGACTTCAGCGTTGGGTCTCTCCGTCTTTCTTCGGGGAACGGTCGCGGGTGTTCTGCACCATTGATAGTCGGCACTATGGTGGTGGTGCGGTGTGGCGACCAATGCGGCTGTGGACGGATGACAGGAAGTCGTCGACCTGCGTCCAGACGACTGCGCCCGAGGCGTCGATTGCGCAGGCAGTGCTGGCGCCGCCATCGTCGAAACGCTGAGTCAAAACGCTGATCCGGGCCTGCGGCGCTAGCCGCTGCCAGCAATGGTAACACGATCATCGTTCCCGACGCGTGGCGCGCCAACATCCTCGCGAACGTCCCAGACGACAAGATCACAAGGGTCGATAATCTGCTGCTTTGGCCGCAGACCGAACAGCGTTAGATCGGACGCTTATCCCTGAATTGCATGCTGTCGGGCGGCTCAAGGCCGTCGGGCCTAGGCATACACCCCTGCCATTCGTGTTGATCGTGGCTCCGAACATGTCCGTTTTCGTAGCTGACCGGTTCGCCAAAGCATGGGAAAACCGAACCGAACGCCCCTGTCGTCTCCCGCGGCCTGCGGTGCCATCTGACAGGTTGAATGGTTGCTGCGTTGCTTCGATCAGGGGCTAAAGCTGGACACCCGACAGACGTTGGACTCATTCCAGCAAGCGCTCTGCCAAGGGAATTGGTGAAACGCCCCCCCGTAACATGTCCGAAACCGCCGTGGAATTGCTTTGGGTGCGCCAAGCCGCCTCAGAACGAAGCAGAGTCTCGCAACCTAAACTTATCCACAGATACACAAGGTTTCGACAAAAATCCCCTTTTGTATCTATATACAGGGTTATTTCACAAGATTTGAATGGCCAAAAATTTGCGGGATGCCCGACTTGTCCGACACAGAAATCTCTTACTCTCTGGGATGCGAATCATTTCATTAATACTTTCTAAAATAATCTTGAATGCTACACTCCTCCCGGGAGTACTGATTCTCGCTCGACGTCAAAGTCTGAGCGAATGGTATTTCGTTGACAATTGCAACTAGAGTATTTGGGGGATACATCATGGCACCTGTTGAACATATCGTCGGCGCGACTGGAAATTTTCAAACCATCTCTGCGGCGTTAGCCGCTGCAAGCAACGGTGACACGATCATCGTTCAGGCCGGCACCTATGATGAAACCATCCTGATCCAGAACATCTCCGGACTTACGATCCGGTCCGAATTGGGACGCGAAAACACGACAATCAACGGCAGTGATGCAAGCCCCCATCTTGGGACGATCCAGATCGGTGCGAACGCCAATGATCTTCGGATAGAAGGCTTTACAATCAACGGGATAAACGGGAACGGCGCAGTCGAGAAAGGCGCGATCTATATCTCTGCGGCCAATGACGGCTTGCAGGTCGTCGACAACGAGATCGTTGCCCGGGGCGACAGCGGATTTACCCAGCAATTTGGTCTCAGCTTCACCAACGCGACCATCGACGGGAACATATTTTCGGGCAAGACCTTCGTGGGGGAAAACCCGCAAAGCTCGGCGACAAATACGTTTTCCGGTCAGTTCGACTCCGGCAACGACTATCCGCGCCAACTGGTCGTGATCGGCAACGGCGGCGGCACACTGGCCGGGGCGGCAAATGCAATCACGTTTGTCAATAACCAGTTGACCGGGACGGCGGGCGGGATCAGCGCCCAGACCGGACAGCCCTTCGGCAACTCCCTTGCCACGATCGATGCATCGAATTCGACCATTTCTGGCAATACCTTTTCGGGCGTCACCGGCGCAAACACCCAGCCGCTACGCGTGCGCCGCGATGGAACCGATATCGAAAACAATACCTTCGATCTGTCTGATGGCGGCAATTTTGCCTTTCCGAATAGCGTGTTCCGGCAAAACAACTCGACCGGAACTGACAGCGGGAATCTGTTCATCGCGGCCGACGGCAGCGCGGTATTCCCCGGCACCACCGGCGCGGAATCCGTGACCGGAACGGCGATGAACGATGTGTTCTTCGCCACCGCAGGCGATGACACGCTGGACGGCGCGGATGGCAGCGACCTGCTGGACCTGACCGCTGCAGGCAGCAGCGGAGCCGCCGTTGATCTGGCCACCGGCTTCGTCTTTGGTGCGACGACCGGCATCGATTACGTGACCGGCATCGAAAATGTACGCGGTTCTGCTGGCCGCGACCTGCTGAACGGCAATGCACAAGCCAACACCTTTGTCGCGAGCGGCGGGGCTGATGTGATTGATGGGCGCGGCGGAGTGGACACCTTCGATGCGTCGGCGGCGACGGCAGCGATGACGGTCAACATGTTCACTAACAGCGTGACAGGTGCCTTCACGGCGACGGTGACCAACATCGAAGTGGTCAAGACCGGCGGTTTCGCCGATACCATCGTGACCAGCGGCACCGCCGACAGCACCGTGATGTCGGGCGCAGGCGATGACGTCGTGACTGTCACGGCAGGCCGGAATGTGGTGGTCGATGCAGGCGAGGGTCTGGACCGTATCGTGCTGAACGGCGCGCAGGATGCGTTCGACATCACTTGGGATGGCACCACAGCGACCGTCACCCGCAAGATGGGCGGCGAGGTCGTGACATTGACCGCGGCGGGCGAACTGGTGTTCGACGACGGCGCGACCGAAACCTCGGTGTATCTGGTCAAGGCTGGCGCAGCAGAGTTCGCCACCATCCAGTCTGCGGTTGCCGTAGCAGGTGATGGCGACACCATCCTGGTGGCCGCAGGCACCTATGTCGAACAGGTTGTGGTTGACGGAATCAACGATCTTTCCATCATTGCGACAGGTGATGTTACGGTCAAGGCCCCCGCCGATGTGGTTCAGACGGTGACGCTGGACACCTATGCCATCAACAGCATCATCACTGTCACGAACGCCGAAAACGTCACGCTGACCGGCCTGACCGTGGACGGCGACGCGCGTGCCCCCACAATCGACGCGCCAGAAGATGACTTCGTTGGCATTGCCTATCGCAACGCCTCGGGCGGGTTGACAGATGTCAACATCACCGCGATCCGCGACCCCTATGAGACGGGTACCACCGCCGAAGGCAATCCGGTCGTCAGCGGCTTGCAGCGCGGTGTGGGCCTTTATGTGATCAATGACACGCAAGCCGCGTTTTTCATGCATGGCGGCAGCATCACCGATTTCCAGAAAAACGCCACCGTGATCGCGGGCGCGGATCTGGACATCGACGGCGTGACGATTACCGGCGGCGGCGCGCAGACGATCATCGCGCAGAACGGCTTCCAGGTCGAGAATTCGACCGGCACCATCACAAACAGCACGATCAGCGGGATCGGTTATGCCGGACCTGACTACTATTCCGGCGCGATGTTCCTGTATGGCAACACCAACCTTGACGTGACGAACAACACGATCATAGGCACTAATGGTGCCGATGCGGCCTCCAAGGTGGTGGGTATCTGGGTGCTGGACTTTGGCACGCCGAACAGCGGCGGCACCATCACCGGCAATACGATTTCCCATGTGGACGCGGGTATCGATGTATCCGGGGGGCTGTTCCCGAACAGCATCCTGATCGTCGACAACATCATCACCGATCTGGATGAAACCGACCCCTACGCGGCGGGCGTGTCGTTTTATCCCGATACCGCCAATGTGCCGCATCACGTCGAAGGCTCTGACCTTGGCGACTATCTCGAAGGCGGCAGCGCGGCGGATATGTTGACCGGACTGGGCGGTGACGACTCCCTCATCGGTGGCGATGGTGCAGACCAGTTGTCGGGTGGCGAGGGCGACGACCAGTTCAGCATCTCTGACCTGGGCCACCATGCTGGCGACGTTATCGATGGCGGCGACGGGATCGACACCGTGGTATTCACCGGTGTGGATACGCTGGTTCTCGAAGCGTCCGTGACGAACGTCGAGGTGGTCAGCGCCACCAGCGAGGCGGGCGCAGGGATCGACGCATCGGCAGTCGGCAATGCGTTGGCGATCAATGGGGACGTTGGTAACGACAACCTGACGGGCACCGCATTCGGCGACACAATCGACGGCGGTGAGGGGGACGACGCGCTGACTGGCGGCGCGGGCAATGACCTGCTGGTCGGCGGCAATGGCGGCGACACAGCGATCATGTCCGAGGTTCTGACCATCGCCAGCTTCACCGTAATCGCGGATGTCGATGCGGCGACGGCGGGCGATCAGGCGGGCTGGTCGGTTGTGGCAGGCACCGAAGGCACCGACATGGTGTCGGGCGTCGAGGCTGTGCAGGGTGGCGATTCCGATGGCGCGGGCGGCGTGTCGGGCCGGTTCCTGTTGGTGGGTTCGGGCGGCTTTGCGTCCATCCAGGCGGCAGTTGATGCCGCCAATGACGGTGACACGATCATCGTTGCCGAGGGCAGCTATGCCGGTCAGATCATCATCGACAAAGACATCACCTTGACCGGCGCGGGTGATGCGACGGTCCTGACGGGTGGGGCAGGTTTGCTGGATGCCGGGAATTTCCAAGGCAACCGGGCCGCGATCATCATGGTGACGGGTGGGGCCAACGCCACCATCCAGAACATCCAGATCGACGGCGAAGGCCGCGGCAGCGATATCGACGTGGCGGGTGCCGAATTCCACGGCATCGCCTTCATCAATGCGGGCGGGACGGTTGATGATGTGACCGTGACGCGGATACGCAGCGGGCTGGACGGCAACGGAAACGTGTCGGGTGCGCAGCTGGGTCGTGCGATCTTTTCAAACAATGCCGATGGGTTTGCGCGCTCGCTGACTGTCAGCAACAGCACCATCACCGATTTCCAGAAAACCGGCATCGACCTGCGCGGCACCAACCTGACTGTGACGGTGACCGGCAACGACATCACCGGCAATGGCGCAACCCCGACCACGGCGCAGAACGGCATCACGATCTTCGGCCCCTCTGGCAGCGTGACCGGCAATACCGTGTCCGAAGTCGGCTATATCAAGACGCCGGACAACTCTGCGGCGTCCTCGTCCGGCATCCTCTCGTTCAATTCCGCCGACGTGACGATCAGCGGCAACACCCTGACCGGCCCGATTAACCCGGTCATCCTGTCCGGCGTGCTGTCGGCGGCTGGCGTATCCAGTTCCAACGACCTGAACGAGGCCGTGATCACCGGCAACACCATTTCTGGTTTCACCTTTGGGATCCTGAGCGCCGGAGACGGCACCGCACCGGACCAAACCAGCAACACGTTCACCAACAACACCTTCAATCTGTCCATCTCCACGCCGGACAACCCGATTTCTGTGATCGGCACCGATGGCGCCGACGATCTTGGCGGCAGCACGGGCGCTGACACGCTGGAAGGTGGCGCGGGCGCAGACGTGCTTCGCGGGCGCGGTGGCGACGACGTGCTGCTGGCAGACACAGACGATACCCTGATCGACGGCGGCGACAATTTCGACACCGTCGTCTTTGCTGCAGGCACCGCAGTCGAGGATGTGCTGGCCATGCAGGCGGTATTTGCCGCGACCGAAGTGATCCGCATCGGCGAACCGGGCGAGTCCGCCACCTTTGTGGTGTTCGCAGGCATGTCGATCCAGTCCGCCATCGACGCGGCTGGCCTTGGCGACCAGATCATCCTCAGCGCGGGCAATCATGTGCTTCCGGCGCAACTGTCCGTCAACAAATCCGTCACCATCACCGGCGCGGGCGAGGCGATGACCACGCTGCAAACGGCGGCCACCGCCTGGGGCTTGCTGGTCACAGCGGATGATGTGCGCATCGCTGACCTGTCGGTGAACGCCGCCGCCGCCACGACCTATGGTATCAAGGTCGAGGGCGATAACTCCAACGACGCGGCCTCGGTCACGACCGGGTTCAATCTGGAAAACGTCACGATCACCGGCGCAGGGCGGTCGGAGCTGGACCTGAACCGGGTCGAGGGTTCGACTTTCACCAATATCACGCTGGACGGCAACAACACGGCTGGTGTCGGCATCGGCGTGACTGCGTCCAGCAACCTGACCTTTACCGACATCACCACCCTAGGCAACCAGTGGGGCGGTATCGGTCTGTTCCCGAACACCAATGTCGCGGCCTGGACCGATGGCATGGACAACATCACCTTCACGGGTGAGTTGAACCTGGGCGAAGCGAACGGTCTTTATGTGCAGGAAACCGGCGGCGTGCCCGCGACCGACATCGACCTGTCGGGCGTGACCGGCGCGACCGAGGCCTGGCTGGTCAAGAACCCCGACCATCGCAGCAACGGGGCCGAATTCACCTTTGTCTTCACCAGCGAGGCAGACGCGGTCGCCTTTGCCCTTGGCCTGAACACTCCCGCCCCCGGCGTCACCAACACGGCTTCGACCGTCAGCGGCCCCGCCGATCTGGTGCTGGAGACGACGGCCCACGGCGCGCGCTTTGTGGTCGAAAACGGCATGTCCATTCAGGCCGCGATCAACGCCGCCAGCCCGGGTGATACCATCGTTGTCGCCCCCGGCACCTATACCGAGAACCTGACCATCGCCAAATCCGTCACCATCATCGGCCCGAACGAGGGGCTGGGCGGAACCGACGGCGCGCGTGGGCCAGAGGCCGTGATCGACGGCACCGTGACGGTCAGCGCACTCGATGCTGTAATGCTGGATGGTCTCAAGTTTCTGAACGACACACCGACAGCAGGGCGTAGCACGCAGGTGGTGACGCTGTTCTTCACCACCGAAGGTCACACGATCACCAATTCGGTCTTTGAAAGCACTGTCATCGGCGGCGCGAACGGCATCAACGATCTGGCAATCTACACCACGGCTCTGACCAGCGGATCGTTGACCATCACTGACAACTACATTCACGGGGGGCCGAGTTTCTCCCCTGGCGACCAGTTTACCACGGCCGCCTGGGGACGTGGCATCTGGTCGAATGTCAACGGCGCAGACCTGACGATTACCGGCAATACCATCGAAAACGCGCGCACGGCCATCAATCAGGAAGGTTTCAGCGACGCGACCACCGATATCTCGGGCAACACGTTCCTGAATTCCGGGTCGGGGATTTCGATCGGCAATCCGGCATCGGGCACCTTCACCGGCATCGCCAACAACGACTTTGACAATGTCGGTACCGATTTCAACCTGCAGAACCTGACTGGAAACATCGTCTTTGATCTGGCCGCGACCGGCAATGCCGCGACAGGGACCGGGATGACCGAGGCGATGGTGTTCCTGGCCGGGGCCGGGAATGACATGGTCACTGGCACGGCGGGCGCTGATGGTCTCGTCGGGAATGGCGGGGCCGATACGCTGGACGGCGGCGCGGGCACAGACGCGCTTTATGGTGGCGCCGGCAATGACCTGCTGTTCGTCGATACCACCGATGTGGTGATCGACGGCGGCGCGGATAGCGATACGGCGGTGTTTGCCACTGGCACGGCGCTGGCCGATGTGCTGGCCAACGCGGCGGCCATGACCGGGATCGAGGTGATCCGCATCGGTGAGACTGGCACCACCACCTTTGTGGTGCTGAACGGCATGTCGATCCAGGCCGCCATTGATGCCGCCAGCGACGGCGACACCATTCTTGTGGCACCTGGCAACTATACCACCTCGGCAAACTACAATCCGGCGAACAACACCAACAGCGGCTACAACGCGTTGGGACTTCTGGTGAACAAGAGCGTCACCATCGCGGGTATCGACGCGACCGGCGCGATGATCACGGACGCGGATGATGTGGCGGCCACGGTCACGGCGGCAGTGGAATCGAACTGGGGCACCAGTTTCTTCGTCACCGCGCCGGATGTCACCATCACGGGCCTGACATTCATCGGTGCCGCCCCGGGTGACGAAGCTAACAAGGTGTTCGAGATTGTCGAAGACAACTTTACCCTCACCCACAGCGTCGTGGGCAGCGTGACGGGCGACGTTGGGTCAACCATCTATATCAATGACGACATTGCCACGGCTGATCCGGGGTTCGTGTCCGACATTCAATCCTTCACCATCGCCAACAACATCCTGCGCGGCGATTTCGTGCTGACGAATGGCGCGGGCTTTGGCCATGCGACGACCAGCCTGTTGCTGACCAACAACGCTTTTGTCCGCAACTCTGGGTCAACCGACGCATACAACTGGGGTGTTATCATCACCGGGCGCGACGATGCTATCGTGTGGCGGGCGCAATCGGTGGGGCCGCTGGTGGCAACCGGCAACAGCTTTGCCCTCGACTATACCACCGACCGCGTGCTGTTCGTGCGCGACGATGACCCGGCGCGGCTGCCCACGGCGCAATTCGTGATGGATTTCATCGCTGACAACGCGATCACCACTTACGCCTATGCGGTGGATGACGCTGGCGTGCCGTCACAGGTTGAAACCAGCACCACCAACGCCTTTGTGCTGGCGTTGACGGCAGGCAACGGGTCGTCCTGGGCTAACCCGGGTGATACGCTGATCGTGCAGACCGATGGTTCACCCGCGACCGAGATGCTGGTGACCGATGACCTGTCCATCGATCTGCGGTCGTCCGGCCTGACGCTGGAATTGGGTACCGGGGTCGCAGACCTGACCTTGCTGGGCGCAGAAGATGCCGATGTGACCGGCAATGCAGACGCCAACACGATCACTGGCAATGACGGGGCCAATAGCCTGCAAGGCGCAGGCGGGGCCGATAACCTGTCAGGCGGCGCGGGCATGGACAGCCTTGATGGTGGCGAAGGTGCCGATACGCTGGACGGCGGCGCGGGTGCGGACCAGATCATGGGCGGTGACGGCGATGACCTGATGCAGGTCGATACCGCGGATACCCAGATCGACGGCGGCGCCGGAGCAGATACCGCAATCTTTGCGGCAGGCACCGAACTGGCCGAAGTACAGGCGATGCAAAGCATCTTCGCTGGTACAGAGATCATCCGCATTGGCGAACCCGGCAGCGGCGCGACTTTTGTGGTTTTTGCCGGCATGTCGATCCAGACGGCCATCGACGCGGCCGGCATGGGCGACACGATCATCATCGGCTCCGGCACATTTGCCGAAACTGTGACGATCACCAAGCAGCTGGCGCTGATAGGCACAGGCGACATGACGGTCATCACTGGCGGTGTCGATATCGCCGCAGGTGGCACGGATAGCGACAACCGCGTGGTGTTGCAGGACGTAAAGGTCACCAATGCCTCTGGCGACGCTATCGACATCGGCGCGCATGATTTCCTGACCTTGTCCGGTATCCTTGTCGAAGGTCTGACCGGCTTTAGCAGCGCCATCGACATCAACTTTGTCGGTGCGGCTGAAGACATCCGTATCACTGGCTCGACCTTCAGTCTGGCAGGTGGACAGATCGGCCTGCGGGTCTCAGATCAGGCGGAAGTCACCAATCTGCACGTCGCGGACAGCACGTTCACTGGCGGCCAGTATGGCTTCTATTTCGCGAATGACACGGCGGGCAGCGGCGATACGGTCACGGGCACCTTCTCGGGGCTGACCTTCACCGGTCAGACCAACCTCAGTGGAGACGGCTTCAGAGGCTTTGGCATCTATGCCGAGAAACTGTCGGATGCCGCGCTGTCTGATATCACTGTGATAGCGACCGGCGCGGGCTCCAACCAGACTATCCGTGGCATCAGCCTGAACCTCAAGAACGGGGCGTTCGCGGATATCTCGCTGACCGACATCGCGTTGTCGGGCTTTGATCAGGCGCAGACCCTTGCCGCCTTCAACCCGCTGCTGTCTGTCGGGGTAAAACCCGGCGCATCGCTGGACGGGCTGGTGCTGGACGGGATCACGGGTGCAAAAGGCGCGGGCTTTACCGGCAACGGTCAGATCGTGGTGGACATCTTCCACGAAGCCTTCCCAGCACAGATCGCGGATGTGACCCTGACCAACAGCACGCTGACTGGCCTCGTCAAGGTGCAGACCTCGGACTATACGGCAATCACCGGCAACACGATCACCGGCGACCTGCAACTGGTCCTGGTCGATCAGCCCGCCGCGCCGGGCAATGACCTGTCGTCCAACGCGGTCAGCGGCTCCATCAGCTTCTCAGATGGCCGCGACACGACCCTGCCAGAAGGTGCAGATGATCTGGCGCTGTTCAATGGAACTGCGATCGGCGGTGCCAACAACAACCAGACCGGCACCGGCAACGATGGCGATAACGTCATCACCGGCAATGACGGCAACAACCTGCTGTCGGGCGGTCTGGGCGCGGATACCCTGACCGGCGGTGCCGGAGCCGACACGCTGGATGGCGGCGACGGGGCCGATGATCTGGAAGGCGGCATGGGCGATGACCAGATCATCGCGGATGCCAGCGACACGGTCGAAGGCGGCGACGGCACCGACACGATGGTGTTGGCGATGGGCACCATGGCGGGCGAAATCCTTGCCGCTGCAGGCCAGTTCACCGGGTTGGAGATCATCCGTACTGGCGAGGAGACCGGCCCGGAAACCTTTGTCGTGCTGGACGGCATGTCGATCCAGACGGCGATCAACGCGGCCAAGGCAGGCGATACCATCATCATCGGTGCGGGCGATTTCACCGGAAACCTGACGGTGGACAAGTCGCTGAACATTCTTGGCGCCAATGCCGGCATCGCGGGCGACGACGCGCGCGGCGCGGAATCCACCCTGACCGGCAACATCACCATCGCGGCGGATGGCATCACCATCGACGGGCTGCATTTCGACGGCGGGGCCTCGGCCATTCGCGGCCAGTCGGGCGCGCTGGCCTATGACGACCTGACCATCCGCAACAACCTGATCGAGAACACGACCGACAGCGCAATCCGTCTGGGTCTGGGGTCGGGCGGCGGTCTGGGCAGCGAGAACTGGGTCATCACCGACAACAAGATCAGCGCGATCACGGGCAATGCCCTGACCGGTATGGTGCTGTTCAACGTGACCGGCCTGACGCTGACCGGCAACGTGATCGACCATGATCTTGCGACCTCTACCGGACGGCGCGGGATCAATCTGGACGGTGTACGCGATGCGACGGTGACGGCCAACACGGTGGACATGGGCCTGACCGGGCCGGTGGACAGCACCGCCTCGACCGCGTCGCCCTGGGCAATCCAGATTTCGATGTCGGATCAGTCGGTCGAGAATCTTGACCTGTCCAGCAACGCGGTCAGCGGTGCCTTCCGGGGGATCGTCGGCCTGAGCCAGCGCGACATGACCGGTGTCACGGTCGCCTTCAACACCCTCGCGGATGTGGTCGAAGGCATCGTGTTCAACGCGGGCAGCACCCCGCCGGTTGCCCCCGGCGTCACGATGGGGGTCTCGGTCACGAACAACCTGGTGACGGCCGTGACCCATGCGATCCTCGTGCGTGACCTGCATGGCGGGCATCCGAACGGGCCGGTCAGCTTTGCCGATCTGGATGTGACCGGCAATTTCGTGCTGGCAGGCAATGTGCAGATCGGGCGGGCCGAAACCTTTATGGCTCCGGGCGCGACAGGGCCGGGTAACGGGCTGCTTGACGTCACAGGAACGGGCCAGATCGACGGAACTGCGGTCGCAGATGTGGTGCAGGTCGAAGGTAGCGGTGCGATTTCCTTCAGTGGTGGACTTGGCGCGGACACCTTTGTCCCTGGCGCGGGTGGCGGCAGCTTCGATGGCGGCGACGGCATCGACACGCTGGATCTGTCGAAACTGGCGGCCGGCGCCACGGTCGATCTGGCGGCAGGCACGGCCGGCAACCTGACCCTGAGCGGGGTCGAGCATGTCGTCGGGACGGGCTTTGCCGACGTCTTGACGGGTGATGCGCTGGCCAACGTGCTGGAAGGCGGTGCGGGCGACGATACACTGTCGGGTGGCATGGGCGATGATACACTGGACGGCGGCGCGGATCACGACACCGCCGACTACAGCGCCACGACCGGACCGGTATTCGTCAACCTTGTACTGGGCGTGGCATTCGGGGCCGAGATCGGCAATGACCAGTTGATCAGAATCGAGGCCGCCACGGGCGGCGCCGGCAACGACGTTCTTGTGGCGGGCGCAATCGGGGCCGCACTGGACGGCGGGGCGGGCCATGACAACCTGACGGGCGGAAGCGGCAATGACACGCTGACCGGCGGTGCGGGCAATGACACGCTAAGCGGCGGAACAGGCACGGATACAGCGATATTCGACGGCGATCTGAACCTCTATGACATCATCCGCACGGGCGGCACCTATACGCTTACCCGCGCGGGAACAGTTGACAGCGTGACCGGTGTCGAAATCTTCAGCTTCAACGGCACACTGTTTGACGTCACCGGCAATGCCGACCTGATCGTGGGCAGTGATCCGGCAATCCTCGGCATCGCCGAAGCGGCCCCGGATGAGGACAACGATCCCGCCACTCTGACTGTCGACGAAAACAGCGCTGCGGGAACCGTAGTTGCTGTGATCACGACGTCGGATGTGAACATCGCGATCGGCGACAGTCTGGACTTTGCCTTGCTTGACAGCCTTGGCGACCCGATGACCGCGCCGTTAGAGATCGTAAAGACAGGTGACGCCACAGCCGAAATCCGGCTAGCCGGAAACCTCGATTTCGAGACCACGCAGTCGAGCTTTGCTGTTCAGGTTCAGGTTACCGACAGCCAAGGGCGCGTGGCGCTGCAATCGGCAACGATCAACGTCAGTGATGTGAACGAGGCACCGACTGACATCTTGTTCGGCGATGTGACGGCAGGTCTGCCGGACGACACCGACGGTGCCATCGTGACCACCGTCGCGGTCACCGATCCGGATACCGGCGACATGGACTTCACTTTCGCAACCGACAACGGAAAATTCGAGGTTGTAGAGTTTCCGGGCGGCTCGGGAACATTTGTGCTCAAGTTGAAGGATGGCGAGACAGTCGCAAGCGAAGAGGCCAGCGCATTGACGATTGCAGTCACGGCCACGGACGCTGGCGGCCTTTCCGTAACCCGTGACGTGACTTTCGCGGTGACCAACAGCAACCTGCCTCCGGGCGGTGGTCTGGGCCTCGCCGTCTGGACGCCGGGTCCGATTCAGGCAGGGACTCGCCGCGCGGTGCTGACCCCCGAGCCTGTTGTGGTCGATCCTGAAGGAGACACCCTGACCTACACACTGCAATCATTGTCTGGAGGACGTTTCTTCCTTGGCGCGAACGCGGTGGCGATTGGCCAAAGTCTGACCGAGGCCGAACTGCAGGCGCTGACCTATCTGGCGCCGCCACAAGCTGGTGACCACACCGCGTCATTCGAAGTTTCGGATGGCAGCAACACTGTCGCCTTGAACGTCGCGTTGACGGTCACGCCGGGGATCAATGAATCTTTGTCCGGAACCGCCAACGATGACGTTCTGGATGGTGCGGCTGGAAATGACGTTATCCGCGGGCTTGCTGGCGACGACATGATTTTCGGCGGCGCTGGCAACGACACCGTCGTGGGCGGGACTGGCGCAGATACGCTGAATGGCGGCGGAGGCCGGGATACGCTGGACTATCGGACCGTCAGTGTCGCGATGCGGATCGATCTGGAGGCAGGAACCGGGCACGGCGGCGATGCAGAAGGCGATGTCATCACCGGCTTCGAGGACGTGACCGGTGGCTCGGGCAATGACACGTTGATCGGTGACGCGAATGATAACATCCTGACCGGCGGTCGCGGGGCTGATGTGATGGAAGGTCGCGCTGGCAATGACAACTACAGGGTTGATGACGTCAATGATGTCGTCATCGAGATTGCTGACGGTGGGATCGACCGGGTGCAGTCAAGCGTCAGTTACAGCCTGAACAGTCCTGAGGCCGAATTTGTCGAAGAATTGATCCTGACTGGCTCGGCTGCAATCAATGCAACCGGCAGCACACAGAGCAACGTGCTGCGCGGGAACTCGGCCGCCAACATCCTGAACGGCGGTTTGGGAAATGATACGATGACGGGTGCTGCGGGCGCGGACACATTCATTTTCGATACGACGCCAGGGGTCGGGAACATCGATCAGATCACCGATTTCGCAGTGGGCGTCGATCAAATCGGACTTGATGGGGCCGTCTTTGCGGGCCTGACCGCAGGACCTCTGGATGCAGCGGCCTTTGCGGCCAATGCGGGGGGGCTGGCAATGGAAGCACAGCATCGGGTGATCTACAACACCAATACCGGTGCCTTGTGGTACGATGCCGACGGCGCGGATGCGGGGGCTGCTGTGCAGATTGCCGTTCTCACCAACCTTGCCGCCCTGACGCAGGACGACGTCTTCATCTTCTGATCCTGCCCTGGGCGAACAGAATCCGACCCATACCAGTATTCGGGGCCAGCCCATCAGGGCTGGCCCCGTTCGTTTTGGCTCCGCGCCCTCATCTAAATCAAAAATTACATATTTTGTAAATAGTTAGCCATCGTCTTTGATGTCAGAATAAACTTCCCGTTCAGCCTGAAATGCTACCCCTGCGCTGACGCGGGCCCCCAAGCGTGCCGACCAATTGGTCAGCTGGTGGCAACCTGCGACCCGCCGCCACAGGGGAAGCATGATGGATTTGCCGCATCAGGGTCAGGACAGCACAAAAATCATACTGAACTGGATGAACTTGCCCGCAACGGCTCCTTTAGGTCCGTCGGGGCATTGGTGGCTTGCCAGCGATCATGCCGCAGGAACCGGTCTCGCTACAGCATGGACTGAGGCCACGGGGCGAGGCATCCTGATCGGCATCCTCGACAGCGGGGTCAACAGCGCTCATCTCGACCTCAAGGACAGCTACGATCATGATTACTTTGCCATACTGGCGGCCGAACTAGAGCTGAACGCAGACGCTGTCGGCCGGAATTTGACCAGTGCCCACGGAACGCAGGTTGCCGGCCTGATCAGCGGCGCTATCGACAACTCCATAGCGGGAATGGGCGGCGCGCCCGATGCCCGACTTGTCGCCACCTACATGGACTTGTCCGGTCCCCTACTTGTGTCAGAGGTTGCGACCTTGTTGACAGCCCAATCCGCATTTGACGTGTCCAACAACAGCTGGGGATTCTCGCGGGCTTTCGCCGACAACTTCAAAACCTTGTCGTTGCAACCAGTTGCCAATGCTCTGTCCCAGATCGTGGAAACCGGGCGGGAGGGACTTGGCACTGTTCTGGTCGTGGCGGGCGGCAACGGGCGCTTGCTCCGCGATGGACAGAACATCGGGGACGATTCAAACTTTCACAATTTCACGAACAGCCGACACACCATCGCGGTCGCTGCGCTGGACGCCAGCGGTGCCGTTGCGACCTTTTCCAGCCCGGGGGCCAACCTGCTTCTGGCAGCGCCGGGGCAAGGGCTGATCACGGCGGACGGGCTGACGGCTGGGGCCAGCGGCGCCGCTATCGTGTCCGGGACAAGTTTCGCCACGCCTCTGGTCAGCAGCGCCACGGCCCTGATGCTGGAGGTCAATCCCGCGCTGGGATACCGCGATGTGCAGGAAATTTTAGCCGTGACAGCCCGCCCGACCCTGCAAGGCGGGGCGTTTGCCAACGCTGGGCAAGGGGTTAATGGCGGGGGTCTGGTCTTTGACCGTGACATTGGGTTCGGCGTGTTGGATGCCGCCGCGGCTGTGCGCCTCGCTCGCCACTGGTCGGTTACATCCAGCGCAGTGAACGAAACCTCGATCGCAGTCAGCCTTGGCGCTGCCTTGACCGCGAACAGGCTTTTTCAGTCGATGGCTGCGGATGTCGCTGCGCCACCGGACAGATTGCGGATCGAATGGGTGGAACTCGGTCTGACGCTCAGCGATACGGCGCTGCGGACACTTGCGATCGACATCGTTTCTCCGGCTGGAACCCGAAGCACAATTGCACCCAATTTGAACGCAGCGGGCAGCGGCACTTTTCTGAACTTTGTCTTTTCAACGGCGGCGCTGCGGGGCGAAGATATTGCCGGGACGTGGCGTGTCGAGCTTCGGCACCCCAGTGCGCCATCCAGTTTCGTGATCTATGATGCAACCCTGACATTCCATGGCGGGGCTGCACAGTCTCCGGGGGACGTGATCATTACCTCGGCCTTCGCAGATCTCGCTGCCGCCGAAGCCGCGCGGCGCGAACTGGGGCAGGACGGCTTTGACGCGGCGCGCTTCAATGCCGCCGCAACAGATCTTTCACTCGATCTGGATTTTGGTGCAGGAACGGGACGGATCGGCGGGGTCGAAGTAACGCTGGCCAGCGCATTCACGACGGTCATCGGCGGGGCGGCTGGAGATCGCCTTGTCGCCGCACCTTCGGGGGGGCGGCTCTTGGGCGAAACCGGCGATGACACGATAGTCGCCGGGGTCGGCCGGGACGATCTTTCGGGCGGTGCCGGGCGGGACCTGCTGGACTATGGCCGGGACACGACGGGAATATTCGTTTCGCTGGCAAACGGACAGCTATCAGGCGGAATGGCGATGCATGATCGTATCTCTGGGTTCGAGAATGTGCTTGGCGGTTCCGGTCGAGACGAATTTGTCGGAGATAATCGCGCGAATGCGCTGTTTGGTGGCAACGGCAATGACACACTTCAGGGTGCGGCCGGGGCCGATACGCTCGACGGCGGTGATGGCCGTGACTTTATCAGCTATGGCAATACCCGCATTGCGGTGCATGTCGATCTGGCGGCCGGGACAGGCCAAGGTGGTGATGCCATGGGTGATATCATCACAGGCATTGAGAATGTCATTGGCGGATTGGGCCATGACACGCTGGTCGGCAACGGCGACAACAACCTCCTGAATGGCAATCGCGGCGCGGATATCATGGCGGGCGGTGCGGGCAATGACACCTATCGTGTTGATAACGTGAATGATCAGGTGATCGAAACAAATTCTGATGGTAGTGACGCTGGCGGGACTGACCGCGTACTTTCAGGCGTCAGTTTCAGTCTGGACAGCCCAGGGGCTGCGTTTGTCGAGAATCTGGTACTGACTGGTAAATCTGACATCATCGCGACCGGAAATGCCCGCAAGAACAAGCTGGTCGGAAATGCAGGCGACAACATTCTGCGGGGCGGGGTCGGCGCCGACACGCTCGAAGGTGGCGCCGGCGCGGATGTTTTCGTGTTCGATACTGCGCTGGGTGCGGGTCAGGTCGATCGGATCACCGATTTCACTCCGGGTGAGGACCGGATTTGGCTGGACCATGCGGTATTCGGAGGGCTTGAATCAGGTGTTCTGGATGCCGCAGCCTTTGCATCCAACTTTACCGGATTGCCGTGGCACGCATCGATCCGGATCATCTATGAAGCTGACGCTGGACGGCTATATTTCGACGCCGACGGTCTAGGCCCGAACGCACGGATCCATGTGTCGACCCTTGGCGTTAATCTTGCGTTAACGCATGCCGACATCGAAATTTTTTGAAAGTTGGACAGTGGCGGATAAATGCGTCTCGCACGTTCTAACAGCACGGCATCACTTTTCTGACATTTGCAGATTTATTCTGATACGACGTAATGAGTTCGTTTCGACATCTTCTCAAACGCGAGGGCTTTGTCGCGTAAGGACTGACTGCGGGGCATCGAAAGTCATTTTACGGGGACGTCGGTTGTTTGCGGGCAGACGCTGAAGCGGCGTGAAGCGAAAATCCAATCTCCACTCGATGTTGCCCCCTGCTCCTAATCTAGTTTGAGGTAGACTCTGGCCCAACCGAAAGGACCAGAGATGTAGCGCAGCAGGTTTACCGCAGACCAGATCATTGGCATTTTGAAGGAGCACGAGGCCGGGGTTTCCTTGGCCGATCTGTGACGCAAGCACGGAGTCAGCGATGCGACAGTTTACAAGTGGAAAGCCAAGTATGGCGGCATGGATGTCAGCGAGGCCAAGCGGCTAAAGGGCCTCGAAGACGAGAACGCGCGCCTGAAATGGCTTCTTGCCGATGCCATGCTCGACAATGCCGCGCTGAAAAACCTTCTGGGAAAAAAGTGGTAGCGCCCGCCGCCAAGCTGCAAGCGGTCGCGCATCTGGTGGCAAGTCACGAGATAAGCGAACGGCGGGCGTGCCGGGTGATCGGCTGTTGCCGGATGACCATGCGCTATGCGGCGATCCGGCAGGACGACCCTGTGCTGCGCGAGCGGCTGAAAGACTTGGCCAAGGCCCGACGCCGGTTCGGTTATCGTCGGCTGCATGTATTCCTGCGGCGCGAGGGTCATGCGGTGAACCATAAGCGCCTGTTCCTCATCTACCGCGAAGAACAGTTGCATGTGCGCCGTCGCGGTGGTCATAGACTTGGCGAAAGCTGTGCCCCTCGTTCAGGGCGTCCTGAAAGATGTCGCGGATGCGCTGATCAATCTGGTGGAGCAATGCATTGGTCATGCTCAATTTATTGGCGAAAAACAGGTCCATGTCATTACTGATTTTGCGGCAAAGCGGGGTCGCCTTTGCCCTGTCGGTGGTGTTCAGCGTGGTCTTGACCTCGCCGAGCCCGACCACCTCGACCAAGTCCTTAGGCACCGCCATGCGGAAGTAAAACACCCCGCCGCGCCGCACCGACCTTGGAGTTCCGCCCACCCTGCAAACCTCGACTGTACCAGCGAACTGTACCAGTTGGAGATTTCGGGCTTTCAGGTTTCGGGAAAATCTATGTTTACCAGTGGGTTACATGGCAAAATGGCGGAGGGAACGGGACTGCGGTCGAACCTTCTCTGAGCCCGGCCGAACAGGCAGAACCGACAAGGTGACTGGTAACTATCTGACTTGCATATCATTTTCTCTGACGCCTTCGTTCCCCTGCGCCCATGTGGGGGCGCGCGAAAGGAGTCGAAGATGCGTGAAACTTGTTTGAACCAGACAGAGCTGGTAGCACGCTGGAAAATCAGCCCGAGGACGCTGGAACGGTGGCGCTGGATTGGGGACGGGCCTCGGTTCCTAAAAATCGGCGGTCGTGTGATCTACAGGATTGAAGACGTGGAAGCGTTCGAGCGCGCCGCGCTGAGTGCTGCCGGAGAACAGTATCGAAAGGATTGAGCACCACATGATTGCGTATTCTGGTCTGCCTTCATAAGCCACCGTTATCGTTCAGTAATCGGCGTCCCGATTCTGTACCGATCTTGAATTTGGCTTGGCGGGCTGATCTTCTCGGACGCCTCTCTGGGGTGGACCAGCATATGCAGCAACCGCGAACAATTACCCGGCGTGATCTGTATGATCTTGTTTGGAGCAAGCCGATGTCGACGCTGGCCATTGAGTTTGGCATTTCCGACCGAGGTCTGGCCAAGGTCTGCGGTCGCCACCGCATTCCCGTGCCGCCGCGAGGCTATTGGGCGAAGGTGGCTGCCGGAGAACGACCGAAGGTGCCACCCTTCCTTGAATGGAAGGATCGCAGCCTTGATCAGGTCATTGTTCGCGGTGCGATTTCATCGCTCCCCGACAGCATCGCCGAACTTGCCACGAAGCGTAAAGCCGAGCGTCAAGGCCGCGGACGATCGGAAAAGGCAGCTTCCGACGTTCCCCTGTCTGTGGTCACAATCCCCCATCCAACCGTCGCAAAGACCGCAAAAGCACTTCGCACAAAAAAGCCGGACAGCGATGGCGTGGTCAGCGCCACCGGTCCCGGGCACTGCGGCGTCATCGTCAGTTCAACGTGCACCGAGCGAGCGGTCGTCATCCTCGATGGGCTGGCCCGAGGTCTCGAAGGGAGTGGCCTTAAACTGATACCTGAGGGGGACAAAATGTCCCTGAAGCGCGGCACGGACGCTGTGAACTTCACTCTGCTCGAGCGGACGAAGCGGGTGAAGTATATTCCATCGCCCGAAGAAATTGCCCGGGAAGAACGGCGCAAAGAAAAGCAGGCGCGATCATGGCGGCGAAACGACTGGGACAGTTCGCCTTTTGGGTACAGCCCTCCGTGGCCGGAGTATGTCACCGAGTGGACTGGCGAACTGGTCTTCGCGATAGATGTTTGGGCAGACGGTCTCCGGAAGACTTGGGGTGACGGAAAGATTCAGCGGATCGAGCGCCTGGTGCCGGACATCGTCGCCGGGATCGAACTGGTCCTCGAATTCATCCGCGTGCGCCGTGAAGAACGTAAAGATCGCGAACGGAAATGGCAAGAACTGCAGCGCCGACGAAAACTGGCCCAAGCCCGAAAAGATCGGGAAGAGAAACGCCTTGCACATCTGAGGCACATTATAGACCTGCGGCGTGAGGCCCGAGATATTCGAGATTGGCTGGCAAGCTTGCCGCATGAGATCAATTCCACAGAGGAAAGCGATCTTGCTCGTATGATAACTTGGGTTGGCCGTCGTCTTGCTGAAATTGATCGGCAAACCGGAATCGAAGCCGCTCAGTCATTCGCTGGAACGAACGGCTTGTTCCCTGGGGTGGATGAACTGCATGACCCAGAAGGCGATCCGCTTCCTGGTTCGGTATGGGACCACTAAAGTTCCTGAGGCACTGTGTTGGCTCGAATCTGAAGTATTTGCAGTTCTACATCGAGGCGCATCAGGATACACTTAAGCCACCGGGGTTAGACGCGTATTTCAGAATTCTGGCCGAGTGACTTGACGTTGAACTTGGTTAGGGGCCGATCTCCACAAATCGATGGCATTCAGCCATGAGGCTATATGCCGTATCAAGGCGATCAGGCGTAGGCTGCGGCGGGTTTCCCGTCGTCGTTGTGCCAGGGGTCAGGGTCCAACCTCCTTCGTCCATGACGATACGGAGCCGCATGATCTGCTTTCCACGCGTTCTTGCGTCGGCGAGCCCACGCCCGACTGCCCAATACGCATGTTGAGCCATGATCCAGCTCTCGATCAACCGGACTAGAAAATCCTTAGGGGGCAGATGTTTCCACGCATCTGCGTCCTTACGAGCGCGCAATAACGGCAATCTGTCCGCACTTTCAAACCGATGCGCTACTTTCGGTGCCTCGATCATGCTGAAGGTCAATCCGCGAAGCAGGGCAGTCGGAAGCAGCGTAGCATCGCGTGGCCGTCTCTGCAGTTCAGTCTGGATGTCTCGCAGGAATGTGACCGGGTTGC
>CAMCVS010000019.1 GCA_945881965.1 Paracoccus haematequi | reverse complement strand
TTGGCCGTCACATTCACCAACAAGGCCGCGCGCGAGATGAAGACGCGGATCGCCCGCCTGATGGGCGAAACCGTCGAAGGCATGCCGTGGCTGGGCACCTTCCATTCGATCTGCGTGAAACTGTTGCGCCGCCATGCTGAACTGGCGGGGCTGAAATCCAACTTCACCATCCTCGATACCGACGACCAGTTGCGCCTTTTGAAACAGCAGATCGCCGCCGCCGACATTGACGAAAAACGCTGGCCCGCCCGGATGCTGGCGGGCCTCATCGACGGCTGGAAAAACCGCGCCCTGACGCCCGACCGGGTTCCGGCCTCCGAGGCGGACGCGTTCGACCGCAAGGGGGCCGCGCTGTATGCCGCCTACCAGCAGCGCCTGCGCGACCTGAACGCCTGCGATTTCGGCGATTTGCTGCTGCATATGGTGACGATCTTTCAGGCGCATCCTGATGTGCTGGCCGATTGGCGGCGGCGGCTGCGCTATATCCTGGTGGATGAATATCAGGACACCAACGTGGCGCAGTATCTGTGGCTGCGCCTGTTGGCGGGCGGGCATCACAACATCTGCTGCGTGGGCGACGATGACCAGTCGATCTATGGCTGGCGCGGGGCCGAGGTCGGCAATATCCTGAAGTTCGAGGCGGATTTTCCGGGTGCCGAAGTGATCCGGCTGGAACAGAATTATCGGTCGACCCCGCATATCCTCGCCGCCGCGTCAGGTGTGATCGCTGCCAACAAGGGCCGTCTGGGCAAGACGCTGTGGACCGAGGCGACGGACGGCGCAATGGTCCGCCTGATCGGCCATTGGGATGGCGAGGAAGAGGCGCGCTGGATCGGCGAGGAAATCGAGGCGATGGGGCGTGGCACGCGCGGCCAGCGCCCCTTTGGTCTGGACCAAATCGCCATTCTGGTCCGCGCCAGCCACCAGATGCGCGCCTTCGAGGACCGGTTCCTGACCATCGGCCTGCCCTACCGCGTGATCGGCGGGCCACGGTTCTATGAACGGTTGGAGATCCGCGACGCCATGGCCTATTTCCGCCTTGCGGTGTCACCCGCCGATGATCTGGCCTTTGAACGCATCGTGAATACGCCAAAGCGCGGTCTAGGCGACAAGGCGCAGCAAACCATCCAGCGCATCGCCCGTGCGCATGGCGCATCGCTGGTCGACGGGGCGCGCATCGCGCTGGCCGAGGGCGCGCTGGGCGGCAAGGGGGCGGCGGAACTGCGCGCGCTGATCGACGCCATCGCGCGCTGGAACGCCCGCGTGCAGACAGGCGAAACCGGCCCCGAGGAATTGGCAGGCACCATCCTCGACGAATCCGGCTATACCGCGATGTGGCAGAACGACAAGACGCCCGAAGGGCCGGGGCGGCTGGAAAACCTCAAGGAACTGGTCAAGGCGCTGAACGCGTTCGAAAACCTGCAAGGCTTTCTGGAACATGTCGCGCTGATCATGGACAATGAAAGCGAGGCGGTGGGCGAGAAAGTGTCGATCATGACGCTGCACGCCGCCAAGGGGCTGGAATTTCCCGCCGTGTTCCTGCCGGGCTGGGAAGACGGGCTGTTCCCCTCGCAACGGTCGATGGATGAAAGCGGGCTGAAGGGCCTCGAGGAAGAACGCCGCCTGGCTTACGTCGGCATCACCCGCGCCGAAGAGGTCTGCGTGGTCTCTTTCGCGGGCAACCGCCGCGTCTTTGGTCAATGGCAATCGCAACTGCCCTCGCGGTTCATCGACGAATTACCAAATGACCATGTCGAGGTGCTGACGCCCCCCGGCCTTTACGGCTCGCAACAGGCCGCCAACCCCTTTGGCGCGGGCATCGAAGATCGCGCCCTGCGCGCCGATGTGTATAACTCGCCCGGCTGGCGGCGGCTGCAAACCAATACCGCGCGCCCCGTCAGCCAACCGCGCGAGGCGCGCAATACCGTGATCGACCTTGCCGCCATCTCGGCCTTTACGGTGGGCGAACGGGTGTTCCACCAGAAATTCGGCTATGGCCGGATCACCGCCATCGAAGGCGACAAGCTGGAAATCGCGTTCGACAAGTCCGGGCTGAAGAATGTCGTCGCAGGCTATGTCATGGCCGCCGACGACGTGCCGTTCTAGGCGCGACGTCACCTTCGCGCATCTTTCATTTTGCCGGAAATACTCCGGGGGCGGCGAAGCCGGGGGGCTGGCCCCCCTCTGCCCTGTCCGCACACACTGTCCGCGTTCACCGTACCCCGCAAAAGAAAACGGCGGCACCCAGGGAGGAGGGGCGCCGCCGTTTCTTTTTCGCGTCGGGCCCTGGGGAGGAGGACGGACCCTTCGCCATTCGCCGGACCCTGGGAGGAGGAGCGGGCCGGCAAATCTGAAATCTCGCGCTTTGATATGGCCCGCAGGCCCCCGCAAAGCCGGGTTGAAAAGGTGGCGGTGGCACCCAGGGAGGAGGAGCGGTGCCACCGCCGAAGATCAGACCCTCCAGGGAGGAGGAAAGGAGAGCCTGAAGCCGTAGCCTTGGGGTCATCGACCCGTCCGGCAATTCTTGCGCCCATTATCGGGCAGGTTGGTTATGCGTCTTTGCCGTAGGCGATCTCATAGGCCTTGGCCCTGACCTGTGACCGGTTCAGGCCGATATCGGCCAGATCGCGTACCGACAGCGCCGACAATTCGCGCAGCGTTTCACGGTAAAGGCTGTAACGGGTCCACCGTGCGATCATGTCGGACTTCCACTCGCTAAAGGGCGAACGGGCGTGCCGGATATCGGTTGCATAGGTCATCGTGTGTCTCTTTCTGTTGGGGCCTGTGTTCCCCGTTGCCATCAAGATAGCAAATTGCTGCAACTGCACAATAGCCCGCGCCGCAATGCTGCCATGCAGCAAGCGCAAGTGACGCAAGGATATTTTCGCCAAAACGTTACGCAGATGCCGAAAAATTGCAGCAAATCTGCCTTGACGTGCATTCCAGACGCGTCAATCGGGCTCGACCCTTGCAATCACTGCCTGGAAAGGCACCATTGCGCGCAGCAACCGGGCACAAAGGAATAATTTCATGGCTGTCACCCGCGAACAGGTCGAAAACGCTTTGCGACGGCTGATGCTGCCCGATGGCGGCGATCTGGTGGCGCGCGACATGATCCGGGCACTTGCCATCGAAGGGGATCAGGTGCGATTCGTGATCGAAGCCCCCAGCCCCGCGATTGCGCAGCAGATGGAGCCCTTGCGCCGTGCAGCCGAACAGGCGGTCGCCGCCATCCCCGGTGTCGTCCGCGTGACGGTGGCGCTGACCGCGCATGGCCCCGCCAAGCCCGCACCATCGCTGAAGATCGGCGGCCATCCCACGGCGACGCCCGGTGTGCTGAACCCGCCGGGTGTGGCGCGCATCCTGGCCGTGGGGTCTGGCAAGGGCGGCGTGGGCAAATCCACGGTGTCGGCCAATCTGGCGGTGGCGCTGGCACGGCTGGGCCGCCGCGTCGGGCTGCTCGATGCCGATATCTACGGCCCGTCGCAGCCGCGCATGATGGGCACCACCGCGCGCCCCGGCACGCATGCGGATGGCAAGACCATCATCCCCTTGCAGGCGCATGGCGTCACGCTGATGTCGATCGGGCTGATGCTGGACCCCGACAAGGCGGTGGTCTGGCGCGGGCCGATGCTGATGGGGGCGTTGCAGCAGATGCTGGGGCAGGTGAAATGGGGCGATCTGGATGTGCTGATCGTCGATCTGCCCCCCGGCACCGGCGATGTGCAACTGACGCTGTGCCAGCGCACCGATCTGGAAGGCGCCATCGTGGTGTCCACGCCGCAGGACGTGGCGCTCATGGATGCGCGCAAGGCTCTGGACATGTTCGCCACGCTGAAAACCCCGGTGCTGGGGCTGATCGAGAACATGTCTACCTTCCATTGCCCGAACTGCGGCCATGAGAGCCAGATTTTCGGCCATGGCGGCGTCGCTGCCGAGGCCGCGCGGCGGGGCCTGCCCCTGCTCGCGTCACTGCCGATTGATCTGGAAACCCGGCTGGCGGGCGATGCGGGCACGCCGATTGCCGCCGGAAACAGCCCCGCCGCGCAGGCCTATGCGGCGCTGGCGCGGCGGTTGGTTAGCGACGGCCACGCCTGACGGTTCACGCCTTGGGCGGCTTTGGCCCCTTGCGATGCGCGGGCTTGGCGGTCACCGCCCCGGCCCCCGCAGCGGAATGAGATTTGAACCCCTGCGCCTTGGCGGGTTTGCCTTTGGCGGTCCCGTGCGACTTGAATCCGGCGGACGCGGGTTTTGCCCCCGGCTTTGCGCCCGGTTTGGCCCCGTAAGGCGTTGACGCCGCTGGCCGGGGTTTCGGCTTGGCGGTGGCATCCGTCACCGTGGGGGCCGCCGGATCATAGGTGGTTTTCTTTTTCGGCTTGGGCGCGGGTGCGGCGGCATCGGCGGGGCGTTCCATGCGGTCAACCGTGCGAGCGGTCGCGGCCTTGACGGGCGCGGGGCGTTCCGCCGTTTTGTAGGGAACGGGGCGTTCCGCTGCCTTATACGGTGCGGGGCGTTCCGCAGCTTTATTCAAGGCGGGGCGTTCCGCGCCGGGGGCATAGCCATCGCTGTCGGTGCGCGGGGCGCGTGCCGGTTTGCCGGCCTTGTGCGCCGGTTGATAGGCGATTTCGGCGGCATCGGGCGCGCCTTCGATCCGGGTGGCGAACAACCCGTCCTCGATCAGACCCTCGCGGCCCAGTTCGGCCACGAATTTCTTCACCGCGCCCTCGGCGATCTGCACAAAGCTGGCGGTTTCACCGATGCGGATCGCGCCGACCTCGGTGCGGGTGATCCCGCCCGCCTGACAGATTTTCGGCAGCAGCCATTTCGCCTCGGCCCGGTCGCGGCGGCCTTTGGAGACGCGGAACCAGACTGAGGCGCCAAATTCCGACGGCGCGCGCGGGGTGCGGGCCTCGGTCGCGGCACCGGGGCCGGTACTGATTTCCTCGGGCGCGGAATGGCGTTCGCGCCAGAACGACACCAATGCGGCGGCGAGCGCCTGCGGCTCACGTTCAGAGGCCAGACGCGCGGCCATGGCGGCATCATCGCCCTCGGGAACCTCGTCCCAGACCGGCGCGGCCATCAGGCGGTCCACGTCGCGGGCGCGCACATCATCGGCGGATGGCGCGGTGCCCCATTCAGCGGCGATGGCGGCGGATTGCAGGATGCGGCTGGCCTTTGCGCGGGTGCGGGGCGTCACGATCATCACCGAGGTGCCCTTGCGGCCCGCGCGGCCTGTGCGCCCCGAGCGGTGCTTCAGCGATTCCGGGCTGCCGGGCAATTCGGCATGAATCACCAGATCAAGGTTCGGCAGGTCGATACCGCGCGCGGCCACATCGGTGGCCACGATCACCCGCGCGCGCCCGTCGCGCATGGCTTGCAGCGCGTGGGTGCGTTCGGTCTGGCTGAGTTCGCCGGAAATGGTGACGGCGCGGAAACCGCGATTGGTCAGGCGCGCCGCGATGCGGGCGACCACAGCGCGGGTATTGGCGAACACGATGGCGCGGTCGGCCTCGTGGAACCGCAGGATATTGACGATGGCGCGTTCGGCGTCGTCATTGCCGACCGCCGCGATGCGATAGGCGATATCGGCGTGTTGCGCGGCATCGCCCGCCACGGCAACCCGCTGATAGCCCGCGCGCAGATGCCCCGCCGCCAGTTTTTCGATCGCGCGCGGCACGGTGGCGGAAAACATCAGCGTCTGCTTGCCCTTGGGGGCACCCGAAAGGATGGTGTCCAGATCTTCGGCAAAGCCCAGGTCCAGCATTTCATCCGCCTCGTCCAGCACCACGGCTTCGAGGTTGGACAGGTTCAGTGACCCGCGTTTCAGGTGATCGACCAGACGCCCCGGCGTGCCGACAACGATCTGCGCGCCCTTGTCCAGCGCATAGACCTCACGCCGCATGTCCATGCCGCCGACACAGGACGCGACATAGCCGCCTGCGGGGCCATAAAGCCATTCAAACTCGCGCCGCACCTGCATCGCCAATTCGCGCGTGGGCGCGATGATCAGCGCCTTCGGCCCGCCGCCTGTGGTCAGCGCGGGCAACAGCCGCGTCGCCAGCGCCAGACCAAAGCCAACCGTCTTGCCCGACCCGGTGCGCGCCGACACGATCATGTCGATCCCGGCCAGATCAGGGCGCATCATTTCCAACTGCACCGGGGTCAGGCTGGCATAGCCTTTGGCGATCAGCGCGGATTCAAGCGCGGGCGGCAGGCCGTCGGGAAGGCCCGTGGGCAGCGCGGCGGTGTCAGTGTCGTGGTCGGTGGTCATCAGCAGGGCTTTCATAGAGGCGCGCGCCGGGTCTGGAAATCGGGGCGAAAGGTGAGGCGTTACTGCCTTTCCTGTCACTTGTATAGGGCAATGCGGGCGGCGCGCCGAGTCCGCATGGCCACAGCCCGCCGAATTTGCCGCGCTTTTTGCGAATCACCCCTTGACCCGAACCGGGTTTCGGCAGAGTCCAGTGCCTATTCACCGCTCTTGTAACCATTTTTCTCGCCCATCCTGACCCGGACAGGCGGTTTGACCGGATTCCGCCGCCCTGTTGCTGGGATTTCATGGAACTTTCGGCGAAGAATTTTTGCCCGCTATATTTGGTGGGTTACATTGGAAACGAAACAATAAGCAGCGTTTTGTTTCCGGTATGTTCTGGATTCGACACTGCAAACTGCCTGAAATCTAAGGCATGTTCCCATCTTTTCCCAAAAATTCCTGTTGATCGCCATCATTTCCCACGTCATACAGATCACACGAGATGAGAGCGGATCAATACGGGGCAGCAAGACCCCAACGACCCGAGGCAGGTTTCACCAGGCTCCGCTTTCAACCAACAACGAGATCCGGCGCGCACAAGACATCCCCCCAGGTGGCTGCGTAGCTGGACCCCCCCGCTCAAGCGGGACGAGGGCGGCGGATTGGGCAGTGGCAGCAGCTCCAATCCGCCGTTTTCTCATTTCAGGGCCCGGACAACACGGGTTGCGCACCGCGGGGGAAGAGGGACGGGCAGGGCCATGGGCCTGAGCTTCAGAGGCAGGTTCAGCCAGAAGGTTGACGGCAAGGGGCGCATGTCGATCCCCGCCGACCTGCGTCGCGTTCTGGAAGACGGCGATCCCCAACACCCCGAAAACCCGTTGCCGCGCATGGTGGTGCTGTATGGCCCGCATCTGAAGGGCTGCCTGCACGCCTATACCATCAGCGCCATGGCCGAAATCGAGGCCGATATCATGGCGCTGCCGCGCGGGTCGAAAAAGCGCAAGCTCGCCAGCCTGTTGATCCTGAGCCATTCCTGGGAAACCGAGGTGGACCGCGATGGCCGCATCGTGTTGCCCAAGGAGCGCCGCGAACAGATCGGGCTGGTCGAAGAGGCGATGATGATCGCGATGGGCGATCATTTCGAAATTTGGTCAGCCGAGTCCTTTGCCGCCCAATCCGGCGCAGAGATCGGCAAATTCCTGGCGGATCAGCCGGATGATTTTGATCCCCTGTCCATGCTGTATGGGGACTAGGCCATGACGGATGTGTCCGGCGTGGTGGACCCGCATATCCCCGTCTTGTTGCGCCCGTTGCTGGCGGCGGTGGCCCCGGTTGCGGGCGATTGGCTGGATGGCACGTTCGGCGCGGGCGGCTATACGCGCGGATTGCTGGCGGCGGGGGCGGCGCGCGTCATCGCGGTGGACCGCGACCCGCTGGCATTCGCCATGGCGCGGGGCTGGGCTGCTGATTTCGGGCCGCGCCTCGTGATGCAGCAGGGCGTGTTTTCGCAACTGGACCGATACGGTGACGCGCTGGACGGCGTGGTGCTGGACCTTGGCGTGTCGTCGATGCAACTGGATCAGGCCGAACGCGGGTTTTCCTTTATGAAGGATGGCCCCTTGGACATGCGGATGAGCCAATCCGGCCCGTCCGCTGCCGATCTGGTCAATGCGGCGTCCGAGGCGGAACTGGCCGATATCCTGTATCATTATGGCGAGGAACGCGCGGCGCGACGCATTGCGCGGGCGATCATCGCGGCGCGGCCCCTGACGCGGACGCTGGAATTGGCCGCCGTCATTGCTGCCTGCCTGCCGCGCCCGAAACCGGGGCAAAGCCATCCCGCCACCCGCAGCTTTCAGGCCATCCGCATCGCGGTGAATGATGAATATGGCGAGTTGGTTGCAGGGCTGGCGGCTGCGGAACGCGCGTTGAAACCGGGCGGCGCGCTGGCCGTGGTGACGTTTCATTCGGTCGAGGACCGGATCGTGAAGCGGTTCTTTCAGGCGGGCGCGGGCGGGGCGGGCAACGCCAACCGCTATGCGCCCGCAACCATCACCGAAGCCCCCACCTGGACCCCCGTCACGAAAAAAGCCATTGGCGCGGATGCCGCGGAACTGGCGCTGAACCCGCGCGCGCGGTCCGCCATGCTGCGCGTCGCGCGCCGCACCGATGCCCCTGCGCGCGGGCCCGATGCCGCAGCCCTTGGCGCGCCGCAAATCCCAGAGCGGAGACGTTGACATGCGCACCTTCCTGTCACTGATGCTGGCACTGGCGGTTCTGGGGCTTGGGGCCTGGGCCTACCGCGAGAACTATGCCACCCAATCCGCCATCGCCGATGCCGAAGCGCTGGAGGCGCGCATCGGCGCGGCGCGCGCGCGGCTGGCGGTGTTGCGCGCCGAATGGGCCTATCTGAACCGGCCCGACCGGCTGAACGATCTGGCCGAGATCAATTTCGACCGTCTTGGCCTGATGCCGCTGCAACCGGAACAATTCGGGCTGATCGACGAAATTCCCTTTCCGGGTGTGCCGGACCCGTTGGTGGAACCGCTTTCGGAACCTTTGACCAATGTTGTCGATGTGTCCGGTCCCGAGCCAGATGGAGACGTGCCATGATCCGCCGCCCGCTGCGCCCGCTGGCGCGTATCCTGCAAGCGCGCGCGCGCGGCGAAAACCCCGATGCCATCGAACGCGAAAACCTGCGCCTGCGCCACGAGGTCAGCCGTGATGCCGACCGCGAACGCGCCGAAAGCCGCCTGTTTGTCTTGGGCCTGTGTTTCGCGCTGGCCTTCGCGGGTGTGGGATTGCGGATGGGGGTCTTGGCCTCGACCAAGCCGTCCGAGCCGCGCGTGGCCCAGGGCGGTGCGGGCATTGTGGCGACACGGGCCGAAATTCAGGACCGGCGCGGGCGCATCCTTGCCACCAATCTGGAAACCGCCGCGCTCTATGTCCATCCGCATGAATTGGTCGATCCGGCGCGGGCTGCGCGCGAACTGGCCAAGCTGTTCCCCGATCTGGACGAGGCGCGGATGTTGGCGGATTTCACCGGCCCGCGCAAATTCCTGTGGCTGCGCAAGGTGATGTCGCCGGAACAGCAACAGGCGGTTCATGATATCGGGGAACCCGGCCTGCTGTTTGCCACCCGCGAGATGCGGCTTTATCCCAACGGCGCGCTGGCCGCGCATGTGCTGGGCGGGGCGGCCTTTGACCGCGAGGACGTGCGCGCCGCCGAAATTATCGGCACCGCCGGGGTGGAACGCAGCTTTGACGCGCGGCTGCGCGATCCGGGCCGTGCAAACGATCCGCTGCAATTGTCGCTGGATCTGACCGCACAGACCGCGATGGAAGATGTGCTAGCCTCTGGCATGACGCTGATGAATGCCAAGGGCGCGGCGGGCGTGCTGATGGATGTGCATACCGGCGAGGTGATCGCGATTGCATCATTGCCCGATTTCGACCCCAACGCCCGCCCCGCGCCGCCCACCAAGGGCGATCCAACCGCCAGCCCGATCTTCAACCGGTCGGTGCAGGGGGTTTACGAGCTTGGCTCGACCTTCAAGATTTTCACTGTCGCGCAGGCGATGGACCTCGGGCTGGTCAACCCCGAAACCATGATCGACACCAAGGGCCCGATGGTCAAGGGCCGCCACAAGATCACCGATTTCCGCAATTACGGCCCGGAACTGAGCGTGGACAAGGTGATCGTGAAATCCTCGAACATCGGCACGGCGCGGATTGCGCTGATGATCGGGGCGGAACGGCAAAAGGCGTTTCTGGACCTGATGGGCCTGACAGAGGCCACCAACATCGAGATTTCCGAGGCCCGCAGCGGCAAGCCGCTGTTGCCGCCGCGCTGGTCCGATATCGTCACCATGACGGTGTCCTATGGTCACGGGTTTTCCACCACGCCGCTGCATCTGGCGGCGGGCTATGCGATGATCGCCAATGGCGGCACGCGGGTCGAACCCACCTTGCTGCGCCGCGATACGCCCCAGTATGGTCCGCGCGTGGTGTCTGCGAAAACCGCCGCGCAATCGCTGGCGATGCTGCGCCATGTCGTCACCGAAGGCACCGCCAAGGTGGCCGAGGTGCCGGGCTATCAGGTCGCGGGCAAGACCGGGACGGCGGACAAGCCGAAACCCGGCGGCGGATACTACAAGGAAAAGGTGATCGCCACCTTTGCCTCGGTGTTTCCGGCGGATGCGCCGCGTTATGTTCTGGTGGTGACGCTGGATGAACCCGTCAACACGATGGGCCGCGAACCGACGCGCACCGCCGGGTCCACGGCGGCACCTGTCGCCGCCGAACTGATCCGCCGCATCGCGCCGCTGCTGGACCTCAAGCCGCGCATTGATCCGGTGCAACTTGATGGTATAACGCTGACGTCCAACTAGAGGTGGGGCGTGACATGGGCCAGACCACGAAATCTCTGGCAGAGCTGGGGCTGACCCCGCAGGGGGGCCGCCTGCTGCGCGTCACCGGGTTGGCAACCGACAGCCGTGCGGTGGCCCCCGGCAATCTGTTCGCCGCACTGCCCGGAACGCGGGTGCATGGGGCGACGTTCCTGCCCGGTGTGCTGGATCAGGGCGCGGTGGCGGTGCTGACCGATGCCGAAGGCGCGCGGATCGCCGCGCCCCTGATCGCGGGGCGCGATGTTGCGCTGGTGGTGGCGGAAAACCCGCGCGCGGCCTTGGCCGGTGCGGCGGCGCTGTGGTTCGGGGCGCAGCCTGCGACGATGGTCGCGGTGACGGGGACCAATGGCAAGACGTCGGTGTCGTCCTTCGCGCGCCAGATCTGGCTGGCCTTGGGACACGCGGCGGTCAACCTTGGCACCACCGGCGTCGAAGGCGCGTGGGAGGCTCCGTTGGCGCACACCACGCCCGATCCCCTGACCTTGCACCGGGTGCTGGCGCAGGCGGCAGGCCACGGCATCACCCATGCCGCGATGGAGGCGTCGTCGCACGGGCTGGATCAGCACCGGCTGGACGGGGTGCATCTGCGCGCGGCGGGGTTCACCAATTTCACGCAGGATCATCTGGATTATCACCAGACGTTCGAGGCGTATTTCGCCGCCAAGATGGCGTTGTTTGACCGCGTGTTGCCGGATGATGGCGTGGCGGTGGTCAATATCGACGATCCCAAGGGCGCGGAGGTGGCGCAGATTGCCGCCGCGCGCGGGGTCCGGGTGATCCGCACCGGGCGCAGCGCGGATGCTGATTTGCGGCTGGACGCGCAGCGGTTCGATGCCACCGGGCAGGATTTGCGGTTTACGTGGGGCGGGCGGCCGCATCAGGTGCGGCTTGGCCTGATCGGCGGGTTTCAGGCGGAAAACGTGCTGGTGGCCGCAGGCATGGTGATCGGCGCGGGTGCAGCCCCCGGTGACGTGTTCGCCGTCCTGCCGCGTCTGGTGACCGTGCGGGGGCGTATGCAACTGGCCGCAACGCGCGGCAATGGCGCGACGGTGTTCGTGGATTACGCCCACACGCCGGATGCGGTGGCGACCGCGCTGCGCGCGCTGCGCCCGCATGTGATGGGCCGTCTGGTGGCCATCATCGGCGCGGGCGGCGACCGCGACCGCACCAAGCGCCCCTTGATGGGGCAGGCCGCCGCGCAGCACGCCGATGTCGTGATCGTCACCGATGACAACCCGCGCAGCGAAGACCCCGGCACCATCCGCGCCGCCGTGATTCTGGGCTGCCCCGATGCCAGCGAAGTGGCCGACCGCGCCGAGGCGATCCTGCGCGGGGTCGATGCGCTGATGCCGGGGGATGCGCTGCTGGTCTGCGGCAAGGGCCACGAAACCGGCCAGATCGTCGGCGACACGGTCTATCCGTTTGACGATGTCGAACAGGCGTCGGTTGCTGTCGCCGCATTGGAAGGACGCCCCGCATGACCCCACTTTGGACTGCGCGGGAGGCCGCCGCCGCCACGGGCGGGCACACTACCCGCGACTGGACCGCAACCGGCGTGTCGATCGACACCCGGACGATTGCGCCGGGGGATCTGTTCATCGCGCTGAAAGACGCGCGCGACGGGCATGATTTCGTGGCGCAGGCGCTGGCCAAGGGGGCCGCTGCCGCCTTGGTGTCGCGCGTGCCCGGCGGCGTGGCGGCAAATGCGCCCTTGTTGATGGTGGACGATGTGCAGGCAGCCCTCGAACGGCTGGGGGCCGCTGGCCGCGCCCGCGCCAAGGCGCGCGTGATCGCGGTCACGGGGTCGGTCGGCAAGACCTCGACCAAGGAAATGCTGCGCGCGGTGCTGAACGGGCAGGGGGCCACCCATGCCGCCGAGGCGAGCTACAACAATCACTGGGGCGTGCCGCTGACGCTGGCGCGGTTGCCTCAGGCGGCGCGGTTCGCGGTGATCGAGATCGGCATGAACCACCCCGGCGAGATTGCGCCGCTGTCGCGCCTGACGCGCCCGCATGTCGCGATGGTGACGACCGTGGCCGCCGCACATTTGGCGGCGTTTGACGATCTGGCCGGGATCGCGCGCGAAAAGGCGGCGATTTTCGAAGGTTTGGAACCCGGCGGGGTTGCGGTGCTGAACGGTGATCTGGACACGACGCCCATTCTGATGGCGGCGGCGCGCGGGCATGCTGCCCGCATCCTGACCTTTGGCGAGGGGCGCGCCTGCCACCACCGCGTCACTGACATCCGCATCTCGGATGCCGCAACCGTGGCGCAGGGGCGCGCCTGGCGGCAACCGATCCTCTACAAGGTGGCCGCACCGGGGCGGCATTTCGCCGTGAACGCGATGGGGGTGCTGGCGGTGGTGCAGGCGCTGCGGCTGGATATCGGGCTGGCGGTCAGCGACCTTGCATCATGGGCCCCGCCGCCGGGACGCGGCACGCGCGAGCGGATCCAGATCGACCCGCTGCACGAGGAACAGGCGTTTCACCTCATTGATGACGCCTTCAACGCCAACCCAAGCTCGATGGCCGCCGCGCTGGAAGTGCTGGCCGCCGCGCAGCCCGTCGATGGCGCGGGCCGCGTGGCACGAGGGCGGCGCGTTGCGGTGCTGGGCGACATGCTGGAACTGGGCGCGCAAGAGGCCGAGATGCACCGCGCGCTGGCCCATCTGCCCGATCTGGTCCGGGTCCAGACGGTGCATTGCGTCGGCCCGCGCATGCGCGCGCTGTGGGAGGCGCTGCCGCGCGCACAGCGTGGCGACTGGACCGACACCGCCCCGGAAATGGCTGCCCGCGCTGCGCGTCTGGCGGACGCCGGCGATGTCGTGCTGGTCAAGGGGTCCAAGGGATCGAAGGTCAGCCTTGTGGTTGACGCGCTGCGCAAACTCGGCCATCCGGCCCCGCAGGGTGACTGAACGCCGCACCTCCACGCAAAAAGGATGTTAACGAATGCTCTATTGGCTCACCGCACTGTCGGATGGCGGCGACCTGTTCAACCTGTTCCGCTATATCACGTTCCGCGCGGGCTGTGCGTTCATGACGGCGCTGGTGTTCGGGTTCGTGTTCGGACAACCGCTGATCAACGTGCTGCGCCGCCGTCAGGGCAAGGGCCAACCGATCCGCAGCGACGGCCCCGAAAGCCATTTCGTCAAGGCGGGAACGCCGACGATGGGGGGGCTTTTGATCCTGTCGGCGCTGGTGTTTTCAACGCTGCTCTGGGCGCGGCTGGATAACGGGTTCATCTGGCTGGTGCTGTTCGTGACGCTGGCCTTTGGCGCCATCGGGTTCTGGGACGATTACGCCAAGGTGTCGAAACAGAACACAAAAGGCGCGCCGGGGCGGGTGCGGTTCGCCCTCGGCCTGCTGATCGCGGGGATCGCGGGTTTCTGGGCCGCCTATCTGCACCCCGCAGAGCTGACCAACCAGCTGGCGCTGCCGGTGTTCAAGGATGTGCTGCTGAACCTTGGCGTATTGTTTGTGCCGTTTGCGATGTTCGTGATCGTGGGCTCGGCCAATGCGGTCAACCTCACTGACGGGCTGGATGGGCTGGCGGTGATGCCGGTGATGATCGCCGCCGGCACGCTGGGCATCATCGCCTATGCCGTGGGCCGGGTCGATTTCACGCAATATCTGGACGTGCACTATGTGCCCGGCACCGGGGAAATCCTGATCTTCGTGATGGCGCTGATCGGCGGGGGACTTGGGTTCCTGTGGTATAACGCACCGCCAGCGGCTGTGTTCATGGGCGACACCGGGTCGCTGGCCCTTGGCGGTGCCTTGGGCGCGATTGCGGTCAGCACCAAGCACGAGATCGTGCTGGCCATTGTCGGCGGGTTGTTCGTGGTCGAGGCGCTGTCGGTGATCATTCAGGTCGCCTATTTCAAGCGCACCGGCAAGCGGGTGTTCCTGATGGCCCCGATCCACCACCACTATGAGAAAAAGGGCTGGAAGGAACCGCAGATCGTGATCCGGTTCTGGATCATCTCGCTGATCCTGGCGATGGTGGGCTTGGCGACGCTGAAGGTGCGCTGAGGGGGCGCGGCTGCAAGCAGCCGCCCTACGCGCGGGCGTGCAGCGCCTCGAGCGGCTGCCACCCGTGCAAGGGGTTGCGGTCGGTGGCGTCGAACGCATACCAGCATCCGCCGCCCCCCGGCCCCTGATCGTGACGGCGGTCAATGGGTATGCCCGTCAGCGCGCAGAACAGCAATGTGCCGACCGCGCCATGCCCGACGATCAGCAGATCACCGTTGCATGGCGCGGCCAGACAGGCGTTCACTTCGGCCACGATCCGGGCCTGCGCGTCGATGGCGCGTTCCCAGCCCCGGATGCTGATATGCGGGTTGGCGAAAAACGCGTCCGCCACGCGTTCGAATTCGTCCGGCGGCAGAAAGCCGGTCGCGCTGCGGTCGTTTTCGTGCATCAGGGGCCGGATTTCCAGATCGACGCCCAAGGCGCGGGCGAGCGGGGCCGCCGTTTCCACGGCCTTCGTCTCGTCACTGCTGATGACGCGGCGCGTCGCGCGCAATGCGCCCGGTTCCGCCACCAGTGCCGCCACCCGCGCGTGGCCCTGCGCGTTCAGCGACCAGCGGCGCACATCGGTTCCGGGGTCGATCCGGACCTGCGGATGGGTCAGGTAGCGGATGGTGCAGGGTTGCGGATATGACATGGCGGGGTGGCCTTTGGGCAGGGAGATCAAACGCAGTATCCCGCACCGACCTGCCCAAGCAAAGGGGCCTGTTGCGCCGCACCGCCTGACCCCTTCCCCTGCGCCCCGCCCGCCGCTATCCCTGACCCAACAACAGGAGAGCGCGCATGATCCCGGTGCTTGGGTTTGACGGACAACAGGTGGCGGTTCTGGGGCTGGGGCGGTCGGGGCTGGCCACCGCGCGGGCGCTGCGCGCGGGCGGCGCGGTGCCGATCCTGTGGGACGACACGCCGACCGCGCGCGACCGCGCCGAAGCCGAGGGGTTCACCATCCGCGACCTGACCCGCGCCGACGCCTTCGCCGATATCGCCTGTGTGGTCACCTCGCCCGGCATCCCGCATCTCTATCCCGCGCCGCACCGTGTCATCGCCGCCGCCTGGGCCACAGGCGTGCCGGTGGACAATGACATCGGGCTGTTCTTCCGGTCTTTGGGCCAATCGGACTGGCAGGATTTCGACACGCCCCCCAAGGTCGTCGCCGTCACCGGATCGAACGGCAAATCCACCACATCGGCGCTGATTCACCATATCCTGACGGCGTCCGACCGCGAAAGCCAGTTGGCGGGCAATATCGGGCGCGGGGTGCTGGACATCGACCCGCCGGGGGACGCGGGCGTGGTGGTGCTGGAACTGTCCAGCTATCAGACCGATCTGGCGCGCGCGCTGACCCCGGATATCGCCGTGTTCACCAACCTGTCGCCCGACCATCTGGACCGCCACGCCGGCATGGGCGGCTATTTCGCGGCCAAGCGGCGGCTGTTCGCCGAAGGCGGCCCCGACCGCGCCATCATCGGCGTCGATGAACCCGAGGGCCAGTATCTGGCCAACCAACTCGCCGAAGGCGCGGCGGATGACCGGGTGATCCGGGTGTCGGCGGTGCAGAAATTGACGGGACCGGGATGGGACGTCTTTGCGCGCAAGGGGTTTCTGGCGGAATGGCGCAAAGGGCGGCAAGTCGCCAGTATCGACCTGCGCGCGATGCAGGGCCTGCCCGGCGCGCATAACCACCAGAACGCCTGCGCGGCTTACGCCGTGGCCCGCGCGCTTGGCCTTGCCCCGCGCCAGATCGAGGCGGCGCTGGCCACCTATCCCGGCCTGCCGCACCGCAGCCAGACCATCGCCGTGGCGGGCGGGGTGCGATATGTGAACGACTCGAAAGCGACCAATGTGGATAGCGCGCTGAAGGCGCTGGAAGCGTTCACCAACATTCGCTGGATCTGCGGCGGGCTGGAAAAGGACGGCGGTCTGGCGGGCCTCGCCCCCGGCCTGCCCAACGTGACCAAGGCCTATGTGATCGGCCGCGAGGCCACGCGCTTTGCCATGGGTCTGCGCGATGCGGGGTTGCGGGTGGATGCCGAGGTCTGCACCACCATGGCCGCCGCCGTCACCCGCGCGATGGCGGACGCCAGCCCCGGTGATGTGGTGCTGCTGGCCCCGGCGGCGGCAAGTTTCGACCAATACGACAACTTCGAACAACGCGGCGACGATTTCGCGGCAAGGGTGCGGGCGGGTTTGGGGGCTTAACCTGACGCGTATCGTCTTGCGGGATACGGACCTCCACCATATGCTGTGGGGGTGGATAAGGGACAACACATGCTACAGTCGCGCCTGCCGTCCTTCGTCGCTCAGAACTATGAATGCCACGAGTGGAAGCATGCCAGCGCGATCCTCAGCCTTGATTTCCCGAACGAGTGGTAGGATCTGATGGATCTGCTGACCGCGTTCCGGCTGCGCAAAAGCTGGATCGCCAAGGGCGGCGGCAACAAATCGGACCTGTCCAGCTTTATCGACGGGTTTGTGGCGCAACGCGGCTGGGCCGAGACACAGTTTCAGACCGCCATCGAAGTGGACGGGGCCCGCGTCGACACGCCGACGCACAAGGTTGACTGTTTCAACAACGGCATCGCACTGGAAATCGAATGGAACAACAAGGATCCGTTCTTTGACAGCGACCTGAACAACTTTCGCCTGTTGTTCGATCTGCGCGCGGTCAGCGTCGGCATCATCATCACGCGCGCCGATGAATTGCAGCAGATTTTTAACAGTCTTGGCCGAGGATCATCCTATGGCAATTCGACCACGCATATGTCAAAGCTGCTGCCCCGGATCCAAGGCGGGGGTGGGGCCGGGTGCCCGCTTTTGGTGTTCGGGATCACCAAATCCCTGTATGTGGAGGACGACGCATGATGTCCGCAGCCGATGATCTTCTGGATCGCGCCGGAAAGACCAAGTTCAAGACGGTGCTTGCCGATCCGCCCTGGCAGTTTCAGAACCGCACCGGAAAAATGGCCCCGGAACACAAACGCCTGTCACGCTATCCCACGCTCACATTGCGCGAAATCTGCGATCTGCCGGTCGGGGCCATCGTGGCCGAAACGGCGCACCTCTATCTCTGGGTGCCGAATGCCTTGCTGCCCGAGGGGCTGAAGGTGATGGAAAACTGGGGTTTCAGTTACAAAAGCAACATCATCTGGTACAAAATCCGCAAGGATGGCGGGCCGGACCGGCGCGGTGTCGGGTTTTATTTCCGCAATGTCACCGAGGTGTTGCTGTTCGGGGTGCGCGGCAAGAATGCGCGGACGCTGCAACAGGGTCGGACGCAAGAAAACATCATCTCCTCGCAGAAACGCGAGCACAGCCGCAAGCCCGACGAACAGTACGCCCTGATCGAAGGATGCAGCAGCGGTCCCCGGTTGGAAATGTTCGCGCGCGGTCCGCGTCTGGGCTGGACGGTCTGGGGCAATCAGGCGGATGATTATACGCCGACATGGGATACCTACGCCAACCATTCGCAGGCAAATGTCATCCCGCTGCCGCTGGTCAAGTCCGGGTCGAAATGACCCCCTTTGGCAGACTTGCTTGGGGTGCCTGCGTTGGGGCAGGGTTGCCCGCCTAAAGGTCCAGCGCGCCCTGCCGACCCGACGGCGTTTCGCGCGGGGCTTTCTTGAACGTGTCATCGCGGCGGGCGGGCATTTCGACCGCGCGTTCGCGTAAGGAAAGCGCCTGTTCGATGGTAACGATCTGGATACGGTTGACGGGGGCAAACCCCGGCACCTCGCACATCCCCGCCTGCGCCGCCCAGTCCAGCATGGGTTTGGTGGGCCGCTCTAGCGTCAGCAGCACCCCGACTTGCGCGCCCTGCGCTGTCACCACGGCATCAAGCGAGCGCACCATCTCGACCCCGACCTTGGCCCCGCCCTTGACCGACACGACGGCGCGAAACTCCTCGTTCACGCCGAACCAGCGCACCCCGTCCACGCCGCCATCCGCGCCCTTTTTTGCCTGCGGGATGAATCCCAGCTTGGACGCCGCCCAGATCTCGAATTCTTTCTTGGTGGGGTCGTTGCGGTTAAAGAAATCCCGCGCGGCGTCGGCATCCATCGGCGTGCCGATCACCTGATAGTCGATGCCGGGAAAGGCCGACCGCAACCGCGTCTCGATCAGCCCGATGGCGATATGGGTGACGTCAATCCCGATCCAGTTCCGCCCCAGCTTTTGCGCCGCATGCACCGTGGTGCCACAGCCGCAAAACGGGTCGAGCACCACATCGCCGGGGTTGGACGAGGCATTGATGATGCGTTCGAGCAGGGCGACGGGCTTCTGGGTGGGGTAGCCGAGGCGTTCTTGGGCTTGGGAGTTTAAGGGGGAAATGTCGGTCATTACACTTTGAATTGTTGTGCCTTCAGAAAGATACCGTTTGAAACGCGGAAAGCCTCCGTCTTTCTTCGGCCAATAGATGAAGCCAGCACGATCAAGTGCGTCAAGTTTATCCTGAGTCGATAACGTTTCCCAGATTTCGCCCTCTGGAAGACGGGTCAAAGCAACTTTCTTTGGAATTGCCCAATGCCTTCCCATCGCGTCTGGTGAGAAGGTCCGCCATTCCTGACCCGAACTACCTGAACGCCTACCTGCCCCAGTCAGATCAGCGGGCATGAAAGCTCCAAACTCATCCGAAGTCCCATACTTCTTTTGAACGTGAACGGCATCGTGGGCCTGAAGGACAACATTCCAACAGTGGTTCTCTGAGTGACTATAGAAAAGAAGGGTATCGTGCACATCACCCCATCTTTTTGCACTGTTGTGCGCACTCGTCCTCTTCCAAACTATCTCATTCCGAAAATTCCGCGCCCCAAACACCGCGTCCAGCAGGATCTTCAGATAATGGCTCGCCGTCGGGTCACAGTGCAGATACAGGCTCCCCGTCGGCTTCAGCACCCGGTGCAACTCCACCAGCCGCACCGCCATCATGGCAAGGTAAGCCGTCAGCGCGTTCTTGCCCAGAAACCCCACCATCGCGTCCAGCATTTTCGCCGCGTCCTGATAGGACGACCGCTTGACCTCTGTCACCGCCTGGCCCGACGTCGCATCGTCCCATTGCTAGGTGTCGGTAAACGCCTCCATCTGCGCGGCCGACTGCGCGCCTTTGGGCGTCTTGAACAGCGCGTTGTAATCGGCGTTCGAATTGAACGGCGGGTCGAGGTAAATCAGATCAACGCTGTCATCCGCGATGGATTTGCGCAGCACGTCCAGATTGTCGCCGTAATACAGCCGGTTCATCGCCCGCCCCCCATCTGCCGGTTGCCCCGGCATAGCCCGCCAAGGTTAACCATCGGTTGCGCCGCACGGCAAGTCACACCCGCGCCGCGATCCCTTCGGCGGCGGCCACCGCGCTCGCCCAGGCCCATTGGAAATTATACCCGCCCAGCCAGCCCGTCACATCGACACATTCGCCGATGAAATACAGCCCCGGCTGGTGCGCCGACATCATCGTGCGGCTGTCGAGGCCCCGCGTATCGACCCCGCCGCAGGTGACTTCGGCGGTGCGCCAGCCCTCGGTGCCCGCCGGTTTCAGCCGCCAATCGCTTAACCCCCGGGCCAGATCGCGCAACACCGCATCGCTGCGGTCGGCCATGGGGGCGGGGGGCAGGTCCGCCGCCAACCGCTCCGCCAGCCGCGCGGGCAGGCGCTGCGCCAGCACGGTCGCCAGTTGCTTGCGCGCGGAGCCGCGTTTTTCCGCCAACAGCCACGCCGCCGCATCCTGCCCCGGCAGCAGGTTCACCGCGATCTCGGCCCCCTCGGCCCAATAGGATGACGCCTGCAACACCGCAGGCCCCGACAGCCCCCGGTGCGTGAACAACAGCGCCTCGTCAAAGCCCGTCTTGCCGACGCTGACCCGCGACGGCAGCGCCACGCCGGCTAGATCGGCGAACCGCCCCTCGGGGAAGGTCAGCGGCACTAGACCGGGGCGCGCCGCCACGATCCGATGCCCGAATTGCCGCGCCAGATCATAGGCAAACCCGGTGGCCCCCATCTTCGGGATCGACAGGCCCCCCGTTGCCACCACCAGATGGCGCGCCTGCACGGTGACGCGCCGCCCTTCGCGCTCCAGCTCCACCCGGAACCCCGGCGCGACGCTGACCACCCGCGTGTTCAGCCACAGGTCTGCCCCCGCCATCTCGGCCCGCAGCATGGCCACGATCTGCGTCGCCTTGCCGTCGCAGAACAACTGCCCCAGCGTCTTTTCGTGCCATGCGATGCGGTGCCGTTCCACCAGCGCCAGAAAATCGCGGGCGGTATACCGCGCCAGCGCCGATTTGGCGAAATGGCGGTTCTCGGACAGGAATTGCGCGGGCGTGGTGCCGAGATTGGTGAAATTGCACCGCCCGCCGCCCGAAATGCGGATCTTCTCGCCGGGTGCCTGCGCATGATCCGCCACCAGGACACGCCCCCGCAGCCGCCCCGCGCACATCATGCCCGCCGCGCCCGCCCCAAGGATGATCGTGTCATAAATCATGCTGCCGCTCTGCCGTGACGCCAGCACGGGCGCAAGTCTCCTGCTTCTCTGGTTCAAAAATATCCCGGGGGGCGCGCAGCGGGGGGCAGAGCCCCCCTGCAACGGCCATGATTTTCACTGGCGGGGCAGGCACAAAACCGCTATTCTTTCCCCCAGACCCCGGAAAGGGGCGGTTCAGAGGCAGTGAGCAGATCCGATGACGGAAATGGTGTATGGGGCAGCCCCTGTGTCAGGTGGCGAGCCGGTGCTGCCGAAATGGTGGCGCACGATTGATCGCTGGACCTTGTCGGCGGTGACGCTGTTGTTCCTGATCGGCATCCTTCTGGGCCTTGCCGCTTCGGTGCCGCTGGCGGAAAAGAACAACCTGCCGCCGTTCCATTACGTGCAGAAACAGCTGATGTTCGGCTCGCTGGCGCTGGTGGCGATGCTGTTGACCTCGATGCTGACCCCGCAACTGGTGCGGCGGCTGGCGGTGGTGGGGTTTGTGGTGGCGTTCATCGGCCTGCTGGGGCTGCCGTTCTTCGGCACCGATTTCGGCAAGGGCGCGATGCGGTGGTATTCGCTGGGTTTTGCCTCGGTGCAGCCGTCCGAGTTTCTGAAACCCGGATTCATCATCGTCGCGGCCTGGATGCTGGCGGCGGCACAAGAGGTGGGCGGGCCGCCGGGGCGGGCGTGGTCGTTCATGCTGTGCGCTGTCATCGTCGGCATCCTGGTGATGCAACCGGATTACGGTCAGGCCGCGCTGATCCTGTTTGGCTGGGGCGTGATGTGGTTTGTCAGCGGGGCGTCCCTGCTGCGGCTGTTCGGGCTTGTCGGGCTGGTGGCCATCGGTGGCCTTGCGGCCTACAACACCTCCGATCACGTCGCCAACCGGATCAATGGCTATCTGGCCTCTGATCTCGATCCGCGCACCCAGCTTGGCTATGCCACCAATGCCATCCAGGAAGGCGGCTTTTTCGGTGTCGGCGTCGGCGAAGGCCGGGTGAAATGGTCACTGCCCGATGCCCATACCGATTTCATCATCGCGGTGGCCGCCGAGGAATACGGCCTGATGCTGGTGCTGCTGATCATCGCGCTTTATGCCGTGATCGTGCTGCGGTCGCTGCTCAGGCTGGTGCGGGAACGTGATCCGTTCATCCGGCTGGCGGGCACCGGGATGGCCTGCATCTTTGGCGTGCAGGCGATGATCAACATGGGCGTGGCGGCGCGGCTGTTGCCTGCCAAGGGCATGACGCTGCCGTTTGTCAGCTATGGCGGATCCTCGCTGATCGCGGGGGGGATCGCCATCGGGATGCTGCTGGCCTTGACGCGCACCCGTCCGCAGGGCGGCATTGGCGATCTGTTGCGGGGGCGCGCGCGGTGAATGTGAACGCGCCCTTGCTGATCATCGCCGCTGGCGGCACCGGCGGGCACATGTTCCCCGCGCAGGCGCTGGCCGAGGACATGCTGGCGCGCGGCTGGCGGGTCAAGCTGTCCACCGATGCGCGCGGCGCGCGCTATACCCAGGGTTTCCCGGAGGGGGTCGAGATCGTGCAGGTCGCCTCTGCCACCTTCGCACGGGGCGGGGTGCTGGCCAAGGCGCTGGTGCCGCTGCGCATTGTCGCCGGTATCCTGGGCGCGATGGTGCAGATGCTGCGCGACCGTCCTGCCGTGGTGATGGGGTTCGGCGGGTATCCGTCGATCCCGGCGCTGACGGCGGCCACGCTGTTACGCCTGCCGCGCGCGATCCATGAACAGAACGGCGTCTTGGGCCGGGTGAACCGGGTCTTTGCGCCCCGCGTCGCGGCGGTGGCCTGCGGCACATGGCCCACGACGTTGCCCGCAGGCGTGACTGGCCAGCATACCGGCAATCCGGTGCGCGCATCGGTGTGTGAACGCGCAGGCGCGGGCTATATCCCGCCGGGCGATTACCCGATGTCGGTGCTGGTCATCGGTGGCAGCCAAGGCGCGCGGGTGCTGTCCGACACCGTGCCGGGCGCGATGGCGCTGTTGCCGGACGCGTTGCGCCGCCATATCCGCGTGGCGCAACAGGCCCGCGACGAAGACGCCGCCCGCGTCACCGTGTTTTACGCCGAGCATGGCGTGGATGCCGAGGTCGAGCCGTTCTTTCATGACATTCCCCGCCGCATGTCCGAAGCGCAGCTGGTCATCAGCCGCGCCGGGGCGTCGTCTGTCGCCGATATCACCGTGATCGGGCGGCCCGCGATCCTGATCCCCTTTGCCGCCGCGATGGATGATCACCAGACCGCCAATGCCCGCGCAATGGCCGACGCCGGGGCCGCCATCGTCATCCCTGAACGCCTGCTGACGGCAGAAAGCCTTGCCGATCAGATCACCACCATCCTCACCCAACCCGAGGGGGCCGAGGCGATGGCCCGCGCCGCCGCCAGCCTTGGCAAACCCGAGGCCGCCAGCACGCTGGCCGATCTGGTCGAACGCCTCGCCAAAGGACCGTCGAAAGGACCGCAATGAACGCCGCCGCCGCCACCAAACTGCCCACCGATGTGGGCCCCATCCATTTCATCGGCATCGGCGGCATCGGCATGTCGGGCATCGCCGAGGTGCTGTTGAACCTTGGCTATACCGTGCAGGGATCAGACGCCAAGGCCAGCCCCATCACCGACCGGCTGGTGGGCTTGGGGGCCACGATCTTTGAGGGCCAGCGCGCCGAGAATATCGGCGATGCGGCGGTGGTGGTGATCTCGTCCGCGATCAAGCGCGGCAACCCGGAACTGGACGAGGCGCGGCGGCGCAAACTGCCCATCGTGCGGCGCGCCGAAATGCTGGCGGAACTGATGCGGCTGAAATCCAACGTCGCCATCGCGGGCACCCATGGCAAGACGACGACCACGACGATGGTCGCCACGCTCTTGGACGCGGGCGGGTTTGACCCGACAGTGGTGAATGGCGGCATCATCCACGCCTATGGGTCGAACGCGCGGCGGGGCCAGGGCGAATGGATGGTGGTCGAGGCGGACGAGAGCGACGGCACCTTCAACCGCCTGCCCGCCACCATCGCGATTGTCACCAATATCGATCCCGAGCACATGGAGCATTGGGGCTCGATCGAGGCGCTGCGCGACGGCTTCTATCAATTCGTCTCGAACATCCCGTTCTATGGTCTGGCCGTCATGTGCACCGACCACCCCGAGGTGCAGGCGCTGGTCGGCCGCGTCACCGACCGCCGCGTGGTGACTTACGGCTTCAACGCGCAGGCCGATGTCCGGGCGACGGGCCTCACCTACAAGGGCGGCGTGGCGCATTTCGACATCCGCCTGCAATCCGAAGATCTGACCATCGAGGGCTGCACCCTGCCGATGCCCGGTGATCACAACGTCTCGAACGCGCTGTCCGCCGTCGCCGTGGCCCGCCATCTGGGCATGAAACGCGATGAAATCCGCGCCGCGCTGGCGAAATTCGCCGGTGTGAACCGCCGCTTTACCCGCGTGGGCGTGGTGAATGGTGTGACCATCATCGACGATTACGGCCACCACCCGGTCGAAATCAGTGCCGTGCTGCGCGCCGCCCGCCAAGCCGTCGCGGATACCCCCGGTGCCCGCATCATCGCCGTGCACCAGCCCCACCGCTACACCCGCCTGTCGCATCTGTTCGAGGATTTCTGCACCTGCTTCAACGAGGCGGATGTCGTGGGCATCGCCGAGGTTTATGCTGCGGGCGAAGACCCCATCGCAGGTGCGTCCCGCGACGATCTGGTGGCCGGCCTGATCCGCCACGGCCACCGCCACGCCCGCGCCGTGATGGACGAGGCCGATCTGGCCCGCCTTGTCCGCGAACAGGCGCGCCCCGGCGATATGGTGGTCTGTCTGGGCGCAGGCACCATCAGCGCCTGGGCCAACGGTCTGCCCGCGCGATTGACCGGGCAGGCCGCGTAAGGGGGCGGCTGTGACCCTGTCGCTGATCATCGGCGCGGTCTGGGTCATCCTGGCCACGATCACCGCGCTGTTGCCGATGCGGCGGCAATACATCCCCGGCGTGTCGCTGCTGATCGCCGCGCCCGTGCTGATTTGCTGGATCGGCTGGGATATAGGCTGGCAATGGGCCGCACTGGCCACCTTCGCCCTGCTGTCGATGTTCCGCCGCCCGCTGCTGTATTTCGCGCGCCGGGGGCTTGGCCTGCCGGTCACGCGTCCGTCCGAGGACGCATGACCCCGCCCGCCCTCGCCGCGCTGGTCTGGCTGCTGGCGGCGAATGTGATCGCCCTGCTACCATCCCGCGACCACCACTGGACCAACGCCTATGTCCTGATCGCGATTGGCCTGCCGTTGGCGGTCTGGGTGGGGCTGTCCCACGGCCCGCTCTGGGCCGCGCTGTTCGTGGCAGGCGGCGCGAGCGTCCTGCGCTGGCCGCTGATCTATCTGGGCCGGTGGCTGCGGGCACGGCTCCGGCGCTGATAGGTCGGGGCAGGGGGTTGCAACCGTGGCGCGGGTTTCCCATTGTGAGCGGGCAGGGGGCGCGGGATGGATAAGAAGCAGCTTGATACTTGGCTAAGAACCCGTCCGCGCGAAGACGCGATCCTGATCGCGCAGCGTGCGGCATTACGCGTGTGGCCTGTTTGGGGCGCATGCAGTTACTTGCCAGATTTTCGCACTAGGGATTTCAGCGTTTCAGTTTTGATGCGTGCATTACTCACAGTTGGTATATCGCGCGCTTCTATAACGCCCGAACTTGCAGGCGTTATCTCTTTTATTTCCCGAGAGAATTTTTTTGCCGCTCAAGTTGCTTTGAAAGATTCACGCGCTGCTGCAGCATTATACTCGGCCCGCGCAGCTACTATCTCTGCACGATTTTCAAATCCTGGATTTGCAACAAGTGCTGCACTTGCTTGCGACTATGCAAGTCGGGCGGCTCCACCCGCAGCCATGATGTGGGAGTTTGTGAACCAAGACGCACAAGCCATCCGGGCAGGTTTTGAGTTACTTCGCGTGCCACTATGGTATAATGAACAACCGAAGTATATTTTTCGACTTGAACAAGAAGCTCTTGAAAAATTTTCTAAAAGGGTAAGGCAGAAAGAAACTTTCTGGCATAGATGGTATCTATCAGCCAAGAGTGGTGAGTGGTTGGATTGGGAGCTCCAGAAAGCTGTGGCACTCATTCCGTCTAAGATTTGGCATGGATCAGGAAATGATCTTGAGACTGAGATTGCCCAAATAGAAGATGAATTTAATTCAAGTCAATTAGATGAAAGCGAAGATTTTTCGGGGATGCTGGCCGCAGCTAGGTTCTTTGATTTAATCGAGCACAATAGACAGCTGCGAATCAGCGGTGTTGCCATCGATTTTGACGGCATGGCGGTTGATGATGTTGAGAAGTGTCTGCGCGCTATGCGAGACTGGACGGACGAGTTACAAGATTGGTCAGACTATGCGCAAGACCATCTCCGCTCGGGCAACACTCCTTGCCTTCTTAAGTCAGCAGCTGACAAAATGATATCTATGGTGCGGGACGCATCCGGCGCATCGGATTTCCCGGCTGGACGTTTCATCACCAAGGGTGGTGACCTTCGGCGCCTTGCTCTTGATGAGGGTGAGCGAGGCAAAGTCGGACAAACGCTTGCGGGAATGATGGATGACCGCCTTGACTCATTGTCCCGCCTTTTGGGGGCCTGTTTTGGACACGTCCTAGCGCGGATTGAACCACTGAACGCTCTAACTCTGGGACAAAATGACCCTGGTGAACTGATCGCTGACGCATCTCGGGCGTTGGATCGGCTAAAATCGTTGGACCCAAAAGACCTGTTGCCGCTCGATCCGGGTGCGGCGGCGGCTTATGATGATATGCTGCGCGACCTCACCGAGATGAACGCGGCCTTGAAAGAGGCCCGCAGTCCGGAGCAAACGCTGGTGTTGAAGGAGCGTTTCGCTGCGCGCTATGGTGGGTTTGGCGTTACGCTGGGCCATTGGGTTGACAGAGGACGCAAGCTTGCTGCGAATACTGGTGGCAAGCTGGACGAAGCCGGGAAGTGGCTGAAGCGGGTAGATACGCTGGATGCGATAGTTGAGTGGTTGAGAAACTTGGGAATGCCATTCTAGGGCACCCCTTCCCCCCACCCCATATCCTGCGGTATATCCCTGCCAGAACCCAAAGGCTGGCCCCGATGACCCAACCCCTTCCCCCCGCCCGTGGCACGCTGACCCCGGCCAAGCCGCTCGCCGACCTGACGTGGCTGCGGGTGGGTGGGCCGGCGGAGTGGGTGTTTACGCCTGCGGACATGGATGACCTGACGGCTTTCCTAGCCGCGCTGGACCCGGCTATTCCCGTCTTTCCGATCGGCGTCGGGTCGAACCTGATCGTGCGGGATGGCGGCCTGCGGGGCGTCGTGGTCCGGTTGGGGCGGGGGTTCAACGGGATCGAGATCACCGGCGACACCGTCACCGCCGGGGCCGCCGCGCTGGACGCGCATGTGGCGCGCAAGGCGGCGGAGGCGGGGTTGGACCTGACCTTCCTGCGCACCATCCCCGGCACCATCGGCGGTGCGGTGCGGATGAATGCGGGGTGTTATGGCAGTTACACAGCCGATCACCTGATCGCGGCCGAAGCCGTCACCCGGCAGGGCGCGCGCGTCACGCTGACGCCTGCGGACCTTGGGTTGGCCTACCGCTCCAGCCAGTTGCCCGAGGGCTGGGTGCTGACGCAGGCCACGTTCCGCGCCGCCGCCGCCGACCCCGCAATGCTTAACGCCCGCATGGACGACCAGATCGCCAAACGTGACGCGTCGCAACCCGTCAAGGATCGCTCGGCCGGGTCCACCTTTCGCAATCCGGCGGGGTTTTCGTCCACCGGGCGGGCGGATGACAGCCATGACCTGAAGGCGTGGAAGCTGATCGACGACGCGGGCCTGCGCGGGGCGCGTCTTGGCGGCGCGCAGATGAGCGAGAAGCACCCCAATTTCCTGATCAACGCGGGCGGGGCCACGGCGGCAGACCTTGAATCTTTGGGAGAATTGGTGCGCAAAAGGGTTGCCGAAACGTCCGGCATCACGCTAGAGTGGGAAATCATGAGGGTCGGTGAACCGGCCCCTGAAACGATACAAGAAAACAAATAAACGACCGGGCACCAAACGACCCGGCACAAGAGGCAGAACGTGGGCATGTCGAGCGGGACAGCCCCCAAAGTTGCGGTGATCATGGGCGGCCCCTCGGCGGAACGCGAGGTGTCGCTGAGTTCCGGGCGTGAATGCGCCCGCGCGCTGCGGGGCGAAGGATATGAGGTGACAGAACTGGATGCCGGGGCCGATCTGGCCCTGCGTCTGGCTGACGCCCGCCCTGATGTCGTGTTCAACGCGCTGCATGGCCGCTGGGGCGAGGATGGCTGTGTGCAGGGGCTGCTGGAATGGCTGCGCATCCCCTATACCCATTCGGGCGTACTGGCGTCGGCGCTGGCGATGGACAAGCAAAAGACCAAAGAGGTCTATCGCAACGCCGGATTGCCGGTGGTGGCCTCAGTTTTGGCACCGCGCGCCGACATCGCCGCGCGGCATGTGATGCCGGTGCCTTATGTGGTCAAACCCTATAACGAAGGCTCGTCGGTTGGCGTGGTCATCGTGCGCGAGGGGTCGAACCTGCCGCATCTGGACGCCGCGATGCCCGTGCTGTTGATGGTCGAGGCCTATGCGCCGGGGCGCGAATTGACCACCACGGTGATGGGTGACCGCGCGCTTGGCGTGACCGAGATCGTGACCGAGGGCTGGTATGACTATGACGCGAAATACCGGCCCGGCGGGTCGCGGCATGTGTGCCCAGCGGAATTGCCCGCCGAGATCACCGCCGCTTGCCTGGATTACGCGCTTCGCGCGCACCGCGCCTTGGGCTGTCGCGGCGTCACGCGCACCGATTTCCGCTGGGATGACACGCGGGGGTTGGACGGGTTGATCCTGCTGGAAACGAACACCCAGCCGGGGATGACGCCCACATCGCTGTCACCGGAACATGCGGCGCTGGCGGGGCTGACGTTTGGCCAGTTCTGCGCCTGGATGGTAAAGGACGCGTCATGCGACCGCTGAGCCGTCCGGCCACCCTGCGTCCTGATCCGGCGCGCCACGATCCGGCCCCGTCGCGGCTGGCCTACCGGATGGAACGGATGCGGTTGTCGCCGGCATACCGGCTGGCGCTGCGGATTGGGCTCCCTTTGGTGCTGATCGGCGGCACGGTGGGCGGATACATGGCGTCGGATACGCGGCGCGCGGCGTTGTTTCAGACCGTGGCGGATATCCGCGCCGAGATCGAAGAGCGGCCCGAATTCATGGTGACGGCGCTGGCGATTGACGGCGCGTCGCCCGCAGTGGCGGATGATCTGCGCGCCGCCTTGGCGCTGCGGCTGCCGCAATCGTCGTTTCATCTGGATCTGGACGCGCTGCGGCAGACCGCGCTGACGCTGCCTGCGCTGCGCACCGTGGCGGTGCATGTGCGGGCAGGCGGGATATTGCAGGTCGATGTCAGCGAACGGGTGCCGGTGGCGCTGTGGCGCAACCGCGACGGGTTGCTGCTGGTCGATGCCGAGGGCGCGACAGTGCGCCCCGCCGCGTTCCGCGATGATCACCCGACGTTGCCGCTGATCGCGGGCGATGGCGCGTCGGACGCTGTGACCGAGGCATTGCAGATCATCGCCGCCGCTGGCCCGTTGTCGCCGCGCCTGCGCGGGCTGGTCCGGGTGGGCCTGCGTCGCTGGGATGTGGTGCTGGATCGCGGGCAACGCATCCTCTTGCCCGAGGACGCGCCGGTGCAGGCGCTGGAACGCGCAGTGGCGATGGATCAGGCGAAAGACGTGTTGGACCGCGACGTGGCGGTGGTGGATTTGCGGGTGCCAGAGCGGCTCACTGTGCGGATGGGGCAACCCGCCGCAGACGAATGGTGGAAGGTCAGGGCGGTTTTATTGGGGAACGGCAACGGATGATCGAACTTTACCAATCGCAGCGCGCAATGCGGAACATGCGCAAGGTGGCCATGCAGCGCGGCGTGGTGGCCATTCTGGATGTCGGATCGTCCAAGATCGCCTGTCTGGTGCTGCGGTTCGATGGTGGGGCCGCGCCGGATTCCGAAGGGATCGGCAGTCTGGCGGGGCAGGCCGGGTTCCGGGTGATCGGTGCCGCCACCACCCGGTCGCGCGGGGTGAAATTCGGCGAAATCCACGCCATGCAGGAAACCGAACGCGCCATTCGCACCGCGTTGCAGGCGGCGCAAAAGATGGCCAACATCCGGGTTGACCACGTCATCGCCTGTTTCGCAGGCGCAGAACCGCGCAGCTATGGCGTGGCGGGGGTGGTCGAACTCGAAGGCCATGTCGTCACCGAACAGGACGTCAGCCGGGTGTTGTCGGCCTGCGATGTGCCCGATTTTGGCGAGGGGCGCGAGGTGTTGCACGCCCAGCCGGTGAACTTTGCGCTGGATCACCGGTCCGGTCTGGAAGACCCGCGCGGCCAGATGGGCCAGCGGCTGGCGACAGACATGCACATGCTGACGATTGACGCCGCGGCGATCCAGAACCTGGCGCATTGCGTGAAACGCTGCGATCTGGAACTCGCGGGGATTGCATCGTCGGCCTATGTATCGGGCGTGGCGTCTCTGGTCGAGGATGAACAGGAACTGGGTGCGGCCTGCATCGACATGGGTGGCGGATCGACCGGCATTTCCATCTTCATGAAGCGGCACATGATCTTTTCCGACGCGGTGCGGATGGGCGGCGATCACATCACCAATGACATCTCGATGGGTCTGTCGGTGTCGCAGACCACCGCCGAACGGATCAAGACGTTCTACGGCGGCGTTGTCGCCACCGGCATGGATGACCGCGACATGATCGAGATCGGCGGCGAGACCGGCGATTGGGAACATGACCGCCGCACCGTCAGCCGCGCCGAACTGATCGGGATCATGAAACCGCGTGTCGAGGAAATCCTGGAAGATGTGCGCGCGCGGCTGGACGCGGCAGGGTTCGACCATTTGCCAAGCCAGCAGATCGTACTGACCGGCGGCGGCAGCCAGATCCCCGGCCTTGACGGGCTGGCCAGCCGCATCCTTGGCCATCAGGTGCGTCTGGGCCGTCCCTTGCGCGTGCATGGCCTGCCGCAGGCCGCCACCGGGCCGGGATTCGCAAGTGCGGTCGGCCTGTGCCTGTTCGCGGCGCATCCACAGGATGAATGGTGGGATTTCGAGATACCTGTCGACCGTTTGCCCGCGCGCAGCCTGCGCCGCGCGATGAAATGGTTTAAGGATAACTGGTGACCGCAACATATTGGAAGGGGCGCGAAATCATGCAGATTAGCCTTGCACACAAGCCATATTTGGTAGGTGAGCCGCGTTTTTTGCGTGACGAAACCGTCTTAATCAGTCAGAATACACCGGAATAGTCATAAGAACCCCCGCGGCGGCGGACATAACTCAGGCGGACGAACCCATGGCACTCAACCTCTCAATGCCCGGACAGACCGAACTCAAGCCCCGGATCATCGTGTTTGGTGTCGGCGGCGCGGGCGGCAATGCGGTCAACAACATGATCGAAAAAGAATTGACCGGCTGCGATTTCGTGGTCGCCAATACCGATGCGCAGGCGCTGGCCCAGTCCCGCGCCGAAAGCCGTATCCAGTTGGGGGTCAAGGTGACCGAAGGTCTGGGCGCAGGGGCCAAGGCCAGCGTGGGTGCAGCCGCCGCAGAGGAAAGCATCGAACAGATCGTCGATCATCTGGCAGGTGCGCATATGTGCTTTATCACAGCGGGCATGGGTGGTGGCACCGGCACCGGCGCAGCCCCGATCATCGCGCAGGCCGCGCGTGAACTGGGTGTGCTGACTGTGGGTGTGGTGACGAAACCGTTCCAGTTCGAAGGCGCCAAGCGGATGCGTCAGGCCGAGGATGGCGTGGATGCGCTGCAACGCGTGGTTGACACGCTGATCATCATCCCGAACCAGAACCTGTTCCGGCTGGCCAATGAAAAGACCACCTTCACCGAGGCCTTCGCGTTGGCCGATGACGTGCTGTATCAGGGCGTCAAGGGGGTTACCGACCTGATGGTGCGTCCCGGCATGATCAACCTCGATTTCGCCGACGTCCGTTCGGTGATGGATGAGATGGGCAAGGCCATGATGGGCACCGGCGAGGCCACCGGCGAGGATCGCGCGATCCAGGCCGCCGAAAAGGCCATCGCCAACCCGCTCTTGGACGAGATTTCGCTGAAAGGCGCGCGTGGCGTGCTGATCAACATCACCGGCGGGCCGGACCTGACGCTGTTCGAACTGGACGAGGCCGCCAACCGTATCCGCGAGGAAGTGGACCCCGAGGCGAACATCATCGTCGGCTCGACGCTGGATGACAGCATGGTCGGCGCGATGCGTGTGTCGGTCGTGGCGACCGGCATCGACGCGGCGGAAACCCGGCAGGAAGTCCCGGTGCCGCGCCGGTCGATGGCGCAGCCGCTGAAGCCCGCCGTCGCCGCCGAAGCCCCCCGCGCGACAGCCCCGCGCGCGCCTGCGCCTGCGCCGATGACCTTGCAGGTGACCTCTGTCACCGCCGCGCCTGCGCCCACCCCCAAGCAGCCCGAGCCGTCGCTGTTCGATCAGGACCTGGACGTGCGCCGCACCGCAGCGCAGGAACAGGCCGAGGACATCTTTGACGAATACGAGGATGAAGCGGTCGATGACCTGCCGCCGCCCGCCTACAAACCCGCCATGCCGCAGTTTCAGCCGCGCGTGGACATGACCGAAACCGCAGCCGAGGCGTTTGTGGCCCCGCGCGCGCCTGCCCCCGGCACCCCGTCGCCTGATGCGATGGCCCGCCTGCAAGCTGCCGTGCAGCGGAACACGCCTGCCGCGCCGCTGGTTGCCCCGACATCACCGCGCGCGGCCCAACCCGCCGCACAGCCCGAGCCGCAGGCGCAAGGCGGACGTTTCGGCATCAACTCGCTGATCAACCGCATGACCGGACATCAGGCCGAAGCCGCCGCTGCCCCCGCGCCGCGCGCCCAACCCGCGATGCGCGCACCCGCTGCGCAGTCCGCACAGGCCACGCAGCCGCAGGCCGCCCCGCGTCCGCGCGCCGAAAACAGCCCGGAACAGGACAAGATCGAAATCCCCGCCTTCCTGCGGCGTCAGGCGAACTGAGCCGATCACAGATGTTGCAACGAAGGCCGTCCCGGTGGGGCGGCCTTTTGCGTTGCAGGCCCACGCGTTTCAGGCCCACCTGCTGATGCCGCGCTGCGGCACGTTATGCTGCACTCTGACATATTCCGTTGCAAAGAGTGAGTTGAGCCACCCCCGGCCACCGCTTACCACCGTTAACGAAATGATACCCGGCCATGTCCGGCAGTATCGGTGGGGACGTCACGTGCAAACGACACTCAAATCCGCGATTGTGCTGACCGGGCGGGGCCTGCATTCCGGGGCGCCTGCGCGTCTGGTGATCCGTCCGGCCTCGGCGGAATACGGTATCTGGTTTCGTCGCGTCGATATCACCGACCGCGACGCGATGATTCCGGCGCGGTGGGATGCGGTGCATCAATCGCCGCTCTGCACCCTGATCGAAAACGCGGCCGGTGTGTCGGTTTCGACCATCGAACACGTCATGGCGGCGCTGGCGGGCTGCGGGGTGCATAACGCGATTGTCGATATCGACGGCCCCGAGGTGCCGATCCTTGACGGGTCCGCCGTGGAGTTCGTCCGCGCCATTCTGGCCACCGGACTGCAACAATTGGCCACGCCGGTGCGCGCCATCGAGGTGCTGAAACCCGTCGACGTGCGGCGCGGCGATGCCTTTGCGCGGCTGGACCCCGGCGCGGGGCTGCGGATCGAATTTCACATCGACTTTGCCGATCAGGCCATCGGAGTGCAGACCAAGACGCTGAACATGGCCAACGGCAGTTTCGTGCGCGAGCTGAGCGACAGCCGCACCTTCTGCCGCAAGGCGGATGTGGATGCGATGCGGGCGCAGGGTCTGGCCTTGGGCGGGACGCTGGACAATGCGGTGGTGGTGGACGGCGCAAAGGTGCTGACCCCCGGCGGGTTGCGCCATGCCGACGAGGCGGTGCGCCACAAGATGCTGGATGCGCTCGGCGATCTGGCGCTGGCGGGGGCGCCGCTGATCGGGCTTTATACCGGGCATCGCGCGGGCCATGCGCTGACCAATGATCTGCTGCGCAAGCTGTTTTCGGACCCGACCGCGTTTCGCATGGTGGTCTGCGATGCCGCACAGGCCGCGCAATTGCCCGGCGCGGGCGTGCATCCGGGCGAATTGCCCAAGGTCGCCTGAGCCGCGTGTCCAGCATTGGCAAGCCGCCGCGCAAACACACAACATTTTGCGCCAAAGGCGTTTTGCCCCGGATTTATCTGTGCTAGACCCGGTGGAAATCGGGTCCGGCGCGCAGGCACCGGCAGGTAGACAGGGGTGTGACGGGCATGGCAGGCAAGCGGTTCCAGGCGCGGTCATTGGCGCAGGTCCGGATGCAGGGGGGCGCGCAGCGCCGTCTGGCCAAGGCAATCGGCATCGGCGTTTTGCTGGTCACATTGGCCGCCTGCAATGACAGCAAAGACCCCCGCCTGTCGAACACCCCGCTGGAAACCTATACTGCCGAACAGATCTTTACCCGTGGCGAGTTTGAACTCGACCGCAAACGCCCCGAGGACGCGGCATTCTTTTTCGGTGAAATCGAACGGCTTTATCCCTATTCGGACTGGACCAAACGCGGCCTGATCATGCAGGCGTTTTCGTTCCATCAGGCCAAGGACTACGAACAAAGCCGGTCGGCCGCGCAGCGCTATATTGATTTCTATCCGCTGGATGATGACGCGGCCTATGCGCAGTACCTGCTTGCGCTGTCCTATTACGATCAGATCGACGAGGTGGGCCGCGATCAGGGCCTGACGTTCCAAGCGCTGCAATCGCTGCGCACCGTGATCGAGCGCTATCCTGAAAGCGAATATGCCCGGTCGTCGATCCTTAAATTCGATCTGGCCTTTGACCATCTTGCGTCAAAGGAAATGGAAATTGGTCGTTTCTATCTGAAGAAACAGCATTACCCGGCGGCGATCAATCGATTCCGCGCGGTGGTTGAGGATTTCCAGACCACCAGCCACACCGCCGAGGCGCTGCACCGTCTGGTCGAGGCCTATCTGATCCTAGGCCTGAACGACGAGGCGCAGACGGCGGGGGCCATTTTGGGCCACAATTTCCAAAGCTCGGAGTGGTATCAGGACAGCTTCAAGCTGTTGACCGGCAAGGGCCTGGAAGCCAAGGCGCGCGGTGACAGCTGGCTGGGGCAGATTTATCGGCAGACCATCAAGGGCCAGTGGTTGTAAGGAGGGATGGGGTCACCCATCCTGCGAGGGACCATGCTGCGCACGCTTGAAATCCGGGACATGTTGCTGATCGACCGGCTGGAACTGATGTTCCAGCCCGGTCTGAACGTGCTGACCGGCGAAACCGGCGCGGGCAAGTCGATCCTGCTGGACAGTCTGGGCTTTGTGCTGGGCTGGCGCGGGCGGGCGGAACTGGTCCGCCAAGGCGCGGCGCAGGGCGAGGTGGTGGCGGTGTTCGACCTGCCCGCGGATCACGCCGCGCGCGCAGTGCTGCTGGATGCCGGGTTGCCTGCGGATGACGAATTGATCCTGCGCCGCATCAATACCGCCGACGGGCGCAAGACCGCTTGGGTCAATGACCGCCGCACCAGTGGCGATGTGCTGCGGGCGATTTCCGATACGCTGGTGGAATTGCACGGCCAGCATGACGATCGCGGCCTGTTGGACCCGCGCGGCCACCGCGCCATTCTGGACAGCTTTGGCGGGCATGGACCGTTGCAGGATGCCACCCGCGCCGCATGGACCGCGCGGGCGCGCGCCGCGCGTGAACTGGCATCCGCTGAAGCCGATCTGGCCGCAATCCGGTCCGAGGAAGATTTCCTGCGCCATGCGGTGGCCGAGTTGGACCGCCTGTCGCCTGAACCCGGCGAAGAGGCGACGCTGGACGTGGCACGGCGGCGGATGCAGGGGGGCGCGCGGATCCGCGATGATCTGGCGCGCGCGCTGGCGCTGTTGGGGCCGGAGGCGGCAGAAACCGCGCTGGCGGATGCGATGCGCTGGCTGGATGGGGTGGCGGGGCAGGCGGATGGGCAACTGGACGCCGCCATCGCCGCGCTGGGACGCGCGTTCAACGAATTGTCGGATGCGCAGGCCGGGGTGGAACGCGCGCTGGATGCGCTGGACGTCGATCCCCATGCACTGGAACGCTGCGAGGAACGGCTGTTCGCGATCCGTGCGCTGGCGCGCAAACATGGCGTGGCCGCCGATGATCTATCCGCGCTGGCGGATGACCTGCGCGGGCGCTTGGCCGCGCTGGACGCAGGCACCGGGCATATCGCAGCGCTGAAACGCGCGGCGGTCGAGGCGGATGCCGCCTATCGCGCGGCCGCTGCCGCCCTGACCGGCGCGCGGCGCACGGCGGCGCTGCATCTGGATACGGCCGTCGCGGGCGAACTCGCGCCGCTGAAGATGGAACGCGCGCGGTTCACCACCGGCGTGGGCGCGGCTGACCCCGGCCCCGATGGCGTCGATGCGGTCGAGTTCACCGTCGCCACCAACCCCGGCGCGCCCCCCGGCCCCTTGGGCAAGATCGCGTCAGGTGGCGAGTTGAGCCGGTTCATGCTGGCGCTCAAGGTCTGCCTGTCGGGCACCAAGGCGGGGCGCACGATGATCTTTGACGAGATTGACCGGGGTGTGGGCGGGGCCACCGCCGATGCCGTGGGCCGCCGTCTGGCCGCGCTTGCGGTGTCCGGTCAGGTGTTGGTCGTGACGCACAGCCCGCAGGTGGCGGCGCTTGGCGGGCATCATTGGCGCGTCGAAAAGCGCGTCGAGGGCGAGGCGACCCTGTCCACCGTCGTGCCGCTGGACATGGCGGCGCGCGTCGATGAAATCGCGCGCATGGTCGCCGGTGACCGTATCACCGACGAGGCGCGCGGTGCGGCCCGCGCCCTGCTGGACGCGGCGCGCACAGCGGCGTAACGCGGATCAGACCCGCTCGACCGTCACCAGATCGCTGGCATAGAATGCCAGATGGCCCGCGATGCGTTCCATGCCGGGTTTGGGGTCTTCATAGGACCAGACCGCGTTGGCGATGGTGCGGCTTTTGGTGACGATGGAATAGTAACTCGCCACGCCCTTGTGCGCGCAGGTGGTCTGGTGGTCGGTCTTGTCCAGAAAGGTCATCGCGATGTCGTCGCGCGGGAAATAGATCACAAAGGGCGATGCCCCTTCGGTCAGTTCCAGCGCGGCATCGGATTCGCCCAGAACGGCCCCCCCGGCGCGCACGACCCAGGTGCCTTCGGCGGCGCGGATGCGGATATGTTCGGTCATTGGTCTGTCCCCTTGTGTTGTTACGGACGTCCTGTCCGGTTTCCATGTCGTTCGTGTGACAGCCAAGGCGCGGCTTAAAGTGGCGCGGTCGCCTGTTCCAGCCACAGACGCGCCGCCGCGCTGACCCGAGAGGCCAGCATGGCGCGGCATTGCGCGTGATAGCTGTCGATCCACGCCCGTTCCGGCCCGGTCAGGGCGGCGACATCCATCAACCGGCGGTCAATCGGCGCAAAGGTCAGTGTCTCGAAGGCCAGCATGGCGCGGGCATCGGCCCCCGCCAGCGGCGGCGCGTCGGTGACAAGGATCAGGTTCTCGATCCGGATGCCGAACGCGCCCTCGCGGTAATATCCGGGCTCATTGGACAGGATCATGCCGGGTTGCAACGGCACCTCGGACATGCGGCTGATCCGCTGCGGCCCTTCATGGACGCAGAGGTAGACGCCCACGCCATGCCCGGTGCCGTGGTCATAGTCCTGCCCGGCCAGCCAGAGCGGATAGCGCGCGATGGCGTCGATATCCCGCCCCGCCAGCCCGCGCGGAAACCGCAGCCGCGACATTGCGATCATGCCCTGCAAGACGCGGGTGAATTGCGTGACGGCCTCGGGCGGCGGGGGGCCCACGGGCAGGGTGCGGGTGATGTCGGTCGTGCCGTCAAGGTACTGCCCGCCGCTGTCCACCACGATGATCTGCCCCGGTTCCAGACGGCGGTTGCTGGCGTCCGTCACGCGGTAATGGATCACCGCACCGTTCGGGCCGGTGCCCGCGATGGTATCAAACGAGATGTCGCGCAAGGCGTTGGTGGCGCGGCGGAACCCTTCCAGCGCGGTGACGATGTCGATCTCGGTCAGGCTGCCCACCGGCTGCGCGTCATACCAAGCCAGAAATTCGACCACCGCCGCGCCGTCGCGCAGATGGGCGTCGCGGGTGGCGGCGATTTCGGCTTCGGTCTTGGTGGCCTTGGGCAGGATGCAGGGGTCTTGTCCCGCCACCCAAGGGATGCCCGCGCCTTCCAGTTCCAGCACCACCTGCATCGGGGCGCTGGCGCGGTCCACCCGCACCGGGCCAGACAGCGCGCGCAAGGCGGGCGCAAATTCCGCCGGATCATGCAGGCTGATCGCCGCGCCCAGATGCGCGCGCACCGCCTCATCCAGCTTTTCCGCTGCGATAAACAGCGAAACGCGGGCATCATCATGCAGGATTGCAAAGCCATGCGGCAGCGGGTTCTTGGGGATATCCGTGCCCCGGATATTCAACAGCCAGGCCAGACTGTCGGGCAAGGTGATCACGGCGGACTTTTGACCCGCCGCGCGCAAGCCCTCTGCCAACCGCGCGCGTTTGGCGTCATGCGCCGCGCCCGCCAGCGCATCGGGATAGACGCTGACCCGGCCCATGGGCGGGGCGGGCTGATCCGGCCAGATCGCATCGACCAGATTGGCGCAGGGCACCAGCGTCACGCCCGATCCGGCCAAGGCTGCCTCGGCCTCGCTGATCTGATCGGGGGTGTGCAACCACGGATCAAAACTCACCCGCCCCCCGGCAGGCAGCGCATCGCGCAGCCACGGCCCCAGCCGGACCTCGGGCCAGGGAACGGGCGTGAACACCGCCAGATCGACCTGCGCCTTGACCTGCGTCCGATAGCGCCCGTCAATGAACACGCCCGCACGATCTGCCAGCACAGCGCAAAACCCCGCCGATCCGGTGAACCCGGTCAGCCAGACCAGCCGGTCATCGCGCGGCGCCACGTATTCGCCCTGATGGGCATCGGCGCGCGGCACCAGAAACCCCGCCAACCCCGCCCGCGCCATCTGGGTGCGCAGGGCCGCCACGCGGGCCGCGCCCAAGTCCGGGCTTGCCGTCTCTGAAAAGGTTTGCAGCATGATCCGTCCCCGTGTGTCGGTGGCAGTCAAGCCCAGCCCCCGCCCGCGCGCAACCCCCTGCGGCGATCTGGCCTTGCCTTGACCCTTCAGCCGCGCAGCATCCGCCGCAACGTGCCGTCCCCGACCCATGCGCGGATCAGGGCCCCCGCGACATGCACCACGATGACGGCCATCAACAGCTTGGTCAGCCCTGCGTGCAGGGCAAAACCCGCCGCCTCCCACGCCGCCGACACAGGGGCCAGACGCGGCATCACCCAGCGGTCAAACAGCATCACGTCGATCCCGGTCGCCGAGCTGGCGACATAGCCCGACAGGGGCACCGCGATCATCAGCCCGTACAGCAGCCGATGCGCTGCCCGCGCCAACCGCTGTTCCAGCGCGTCCCACACCCCAAGCGGGGCAGGCGGCGGGCTGATCCGGTGCCAGACCAGCCGCAGCAGCACCAGACCCAGCAGGATCAGCCAGCTGGATTTATGCGCGCCGTAGAGCCACAGGTTGGCCAGTGCGGGCTGCATGTCGGCGATCCGCGTGCCCAGCACCAGCGTCCCGATCAGACCCGCTGCCATGGCCCAGTGCAGGGTGCGGCTGACCAGACCGAAACCGTCAGGCGTATTGACCAGCCGCATCGCGTCACTTCACCCGTGCAATCTGGGCGCGGATGTCGATGCGCACCTGATCGCCGACCATATCCGCCCAGCCGGTCGCACCATAATCGCTGCGCTTGACCGCACCGGTCAGCCGCACCGTCAAGCGGCTGAAATCCATCGCGGCGCTGCCCTGCACACGGTAGATGGTGGCGTCCAGCGTCACGGGCCGCGTCACGCCACGGATCGTCAAGGCCCCCTCCACCTTGGCCCCGTCGCCCACGCGGCGCACGGCGCGGCTGACAAAGGTGATCTCGGGAAAATTGTCGGAATCCAGCACCTTGGGCCCTTTCATCGCCTGCGCGGCAAAGGGAAAACTGGCGCTGGCGCGGCTGGTGTCCAGCGTCACGGCCACCTTGGTGTTGGTCACATCGTCGAAATCCACCGTCAGATCGGCGCGACTGACCGTAAAGGCACCGGTGATGCGGTCCGGGCCGAAATCCGTCTCGAACCCGACAGTGGACCCTTTCGTTTCCATCATGTACCGCGTCGGGACAGCAGCGGCGGGCCGTGCCAGCAAGATAAGAACGGCGATCACAAAACGCAGCATCACTTATCCCCCACAGAACAACTAGGTCTGGATGATGTCTCGGCACATGGCATCACGGCGTTGTGTGCAGCCTGCACCGCTTCTGGCTTCTCTGGTTTCCAACTATCCCGAGGGGTGAGGCCGCAGGCCGAGGGGGGCAGCGCCCCCCTGCGACATCAGCCGACCCGGCGCATTCCCAGAACCCGGGCGCGCTTGCGCGGGTCGCTGTCGAACAAAGCGGCCAGTTGTTCGGTGATGGCACCTGCCAGTTGTTCGACATCGGTGATGGTGACGGCACGGCCATAATAGCGCGTGACGTCATGGCCGATGCCGATGGCCAGAAGTTCAACCGCCTTGCGTTTCTCGATCATGGCGATCACGTCGCGCAGGTGCTTTTCCAGGAAATTCGCCGGGTTGACCGACAGCGTCGAATCGTCCACCGGCGCGCCATCCGAAATCACCATCAGGATCTTGCGCGCTTCGCGCCGCGCGACCATGCGGCGGTGCGCCCATTCCAGCGCCTCGCCGTCGATGTTTTCCTTCAACAGGCCCTCTTTCATCATCAGGCCCAGATTGTCGCGGCAGCGCCGCCACGGCGCATCGGCGGATTTATAGATGATATGGCGCAGGTCGTTCAGGCGGCCCGGACCCGCGGGGCGGCCATCCGCCAGCCATTTTTCGCGGGCCTGCCCGCCTTTCCAGGCGCGGGTGGTGAAACCCAGGATTTCCACCTTGACCGAACAGCGTTCCAGCGTCCGCGCCAGCACATCGGCGCAGATCGCCGCGATGCTGATCGGGCGGCCCCGCATGGACCCCGAATTGTCCAGCAACAGCGTCACCACGGTGTCGCGAAACTCTGTGTCTTTTTCGACCTTGAACGACAGGGGTGTGGTCGGGTTCGCCACCACACGGGCCAGCCGTCCGGCATCAAGGATGCCTTCCTCCATGTCGAACAGCCAGGACCGGTTCTGCTGCGCCTGCAGGCGGCGTTGCAGCTTGTTGGCCAAGCGGCTGACCGCGCCTTTCAGCGGGTCCAACTGCTGATCCAGATAGGCGCGCAGGCGTTCCAGTTCGGCGGGGTCGGCGAGGTCTTCGGCCCCGATTTCCTCGTCGAAATCGGTGATATAGGCGGCATAGTTGGGGTCGGCGTCGCTGTGCGGCGCAGGCGGCGGGGGTTCGAGCGGCGCGTCGCCCTCGGGCATTTCGGCGTCTTCGTCAAACTCCTGATCCGCCATGTCGTCTTGTGACACCTGCGCCTGCGCCGCGTCCTGGCTGTCATCCTGGCTGCGTTCGGGATCGGCGTCGGCCTCGTCCTCGCTGTCCTCCTCGCCGGTCGAGTCGGGGGCGTCTTCGTCTTGCGCCTCGTCCTGGGCGTCATCTTCGGGGTCGGGCGCGTCGGGGTCATCGCCCAACTGGTCGCCATAGCCCAGATCTTCGATGATCTGTCGCGCCAGTCGGGAAAATTCGGTCTGGTCGGACAGTTTCGCGTCCAGCCCGTCCAGCGTGCCGCCGGCCTGATCCTCGATAAAGCCGCGCCACAGGTCCATCACGTTCTGCGCGCCCTTGGGCATGTCGCGGCCCGTGGCCAGATGGCGCACCAGATATCCGGCAGCGGTCGCCAGCGGCGCGTCTGCCGCCTGCGTGATCTGGTCAAACCCCGCGCGGGTGGCATCATGCCCGATCTTGGCGTCGATGTTCACCGCCGTGCCGGGCATGTCGCGCGCGCCCATCGCCTCGCAGCGGGCGGTTTCCATCGCCTCATAGAGGTCGCGGGCCATCTGGCCCTGAGGGCGATATTTCGCGTGGGTTTCAACATCGTGATAGCGGCGATACAGCGCCAGCGCATCCGCCGTGCCGCGCGCCAGCAGCACCTCGTCGCGGGTCATGCGGCGGCTGACCTGCGGCAGGCGCATGGTATCGCCCGACATGCCCGCCGGATCGACGGAATAGGCAACCGTCAGTTCGGGGTCATTGGCCATGACCTTTGTGGCCTCGGCCAGGGCTTTCTTGAACGGATCGGCGGGGTTGTCATTGGGTGCTTTCATGGCCGCGATGATTGCCCGGATCAGCGGCGAAAGAAAAGCCCCCCGGACCGCGTTGCGGCGGTTTGTGCCAGTCCTGTCCGGGGGGGTGTAGCAGGCGTGCTGCGCAGAAACGCACAGAACGCTTGCGCGGGCACCGGGTTGGCGCGCTGGTGCAAAGCGCCTAATTCCAATACATCACATGACCACTGAAAGGGTTCTGACATGACCAATCCCCGTATCGCCATCATCATCGGGTCCACGCGCGCCACCCGCTTTGCCGATATCCCCGCGCAATGGATCAAGGCCGAGGCCGAGGCCCGCGGCGACATGGACATCACGCTGGTGGACCTGCGCGACGCCAACCTGCCGATGTTCGACGAGGTCGCCTCGAACGCCTGGGCCCCGTCGCAGGATGCCGCTGCCGTGGCGTGGCAGCAACTGCTGGCCGGGTTCGATGGCTATATCTTTGTGGTCGCGGAGTATAACCGTTCGATCACCGGCGCGCTGAAGAATGCGCTGGATCAGGCCTATGTCGAATGGGCGAAGAAGCCGATGGGCGCGATTGCCTATGGGTCGATGGGCGGGGCGACGGCGCTGTCGCATCTGCGCACCATCGGGGTCGAATTGCAGATGGTCCCTGTGCGCAACGCGGTCCACATCGGCGGCGGCGATTTCTATCGCGTGCATCCGGGGCTGGGCGGGTCGGGCAATCTGACGGATATCGAAGCCACCATCAAGCCGTCCGCCAAGGCGATGCTGGATGACATGGCTTGGTGGGCAAAGGCCACGATGGCCGCGCGCGGCTGATTGGGCGGGGCGGGCGGCGGCACGATGCC
>CAMCVS010000018.1 GCA_945881965.1 Paracoccus haematequi | reverse complement strand
TGGGCTATCCCGGTGAGACAGAGGCCGAATTTCAGACCCTGCTGGATTGGATGGACGCGGCGCAACTGGACCGGGTCGGGTGTTTTCAATACGAAAACGTCGCGGGCGCGCGGTCGAATGCGCTGCCGGATCACGTGCCGGACGACGTGAAACAGGATCGCTGGAACCGGTTCATGGCCCGCGCGCAGGCGATTTCTGCGGCGCGGCTGGAGGCCAAGGTGGGCCGCGTGATGCAGGTCATCGTCGACACGGTGGACGCAGACGCCGCAACCTGCCGGACCATGGCGGATGCGCCCGAAATCGACGGCAACCTGTTCATTGACGCGGGTCACGACGGGCTGACCCCCGGCGATATCGTGACCGTGACGGTGGAAGAGGCCGGAGAGTATGACCTCTGGGGGGCTCTCATCGGCGACGGCGGCTGACATCAGCCGCCCTACGCAGCCCGTTGCAGCCATCGCGGCTCACCGGTGAACCGCATGGGGCCTGTGGGCGGGCGCGTGTCGCGGACGATCCCCTGTCGCAGATCGCGTTGCAAGGATGACAGCGCCCAATCCTCTGCCCGCGGGACCAGACCATGCCGCACCGGATCGGACCAGCAGTAGCGCAGGTGCCAGTCCAGATCATCCGCATCGCGCAGGCAATGTTCCCAGAACCGCCGCTGCCAGATCGCCCCGTCCTCGGCCCGCTGCGCCTCAGCAGCGACCGCTCGCGAAAACCGCGCCTTGATCAGCCGCCAGCGGGTCGAGAAATCATCGTCGCCTTCCGGCAGTGTCCAAACTGCATGCAGATGGTCCGGCAGCACCACAAAGGCATCGCAGGTAAAGGGCCGCTCCAGCCAGGTGGCGGCATAGGCGGCGCGCAAGGCGTCGGCATGATCCACCAGCACCCGCGCGCCGGGACGGGCCAGGCACAGGGTAAAGAAATAGCTGGCTCCGGGTCGATAGCGGCGGCGATACTGGGTCATGACCGCAACATGCCGTCGCAAGGTTAACCGCCGGTTAAAGGCAACACCCCGTAGGATGGGTGCTTTGCACCCATCATCCGTTCAACACATGCCTACAATCCCGCCGCCACGCGGCGCACCGTGGCGATACGGGCGGCGTTCGGTGGATGCGTGCCCAGAAACCGGTCGCCCGGATCGGGGATTCGGTTGAAGAACTCGGCCCCCAACAGCGGGTCGAACCCAGCGCGATGGGTGATCACGGTGCCCAGCGCGTCCGCTTCCAGCTCGAAATCCTTGGAATAGGCCCGCGCGCCGACCGCCGCACCGATCTCTTGCGCGGACTGCACCGCGCTGGCATCGCCGCCGGTCAGCACCGCAAGGCCGGCAAACACCACCGCGCCCGCCGCCGCGTTGGCCTGCTGGCGCGGGATGTGACCGGCGATATGATGCGCCGCCTCGTGCCCCATCACAAAGGCCAGCTCATCGAGATTGCGCGCCGCGCCGATCAGGCCCTGCGTGAACGCGATCACGGGACGGCCGGAGTCGTCCAGCGTCTGCAACGCATTGGGCGGCTGCCCCGGTCGCGTGTCCACGATGATGCGGAAATCGCAGTTCTGCCCCGGCGTCAGGCGGCGACATTCCGCCTCGGCCAGGGGCTCGACCCGCGCCACCACCTCGGCAAAGCCGCGCATGGCGCTTTCAGGCACCGGCGCGCTGGCGGGTCCGGCGCTGGCGCAGGCGGCAACCGCCAACACGGGGACAAGACGCAACAAGATCAGGGGCATGGGCGAGGCTTTCCTGGAGATCGCTCCATACCATAGCAACCACCCCGCCCGCCGCCAGCCCGCTCACGCCGGTTTGTCCTTGCATCCGGCGCGCGCGCGCGGAATCCTGCGCGCATGTTTAGCATCGAGCATGATTTTGACGCGACCGTGATCACCCTCGTCGATGAGGGCGGCACCCCGTTGCAGGAAGACATCATCATCCACGCCTTCGAGGATTGCGTGACCATCGAACAGATCGACCCGCGATCGGACGTGGTGCAACGCATCACCCTGTCGCTGCGGCAGGTCAAGGAACTGACCGCCGCGCTGAACCTGCCCGAAGGCGTCTATGCCCTGCCGCGCGGCGACTGACTTTCGGTATCTGCGCAGCTTCATTTTGCCGGAAATACTCCGGGGGGCCCGGAACGGGCGGGGGCAGCGCCCCCTGCAACGGCGGATCACATGACCCGAAACCGCTTGTCCCGCGCCGTGGCCCCGCTGGTCAGGTCCAGCCGCGATGGCGCAATTCCCAGCGCATGCGCCAAGGCGCGGCGCACCGCCTCGGTCGCGCGGCCATCTTCGGGCGGTTCGGTGACGTAAACCCGCAGCGCGCCGTCCTCTTGCACCACCCGCGCGCGGGATGCGCGCGGTGTGACCCGGACCGCGATCTCGGTCCCCGACACAGCCAGCGCGGCCAAAGCCCCTTTCGGCATCGCCGCCTCAGCCATCCCGACAAACCTCGAGTCTCCAGACCACGATCAGCCGATCATGTCCTTGTAGGCGTCCTCGTCCATGTAATCGTCCATCTCGGCGGGTTCGTCGATCTTGACCCGGAACAGCCATCCCGCGCCCAGCGGATCATCGTTGATCAGGCCGGGATTGGTGACGATATCCGCGTTGACCTCGACGATCTCGCCATCCACCGGCGCCGTCAGATCGGCGGCGTCATCGGCGCTTTCGACCACGACGATGTCATCGCCGCGCGAAACCATGGTTTCGATCTCGGGCAATTCCACGAACACGATCTCGCCCAGCAGGGCCACGCCATGTTCGGTCAGCCCGACGGTGACGATATCATCATCCAGGCGCAGCCAGGCGTGATCTTCGGTGAATTTGAGCATGACATCTCCTGTGCAGAATGACGATTTTGCGGCACAGATAGGCCGGGGACAGCAAGCGCGCAAGCAGGGCCGCGCCCTGCGGGATCAGGCCGGCACGGCGGATTTCGCGCCATCGCAGTGCGGCATCAGGATCGCGGCCAGCGCACCGTTGCCGCAGACCAGCGCGTCCAGCGTGATGCCGTCCAGATGGGCATAAAACGCCTCGACCGCATCTGCGATGGCGATGCGCAACCGGCAGGCGTTGGTCAGCGGGCAGGTGTTGTCCATATCGGCGAAACATTCCGCCAGCGGCACCCCCGCCTCGATGTCACGGAACACCTCGCCCACAACGATCTGCGCCATCGGCCGCGCCAGCCGCAACCCGCCGTGGCGGCCACGCTGCGTGTGCAGATAGCCCAACTGCCCCAACTGGTTGATCACCTGCGCCAGATGGTTTTCCGACGTGTTGCACAGCGTGGCGATTTCTGATTTCGTCACCAGCCGGTCATCGTTGACGCCGCAGAACATCAAAACCCGCATCGCCAGATTGGTCCGTTTGGTGATCCGCATCGGCTGGTCCTTTCAGAACATGTGACCCGCATGCATGATGACGCAGCGGCGCGGAACGGGCGTTGATGTGGATCAAGCGGCGGGTGCGCCGCCCCTCTTTCCAATCGCCGCGCCGCCTGCCATGGTCCGGCCATGACGCCCGCGACGCCCCCTCCTTTGCGCCCCCGGTTCTGGGAAACCGTGAAACCCGAGCGGATGACCCGCGACGAGTGGGAAGCATTGTGCGACGGCTGTGGCAAATGCTGTCTCAACAAGCTGGAAGACGAGGATACCGGCGCGGTCGAACTGACCCGCATCGCCTGCCGCCTGTTGGACAACGATACCTGCCGCTGTTCGCGCTATGACACGCGGCACCAGTATGTGCCGGAATGTATCGTGTTGTCGCCGCGCACCATGGACAAGAACCTGTATTGGATGCCGGAAACCTGCGCCTATAAACTGCTGTGGACCGGCAAATCGCTGCCCGCATGGCATCCGCTGCTGACGGGCGATGCCGACAGCCCGCACCGCGCGGGCGTGACCATGCGCGGGCAGACGCTGTCGGAATACGATGTCGCGGACGACGACTGGGAAGATTACATCATCGAGGAGCCGATCTGATGTTTTTTGCATCCGACAACGGGGGGCCGGTGCATCCGGCGATCATGGCCGCGCTTGGGTCGGCGAATACCGACCATGCCTCGGGCTATGGCAATGACGCCGCGACCAAAGCGGCACAGGACGCCGTGCGCGCGGTGTTCGAGGCCCCCGAGGCGATGGTGCATTTCGTGGCCACCGGCACTGCGGCCAATGCGCTGGCGCTCGCTTGCCTGTGCCCGCCATGGGGGACGGTGTTTTGTTCACCCGTCGCCCATGTGCAAAAGGACGAATGCAACGCGCCCGAGTTTTTCATGGGCGGGGCAAAACTGACACTGGTGCCGGGAACGGACCGCATGACGCCTGCCGCCTTGCGCGCGTCCATCGCCGCCGAGGAATCGCGCGGGATCCACGGCGCACAGCGCGGCCCGGTGACGATCACGCAAGTGACGGAAATGGGTCACGTTTACACCTTGGACGAATTGCGCGCATTGGTCGCGGTCGCCAAGGAATTTGGCCTGCCGGTGCATCTGGACGGCGCGCGGTTTGCCAATGCGCTGGTGGCGCTGAATTGCACGGCGGCCGAGATGACGTGGAAACTGGGCATCGACGCGGTGTCGTTTGGTGGCACCAAGAATGGCTGCATGGGGGTCGAGGCGGTGGTGTTCTTTGACCCCGCCAAGCGGCAGGAGTTCGAATACCGCCGCAAGCGCGGCGCGCATCTGTTTTCCAAACACCGCTATCTGGCGGCGCAGATGCAGGGATATCTGAAAGATGACCTGTGGCTGACGCTGGCGCGTGCCGCCAACGGGCGGATGGCGCGCCTGGTGGATGGGTTGCGCGGGCATAACTGGGCGCGGTTCGTCAATGAACCCCATGCCAACATGGCCTTCGTGCAGATGCCGCGCGCGATGCATCGCCGGTTGCAGGGCGCAGGCGCGTATTATTACATCTGGGAGGGCGATCTGGACCACGGCCCGGATGATGAAATGCTGACCTGTCGCCTTGTCACCGACTGGTCATTGCCAGAGGCGGACATTGACCGGTTCCTGATGCTGGCGCGCGCATAGTCACACCTGCCGCGCCAGCGCCGCCGCCTCGGACAGCAGCGCGTCCAGCACCGGGGTATGCGGTTCGCGCACGGGCGCGATCAGGCCAACGGTATGGCGCGCCTCCGGATCGACAAGGGGCCGCGCCGTCAGGCGACCATCCCCCAGAAACGCCTGTGCCGCCTGCAACGGCAGGATGGTGACCCAGCCGCCCGCCAGCACATGCGCAATCAGCACCGTGACCGAGGACGCCTCGATGCGCGGCGCAACGGTCACGCCTGCGCTGGCCAGATGTTCTGCCACAATGCGGCGGTTCTGCATGTCAGGCGTCAACAGGCACAGCGGCAGGTCGCCGGTATCGGCCCAGCGGATGCTGGCCTGCGCCGCCAGCGGATCATCCGCGCGCAGCACCAGCACAAGGCGTTCGTCATACAAAGGCACCGTCGTGACACGCCCCAAAGGGCCTTCCAGATAGCTTAGCCCGGCGTCAATCTCGAGGTCATCCAGCATCCGCATGATATCGGTCGACGCGCCCGCCCGCACCGTCACCCGCAGATCGGGATGCCGCCGCGCGAGGCCCCCCGACAGCGCCGCCACCATCGGCAGTGCGGTGGGAATCGCTGCCAGCCGCAGATTGCCCGACAACCCGTGCCGCGCCGCGCGCATTTCCGCCTTGAGCGCGCGGGCGTCGCCGACGATGCGGCGCGCCCAATCCAGCGCGCGCTGGCCTTCGGGGGTCAGCCCCTGAAACCGCGACCCGCGCCAGACCAGTTGCACCCCCAACTGATCCTCCAACTGCCGGATGGCGGCAGACAGGGACGGCTGCGTCACGCCGCACGCCTCTGCTGCGCGGCCGAAATGTTCCTCGCGCGCCAGCGCAATGAACATTTCCAGCTTGTCGATCACCGGGATTTACGACCGGAAATAGGGTTCATAGATCGGCTCCAGTGTCTCTGTCTCGAACAGCGACGACACCGACGTGCCGTTCCAGATGTTCAGGATCGCCTGCGCGAAAATCGGCGCGGTCGGCAGGATACGGATATTGGGCGCATTGCGCACCGGTTCCTGCGCCTCGATCGTGTCGGTGATGACCATGGATTTCATCACCGACTTGGTGATCCGTTCCACTGCCGGGCCGGACAGCACACCGTGGCTGACATAGGAATGCACCTCGGTCGCGCCGTTTGCCATCAACACTTCGGCGGCCTTGCACAGCGTGCCGGCGGTGTCGCACATGTCATCGACGATCAGGCATATCTTGTCCTGCACCGATCCGATCACGGTCATCTCGGCCACTTCGCCGGGGTTTTCGCGGCGCTTGTCCACGATGGACAGGGGCGCGTTGATGCGTTTGGCCAATTCGCGCGCGCGCGCCACGCCGCCCACATCGGGGGACACCACCATCAGGTTGTCCATCCGGCCCTTGAACTGCGCCGCGATGTCCAGCGCGAAGATCGGGCTGGCATAGAGGTTATCCACCGGGATGTCGAAAAACCCCTGAATCTGCGCGGAATGGAGATCCATGGTCAGCACGCGCTCGATCCCCGCCGTCACCATCATGTTGGCGACAAGTTTGGCCGAGATAGGTGTGCGCGCTTTGGTGCGGCGGTCTTGGCGGGCATAGCCGAAATAGGGGATCACGGCGGTGATCCGCTGCGCCGACGACCGCCGCAAGGCATCGACAATGATCAGCAATTCCATCAGGTTGTCATTTGCCGGGTTCGATGTCGGCTGAATGATGAACATATCCTCGCCGCGGACGTTTTCGTAAATCTCGACAAAGATTTCCTGATCGTTGAACCGCTGCACCCGGGCATCCACCAGCCCCACCTGCATGCCGCGATGCACCGACATGCGCCGGGCTATAGCGCGGGCCAATGTCATGTTGGCGTTACCGGAAATCAGTTTGGGTTCGTTGACGACGGCCATGGCGTGCTCCGGCAGTGACAGATTCGTGACGTTGACACTGCCTAGCATCCGATTACCGTCGCCGAAACCTTTGCCAGCCCGAAAGGCGACCCCCGATGCCGCATATCGACTATTATTTCGTGACAATCAGCCCTTGGGCCTATCTGGCGGGCGACCGGCTGGAACGGATCGCGGCGGCGCATGGCGCGACCGTGACCTATAAACCGCTGGACATGGGCCGGGTGTTCGCCGCGACGGGCGGCCTGCCGCTGGGTCAGCGGTCCGAGGCGCGCCGCGCCTATCGGTTGCAGGAATTGCGCCGCGCGCAGGTCAAGACCGGGCTGCCGCTGAACATTCACGCCGCGCATTTCCCGACCAATCCCGCGCCGTCGTCTTATGCCATTGTGGCCGCCCAACAGGCGGGCGGCGGCGATATCGGCGCGCTGGTGCGCCATGTGCTGGCCGCTTGCTGGGCCGAGGAACGCAACATCGCCGAGGATGCCGTGATCCGCGATTGCCTGACCCGCGCCGGGTTCGACCCCGCGCTGGCCGACAGCGGATTGCTGGCCGGGGCCGTCGCCTATGAGGCCAACACCGAAGAGGCGATCACGCGCGGCGTGTTCGGCTCGCCGTTTTACATCACCGACACGGACGAGCGGTTCTGGGGTCAGGACCGGCTGGATGATCTGGACGCGCATCTTTCGGGGCGGCTGTAAATGGGCCGGTTTTAAAATGGGATTGGCGCTGGCGGCGCAACATCTGGGCACGGGGGACAGACCCGGCGTGATGATCCATTGCACGCTGACCCATGGCGGGGTGATGAAGGGGCTGGCCGCTGCCCTGCCGGGTCACCGCTGGCTGGCCCCCGACCTGCCCAGCCACGGCCAAAGCGCCGATTGGCCCCCCGGCGCGCCCGGCCTGCAACGCGTATCGTCCGAAGGCGTGGCGGCCCTGATGGATGGGCCTGCTGACGTGGTGGGCCACAGCTTTGGCGCGACGGTGGCGTTGCGGCTGGCGGTGCTGCGGCCCGATCTGGTGCGGTCGCTGGTGCTGATCGAGCCGGTCTATGGCGCGGTGGCGCGGATCGACGCACCTGACGTGGCCGCGATCCACGAGGTGCAGGCGCTGCCGATGATGCAGGCGATCCTGCGCGGCGAGATGGACCTGGCCGCGCAACTGTTCACCCGCGACTGGGGGCTGGGTCGCCCTTGGGACGGCCTGCCCGAGCCTGCTCGCGCGCGGATGGCGGCCCAGATGCCGTTTGTGGCCTCGTCCAGCGCGGAAATCTATGACGACAGCGCTGGCCTGTTGCTATCGGGCGCGCTGACGGCGCTGAAAATCCCGGTGCTGGTGCTGGAAGGCGGCGACACCGCTGCGCGCCACCCGGTGATGCGGGTGATCTGCAAGGGGCTGGCCGCCCGCATCCCCGGCGCGCGCCATGCGCTGATCGACGGCGCGGGGCATATGGCGCCGCTGACGCACCCTGATGCCACTGCGGCCCTGATCCGCGATCATCTGGCCGTCGCGACTGCGTAAAGGGGGCTTCCCCCCTGCCCCGGCTTGGCGCAGAAAGATGAAAATGCCGATAGGACCGACCATGACAGACCCATCCGATATGACCCTTGAACCCGAACGCGCCCGCGCGGCCGCGTGGTTCCGCAGCCTGCGCGACCAGATCGTCGCCGCCTTCGAGGCGCTGGAGGACAGCCACGCGACCGGCCCCTTGTCTGACGCGGCCCCGGCCCGGTTCGATGTGACGGAAACCAGACGCCATTCCGATGACGGATCCGACGCGGGCGGCGGGATCATGAGCGTGATGCGCGGCGGCCGCGTGTTCGAAAAGGTGGGCGTCAACGTCTCGACGGTCTTTGGCACACTGGCCGAACGCGCGCAGCGCGCGATGGCGGCGCGCGGTGTGCCGGGCATGGACCGCGACCCGCGGTTCTGGGCCAGCGGGATCAGCCTTGTCGCCCATATGCAGAACCCGCAATGCCCCGCCGTGCATATGAACACCCGCATGTTCTGGACACCGGGCGCGTGGTGGTTCGGCGGCGGGTCCGACCTGAACCCCTGCATCGAATATGCAGACGACACCGCGCATTTCCACGCCACGCAAAAGGCGCATCTGGACCCGCATGGTGCGGATTTGTATCCGGCGTTTAAGGCATGGGCGGATGAGTATTTCTATATCCCGCACCGCAAACGCGCGCGCGGCGTCGGCGGCATTTTCATGGATGACCGCAACACCGGCGACTGGGAGGCGGATTTCGCCCTGACCCAGGATATCGGGCGCGCTTTCCTGCCCGCCTATGTGCCGCTGGTGGAACGCCGCCGGGTGCAGGATTGGACGGACGCCGACCGCGACACGCAACTGGTTCATCGCGGGCTTTATGCCGAATACAACCTTGTCTATGACCGGGGCACCAAATTCGGGCTGGAAACCGGGCATGACGCCAATGCCGTACTGATGAGCCTGCCACCCTTGGCGAAGTGGATCTGACCCATGACCCATTTCGCACTGGTGACAGGGGCGGCGCGCGGGATCGGATTGGCGACGGCGAAACTGATGTTGGCGGATGGCTGGCAGGTGGTCATGCTGGACCGCGACGGCGATGAATTGCAGGCCGCGACCAAGGGACTTGCGGGCGCGCATCCTTTGGTGGCCGATGTGGCGATCCCCGCCGATGTCGAACGCGCCCGCGCCACGGTGGCGGGGATGACAGACGCGCTGCATGCGCTGGTCAACAACGCCGGCGTGGCGGATTTCGGCCCGATCGAAGACACGGATTTCGCCCGCTGGCGGCGCGTGATGGACACCAACCTTGATGGTGTATTCCTGATGAGCCAGGCCTTTACGCCGCTGCTGAAAGCAGCGCCGGGGGCGGTGGTCAACATCGCGTCGATTTCGGGCCTGCGGGCATCGACCCTGCGCGTGGCCTATGGCACGTCCAAGGCCGCCGTGATGCACCTGACCCGGCAATATGCGGTGGAACTGGGCGAATATGGCGTGCGGGTCAACGCAGTCTGCCCCGGCCCGGTGCGTACCAAGCTGGCGATGGCGGTGCATAGTCAGGCGATCATCGCGGCCTATCACGACGCGATCCCGCTGAACCGCTATGGCACCGAGGCCGAGATCGCCGAAGTGATCCGGTTCCTGTGTTCTGACCGCGCCAGTTACGTCACCGGCCAGATCATCGCGGCGGATGGCGGGTTCGAAGCCTCCGGCATCGGATTGCCCGCCCTGCGGGGGTAGCAGGGGGGCGGGGGTAGCAGGGGGGCGCTGCCCCCCGGCTGCGCCTCCCCCCGGGATAGTTAGGAACCAGAGAAGCCAGGGACCGAGAAACCGAGGACCAGGGTCAGGCCACCTTGGCCGGGGCCAGTTCGGCGGCGCGGCGCATCAGCGTGGTGATCTGCCCCAGCGACGCCATGTGCAGATAGATCAGCGCCATCGCGCCCGTGCGGAACAGGTCCAGCGCATCCGCATCCGACAGCCGCGCCAGTTTGTCGGCGCTGACCCGCCAGAAGCCGGTCAGGGCAACGGTTTCGCCATTGGGCATCTGGCCCTTGGCCTGCGCGCTTTCCAGCAGGTCCAGCGCGCGCAACCGGTCCATCAGGACGCGGGTGGCGTTGTGCTGCATCTGATAGTCGGTGGCGAATTTCAGCACGTCTTCAAGATAGCGGGTGCGGTTGCCCATCGCATCGAACATCCGCTCGCCCAGACCTTCGGCGTTCACGCCGTCATGGTTGGTGTCGATGCAGAGCGTCAGGTTCTCGCCCGCTTCGGCCCGGGCAAACACGAAGGGGTAGCGGCGCAGGAAGGCGGGGATGTAATCGCCCAGCCACGCCCCGTCAGCGCCCAGAAACAGGTTTTCCTGCCCGCGCAGGCCAAGGATTGCGACCGGGAACAACGCGTCACCCTCGCCCGCGAACACGATGGGAAATTCGACGCCCGCGCGTTCAAACTCGGCCACCACCAGCGGCACTGCTGTCAGACCCTGCGAGAAGGCCAGCGATTTCGTCGGCTTGACCGACAGGTCACGGTGTGTGGTGCTGCTGAGCGGCACGGCGTTTTCGTAGATCATCAGTTGTTTGGTCATCGCAGCGGTCCTTCAATCTTGTGCTCGGCGCGGCCTCGTTAAAATTGGCGTGACCATAGCCAGTTTGCCCGCCGCTGTCACGGGGGCAGCCGCGCGGCGGTTAATGCGGCTGTGCGGGTCAGGTCTTGTCGCGGAAAAAGGCATAGACTGCCTCGGCGATGGTTTCCGAGATACCCGGCACCGCCTTCAGATCGGCAAGCCCCGCGCGCGCCACAGCCTTGGCCGACCCGAAATGCTGCAACAATGCGCGCTTGCGCGCCGCGCCCACGCCCGCCACCTCGTCCAATGGCGTGGCGGACACGGATTTGGCGCGTTTCGCGCGGTGCGTGCCGATGGCAAACCGGTGCGCCTCGTCGCGCAGGCGCTGGATGAAATACAGCACAGGGTCATTGCGATTCAGCGCAAAAGGCCGCCCGCCGGGACGATAGAATTCTTCCTTGCCCTGATCGCGGTCGATGCCCTTGGCGACCCCCACCATGGCGATGTCATCCACGCCCATCTCGGCCATGATCCCCGCCACCGCCGACACCTGCCCCGCGCCGCCGTCGATCAGGATCAGGTCGGGCCAATGGCCCTGTTCGCGGTCCGGGTCTTCTTTCATCAGGCGGGCAAAGCGGCGCTGTAGCACCTCTTTCATCATGCCGAAATCGTCGCCGGGGGTCAGGTCGGTGCCCTTGATGGTGAATTTGCGGTATTGCGATTTCAGAAAGCCGTCCGGCCCGGCCACGATCATCGCGCCCACGGCATCGGTGCCCTGAATATGCGAGTTGTCGAACACCTCGATCCGGCGCGGCGGGGCGTCAAGGTTGAAGGCCCCCGCCAGCCCCTCCAAGAGCCGCACTTGGGCCGCGCTTTCGCTCATCCGCCGTGCCAGCGCCTCGCGGGCGTTGCGGGCCGCGCCCTCGATCAGCTCGGCCTTTTCACCGCGTTGCGGCACGGCGATCTCGACCCGGCGCCCCGCGCGTTCGGACAGGGCATCGGCCATCAGATCGGGGTTTTCCAGCGCATGTGACAACAGGATAAGACGCGGCGGATCGCGGGTTTCGGAATAGAACTGGCCCAGAAACGCCTCCAGCACTTCGGGGGCGTCGATATCGGGGCCGATGCGCGGATAGTGATCCGAGTTGCCCCAATTCTGTCCGGCGCGGATAAAGAACACCTGCACGCAAGCCTGCCCGCCTTCCATGTGCAGCGCCACCACATCCGCCTCGGGCACGCCTTTGGGGTTAATGCCCTGCACCGTCTGCACCGCCGTCAACGCGCGGATGCGGTCGCGCAGCGCGGCGGCGCGTTCGAACATCATTGCGTCACTCGCGGCCTGCATGTCGGTTTTCAGCGCCTGTTGCAGCGCAGTGGATTTGCCCGACAGGAACCGCGTCGCGTCCTGCACACTCGCGGCATAATCCTCGCGCGAGATCAACCCGACGCAAGGCGCCGAACAGCGTTTGATCTGATACAGCAGGCAGGGCCGGGTGCGGCTGTCGAATTGCGCATCGGTGCAGTTGCGCAACAGGAACACGCGCTGCAACTGCGTCAGCGTCCGGTTGACCGCGCCTGCGCTGGCAAAGGGGCCGAAGTATTCGCCGCGTTCCGACTTGGCCCCGCGATGCTTCTTGATCTGCGGAAAGTCGTGCAGGTTCACAAGGATGTTCGGGAATGACTTGTCGTCGCGCAACAGCACGTTGTAGCGCGGCTTTAGCTGCTTGATCAGGTTCTGTTCCAAGAGCAGCGCTTCGGTTTCGGTGCGCGTGGTCAGGAACATCATCGACGCGGTTTCAGATATCATCCGCGCGATGCGTCCCGAATGGCCCGAAGGCCGCGCGTAATTCGTGACGCGGTTCTTCAGGTTCTTGGCTTTGCCAACGTACAACACGCGGCTTTGTGCATCCAGCATGCGATACACACCCGGCGAGCCGTCCAGCCGTTTGCAATAATCCGCGATCAGATCATGGCCCGTCAGCGGGCTGTCATCGGACATCTGCGTTAACCTTCGATTCCCGGCCTGCGGTTGGGGATTGCTGCAACGGCATAATCCCGAACACAAGGCCCGAAGCATCCACGGAACTTGGGGATAACTGCGGGGGCAAGTTTCCAACCATGCCGAATTTTCCTGCGATTTGGACAGCTTCGGTGATTTGCCCAATTTTTAGGCGATTTTGCAAGCCATTGAAAAGAATAGACAAGATTTTCCAGGGGCAGCAAAACTCTGAAAACGTTAAAGAAAATGTAACGCATAAGTAACGGTTCCGTCAGCGGTGCAGAACTTACCTTTGGTCAACATGCAAAGTCACTCGACGCCCAGCACATCGGGCGTTTCCCAAGCCAGATGTTGGCCACCATCGACGCACAGAAGCTGTCCGGTGATGGCGGGCGCATCCAGGAAATAGCCGAGCGCCGCCGTGATATCGGCGGGGTTCGCGCCGCGTTTCAGCACGGTCACGGCGCGTTGGCGGGCGAAATGGTCGGGCGATTGCCGCCCGCCGCGCAGCGTCGGCCCCGGCCCGATGGCGTTGACGCGCACCGCAGGCGCCAGCGCCTGCGCGGCGGTCTGGGTCAGCGCCCACAGCCCCATCTTGGCAAGGGTATAGGTCATGAACTCGGGGGTCAGCTTGCGCACCCGCTGGTCGATCATGTTGATCACCAGCCCCTGCGCCACGGGTTCGCCCATGTCGTCCGGCACCGGGGGCGGCACTTGGGCCGCGAACCCCTGCGTCAGCACAAAAGGCGCGCGCAGGTTCGATTCCATGTGACGATCCCAACTGGTCCGCGTGGCGCTGTGGATGCTGTCGTATTCAAAGATCGACGCATTATTGACCAGCACCGTCAGCGGCTGTCCCAGCCCATCTGCCGCGCGGGCGATCAGGGTGGCAACCTGCGCCTCGTCCAGCAGATCAGCCTGCACGGTCACGGCGCGGCGACCCATGGCCCGGATCTCATCGGCGGCGCTGTCGGCATCCGCCGCCGATGTCGCGTAATGCAGCGCCATATCATGCCCGCGCGCGGCCAGATACAGCGCCATGGCGCGGCCCAGCCGTTTGCCCGCGCCTGTCACCAATGCCGCCATGCCGTGTTCCCTCAGATCAATGCCACCGTTGCGTAGGCGGCATATAGTGCCAACAGAACAATCCCCCAGATGCGGCCAATGTCCTGTTTCAAATAAACGAACGGCACCAGCATCAGCGCCGCGCCCAGCATGACCCACAGGTCGCGGTCCAGAAACGTCTGTTCCACCGGCATCGGTGAAATCACGGCGGCGACCCCGATAATGCCCGCAAGGTTGAAATAGTTCGACCCGATCACGTTGCCGATGGCGACATCGGCCTGACGGCGCAACGCGGCCACGGTCGTGGCGGCAAGTTCCGGCAGCGAGGTGCCCACGGCCACCAGCGTCAGGCCGATCACGGTTTCCGGCACTTCAAATGTCTTGGCGATGATCACGGCGTTATCCACCAGCAGGTCCGCACCGATAGGCAGGCCGACGAGACCCACGGCCAGATAGCCGATGATCTTCCACCACGGCATGTCAGGCTCTGCGCCTTCAAGGTCGTCCACACTGCCATCGTTGCGCGCCTTCATGCCGTCGCGTGCCGCATCCCACAGGATCAGCACCAGCAGTGCCAAGAGGAACAGCCCCGAAAGCCGCCCGAAGGTGCCCATGAACGCCATCGCGGTGAAGATCACACTGACGCCCAGCATGATCAGGAAGGGCTTCCGGGTGTCGATCTTGGACGTATGCATGACCGCGATCAGCGCCGGCAGGCCAAGGATCACGAACACGTTGGCGATGTTCGATCCCACCACATTGCCCAGCGCAATGCCCGATTGCCCCGCCAATGCCGCCTTGACCGAAACGATCAGTTCCGGCGACGAGGTGCCGAACCCTACCACGGTCAGGCCCACGATCAGCGGCGGGATGCCCAGCCGCAGCGACAGGTTGACTGCTCCCTTGACCAGCGCATCACCCGCAAACACCAAAATGACCAGGCCCAAGCCCAGCAGCAGCCATACCATCATCTATCGCCCCTTCGTTTCACAGACACAGGGGCCGCGACCCGCCAAAATGGTGCCGCAGCGCTTGCAACGGGCGGCGGATCTTTTGCTGACGCGCCATTTGCCGAACATCGCCAGCACACCCATGCCGATCAGGAACAGAACAACGAGTTTCGACAGCATGTTACAGACCGAACCGCGCCCAATGGGCACGTTCGTCCAGCGCCGCCAGCGTGTCTTCGGCCAGACCCGCGCCCAGCGACAGCCCGATCCGGGGCATCCAGCCACGCCGCCGCGACAGCCGCATCAGCCGGACCTTGTCGCCGTAACGCGCCTTCAGCCAGGGCTCCAGAGTGCCGATGCCATCGACCAGCCCCAGCTTTTGCGCCGCAGCGCCCAGCCATACCTCGCCGGTGAACAGGTCCTGATCCGCCAGTTTGGCCCCGCGCCGCGATTTCACCCAGTCGATGAAGATCGCGTGCATATCTTCCAAGAGCGCCTTCAGCCGCGTCACGTCATCGGGGTTTTCCGGGCGGAACGGGTCCAGCATGGATTTCGATTTGCCCGCCGTATAGACCCGCCGTTCGACGCCTTGACGCGCCAGCAATTCATGCGCGCCAAAGCCCGCCGAGATCACGCCGATCGACCCCACGATGCTGGCGGCATCAACATGGATGTCATCCGCCGCGCAGGCCAGCCAATAGCCGCCCGACGCGGCCACATCCTCGACAAAGGCATGCACGGGGATCTTTTTCTCATCGGCCAGACGGCGGATGCGCGCCCCGATCAGCGCCGATTGCACCGGGCTGCCACCCGGCGAATTGATCACCAGCGCCACCGCCGCAGGTTTGCCGCGCCGGAATGCGCGGTCGATCAGCGGCGCCATGCCTTCGTCCGACAGGGCGGCGCGGGGCCCGGACCCGATCACGCCCGACAGGCGGATGACGGCGACGCGGGGCGGGCGGGTGAAAAGCTGCGTGATTTTGTTCATGAGAGGCATCTAGCGTCGCCCCGGCCCGCCCGCAACGGTTGCGACAAGATAAACGCCCGCCTCAGGCCCGCAACCGCCAGCCGGTGCGGAAAATCCACGCGATCACACCCAGACACACCGCCAGAAACAGCGCAATCGCGACCAGTGACGCGGCCACCGGCACGTCCGCCGCGCCAAAGAACGACCAGCGGAACCCGGAAATCAGCCAGACCACCGGGTTGAACAGGCTGACGCCCTGCCAGAACGGCGGCAGCATGGATATCGAATAGAACGCCCCGCCCAGAAAGATCAGCGGCGTCACGATCAACAGCGGGATCAGTTGCAACTGTTCGAAATTGCCCGCCCATAGCCCGATGATGAACCCCATCAGCGCAAAGGCCACGCAGGTCAGCACCAGAAACGCGAGCATCGCGCCGGGATGCGCAATCGTCAGATCCACAAACAGCGCCGCCGTGCCCAGAATGACCACCCCGATGAACAGCGATTTCGTCGCCGCAGCACCGACATAGCCCAGCACGATTTCCGCCACGCCCACCGGGGCCGACAGCACCTCATAGACCGATCCCACGAATTTCGGGAAATAGATCGCAAAGGACGCGTTCGACAGGCTTTGCGTCATCACCGACAGCATGATCAGCCCCGGCACGATGAACGCGCCATAGCTGTTGCCTTCGATTGTCGGGATGCGCGACCCGATGGCGGTGCCGAACACGACGAAATACAGCGAGGTTGACAGCACTGGAGAGACGAAACTTTGCAGGATGGTGCGGCGGAACCGCGCCATTTCCTGCCGATAGATCACGGTGACGGCGGGCCAGTTCATGCGGCGCTCTCCTGTCCGGCAGCCAGCAGGCTGAGAAAGATTTCCTCGAGGCTGGATTGCCGCGTGGACAGGTCGCGCAGCACGATGCCCTCAGTGGCCAGATCGGCCAGAAGCGTGGTGATCCCGGTGCGATCCGCCCGCGTGTCATAACCATAGACCAGCGTCAGGCCGCCGTCTGCCAGCGTGACGCGTCCCAGAAGCTGGTCAGGCACCGCCGCCAGCGGCGCACGCAGCGCGATGCGCAATTCCTTGCGGCCCATGCGGGCCATCAGGGCGGATTTTCCCTCGACCAGCTGCAGGCGGCCCTTGTCGATCACGCCGATGCGGTCGGCAATCGCTTCTGCCTCTTCGATGTAATGCGTGGTCAGGATGATGGTGGTGCCGCGCGATTTCAGGTCGGCCACCACATCCCACATGCCGCGGCGCAGTTCCACATCCACCCCGGCGGTGGGTTCGTCCAGAAACAGCACGCGGGGTTCATGCGCGAGCGCCTTGGCGATCAGCACCCGGCGTTTCATGCCGCCCGACAGTTCCTTGATCTGCGCGTCGCGCTTGTCCCACAGGGTCAGGCTGGTCAGCACCTGTTCTATGGCGGCATCGTCGCGGCGCAGGCCGAACAATCCGCGCGACATGGCAACGGTTTTCGCCACCGATTCAAACGGTTCCAGCGCGATTTCCTGCGGCACCAGCCCGATCATCCGCCGCGCCGCGCGCCAGTCGGTGACGATGTCATGCCCGCCGACGGTGACGCGCCCGCTCGTGGGCCGCACCAGCCCGCAGATGGTGGAAATCAGCGTGGTCTTGCCCGCGCCGTTCGGCCCCAAGAGGGCAAGGATTTCGCCCTCGGCAATCGCCAGCGTGATGCCAGACAGCGCCAGATGCCCGCTGGCATAGGTCTTTTGCAAGTCGCGGATATCGACGATGGCTGTCATGGGACGGTTCCTCACCGGGTTGCGAAGGACTTAGGCCGCCGACGGTCACGGCGCAAGGCACAGGGGCTGTGCAGATGATACGGTCGAGGGGGCTCTGCCCCCCGCTGCGCGTCCCCCGGAGTATTTCCGGCAAAATGAATGCGGATTGCGTCCTTTTGGTCAGCGCAGTTTCGGCGGGCGGTCGGGGTCTGTGCCCGGATTGCTGCCGGGGGCGGCGCGCGGCGCGGCGGCGAGCGGTTGCGGCAGGTCGAACCGCAGCCCGCGCCGCGCGAGCGAGACCAGCAGCGGGCTGTCTTCGGCCGGGAAAATCACGTCAAGCGCGGCGGCGTCCAGGCCCGAGAAGGTCAGCGCCTCGGCCACGGCTTCGGTCAGGGCGGTTTCCGCGCCCGGCAGCGTGCCCAGAAACGCCAGCAGATGGTTCTTGGCGCCGCTGTCATAGGTGGCGGTGACAAGGAAGGCCGCCTGCGCCAGCCCCATCGCGGTGGCCAGTTTGGTGTCCAGCGCGGTCAGCACTTCGGGCGGCAGACCCTTGGGGGCTGCTATGGCGGTGATCCGCGCCTCGGCTTGGGCCGGACGATTGGCCAGCGTGGCGGCCAGCCAATCCACCGCTTCGGGCGGCAGCAACATGGACGACGGCGCGACATCAAGGTTCAGGCCCAACGACACGCCTTGGCCCGCCAGTTCCGCCACCAGCGACCGGCCCGACAGGCCCGCATAGGGCGCGCCTGCCCCGGCAAATTCCGCCAGCCGGTATTCGCGGTCGAACGCCAGCATGAACGCGCCTTCGGGGGTTTCGAACAGGCGCGGGGCGGCAAATTCGCCGCTCTGATCCGTCTCGTCGCCCTCTTCCAGCAGCAGGAACAGTTCGGCATCCACCAGCCGTTCAAAGAACCGCAGCCGCAGCGTGTCATCGTCGGGTGCGGCCTCCATCGCGGCATGGGCGGCGTCAAGCGGCGTGATGTCATCCGTCATGCAGGGCCTCCCGGACGGCCTGGCGCAGCGCGGGCAGGGTTTCCGCCGCGAACCAGGGATTGCGTGTCAGCCATGCGGTATTCCGCCAGGACGGATGGGGCAAGGGAAAGATCGCGGGCGCATGGGCGCGCCAACCGGCGACCGTGGCCGTCAGCGGCGCGCGGGTGTTCAGATGCCAGCGTTGGGCGTAGGCCCCGATCAGCAACGTCAGCCGCACCGGGGGCAGCGCGGCCAACACGCGCGCGCGCCATGTCGCGGCACAGATAGGCGGCGGCGGCAGATCGGCGCCCTGCGCGTCATAGCCCGGAAAGCAAAACGCCATCGGCAGCACGGCGATGCGGGTGCGGTCCCAGAATGTGGCGGCATCGACCCCCATCCAGTCGCGCAGGCGCACGCCGGACGGGTCATCAAACGGGCGGCCCTTCTGGTGGACCTGCATCCCCGGTGCCTGCCCCGCGATCAGGATGCGCGCGGCGGCATCGGGCGCGAACCACGGCACGGGGCGCGGGCGGTGCGCGCTGGCCGTGGCGGCGAACCGGGGCGCGCACAGCGTGCAGGCGCGGATGCCAGCCATTAGGCCGGCAAGATCATCGGAAGGCGTCTCTGCGGTCACAGCCGGTCCATGCGTCGCACCTGTTGCCCCATGGCGGGAAATCGCCTAACCCTTGCTGCCAAACCATAGGGGGGTGGGCCACATGTATCGCGTCTGGAACTTTCTGACCAACTATTCGCTGCTGCTGATCATCGGCGCGCTGATTGCGCTGGTCTGGGCCAATACCAACCCCGCCAGCTATCACGCCCTGGTCGAGTTCGTGATCTGGGACCATGCCCCCATCGGTCATCTGCACGACGGGCACCGCACGCTCACGCTGCATTTCCTGATCAACGACATGCTGATGGCGTTCTTTTTCGCCATCGCCGCCAAGGAAGTGTGGGAGGCGATCATCCTCAACAACGGCTCGCTGCGCGGCACCAAGGCGGCGACACCGCTGATCGCCACGCTGGGCGGGATGCTGGGGCCGATTGCGGTTTATCTGGCGCTGGCCGCGATGCTGGGATCGACGACGTTCCAGGCCGTGCAGAACGGCTGGGCCATTCCGACCGCCACCGATATCGCGTTTTCCTATCTGGTGGGGCGCATCGTATTTGGCGCGGGGCATCCGGCGGTGCGGTTCCTGTTGCTATTGGCGATTGCCGATGACGCGGGCGGGCTGATCATTCTGGCGATCTTTTATCCCACGGGCGATCTGGCCCCGGCGTGGCTGCTGGTCAGCCTGGGCGTGGCGATCAGCGTGTATGTCTTGGCCAACTGGCTGCCGCATTATCTGGATCGGGGCGACCAGTTGCGCCGCCATTCGACATGGGTGCGCAACACGCTGTCGTTCTGGCCCTATCTGCTGGCGGGCTGTGTCAGCTGGTATGCGTTCCAGCAATCAGGCATTCACCCGGCTTTGGGTCTGTTGCCCATCGTGCCGACCATCCCGCATGCCGATCGTGACTTTGGTTTCTTCGACGCGGCCGAAAGCCACATGACCGATCTGTTGAACACCATCGAGCACGGGCTGAAAGTGCCGGTGCAGATCACGCTGTTCTTCTTTGGTCTGGCCAATGCCGGGGTCGAGTTTTCCACCATCGGCGCGCCGACATGGCTGGTGCTGGCGGGGCTGATCATCGGCAAACCGCTGGGGATCACGCTGTTTGGCTGGATCGGGGCAAAGGTGCTGGGCTTTGGCCTGCCCACGGGGATGCGCATGGCCGACCTGCCGGTGGTGGGCTGTGTCGCGGCCATCGGGTTCACGGTGGCGCTGTTCGTGGCGTCTGTGGCGTTCGAACCCGGCGCGGTGCAGGACGCAGCCAAGATGGGCGCGCTGTTCTCGTTCGGTGCGGCGGCGATCGCGATCATCGCCGGACGACTGGCGCGGGTCGAAAAGCAAGAGCTGTGACGTCAGCCATGGCCAGTGCGCAAATGGCCAGTGCGCAACGGGGCGGCTGACAGCGCCGCCCCGGTTCTGGTGTGATTGTTGCGACCGGGGGCTGCTTTGCGGCGGGATAGTCTTAATTTTGCCAAGAAACATTGCAATTGACCGGGTCGATCCGACATAATGTCGGCAAGTTGGTCAACAAAGCCGTAAGGCGTTCCCGGTAACAGGGAGGGACCAGAGCAGAAACCGGGGCCGTCGATGCTCGAATTCGAGAATGTCAGCAAGTCTTTCTGGACCGGCACGCAGCGCAAGGTGATCCTTGACCGCGTGTCCTTCCGGGTCGAACTGGGCAATTCGCTGGGCATCCTTGCGCCCAACGGCACCGGCAAATCGACGCTGATCAACATGATGGCGGGGCTGGAAAAGGCCGACGAAGGCGTGATCCGGCGCGGGTGCCGGGTGTCCTTTCCGCTGGGCTTCATGGGCGGCGTGGTCGGCAAACATACGGCGGTGGAAAATTCGCGTTACATCGCGCGGCTTTACGGGCTTGACCCGGATTACGTCGAGGCGTTCTGCCGCTGGCTTTGCGGCTTGGGCGAATATTTCGATCAGCCGCTGGGCACCTATTCTTCGGGGATGAAGGCGCGGTTCACCTTCGCCTTGCTGCTGGCGCTGGACTTTGACATCTACCTGATCGACGAGGGGATGCCGGGGTCCACGGATGCCGAGTTCAACCGCAAGGCCGGTGATATCCTGAAGGAACGGCTGCGCACCACCACAGTGATCATCGTCAGCCACCAACCCGCCATTCTGGAAAAATTTGCGCGGTCGGCGGCGGTGCTGATGGGCGGAAAGCTGTACATGTTCGACACGCTGGAAGAAGCCAAACAACTTTACGACTATGAAACGCAGTAAATCAGAAACCCGATGACGCAAAAACCCACGGCAAGCAAATTTCGCATCCGCCGGGCCGGACCTCTGGTTCCCGGTCCCGGCAATGCTGTGCCGGACCCGACACCGCAGCCAGCGCCGAAACCGGCCCCGCAAGTGGCGGCCGCGCGCCCCGCGCCAGCCGCGGTTGCCCCTGCCCCACCACGCGCGTCCGCAGCGCCGCAAAGGCCCGCGCCCCAACCGGCACCACAGCCTGCCCCCCGCAGCGCCCCCGATGCAGGTGCCACCGCGCGCCGGATGCTGCCGCCGATCCCCGAGGACAGCGAAGACGCCTTTGCGATGGCGCAGGCCGCCACCACCCCGCCGCGCGCGCCTGCCGCGCCAAGCCAGCCAGGCATGACGGGCCAGCCCGGAATGACCGGCTATGTCTCGACGCCCGAGGAAAACGCCGCCGCCGACAGCCTTGATGCGATCCGCGCCGAAGGGCTGACGGGACGGCAATTGCGCATGGCCCGCCGCGTGGCGCAGAAACACGGGCTTGCCGTCACGTCGGATTTCGATGCCGTGCGGCAATTGCGCGCCGCAGGCATCGACCCGTTCCAGCGATCCACCCTGCTGGAACTTGTGGTTCCTGCGCGCGATGACGCCGACACCGACGCCGCCCCGCCCGCACAACGCCCCGTGCAATTGCCGGTCAAGGCCGCCACCGCCAAACTGCCCGCCACCGCCGCGCCCGGTCCCGGCCTGCCATCAACAGACCTGAACCCGAACGAACGCCGCGCCCGCGAGGTGATGGCGATCCAGCGCGACATCGCGAAACGGCGGCGGCGCAAGCTGGCGTTGCTGGTCACGCGGCTGGCGTTTTTCGTTTTCCTGCCGACATTTATCGTAGGCTATTATTTTGCCGCCATCGCCACGCCGATGTATGCCACGAAATCGGAATTCCTGATCCTTCAGGCCGACAGTACCGGCGGGTCCGGCATCGGCAGCCTACTGTCAGGCACGCAATTCGCCACCAATCAGGACAGCATCGCGGTGCAATCCTTCCTGCAATCGCGGGACGCCATGCTGCGGCTGGAACAGGATGTGGGGTTCAAGGCGCATTTTTCGCAGGACATCATCGACCCCATTCAACGGCTCGACCCCGGCGCATCCGACGAAGCCGCCTATAAGGTGTTCAAGAAGAACGTCAAAATCGGCTATGACCCCACCGAAGGCGTGATCAAGATGGAAATCATCGCCGTCGATCCGAAAACCTCGCAGGTGTTTTCCGAATTGCTGATCGGCTATGCCGAAGAACGCGTCGATGACCTGTCCAAGCGCAAGCGCGAGGACCAGATGGGCGAGGCCCGCGTCAGCCTTGAAACCGCCAAGGAAGAACGCCGCACCGCGCAGGAGCGGCTGGTTGCGCTGCAAGAAGGCTCGTTGCTTGATCCGGAAGGCGAGATCGCGAACATCCGCGCGTTGATTTCCGCCGTCGAATTGCAGTTGCAGGAAAAGGAACTGGCGCTGAACGCGCAGTTGAACAACGCGCGCCCCAACCGCGCCCGCGTTGATGCCCTGCGCACCGAGGTGCGGCTGTTGACCGAAGAGCTGGGCCGCCAGAATAACCGCATGACCGAGGCGACGGCGGGCGAAACCTCGCTGGCGTCGAAAACCGCGCAGATCCAGATGGCGCAGGCCGATTTGGTCACGGCCGATCTGTTCCTGCAATCGGCGCTGCAAAACGAAAAACAGACAGAGCTTGAGGCGAACCGGCAGGTGCGTTACCTGACCACCAGTGTGCGCCCCGTGGCCCCGGATGACCCGACCTATCCGCGCGCTTTCGAGGACACGATCCTCGCGTTCCTGATTTTCTCTGGAGTGTATCTGATGCTTTCACTGACCGCCTCGATCCTGCGCGAACAGGCGTCTAGCTGATGAAACAGGTGCGTATCGGATCACTGAACGTCGCCAATGACGCGGCCCTGACGGTGATCGCGGGGCCCTGCCAGTTGGAATCCGCCGATCATGCGCAGATGATCGCGGGCACGATGCGCGACGCCTGCGCCGCAGTCGGCGCGCAATTCATCTTCAAGGCCAGCTATGACAAGGCCAACCGCACGTCTTTGACCGGGCGGCGGGGCCTTGGGATCGACGCAGGCTTGCGCGTGTTGCAGGCGGTCAAGGACGGGCTGGGCGTGCCGGTGCTGACCGATGTGCATGATGTGGCGCAATGTGCGATCGCGGCCAGCGTGTGCGACGTGATCCAAATCCCTGCATTTCTGTGCCGCCAAACCGATCTGCTGCTGGCCGCAGGCGCGACGGGCGCCGTGGTGAACGTGAAAAAGGGCCAGTTTCTGGCGCCTTGGGACATGCCCAATGTCGCTGACAAGATCGCCAGCACTGGCAATGACCGCATCCTGTTGACCGAACGCGGCACCTCGTTCGGGTATAACACGCTGGTGGTCGATATGCGCGGCCTGCCCCAGATGGCCGCCACCGGTTACCCCGTGATCATGGACGCCACCCATTCCGTGCAACAGCCCGGCGGGCGCGGCGGATCAACCGGCGGGCAGCGCGAATTTGCCCCCGTCATGGCGCGCGCCGCCGTCAGCCTTGGCATCGCTGGCGTGTTCATTGAAACGCATCAAGACCCTGATAATGCGCCATCAGACGGGCCGAACATGATTCCCCTGGATCAGATGGCGCGCCTGTTGGACGATCTGATGGCGTTTGACGCGCTGGCGAAACGCCGCCCCCTCACGATTTAACTTCAACGCTGCGAGATTTGATCATGAAGCCCTTGGCCACCGTCACCCCCAACACCTGGGAATTTCTGCGCGACCCGATGATCGCCCCCACGGGGTTCCGCGAATATGACGCGCGCTGGAAATACCCCGAAGGCATCAACCTGCCCGGCGTGCAACTGTTGGGCCAAGGTCTGGGCACCCAGATGCGCCGCCGGGGCATCCGCCCCGAAATCGTGGTGGCGAATGATTACCGCGACTATTCGCTGGCGATCAAACAGGCGCTGATCATCGGCCTGATGCGCGCGGGCATCGCCGTGCGCGATATCGGCCCCGCCCTGTCGCCGATGGCCTATTTCGCGCAATTCCATCTGGATGCGCCCGCCGTGGCGATGGTGACGGCCAGCCACAATCCCAACGGCTGGACCGGGGTCAAGATGGGCTTTGACCGCCCGCTGACCCATGGCCCGGTCGAGATGGCGGAACTGCGCGATATCGTGCTGTCCGGTGATGTCGAGGCCCACGCGGGCGGGTCATATGAATTCGTCGATGGCGTGCGCGAGGCTTACCTTGATGATCTCGCGGGCGATTTCCGCATGACGCGGCCCCTCAAGGTGGTCTGCGCCACCGGCAATGGCACCGCCGGGGCCTTTGCCCCCGAGTTGTTGCGCCGCATTGGCGTCGAGGTGGTCGATAGCCATAACCGCCTTGATTACACGTTCCCGCATTACAACCCGAACCCCGAAGCGATGGAAATGCTGCATGACATGGCCCATTCCGTGACCGCATCCGGCGCGGACATGGCGCTGGGGTTCGACGGCGACGGCGACCGCTGCGGCGTGGTCGATGACGAGGGCGAGGAAATCTTTGCCGACAAGGTAGGCGTGATCCTCGCGCGTGACTGGGCCCCCACCCATCCCGGAGCGATCATCGTGGCGGATGTGAAATCCACCGGGCTATTCGCGTCCGATCCGATCCTGCGCGCGCATGGCGTCACGGCGGATTACTGGAAAACCGGCCACAGCCACATGAAACGCCGGGTCAAGCAACTGGGCGCGCTGGCCGGGTTCGAAAAGTCAGGCCACTACTTCCTCGCCGGTGATCTGGGGCGCGGCTATGATTGCGGGATGCGCGTCGCGGTCGAGGTCTGCAAGATGATGGACCGCAACCCCGACATGAAAATGTCCGACCTGCGCCGCGCGCTGCCGGTCAGCTATTCCTCGCCCACCATGTCGCCCTATGCGGCCGATACCGAGAAATACGCGATCCTCGAACGCATCGTGGAACGGCTGAAACCCTTGACCGAATTTGCCGGGCGCCCGGTCAAAGAGGTGGTGACGGTGAACGGCGCCCGCGTCATTCTGGACAACGGGTCATGGGGTCTGGTGCGCGCGTCGTCGAACACGCCGAACCTGGTGGTGGTCTGCGAAAGCAGCGAAAGCGACGCGGAATTGCGCGCGATCTTTGCCGCGATCGACGCGGTGATCCGGACCGAGCCCGCCGTGGGCGACTACGACCAGACGCTGTAATCACACGCTTTGACGCCGCGCGGCAAAAGCCACCTGCCCGCGCGGCAGATGGCGAGCATCCGGCATGACCGACCACCCCGCCGTCAATTCCGCCAGCCGCGCCGCGCCCAGATGGCGCGGGGCGCGGTCTGCGTGGGTGACAACGCCATCGCGCTGCCGGTGCGAGACCGCCCCATCGGGGGCCAGAAACACCGTGAACAGGAACACCTCAAGCGCGGAAAACCGCGCCAGCCCCGCCAACGCCTGCGCCAGCGCCGCATCCGGCAAATGCGGAAACACCCCCCAGGCGATGGCATGGGTCACGGTATCCGGCACAGCGGGATAGGCGAAATCCGCGTCCTCGATCAAATGCGCGGGGTCCAGCCGCGCCGGATCGTCCAGTTCCGCCGCGTGTCCCGCCAGCATCAGGGCGCGGGACGCATCTGTGGCCCAATAATGCCCCGCCCGCAGATAGGGCACCGCCCTGCACCCCAGCCGCAGCGACCCGGCGCCGATATCCAGCAGCACATGGTGGGACCGCAACCCGTAATCGCACAACAGCGCCATCTGCGCCCGCCCCGTCTCGTCCCAGCGCCCGCCGACGATATCGCGGTGCCGCCCCTGTGCCAGCGCATCGTCATAAAACCGGGGCTTTAGGTATGGTGACATCGGCAATCCAGCGGAGCGGCTGCGCCGCGCGTTATGGCTCGGCGCGGGCCATGCCCTTGGCTCGGCCCTTGCTTCGGGATGCCTCCGGCGGGGATATTTGTCAAACCGAAGAAGCCGGACGGTCAAAGTCAAGGACACAGCACGCTGCCCGCCCCAGCCTGATCTTCCGTGTCGGACCATGCAGATGGAACGCGGTTCCGCAGTTGCGCGCACATTGGAATATTCAGATATTCTTGCGCGCGTTACCCTGCAGTTCATCCTTATAATTGCCCTGATATGGCAATGATACGGGAATTTGTCCTATATTGACCCCAACAGCTAACGGGGTCCGCCATGCAGCATTTCCCAATCTTTCTGGCCGTCGCGGGGCGGCGCATCGTGGTGGCGGGCGGGGGCGAGACGGCGCTGGCCAAGCTGCGGCTGCTGTTGAAAACCGAAGCTCATGTCACGGTGTTTGCCGCTGACCCTCTGCCCGAGGTTGTCCGGCTGGCGCAGGCGGGGCGTCTGACGCTGATCCCGCGCGCCTTGGACCATGGCGATGCGCTGTGCGCGGTGATCGCCTATGCGGCCCATGATGACGCCGCAGAGGATGCGCGCGCGGCGGCCCTGGCGCGGGCCGACGGGGCGCTGGTGAATATCGTCGATAACCTTGCGGATAGCGCGTTCATCACCCCGGCCATTGTGGACCGTGACCCGGTGATCGTCGCCATCGGCACCGAAGGCGCGGCCCCGGTGCTGGCCCGCGCCATCAAGACCGATCTGGAAGAACGGCTGCCCGCCACGCTGGGCGTGCTGGCGCGCATCGGCAAAGGCTTTCGTGCGCTGGCCGAACGGCTGCCGCATGGCCGGGCGCGGCGCGATTTCTGGTCGGACTTCTATTTCCTCGCCGGTCCTGCGGCCATCGAAACCGCAGGCGCTGACGCGGTGCAGCCCGCGCTTGCCCGCCTGCTGGACCACCATCTGGCGCAAGAGGCGCGGCAGGGGCAGGTGCTGTTCGTGGGCGCGGGCCCCGGCGACCCCGATCTGCTGACGCTGAAGGCGCGCAAGGCGCTGGATCTGGCCGATGTGGTGATCTTTGACCGGCTGGTGTCGCCGCAGATTCTGGAACTGGCGCGGCGCGAGGCGGTGATGATCGACGCGGGCAAAGAGGGCTTTGGCGCGACGGTCGCACAGGCCGACATCAACGCGATGATCGTCGCGCAGGCGCAGGACGGGCATCTGGTGGTGCGGTTGAAATCCGGCGATCCGACAGTGTTCGGCCGTCTGGACGAAGAAATCGGCGCCTGCGACGCCGCCGGTCTGGATTGGCGCATCATTCCGGGCATCACGGCGGCCTCGGCGGCGGTGGCGCAGATCGGCCAAAGCCTGACGCGGCGGGATCGCAATGCGGCGGTGCGGTTCCTGACCGGGCATGACATGCGCGGCTTCGCCGAGCACGACTGGAAAGCGCTGGCCCGCCCCGGCGAGGTCGCGGCGATCTATATGGGCAAACGCGCGGCGCGGTTCATTCAGGGCCGTCTGCTGATGCATGGCGCGGACCCTGCGACGCCAGTCACCGTGGTCGAAAACGCCGGGCGCCCCGACAGCCGGGTTTTGGCGACGACGCTGGCGCTGTTGGAACCGGCGTTGACCAAAGCCGCGATGACCGGCCCTGCGCTGACGCTGTTCGGGCTGGCCCCGCGCGCGGCGCGCGATGTGCTGGCGGCCCAAGACGTCACCCCTATTCTGGAACGTCAGGAGGCCCTGTCATGAGCCGCGCCTATATCCCCAAGGTCGTCACTGCCAACCATCTGATCGCAGGCGATTCTGTCTGGTTGACCGCCGATGACCGCTGGTCGCCCGTCATGACCGAGGCCGAGTTGATCGACGACGAGGCCCACGCCGCCATACGCCTGCTGTTCGCGCAGCATCAGAAGGCGGTGGTGGTGGGCGCCTATCTGGCCGATGCCCGGATGGGCACCCACGGCCCCGAACCCGTGCATTTCCGCGAGGCGTTCCGCACCCGCGGCCCGTCCAACTATCCCCACGGCAAACAGGCGGATATCCGTAATGTATAGCTATAGCGAATTTGACGACGCGTTTCTGCGCGAACGTGTGGCGCAGTTCCGGGCGCAGGTGGGACGCCGTATCGACGGATCGCTGACCGAAGAAGAGTTTCGCCCCCTGCGGCTGATGAATGGCCTCTATCTGCAACTGCATGCCTATATGCTGCGGGTGGCCATCCCCTATGGCACCCTCAGCGCCACCCAGATGCGGCAGTTGGCGATGATCGCGGATCGCTGGGACAAGGGCTATGGCCATTTCACCACGCGCCAGAACATTCAGTTCAACTGGCCGCAACTGCGCGATGTGCCCGACATGTTGCAGGCGCTGGCCGATGTCGGGATGCACGCGATCCAGACCAGCGGCAACACCATCCGGAATGTCACCGCCGACCATTTCGCCGGTGCCGCTGCGGACGAAATCGAAGACCCGCGCCCGGTGGCCGAATTGCTGCGGCAATGGTCCACGGATCACCCCGAATTTCAATTCCTGCCGCGCAAGTTCAAGATCGCCATCACGGGCGCGCCCAATGACCGCGCCGTGACGCGCGCGCATGATATCGGGCTGCGGATGGTGCGCAATGATCGGGGCGAACCGGGGTTCGAGGTGATCGTGGGCGGCGGTCTGGGGCGCACCCCGATGATCGGGCAGACCATCCGCGATTTCCTGCCCAAGGCCGAATTGCTGCCCTATCTTGAGGCGATCCTGAGCGCCTACAATCTGATGGGCCGGCGCGACAACAAGTACAAGGCACGCATCAAGATCACCGTGTTCGAAAACGGGCTGGACGCGTTCAAGGGCGAGGTGGACGACACCTATGCCCGCCTGCGTCCCGGATTCAGCGGGTTTGATCAGGAAATGCTGTCCGAGATCGCAGGGCATTTCGCCCCGCCGGTGTTCCGCGTTGCGCCCACGGATGGCTACGACGCCGCGCGGCGGGCGGACCCGGTGTTCCGGTCGTGGACGGATACCAACCTTGCCGCGCATAAGGCGGATGGTTATGCCATCGTGTCGATTTCATTGAAAAAGCAGGGCGCGACACCGGGGGATGCCACGTCCGACCAAATGCGCGTCATGGCCGATCTGGCGGAACGCTATGGGCACGACGAATTGCGCATCAGCCATGAACAGAACGTCATCCTGCCGCATGTGCATAAATCCGACCTGCCCGCGATCTATGCCGCGCTGCTGGGTGCCGATCTGGCTACGGCCAATATCGGCCTGATCAGCGATATCATCGCCTGCCCCGGCATGGATTATTGCAGCCTTGCCACCGCGCGGTCGATCCCCATCGCCCAGGACATCGCGACCCGGTTCGACGAACTGGGGCTGGAACAGGCCATCGGCCCGCTCAAGATCAAGATTTCGGGCTGCATCAATGCCTGCGGCCATCATCATGTCGGCCATATCGGGATTCTGGGATTGGACCGCGCCGGGGTTGAAAACTATCAGATCACGCTGGGCGGCGATCACACCGAAACGGCGGCGATTGGTGAAAAGACCGGGCCGGGGTTTGCGGCGGATGCCATCGTGCCCGCGATTGAACGGCTGGTGACGGGCTATCTGGACCTGCGCGCGGGGCCGGACGAGACGTTTCTGGAAACCTACCGCCGCCTTGGGGCCGCGCCATTCAAGGCCATGCTGTATGACACCGAGGCCAGCGATGCCGCTTGAGTTGTCCACAGACCAGCGGGTCGCGGCGCTGAACGCGCGCTTTGCGCCGCATGACGCAGCCACCGTGATGGAATTGGCGATGTGCGACAGGCAACTGGGGCGGATCACCTTGGTGTCATCCTTTGGCGCAGAATCGGTGGTGTTGCTGCATCTGCTGGCGCAGTTGGACCGCGCGTTGCCGGTGCTGTTCATCGACACCGAAATGCTGTTTCCCGAAACGCTGGCCTATCAGCGCGATGTGACAGAATGGCTGGGTCTGACCAATGTACAGACGATCCGCGCCGATGCGGCAACGATCCGGGCACGTGATCCGATGCGCGCGCTGCGTCTGACGGACCCTGACGCCTGCTGCGCGCTGCGCAAGACCGCGCCGTTGCAGGCCGCGCTGGCATCCTATGACACCTGGGTCAACGGGCGGAAACGCTTTCAGGGGTCTAGCCGCGCCAGGTTAAACTATGTCGAGGCGGATGCGGCGGGCCGGATCAAGATCAACCCGCTGGTGCATTGGTCAACAGCCGATTTGCAGGGTTACATGACCCAGCACGATCTGCCCCGGCATCCGCTGGTGGCCAAGGGTTATCCGTCCATCGGCTGCGCCCCCTGCACCACCCGCGTCCGCGATGGCGAGGACCCGCGCGCGGGCCGCTGGCGCGATCAGGCCAAGGACGAATGCGGCATCCACATTGTGGACGGCAAAGTGGTGCCGATCCAATCTTCTGCCGCCTGAAGGACGCTTGCCATGACCCATGCCATCATCATCCGCGACGACGGGTTCCACGCAGACGACTGGGGGCAGGGTTTTGTCGCGCTGGCGGACCTTCCGTTAAACAGCGGCGCGCTGGATGTGCCTTCCACGGTGGATGTGCGCGATCTGCTGGCGCATCTGCCCGCCATCCCGCTGATCCGGGTCGATTTTCCGACCTTTACCGACGGGCGCGGCTTTACCATCGCACGCCTGCTGCGCGCGATGGGATATACCCGTCGGCTGCGCGCAAGGGGCCATATCCTTGCCGATCAATACGCGATGGCGCGGCGCGCGGGATTTGACGAGGTGGAAATCGACGCCACCCTCGCCGCCCGCCAGCCCGAGGCGCAATGGCTGGCCCGCGCTAACTGGCGTGACCATGATTACCGGTCACGCCTGTATCGCAAAGCGCCGCAAGGCCCGGCGGCGGGGTAATCCGCCCCACAGGGTCCAAATGTCACTCTGACGAGGATGACAGCCGGTTCTTCTGCCAGAACACCACGCGGCCTTGCAACCAAGACACCAGTGCAAACAGCCCAAGACCGACCACCGACAGATACAGGATCAGCGAAAACACCCGCGGCGTGTTCAACTGGCTGGCGGCGGTGCGGATCAATTCGCCAAAGCCTTTGCCGCCGCCCAGAAACTCGCCGGTGATCGCGCCCGCCATCACCCCGACCGAGGCGATTTTAAGCCCGGTAAAGATCTGCGGCAGGGCCATCGGCAGTTTCATCTTGGTCAGCGTCTGCCACCGCGACGCGCCCATCGTCTTGAACAGGTTGCGGCTGTTGGTATCGGCCGCATGCAGACCCGCCGCCGTGCCGACGATGATCGGGAATGTGGCAATGAAGGCTGCTAGCGCCACCTTGCTGTCGATGTCAAATCCAAGCCAGGCCACGAACAACGGCGCAAAGGCCACCTTGGGCATGGTGTCGATTGCGACCAGATAAGGCATGATCGCACGTTCGCCGAAAGCGGTTTCGCCGACGATCACCCCAAGGCTGAACCCGATGGCCAGCGCCAGCAGAAAGCCATAGAAAACCTCTTGCAGAGTGATCCACAGCGCGGCCAGCATATAGCCCCCGGTCACCAGATTGCGCCCGACAAAGATCAGGTCATTGCCGGTTTCCCACGGGGTCGGCAGGATGATCCGGCTGACAAAGCCGAACCGTGTTACCATATCCCACAGCGCAATGAACACCACGAACACGAACAGCATCTGGATGGCGCGCGGCACCCGGTCCAGCCAGCTTGTCTGTTCGGTCCAGACGGTATCGCCCTCCGCGTCGATGGCCCCCAATGTGTTCTGGTCAATGTCGGTCATATGAACGCCTCCTTGTCCAGTCGGCTGCGGATGTGTTCCACCAGTGCGCCGAATTTCGGGGTTGTCATCATATCAAGCGTGCGCGGACGCGGCAGGTCGATGGTCACCACCTCGGCGATGCGGCCGGGGCGCGGTTTCATCACATAGACCACGTCCGACAGGATCACCGCCTCGGGGATCGAATGGGTGACCAGAAAGGCGGTTGCGTTGCGCGTGGTGCAGATGCGCTGCAATTCCATGTTCATGAAATCGCGGGTCAATTCGTCCAGCGCCGAAAATGGCTCGTCCAGCAGCAGCACGGCGGGTTCGGTGATCAGCATCCGGCAGATCGACGCGCGCTGCGCCATGCCGCCCGACAGTTCACCGGGATAGGTATGTTCAAACCCCTTCAGCCCGACCAGTTCCAAGAGCGCGCGGGCCTGCGTCTGGGCAGCGCGGGCAGCGGCCTTGCCATCGCGAATTTCGATCGGCAGCACGATGTTTTCCAGCGTGGTGCGCCAAGGAAACAGCGTCGCCTGTTGAAACATCATGCCGATGTCGCGGCGCGGGCCGGTCACGGGGCGGTTTTGCAACACCACCCGCCCCGTGGATGGCGGGATCAATCCCGACATGATTTTCAACAACGTCGACTTGCCGCAGCCACTGGACCCGATGACAGCTGAAAAGCTGCCCTTGGTCAGGGTCAGGTTGACCCCTTCCAAAGCGGTGATCGCGTTGCGGGCATAGGTCTTGCCCACATTGCGCAGCTCATAGACAGGATCGCCAGCGGTGGCGGCCTGACCGGTGGCGGCTGCGACAGCCTGCATCACTTCTTGCTCCCGTTCACTTTCAGGGTGAAGTCATTGGTATAGGCGGCGGTCAGATCGGGCAGCGCGGCTTTCAATTCACCGCCCGCGATCTGCGTGGCCTGCCATTCTTCCCAGACTTCGGGCGGCTGATAGCCAAGGCCGTTGGTCATATCGACCGGCACCGTCTTGGCTTTGACGGCGTCGAACAGGGCGGCGGCGAAAGCGGTGTCCTCGCTTTCCTGCGGGTTGGCGGTGGCCATATGTGCCAGCACCTTGGCGCGGTTGGCGTCATCCAGCGCAAAGACATGGCCGCGATGGATGGCGCGGACGAACTTTTCCACCAGTTCGGGATTGTTGCGGATGGTGTCGCCCATCGTCACAAAGCCGTTGCCGAAGAAGCGCTGATATTCCGGCGGGGTGATTTCGCGCACCGGGACGCCCCGCTGGTTCAGGATCGCGGCATCGGCGGTCGAGGCGGAATAGGCCTGAATTTCGCCAGACGAGAACGCCGCCGTGGCCGGACCGCCGTCGCCCACGGTCAGGAAAGTGTAATCCGTGCCGTCCTTCATGCCCGAGCCGGACATCACGTTGCGGGCAAAGCCCACTTCGGCGCCGTCTGCCGTGCCGGTGCCGATCACCTTGCCCTTGAGGTCGGTCGGGGCCTTGACCGGGCTGTCCGCCGGAACCACGACGCCAAAGTTCGACTTGGCGGCAAAGTTGTAGATGAATACCACATCCACATCGCGTCCGCGCGCGGCCAGAACCGGGCCGGGGCCGGGACGGCCAAACTGGGCCTGACCCGAGGACAGCGCCTGCAGCACCGCGCCCGAGCCGTTGATCGCCTCGACCTTCACGTCCAGACCTTCTTCGGCGAAATAGCCTTCGCCGATGGCCACGAACACGTTGAACGAGTTGATGGCCGACGGGCTGGGCTGCACAAAGGTCACCTTTGTCAGCGCCTGCGCCGATGCCATGGTGGCAATTCCCAACGGTGACAGCGCAAGCGCGCTGGCCATGAGGGCCGTAAAGATACGTCTGTTCAGCATCACATTTCCTCCCAGAATGTTCAGTTTTTCAGGTCTTGTGTCCGGCTCTGCTGGCCGGTTGTGGTCAGACGTTGTGGACCGGGTTGGTCAGACGTCCGATTCCGTCAATTTCGCAGACAACCACATCGCCGTCTTTCAGAAACTGCGGCGGGGTCATCGCATAGCCGACGCCCGAGGGCGTTCCGGTGGCCAGAATATCGCCGGGTTCCAGCGTCAGACCCGCGGACAGCGATTCGACCAGCGTGGGGATGTCAAAGATCATCTGCGCGGTATTGCCGTTCTGGCGCAGGTCGCCATTGACAAGGCAGCGCAGGCCAAGGTTCTGCGGATCGGCCAGTTCATCCTTGGTGACGATCACCGGACCCAGCGGGCAGGACCCGTCCAGACCCTTGCCCTTGAAGAATTGTCCGCCGTGGCGACGCTGCACATCGCGCGCGGTGATGTCGTTCAGGATCGTGTAGCCCCAGATATGGTCATAGGCGCGATCCTTGGCGATATCGCGGCCCGCAATGCCGATGATCACGGCAAGTTCGACCTCATAGTCGATAGCGGCAGAGACATGCGGAAACACCGGGATACTGGCGTCAGGTCCGATAACGGCGGTCGGCGGCTTGGTGAAATACACCGGCACTTCGGTCACGGCGATCACGGTATTCTGTGCTCGCGCGCCTTCGGCGATATGTTCGGCATAGTTGCGCCCGACGCAGAACACGTTCTTGGCGGGGCGCGGCAGCGGGGCCAGCAGCACCGGATCGGTCAGCGCCAGCGCCGTCAGCGCGGTGTCCCCGGCATTTGCGCGCGCCAGCACAGGGGCAAGGGCGGACAGTGCGGCGTCGCCGCCTGTGATCAGCGCCTGCATCGACCCGTCCAGCACCGCCGCATCGGTGACACCTGCCGCGTGGGCCGCGCTCGCGACCGGCAGGAATTGTCCGTTTTCAAGTTGCACCGCGCAAAGCGATCCGGCACCGGTCGAGACTGTGGCAAAACGCATGGGTGAAAGCTCCTGTTGCGGGTGGGTTCAAGGCCATAACAGGGCCGCCAGGCTAGACCAATGCGCCAACCATGTCTAGATTGGTTGCAGGTCTAAGGCGGGCAACCCTTGCGCGGCGCAGCGGATTCGTATTGCAGTTTTCCAGATGCTAAACAGGTTTCGTGTCTGTGCCTAGAATGTGAAAGCAACCAATGAAGGGATTGGTCGGCGATGGATGCCCCGGATGCGCTGTCTTTGATCGAACGGATCAAGCATTTCATCGCCGCAGGTCGGTTCAATCACAATGACCGTCTGCCCCCCGAACGCGATCTCAGCCTGCAATTCGGCGTCACGCGGAACGAGTTGCGCAAGGCCTTGGCGCAGTTGGAACACGACGGGCTGATCTGGCGGCATGTCGGGCGTGGCACCTTCATCGGCGCGCGTCCGGTGCTGAACCTGGCCGATGTGGCCTATCTGGGCGAACTGGCCAGCCCGTCACAGGTCGTGCTGGCGCGGCTGGCGATCGAGCCTGAACTGGCGCGACTGGCCGCGATCCACGGCACCAGATCGGACATGGATGACATCAACGCTTGCAGCCAGCGCTGCCGCGCCGCCACCGACTGGCGCAGCTATGAGGCGTGGGACAACAACCTGCATTCCGCAATCGCCAAGGCGACCCACAACAAGTTGTTGGTTCACCTGTTCGATATCCTGAATGTGGTGCGCCGTTCGACGGTTTGGGGCCAGTTGCGGTCCAGCAAACTGCCGCCGCGCGACCATTCCAGCTTTGCCGAACATGAGGCGATATGTGCCGCGATTGCGGCGCGCGACGCGGGCATGGCATCGCAGCGGATGCGCGAACACCTCGAATCGGTGCGCGCGCGGGTGCTGCCAGCCCTTGCGGGCTGACCGCCGCAGACGTCACACCACGGTCACCGTCAGGTCACCCACGCCAGCAACATGACACACCATCACATCGCCGCGCACCACCGGGCCAACCCCGGCAGGCGTGCCAGTCATGATCACGTCACCGGCGGCAAGTTCAAAGTAATCAGACAGATAGGCGATCATCTCGGGCACTTTCCAGATCATCTGGTTCAGGTCGCCCGTCTGTTTCACCACACCATTCACGGTCAGTTGCACCAGCCCCGCCGCCGGATGCCCCACATCCGCCACGGCGCGCAGTGGCCCCATCGGAGCCGATTCCTCAAAGGCTTTGCCGATTTCCCACGGCCGCCCCATCTCTTTGGCGGTGCTTTGCAAATCGCGCCGCGTCATGTCCAGACCGACCGCGTAACCCCAGACATGGTCCAGCGCCTGATCCACCGGAATATTGGTGCCACCTGATTTCAGCGCTACGATCAGCTCGACCTCATGATGCACATCCGATGTCTGGTCCGGATACCGGAAACTTTCGCCAGTGGTCAGGTTGTTGGGGTTTTTCTGAAAGAAAAACGGCGGCTCGCGGTTCGGGTCATGCCCCATTTCAATGGCATGGGCGGCGTAGTTGCGCCCGATGCAATAGACGCGCCGCACCGGAAACACCGCATCCGACCCGTCGATGGGCAGGGTCACGACAGGCGGCGGGCTGATCACGTAATCGGGCATAAGGCGCACTCCTTGCTTGAGATAGTCTGTGCATCCCAGATTCGGCCTCGTCAATCAATCCAAATCAATTTAGGATCATGCAACCAATGCGGATCGGGCCAAACTTCGGGGATACCATGCCGGATGACCAGAACGCCCCTCCCCTGCCGCCGCGCGCAGACGCCGAACGCGCGCCGGCGAGCGTGTCGGACACATCCGCGCTGGCGCAATTGCGCGCCTATATCGCGGACCGCGCCTTTCAGCCCGGCGAACGCCTGCCGCCCGAACGCATCCTGTGTCTGGACCTCGGGCTGAAACGCGCCGAACTGCGCCGCGCACTGGACAGCCTCGAAGCCGAGAACCGGCTATGGCGGCATGTCGGCAAGGGCACCTTCCTGTCCGAAACCCCGCCCACGACGCCTGCGGGCGATTTCGACCGGCTGGCGCATCAGGTCAGCCCCGCCGATGTCATGCGCGCCCGCGCCGTGCTGGAACCCGCCATCGCGCGGGAGGCCGCGTTGTATGCCAGCGCCGCCGCCATCGCCAAGCTGCGCGTGAACCTCGAACGCGCCGAACGCGCCGCGTCATGGCGCGAATACGAGGCGCTGGACAATGATTTCCACCGCCTGATCGCGGAAAGCAGCGGTTCGGTGACATTGTTGGCGCTGTTCGACCAGTTGAACACCCTGCGGCGGATGGTGTCCTGGGGGCGGGTGGTGCGCGCGGGGGCCTGCCCGCCGCTGGACCATTCCAGCTTTGCCGAACATGCCGACATCGTTGCGGAAATCGCCGGGCGCAGCCCCGACATGGCTCAAGCTGCGATGCGGGCGCATCTGCGGTCCGTCGCCGCCCGTCTGATGGGCTGAACCACCGCCAAAGCCGCGCAATTGCTGCAATTGCACGCGGTTTCAAGACCGTGACTACTGGCCATGCCGGATACCATCGTATACAACGCGCGTGAACACTAGACAGGGCGATGAAATGTCTGATCACAGCACCCCCGATATCATTTACACCAAGGTTGACGAGGCGCCGCAGCTGGCTTCGGCCTCGTTGTTGCCGATCATCCAATCCTTTGCCGCGGCCGCTGGGATCACGGTCGGCACCAAGGATATCTCGCTGGCGGGCCGCATCATCGCCGCCTTCCCCGAACACCTGACCCCGGAACAGCGCCAACCCGATGATCTGGCCGAACTGGGTGATCTGGTCAAACTGCCCACCGCCAACATCATCAAACTGCCGAACATTTCGGCCTCCGGCCCGCAATTGACCGCCGCCATCGCGGAATTGCAGGCGCAGGGCTATGCCGTGCCGGATTACCCCGCAGACCCGCAGACCGACACCGATAAATCCATCCGCGCGCGCTATGACGCGATCAAAGGGTCTGCAGTGAACCCGGTGCTGCGCGAGGGCAATTCCGACCGCCGCGCCGCGATTGCGGTCAAGAATTACGCCAAAGCGAACCCCCATTCGATGGGCAAATGGTCGCCCGACAGCAAGACCGTCGTGTCCACGATGGGGGCCAATGATTTCTTTGCGAACGAGAAATCCGCCACGCTGACCGCCGATCAGGCGGGCGCGGCGCGGATCGAACTGGTGGCTGCCGATGGCAGCATCACTGTGCTGAAGGACGGCGTGAAATACACCGCAGGCACCGTGGTGGACGCCACCTTTATGTCGGCGCGCGCGCTGGATGCGTTTCTGGCCGAACAGATCACCGCGACCAAGGACGCGGGCATCCTGTTTTCGATCCACCTCAAAGCCACGATGATGAAGGTGTCGGACCCGATCATCTTTGGCCATGCCGTCCGCGTGTTCCTGCAACCGGTGTTCGATCAGTATGGCGAACAGCTTGCCGCCGCCGGGGTGAACCCGAATTCCGGTCTGGGCGTGATGCTGCAACAGATCGCCACCATGCCCGAGGCGGCCCAGATCACCGCTGCGATTGACGCCGTGATGGCCGACCGTCCGCCGCTGTACATGGTGAACTCGGACAAGGGCATCACCAACCTGCATGTGCCGTCCGACGTGATCATCGACGCCTCGATCCCGGCGCTGTTGCGCGCAGGCGGCAAGGGCTGGGGCCCGGATGGCAAGGCGGCTGACACCAACTGCATCATTCCGGACAGCAGCTATGCGCCGATTTATGATGAATGTGTGCGCTATTTCAAGGCAACCGGCGCGCTTGACCCGCGCACCGCAGGCACGGTGCAGAACGTCGGCCTGATGGCGCAAAAGGCCGAGGAATACGGATCGCACCCCACCACGTTCGAAATCCCGCATCCGGGCACGGTCCGGATCGTGCTGGCCAACGGTGACATCCTGCATGAACATGAGGTCGAGGCCGGCGATATCTGGCGGTCGGCATCGACCAAACAGGCCCCGATCGAGGATTGGGTGCATCTGGCGATCGCCCGCCAAAAGGCCGAAGGCTGTCAGGCGATCTTCTGGTTGGACGCGGCGCGCGCGCATGATGCGCAACTGCTGAATTATGTCCGACCCATTCTGGCCGCCGCTGGCGTGGCTGACAAATTCCACATCATGACGCCCCGCGACGCCACCCGGCTGTCGCTGGAAACCATCCGCGCGGGCAAGGATTCGATCTCGATTTCCGGCAACGTGCTGCGCGATTACCTGACCGACCTGTTCCCCATTCTGGAACTGGGCACCTCGGCCAAGATGCTGTCCATCGTCAAGCTGATGAACGGTGGCGGCATGTTCGAAACCGGCGCGGGCGGTTCGGCCCCGAAACATGTGCAGCAACTGGTTGAGGAAAATCACCTGCGCTGGGACAGCTTGGGCGAATTCTGTGCCTTGGGCGAAAGCCTTAAGTTTCTGGCCGAAACCAAGGCCGGACAAGCGGCGGCAGACAAGGCCCGCATCCTGGGTCATGCCGTTGATCGCGCCACGCAGGGCGTCCTTGACCAGAACCGCTCGCCCGCCGCCAAGGTGGGGCAGACCGATAACCGCAGCAGCCATTACTATTTTGCGCTGTATTGGGCGCAGGCGCTGGCCAACCAGAACGAAGATGCCGACCTGATCGCGCATTTCGCCCCCATCGCCCGCGCGCTGGAGGAAAACGAGGCGGCCATTCTGGCGGAACTGATGGCGGCTGAAGGCGCGCCTGCCGATCTGGGCGGCTATTACCACACCGATGCGACCAAGACCGCACAGGTGATGCGCCCCTCGCCGACCTTGCAGCGTATTCTGGGCTGATCCCAGATGGGACCGACACCGTTGCAATGCCCCCCGCTTGGCCCGGATAACTGGCCCGAAAAAATCGCCGACATGCAAACCAGCTTTGCCGGTCGGCTGAACGTCTATCGCGTGATGGCACATCACCCGGATTTGCTGCGCGCCTGGGCACCGTTGCGCGGGCATGTGGTGCAGACCAATGTGCTGGGACCGCAGCGCAGCGAAGTGGTGATCCTGCGCACCGGGCACCGCATGGGGGCGGCCTATGAATGGGCGCACCACATCAGCCGGTCACGCGCCTGCGGCATGACGGATGCGCGGATCGCGTCGATTGCCGGCCCGCTGGACGGCATGGCGGCAGACGATGCCGTGATCGCGGGCGCGGTGGATGCGCTGATCGACCGCCACCGCTTGTCCGACGCGGAACGCGGCGCGTTGGCGGCGCAGGTCGGCACCGCAGGCGTATTCGACGTCATGGCCACGGTCGGGTTCTATTCCACGCTGGCCTATATCGTGCAGACGTTTGACACGCCGCTTGACGCCGATGTCGCCGCCGAATTGGCCGAACGCCCGCTGACCCCATAAGCGTCCGGAAAACAACAAAGGCCGGACAGAATGTCCGGCCTTTGCGCATTTCTAGGGATCAGATCATTCGGCGGTATAGGCGACCGGCCACTGATAACCCGATTCGCTCACCAACCGCAGATAGTCCTTCATCACAGCCGTGCCCGACTGCCCGCGTGCATTGGCATCTGCCGCCTGCTTTTTCGGGAAGGGCAGCATTGATTCGGCCCAGCCCTGCCGCACTTCCGGGGCCAGTTCGACGACCTTTGCCCCTGCGTCTTTCAGCCCTTTCAGGCCGCGCTCTTGGGCTGCGTCCAGCGTTGCGCCCGATTTGGCCTCATATTCCACACCGACTTCGCGGATGATCGCGGCCACCTCGGCGGGCAGGCGGGACATGGTGCGGCTGTTCGCGGTCAGCCCGTTCACCATCATCGGGCCAAAGCCGATCAGGGTATAGTTCGGCGCGGGTTCGTGGAACTTGAAGCCCAGATAGGCGGACGGGAACATCAGCCAGCCGTTATAGACCCCGGTTTGCAGGCTCATGTAACCTTCGGGCAGCGCCGACTGCACCGGCACGGCACCGGCATATTCCAGCCAGGGCAGGTTCGGACCCGCGCCGCCGATCTTGACGCCCTTCAGGTCGGCAACCGTGGCCCAGGGCATCGTGGTGCCAAGGTGATAATTGTCCCAGCCCGACAGGCCCAGCAATTCCTGCCCGTGATCCTTGGTGAACACGGTGGTCAGTTCGGGATGCAGGTCATAGACGGCGCGGGTGATCTTCATCGCATCGGCCGAACCCTGCGGACCAAAGGGGGCCCAATAGGGGAAGTTGTTCAAAAACAGCTTCGACGATTCAAAGCAGAAACAATAGGCGCCGATGTCCAGAAGGCCGGTCTGCACCGCTTCCAGCGTGTCGGCCACACCGGCGATCGACCCGCCGTAGCCTTCGATGAATTCCACCTTGTGCGCGGTGCGCTCGGCGACGCGCTTTTTCACTTCGGGCACGAAGAACGTTTCGACAAGGTTCACATAAACCGACGGACCCGACGGATGGCCTGCGCCCACGCGCAGGGTAAAGGTGTCCGCCGTTGCCGCAGCAGCCGTCAGCGACAAGGCCCCCGCAAGGACAAGCGCGCCACCAAGTGATTTCGCCGGACCGGTCATTCCAAAAGTTGCGTTCATTCCGCTTTCTCCTCCCAGAGATTGTAATTTTTCCGCAGTCCCTCAGGCGCGACATGGTTTTTCGCGTTGCGCTTGCTCCTCTGCGGACCTCAGTTTATCACTTGCTAACTAGCTGCCTGTCAACATCGGCCTTGCCGGTACGGAACAGGCAAACGGCGGGGAGGCCGGGCCGGGATGGATGTTTCGACATGCTGAATGTCGCGGTGATCGGCTTTGGCTGGTGGGGGCGGCATATCGTGGCGCGGCTTGCGGGGCATCCCCGGCTGCGGGTGGTCTGCGTGGCGGAGCCGGATCGCGCGCTGCATGCGGACATCAAAGCGGCGGGCTGTGTGGCGGTCGATGATCTGGACACAGCGCTGCGCCGGGCGGATGTGGCGGCCGTGATCCTGACCACGCCCCACATGGTCCATGAGGAACAGGTCCGTGCCGCGGCGGCGGCGGGGCGGCATGTGTTCTGCGAGAAACCGCTGGGGTTGACGGCAGCATCGGCGCGGCGCGCGGTCGCTGCGGCGCGCGCGGCGGGTGTCGTGCTGGGCATCGGGCATGAACGGCGGTTCGAACCCGCGATGGCGCGGCTGAAGGCAATGATCGGCGCGGGCGATCTGGGCACCATCCTGCATACGGACGCTGCCTTCAGCCATGACAAGCTGGCAGGCATCGCGCCGGGGGGCTGGCGCACCTCGGCCACATTGTCACCCGGCGCGGGCATGACCGGCATGGGCATCCACCTGACCGACCTGATGCTGTGGCTGTTCGGGCCGGTCAGCTCTGTGCAGGCGTTGACCCGTGACCGCGTGTTGGGCTGGCCGACGGGTGACATGGTGGTGGCGCAACTGGGCTTTGCCGCCGGGATGACGGCGCATCTGAACGCTATCCTTGCCACACCGCATTTCATGCGTTTCCATGTTTTCGGGTCAGACGGTTGGGTCGAGATCCGCAACACCACGCATCCCGATACACCGGGGGGCGTCACCGATTGGCTGCAGTGTCGCAAAGGCGCGTCCCCCGTTGCGGAAACCCTGCCATGGTCCGATGCCGTGGTGGCCAACCTTGACGCCTGGGCCGCCGCCATCGCAGGCAAGGCCGCCTATCCGTTCAGCGATGCCGACCTGATCGGCAATATCGCACTGTATGAGGCCATCGTTGCATCGGCGGCGCTTGGCCAGACTGTCACCCTGCACCCCGGAGCCAGCCATGACCCTCACTGACCGCATCCCCTATCAGGCCAGCGTGGACCGCCCGCGCCTGCATCTGCCGGATGGCGCGCATGTGGCGGTCTGGGTCATTCTGAACGCCGAGGAATGGCGCATTGACCGCGCGATGCCGCGCACCGTGTTGCCGCCGCCGATGGGCCAGCCGCTGTTGCCCGATGTGCCGAACTGGTCCTGGCACGAATACGGCATGCGCGCGGGGTTCTGGCGGCAGCATGACGCGCTGGTGTCGCGCGGCATCCCGGTGACTTTTGCGGTCAATGGCAATGTCTGCCAATCCTATCCGCGTGTGGCGGGGGCCGCCCGCGATGCCGGGTGGGAGTTCATGGGCCACGGTTTTGTCCAGGGCCCGATGCACCGGCTGGAAAATCAGGGGGCCGAGATCATCCGCGCCTGCGAGGCCATCCGCGACTTTACCGGCACGGCCCCGCGCAGTTGGGAAAGCCCTGGCCTGACCGAAACCGCCGAAACGCTGGATTTATTGCGCGCGGCGGGGATCGAATTTGTCGCCGATTGGGTGATCGACGATCTGCCGCAGGATATTGCCACCCCGCATGGCACCATCACCACCATCCCCTATACGGTCGAGGTCAACGACATCACGGTGTTCGCCTTGCAAAACCACCCGGCGGCCGAGTTCTTTACCCGGGGCCGCGACCAGTTCGACCGCCTGCATGCCGAGGGTGCCACGAACCCGCGCGTGATGGCGATCTCGATCCACCCCTATATCACCGGCGTGCCGCACCGCATCGCCGCGTTGGAACGTCTGCTGGATCACATCAAGGCCGCCCCTGGCGTCGCCTGGATGACCGCCAGCCAGATCGGCGACTGGTATCACAGCGAAATGGCCCGCATCGCGGCAGGAGAATGACCATGAACATCACCGACCCCACGATTGCCGAGATGGAAGCCCGCGTGGCGCGGTTTTCGACGCTGACGCCGTCAAAACAGGCGTTCGTCGATACCCGCATCCCGCAGTATCACCGTGATATCTATAACGTGATCGGGCGCGGCGTGACCGAAGACCCCGCGCTGGCCCCCGCGATCAGCGATGCCCGCTATTTCAGCATCACCTATGTCGGCGCCGACCCCGGCAAGGGGGCCGCGCTGCATGCCCATGAAACCATCGAGGTGTTCATCCCGCTGACCGGCACCTGGGCCTGCTATTGGGGTGCGGACGGGGCCAAGGAAATCGTGGTCGGCCCGCATGACGTGATCTCGTTTCCGCCCGGCGTCTATCGCGGGTTCCGCAATGTGGGCGACAGTCCTGCGATTCTGATGGCCATCATCGGGTCAAAACAGGAAACCCAGGACGGCGGGCGCGTGGCATGGGCGCCGCAAATCCTGGAACAATCGGCGCAGACCGGTCTGGCGGTATTGGCGGCGGGTGATCTGACGGAACTGCCGAAGGACTGATCCGAGGCGCGCCACGGCCATTCGATTTCTTATTTATCGACCGCTAACGTGTGTTGTGCGGTGCGACAGATTGGCCTAGGTCTTGACGGAATCGGGCAAGACGACCCGCGGCTCTGGGAGGAAATAAAGATGATGAAGGCGTTGGTGGGCGCTGCGCGCGGTATGCATGTGATATCGGCGGGCTGGGTGATGATCCTGGGCTTTGCGATCATCGTGGATGTGCTGGGACGCAGCCTGTTTTCCTATCCCATTCAAGGCACCTCGGAGGTGATCAAGAATTCCGTGGTCGCGATCACCTTCATGCAGATCCCGTTGGCGGTGATGTCCGGGTCGATGCTGCGCACCGAGATATTCGCCGACATGCTGGGGGTCACCGGGCGCAGGCTGTTGCGGACTGTCGGATATCTGATGGGCGCATCGCTGTTTCTGACCATCGCCATCGCCTCGCTGGAACCGGCGGCCTATGCCTTCAAGATCGGCGAATACGAAGGCGAAGGCGCGCTGCGGGTGGCGACATGGCCGATCCAGTTCCTGCTGATCTTCACCGCCGCCTACACGGCGCTCGCCTATGTGGCGATGATCTGGCTGGACTGGACGGATCAGCTTGAGGCCGAACTGTCCTATCCCGGCATCCTGAGCTTTGACGCGGTCAACGCCGCCGTGATGACCGCACCCGCGCCCGGAAAGGACCGCTGACATGGCCGCCGAAATCGTTCTTTACATGATCGCGCTGCTGTTCCTGCTGGTGCTGATGGGGTTCCAGATTGGCATCGTGCTGGCGATGACCAGTGCGCTGGGGCTGTGGCTGATGCTGGGCGATTTCGGCATCGCCGCGTCGCTGTTGTCATCCGCCAGCTATGACGCGATCCGCAGCCAGACGTTCATCGTGATCCCGCTGTTCGTGCTGATGGGCGATCTGGTGTCGAAATCCGGCGCGGCGGGGGATCTGTATCGGTCATGCAACCGCGCGCTGGGGCGGTTGCCGGGGCGGCTGGCGGTGGCAACAGTAGCAGGCAACGCGATCTTTGCCGCTGTTACCGGCGTGTCCATTGCGTCAGCGGCGGCATTTTCGCGCATCGCCTATCCGGAAATGCGCGCGCTTGGCTATAAGAAGGAATTTGCGCTGGGGGCCGTCGCCGGGTCGGCCTGTCTGGGGATGCTGATCCCGCCATCGGTGCTGCTGATCGTCTGGGCGGTTCTGACGGAATTGTCGGTGGGCGCGCTGTTCATCGCGGGCGTGGTGCCGGGGCTGATGCTGGCGGGGATGTTTGCGGCCTATTGCGTGATCGCGGCCTATATCAATCCCGCCATCGCCCCCGCAGGTCCGACCCGCAGCGAAGCACCCCGCGCACCCGGCGAGGCGCTGGGCACCGCCGGGATTCTGGCGTTGGTCGTTCTGGTCATCGGCGGGCTGTGGGGCGGGCTGTTCAACCCGACCGAGGCGGCTGGTTTCGGGGCCATCGGCGCGCTGGTTCTGGGCCTGATCAAAGGGATGCGCGGCAAGCAGGTGATGGAAGCGATCTATTCCGC
>CAMCVS010000017.1 GCA_945881965.1 Paracoccus haematequi | reverse complement strand
ATCCGGGGCGAGGCCGCTTTTGCCGCCGCCGCGCGGCAATATTCCGCCACCGCCACGCGCGAACGCGGCGGCAGGCTCGATTGGATGCCGATCACCAACCTGCCCGCGCCGCTGCGCCCGCTGATCCTTGCGCTGTCGCCGGGTCAGGTCACCGCGCCCATCCCGCTGGACGGTGCCATCGCGCTGTTCCAACTGCGCGCCATCGAGGAAACCGGGGCCGCCGCCACCGAATTTTCCGCCATCGAATACGCCGCCTATTACATCCCCGGTGGCCGGTCCGAGGCCGGACTGAAAGAGGCCGCGCGCGTCCGTGCCAATGTGGATACCTGCGATGATCTTTATGGCATCGCCAAGGGCAAACCCGCCGAGGTGCTGGAACGCGGCGTCAAGAAACCCGAAGAAATCCCGCGCGATGTGGCGCTGGAACTGGCCAAGCTGGACAGGCACGAAATCTCGACCAACCTGACGCGGGCGGATGGCCAGACCTTGGTCTTCCTGATGTTGTGTTCGCGCACCCCGGTCGTCGCCGCCGATGCTGTGCGCGAGGATGTGCTGGCGCAATTGCAGGACCGCCGCCTGGCAAGCTTTGCCGACGGCTATTTGCAGGAACTGCGCGCTGACGCCCGCATCGTCGAGAAATGAACGCGGCAGGGCCAATCGCGCTGACATGCGGCGAACCTGCGGGTATCGGCCCCGATATCGCCGCAACCCTGTGGCAGACCCGCGCCGACCTGCCGCCGTTCTTTCTGATTGGCGATCCGGCGCATCTGCCTGCGGGAACGCCGGTGGTGCTGATCGCAGAGCCCTCCGAGGCAACCGCCGCCCTGCCCCACAGTCTGCCCGTGCTGGCGCATGGCTTTGACGGGCCGCGTGTGCCGGGTGTGGCGCAACCTGCGCACGCCCGCGACGTCATTGCCGTGATCGCGCGCGCGGTAGCGCTGGTGCAGGCGGGGGCAGCATCGGCGATCTGCACCCTGCCGATCCACAAGAAGGCGCTGAAGGACGGCGCGGGGTTTGCCTTTCCCGGCCATACCGAATTTCTGGCGCATCTGGCGGGCGTCGCGGATGTGGTGATGATGCTGGCCTGCGACGCGCTGCGTGTGGTGCCTGCTACCATCCATATCCCGCTGGCCGAGGTGCCTGCGGCGCTGACGCCTGCGGGGCTGGAAACCACCATCCGCATCACTGAGGCAGCGCTGATCCGCGATTTCGGTGTGGCCCGCCCGCGTCTGGCTGTTGCCGGTCTGAATCCCCATGCGGGCGAAGGCGGCGCCATCGGGACGGAAGAGGTGGACTGGATCGCGCCGCTCTTGGACCGCCTGCGCGCCGAAGGGATGGCTATCGTTGGCCCGTTGTCCGCCGACACAATGTTCCATGCGGACGCCCGCGCGCGTTATGACGCCGCCATTGCGATGTATCACGATCAGGCGTTGATCCCGATCAAGACGCTGGATTTCGCAGGCGGGGTCAATGTTACGCTGGGCCTGCCGTTCATCCGCACCTCGCCCGATCACGGCACCGCGTTCGATATCGCCGGACGCGGGCTTGCCGATGCGACCTCGACGCGCAACGCGCTGCGGATGGCGGCGCGCATGGCTGCGGCGCGGGGGGCATGATGTGCAACGCCGCGCGATTGCCCATCAGCAGAATTTTGCAAGCCCGGTCGCGCGCACTTGACTTGGCTGGCCCGGACACGGACAAGTCGCGGCTATGATGGACCAAGACCCGCAATCCGATCCGGTCATCCCCCCACGAACCGGGCCGCTATCGCCGGATGAGCAACCCCAAGCTCTGGCACAGACGCGGCCGCATGACCCAATCCCCCCGCCAAGACCAGCCCCCCCGCCAAAACGAGCCTGTCGCAGGTCTTGCTGGACATCGCGCGCGATACCAGCCGCGACAGTGTCGCCGTCAAGGATCTGGTCGCGTTGCCGGGTGGCCGTGGTTTGGCGGGGCTGGTGTTGATCTTTGCCTTTCCCAACGTGCTGCCCGCGCCGCCGGGTCTGTCCGGGGTGCTTGGATTGCCGTTGCTGTATCTGTCGTTCCAGATGATGCTGGCCCGCACCCCATGGCTGCCGGGGTTCATCAGCGCGCGCGCCGTGCCGCGTGACCGGTTTGCCCAGATGGTGGACACGCTGGCCCCCTGGTTGCAACGGGCGGAACGGCTGTTGCGACCGCGCTGGTCCCTGCTGCTGGGACCGCGCCCGGAACAGGCGCTGGGGGCGCTGTGCCTGATCCTGGCGCTGGTGCTGACCTTGCCTATTCCGTTCGGCAACATGCCCACTGCTTTCGCGATTTGTCTGATCGCGATGGGTATTCTGGAACGCGACGGGCTGTGGGTGGCGGCGGGCGTGCTGTCCGGGGTCGCCGCATTGGCGCTGGCCACCGGAGTTGTCTATGCTTTGGCGAAATCCGCCCTATTTGTCTTGATGAACGCGTTCAGTTGATGTCCGGGATATGCGATGATCATTGAAATCCTGATCCTGTTCGGGCTGACCCTGATCAACGGCGTCTTGGCGATGTCCGAGCTTGCGATCGTGTCGTCCCGCGCGGCCCGGCTGAAGGTGCTGGCCGATGGCGGCAGCCGGGGTGCTGCGATTGCGATCCGGCTGGCCAGCGATCCGGGGCGGTTCCTGTCCAGCGTGCAGATCGGCATCACCTTGGTCGGTGTGCTGGCGGGGGCGCTGTCCGGAGCCACCTTGGGCGTGCGGCTGTCGGATGCGCTGCTGGCCGCCGGGATGACGCCTGCGCTGGCCAATGCGCTGGGGGTCGGCGGGGTTGTGGTGGGCATCACCTATATGTCGCTGATCTTTGGCGAACTGGTGCCGAAACAGATCGCCCTGCGCGCCCCCGAAGCTGCGGCGATCCGCATTGCGCCGCTGTTGGCCGGCATTGCAACGGTGGCGGCCCCGATTGTCTGGGTGCTGGACAAATCCGGGCAGGTGGTGCTGGCCATGCTAGGCCAGTCCGGCAAGGTTGACCGCAACATGACCGACGAAGAGGTCAAGATGGTGCTGTCCGAGGCGTCTTCGGCGGGCGTCATCGAAAAGGCCGAAACCGCGATGATCGCGGGTGTGATGCGGATTGCCGACCGCACTGCGCGCGGGCTGATGATCCCGCGGCACGACGTCGAGGTGATCGACCTGAATGCCACCCCCGCCGCCATCATCCAGAGTTTTCGCGACACCAATCATTCGCGCCTGCCGGTCCGCGACGGGGATCCCGACAATATTGTCGGCATCCTGAAATCGCGCGATTTTCTGGATGCGGGGCGCGCGGGCGCAGTGCCCGATCCCCGCAGCCTGCTGATCGAAGCCCCGGTGGTGCGCGACGGGATGGCCGCGCTGGATGTGCTGGAAACCCTGCGCAGCGCGCCCGCGCATATGGTTCTGGTCTATGACGAATACGGCCATTTCGAGGGCATCATCACGCCGATGGACGTCTTGCAGGCGATCATGGGCGATTTCTATGATGGGGCCGACACCGAACCCAAAATCGTCACCCGCGAGGACGGCAGCCTTCTGGTCGCGGGGTGGATGGCTGCGGATGAGTTTGCCGAGCACATCAACCTGCCGTTGCCGTCTGAACGCAACTATGAAACCGTGGCGGGCCTTTTGATGGACAGTCTGGGCCGGATGCCCAATCTGGGCGATCACATTGATATCGCAGGCTGGCGGATCGAGGTGATCGACCTTGACGGGCGTCGCATCGACAAGCTGTTGGTGCAGCGCTTCTGAGGCGCGCAGATCAGGCTTGCCGACAGGCGCGCGGTGCTGGCATCACGCCTTATGTCCCAGATCGATTCCCTTCCGCCGCTATCCCAGGTCATCGCCACGCACGGCATCGCCGCCAAAAAGGCGCTGGGGCAGAATTTCCTGCTGGATCTGAACCTGACGGCGCGGATAGCGCGCGCGGCGGGCGATCTGCGCGGCGTCGATGTGCTCGAAGTCGGTCCCGGCCCCGGTGGCCTGACGCGTGGCCTGTTGGCCGAAGGGGCGCGCCATGTGCTCGCCATCGAAAAGGACGCGCGTTGCCTGCCCGCGCTGGACCAGATCGCCGCCGCCTATCCGGGCCGCCTGACGGTGCTGAACGCCGATGCGCTGGAGGTTGATCCGCTGGCGCATCTGACGCCGCCCATCCGCATTGTCGCCAACCTGCCTTACAATGTCGGCACCGAATTGTTGATCCGCTGGCTGACCCCGCCTGCATGGCCGCCGGTCTGGGACAGCCTGACCTTGATGTTCCAGAAGGAAGTGGCCGAACGGATCGTGGCGCGGGCCGGGTCCGATGCTTATGGGCGGCTGGCCCTGCTGGCGCAATGGCGCTGTGATGCGCGTATCGTGCTGACCCTGCCACCCGAGGCGTTCACCCCGCCGCCCAAGGTTCATTCCGCCGTGGTGCATCTGAAGGCGCGGGCCGAACCGCGCTATCCGGCGGATGCCAAGGTTCTGGAACGCGTGGTGGCGCAAGCCTTCAACCAGCGGCGCAAGATGCTGCGGTCGGCGCTGAAGGGGCTGGTGCCAGATCTGGAAGACCGGCTGATCGCCGCCGGCATAGCCCCCACGGATCGCGCAGAGACCGTTGATCTGGAACGGTTCTGCGCGTTGGCCCGGCTGGTGGCGGGCTGATTATTCAGCGGCGTCCGTCGTGTCTGACGCCGAATCTGTAGCCGTATCGGGGGCTGCATCGGCCTTGGGTTTCGGCTTGCGGGTGCGCGGACGCGGGGCGGCGCGCGCGGCAGGGTCGGTTTCGACGGGCGCGGCAACTGGCGCATGTGTCTGCACGACAGCCGGTTCGGAACCCAGAACCGCAGTGGAATGGGCCACCCGGCTTTCGGGGGTATCGACAAGCATCGGCTCTTCGGCCTCGCCACGCGGGTCGATGATGTCGGGCTGGCGGGCTGTGCCGGGGTCCGCGCGATACTGTGCGGCGCGTTCGGTTGCTGCCTGCGCAGCGGCTGCCAGTTCGGCAGGGGTTTCAGGCGCCGCCGTCACAGGTTGCGCGGCCTCGATTGGACGATCACGGTCCCGTTCGCGGTCAGGGCGGCGGTCGCGCGGCCGATCCCGGTTGGGGTCACGGTTGCCATCGCGGCTGGGGTTGCGCCCGTTGGCATTGCCGTTCGCCTGCCCATTGCCATGACCGTTTGGCACCGGTTCGGTCTGTCCGTCTTGTCCAACAGCGGCCTGCGCCGCCTCGCGTTCCTGCCGCGCGGCGCGGTCGCGTTCCCGCTCTCGTTCCCGCTCGCGGTCACGTTCCCGGTCGCGTTCCTTATCGCGTTCGGCCTGACGGTCACGTTCGGCCTGACGGTCGCGGTTGATGCGTTCCTGTTCGTCGCGGATGCGGTCCAGTTCACGCTGGGCCTCGCCCAAAAGACGCAGGTAATGTTCGGCGTGCTGCTGGAAATTCTCGGCCGCCACGCGGTCGTTCGACAAGGCGGCATCGCGCGCCAGCTGGTTGTACTTGTCGATGATCTGCTGCGGCGTGCCGCGCACCTTGCCTTCGGGACCAGAGCTGTCAAACACCCGGTTCGGAATATTGCCAAGGTTGCGTCCCTGCGTGGAACTGCTGCGATTCCCTTTGGAACGCGAACGTGATTTGGATTGTCTCATATGCCCTATGTCCGGCCCGGATGGTCTGACCTGGTGCCCTGCATTGCGCCGATGAAGGACGTGACAACAGGGACCGCGATGTGTGGCTGTAATGGCCGTGCCGGGCACCAAAGGTGACGCTGCGCGCGACTAGAGGCGGTAAAGCATGCCGCAGGGGTGGTGACAAGCAAAAAGCGGGCGGTGGCGCGTGATTTACGCGCAGTATCGGATATCACGGCAGGCGCGCGGTCACGACGCGGTCGCGGCCTACGATATCGGGCCAGATCATTACGTCAGTCAGCCCCGCCGCGCGCAGGATGTCGGCCACGTCGCGGCCTTGGGTCAGGCCAATTTCCAGCGCAACGCGGCCCTGCGGGGCCAGATGCGCGCCCAGCCCGGCGGCAATCACGCGATAGGCGGTCAACCCGTCCGCCCCGTCGGTCAGCGCCATATGCGGATCGTGATCGCGCACTTCGCGCGCCAGCCCCGCCATTTCTGCCGCCGCGATATAGGGCGGGTTCGCGGCGATCAGGTCGAACGGCCCGGTGACGCCCGCCCACCAATCGGCCAGTTGCAGGTCAAGCCGCGCCGCCACGCCATGCCTTGCGGCATTGTCGCGCGCCACCTCCAGCGCCTCCGCCCCGATGTCGGTGGCAAGACCCGTGGCCTCGGGCCATTCCGCCAGCAATGTCACCGCGATGATCCCCGTGCCAGTGCCAAGGTCCAACAGCCGCGCGGGCGCAGGCCCCGCAAGTGCTGCGGCGATCAGGGTTTCGGTATCGGGGCGCGGGTCCAGCACGGCAGGCGTGACGCGGAACGTCCGGCCCCAGAAATCGCGGGCCCCGATGATCCGCGTCAGCGGTTCGCCCGCCTGCCGCCGCGCGATCAGGGCGGCCCAGCCATCAGGGTCGGGCAGCAGATCGGACTCGCACAGCAGCAAGCGTTCCGCCGACACTCCCAGATGATGCGCCATCAGCATCCGCGCGCCGCGCATCCCCTCGAACGCCGCAAGGGCTGCGGCCCCGGCGCGGAGTGCTGCGGCCACCGTCATGCCATCTCGGCCAGCAAGGCCGCCTGATGATCGGCCACCAGCGCGTCGATCATGTCATCCAGATCGCCATCGATGACCCGGTCCAGACTGTAAAGCGTCAGGTTGATGCGGTGATCCGTCATCCGCCCCTGCGGGAAGTTGTAGGTGCGGATGCGCTCGCTGCGATCCCCCGTGCCTACCTGCGCGCGCCGCTCGCTCGACCGCGCATCATCCACTCGCGCGCGTTCCAGATCGAACAGCCGCGCGCGCAGCACGGCCATTGCGTTGGCGCGGTTCTGGTGTTGGGATTTCTCGCTGGAGGTGACGATGATCCCGGTCGGCAGATGGGTGATCCGCACGGCAGAATCGGTGGTGTTGACATGCTGCCCGCCCGCGCCGGAACTGCGCATGGTGTCGATGCGGATATCAGAGGCGGGGATGTCGATGTCCACCTCTTCGGCCTCGGGCAGAACGGCGACCGTGGCGGCAGAGGTGTGGATGCGCCCGCCGGCTTCCGTGACCGGCACCCGCTGCACCCGGTGCACACCCGATTCGAATTTCAGCCGCGCGAACACGCCCTCGCCCGCGACGCGCACCATCGCCTCTTTGACGCCACCCAGATCGGTCGGCTGAAACTCCAGCACCTGCCAGGACCAGCCGCGCCGTTCGGCGTGGCGCTGATACATCCGCAGCAGAACGCCTGCAAACAGCGCCGCTTCCTCGCCGCCTGTGCCGGGACGGATTTCCAGGATCGCAGGCCGCGCATCCGCCGCATCGCGCGGCAACAGCGCAAGGCGCAGTGCATGTTCCGCCTCGGGCAATCGCGCCTTCAGATCGCCAAGCTCGGCCTCGGCCAGCGCGCGCATGTCGGGGTCCGCCAACAGCGCCTCGGCCCCGGCGATTTCATCGCGCAAGCTCTGCCAAGCCGTGATCTGCGCCACCACCGGCCTGAGATCGGAATATTCCCGCCCCAAGGCCGCCAGATCGCCACCACCCGCGCTGAGTTTCGCCTCCAGAAACTGGAAACGGCGGATGATCTGGAAAAGACGGTCTTCGGGCAGCATGGCGCGGATGTGCCCCCGCGCCCGGTTCGGGTCAAGACCCTAGAACTGAACCTCGGCCACGACGGCGCGGTGATCGGATGGCCAGGGGGACAGCTTGATGTCGGAACGTGGCCCGTCCTCGCCGACGATGCTCGCGTCCGTGACTTTCAGCCCTGCCCCGCGCGCAAAGACGAAATCAATCCGGTCCGGGTGATCGTCGGTCGCCGCCTCGTCATAAGTCGGCGTCCATGTAAACGCGGGTTTCGCAACCGGATCGGCATGCACCGCGCGGTAGGCGTCGATAAAGCCCGCATCCTCCAGCCGCTGTGTGGTCGGCCAATCGACCTTCACGGGATGCAGTTTCGCCGCCACCGCCGCCTCGGTCCAGTCAAGGCCCGAGGGTTCGTTGAAATCGCCGGTCACGAACACCGCCGCGGCGCCATCGGCCTTGGCCATGTCGGCCATCAGCCGGTCCATCGCCGCCGTCCGGGTGCGTCGCGCGTAATCCTGCGCCTCGGCCTCGGTCTTGATGAAGGGCGCGTCGTCATACGCAATGCCCAGCAGTTGATAGGGCTGATAGGGCGCGTCATCGAGATGGATATTGAACAACCAGACTTTGCGCCCGGCCACATCAATCTCGACCCCCAGATCGTTGGGCGACACCGCCCCGATCGGATGGCGCGAGATCACTGCATTGGACCAAAGCGCGTCATTCTCGGCGGTCTGGTCATGCACCTGCCACCCAAGGGCGGCGGCGATGGCGATTGCGGCCGATGGTCCGGTGGGCGGGCAGGATTCGGCGGTGCAAGGATCGCTTTCGGCGCGGGTTTCCTGCAATCCGACGATATCGGCCCGCGCGGCGCGGATGGCGGCCACGGTGTCGTCGATGCCCTTGCCCTCGTTGACGCCGCCGCCCCAGATGTTGAACGACATCACCCGCAAGGTGGTCTGTGCCGCCGCAGGGCTGGCAAGCATGGCAAGGGTCAGCAGCGCCGCGCGCATGGTCATCTCCATCATGGGTTTGGCGCAGCGTGTCAGCCAATGATGACACGCACGTAACACAGTGGCTTGGTCGGTTCGGCCCAGCGTGATACGATCAGTCATGCGCGCGTTGATCCTGATCCTGATCGCAGCCCCCGCTCTTGCCGATGGCCCCGTGCCCCGGCAAGGCCAGACCATCGCGCCGCCGAAAGCCGTGGAATGTTATTGCACCGACAAGACCCGCCAACGGCTGGAGCTTGGCCAGACCACCTGTTTGCAGGTCGGCGGGCAGACGTTCCTTGCGCAGTGCCAGATGTCGCTGAACGTGCCGATGTGGCGGCGGATCAGCGATGGCTGTCCGACGTCATCCCTGCCCCAAAGCGTCCAGCCAGCGGGTTAGCCGTGCCGCGTTGACGCCCAGATCGCTGCCGCCAAAGCGCAGGCGCGACCAGATCGCGATGTCGGTCCCGCGTGCTTCGGCGGTCGTAAAGTCCGGAAACCACCACAGCCGCGACCGCGTGACATAGGTGATGCGCCCCTCGGCCACTGATCCTGCCAGAACATGCGTGCGCGGCGTCGCGCGAATGATGGCATCCAGCCGCGCCAGATCGCCCGCCCGCCCCGGCAGCACGCGGCGCAGGCCACCGGTGAAATCGGCATCCCCGCCTTCGACCGCGACATGCCAGCGCGCGGGGTCCGACGGGGCCAGCCGGACAAAGGCGGCGAACAGCGCCAGAACCGCAAGGACAACCCACAAGACCTTGATCATGCGCGGCTTTGCCCGCGCCGCGTCCAGCCCCACAGCGCGATCAGTTCCATCGCCACATGCGCACCTGCGACCGCCGTGATCAGCCCATGGTCATAGGGCGGTGACACCTCGACCACATCGCCGCCGACCAGATTGATCCCCGCCAGATCGCGCAGGATGATCGCGGCCTGCGCCGAGGACAGCCCGCCCCAGACCGGCGTGCCGGTGCCCGGCGCAAAGGCGGGGTCAAGGCAGTCGATATCAAAAGTGATGTATGTTGGCCGGTCGCCCACGATGGCGCGCACCCGCGCCGCAATCGCCGCCGCCCCCTGTTCATGCACCGTGCGCGCGTCGATCATGTTCACGCCCAGATAATCGGGCGTTTCCGTGCGGATGCCGACCTGCACCGAGGCTGCGGGGTCGATCAGCCCCAGCTTGACCGCCTTGTAAAGAAACGTGCCGTGGTCGATGCGGTCGAAATCATCATCCTGCCAAAGGTCGGAATGGGCATCGAACTGGATCACCGACAGGGGGCCGTATTTCGCCGCATGGGCGCGCAACAGAGGCAGCGTGATGAAATGATCGCCGCCCAGCGTGACCATCGCGGCCCCTTGCGCCAAAATCCCCGCCGCATGGGCCTGTAACGTGGCGGGGAATTCAGAGGTTTTGGCATAGTCGAACGCCACATCCCCCGCATCCACCACGGCGAATTCGCCCAGCGGGTCATAGCCCCAGCCATAGGGCGGATCATAGGGTTGCAGGCACGATGCCTCGCGGATCGCGCGGGGGCCGAACCGCGCGCCGGTGCGATGCGTCACCGCCTGATCGAACGGCACGCCAGTGACGGCGATATCCGCGCCGCTCAGGTCCTTGGTATAGCGCCGCCGCAGGAAGCTGACCGCGCCGCCAAAGGCGTTCTCATAGGACAACCCGCGTGCATCAGCCCGCGTAAACGCCTGATCAACCTGGGTTTTTGCATCTTCCAGTGCCATTCAGCCCTCCAACGGCAGCGCGCGTTCCGCGATCCGCGCAAAGAACGACGCGCCGATGGGCGCAATGCGGTCGTTGAAATCATATTTCGCGTTATGCAGCCCCGCGCCATCGCCCTGACCCAGAAACAGATAGGCACCGGGGCGCTGTTGCAGGAAATAGGCGAAATCCTCGGCCCCCATTTCGCGGCCCGCGTTCGCTTGGACCATGTCAGGGCCGACCACCTCGGCGGCGACTTCGGCGGCAAAGGTGGTCTTGGCGGGGTCGTTCACCGTGGCGGGGTAATGCACGTCATAGCGCAATTCGGCCGTCACGCCGTAACCGGCAGCAACACCCGCCACGATCTCGGCCATGCGGCGCTGCACCATGGTCTGCACCGCCGGATCGAACGTGCGCACCGTGCCGTTCACATAGGCGGTTTCGGGGATGATGTTTTCCGCCGTTCCGGTGTGAATTTGCGTGACCGACACCACCAGATCATCCAGCGCATAGTGGTTGCGGCTGACAATGGTCTGAATTGCCTGCACAATCCCGCAAGCCGCAATCACCGGGTCCGCCGTTTCATGTGGCATCGCGCCATGCCCGCCGCGCCCGGTGATATGGATGTGAAACGTATCGACCGCCGCCATAATTGGGCCGGGGGTGGTGTAAAACTGCCCCTCGGGCACACCGGGGGCGTTGTGCAGGGCGTAAACCTCGGTGATGGCGAACCGGTCCAGCATGCCTTCCTGCACCATCACGCCCGCGCCGCCGCCATCCTCTTCGGCGGGTTGAAAGATCAGCGCAACAGTGCCCGCGAAGTTGCGGGTTTCCGCCAGGTATTTCGCCGCGCCCAGCAGCATGGTGGTATGCCCGTCATGCCCGCAGGCATGCATCGCGCCGGGGATGGTCGAGGCATAGGTGGCCCCGGTTTCCTCGGGGATCGGCAGCGCGTCCATATCGGCGCGCAGGCCAATCACCGGACCCGGCGCGCGGCCATGGATCAAGGCCACGACGCCCGTCTTGGCCAGCCCTTCGTGAATGTCATCAACGCCAAATTCCCGCAACCGGTCAACCACATAGGCGGCGGTGTTCACGCAATTGAACGACAGTTCGGGATGCGCGTGCAGATGCCGCCGCCATGCGGTCATGTCATCGGCAAAACCTGCGATACGGTTGATGACGGCCATCTCTGGACTCCCCGGCGGCGCTGCGCCACCTTGGCAAACAACACCAAACCGGGGGCAATCGCAATGGCTGACGACCTGATCCACGACCCTGCAGGCGGCATTGCGCGGCTGTTGGCGATCATGGCGCGGCTGCGCGACCCGGAACGCGGGTGTCCGTGGGATCTGGAACAGGATTTCGCCACCATCGCGCCCTACACCATCGAAGAGGCCTATGAGGTCGCCGATGCCATCGACCGGCAGGATTGGGCGGACCTGAAGGGCGAATTGGGCGATCTGCTGTTTCAATCGGTGTTCCACGCCCAGATGGCCGCCGAACGCGGGCTGTTCAGCTTTGATGACGTCGCCAATGCCATGTCCGCCAAGATGGTGGCGCGGCATCCGCATGTGTTCGGCGACGAATCGCGGGACAAATCGCCCGATCAGCAAACGGTGGATTGGGAACGCCTCAAGGCGGCGGAACGCGCGGGCCGCGCGCAGAAGGGCGTGCTGGACGGTGTGGCGCTGGGTCTTCCTGCGCTGCTGCGGGCGGTGAAATTGCAAAAACGCGCGGCGCGGGTGGGGTTCGACTGGCCCGATGACGGCCAGGTGCTGGACAAGCTGACCGAGGAAATCGCCGAATTGCGCGACGCCCGCGCCACCCTGTCGCAGGACGACATCACCGAGGAATTCGGCGACCTGTTGTTCGTGATGGCCAATCTGGCGCGGCACTGGAACATCGACGCCGAGGCCGCTTTGCGCGGGGCCAACGCCAAATTCACCCGCCGCTTTGCGCATATCGAGGCGCGGCTGGCCGCACAGGGGCGCAGTCCCGCGCAATCGGACCTGTCAGAGATGGACGCGCTATGGAACGAAGCGCGCGCGGCGGATCGCCGCGCAAAACAGTAAACTTGCGGCGGATAAGACGAGAAAACCCGAGTGATCCAGTCAGGTATTGACTTGATAAAAACACTCGGGTTTAACGGGGGCATGAAAACCGCCTAACCGGAGTGATCCCATGCGCGTTCTACGTCTTGCTACTTTGCTGACCCTGTCCACTGCCCTGCCGCTGATGGCGCAAGAGGTGAACATCTATTCCTATCGCCAGCCCGAACTGATCGCGCCGCTGACCGACGCCTTCACCGCCGAAACGGGGATCAAGGTCAACGTTGCCTATCTGGAAAAGGGCATGGTGGAACGGCTGGTGGCCGAGGGCGACCGCAGCCCCGCCGATCTGGTGCTGACCGTCGATATCGCGCGGCTGGCCGAGGTTGTCGCCGCCGGTGTCACGCAACCCGTCACCAGCGCCACGCTGACCGGCAACGTGCCTGCCGCCTATCACGACCCCGAGGGGCATTGGTGGGGCCTGACCACGCGGGCGCGGATCGTCTATGCGTCCAAGGACCGGGTCAAGGATGGCGACGTCACCACCTACGAAGACCTTGCCGATCCGAAATGGAAAGGCCGCATCTGCACCCGCCCCTTCACCAACGCTTATAACGTCGGGCTGACGGCGGCGGTGTTGCATCACCACGGCGCAGAGGCCACCAAGACCTGGCTGGAAGGCGTCAAGGCCAATCTGGCGAAAAAGCCCGAAGGCAATGACCGCAGTCAGGTGAAATCCATCTGGGCGGGGGAATGTGACATCAGCCTTGGCAATACCTATTACATGGCGCAGATGCTGAAAGACCCGGAACAGACCGCATGGGCCGACTCGGTGCGCATCGTGTTCCCGACATTCGCGGATGGTGGCACGCACGTGAACATCTCGGGCATCGCCATGACCAAGGCCGCGCCGAACAAGGACGCCGCGCTGAAGATGATGGAGTTCCTGACCTCGCCCAAGGCGCAGGCGATCTATGCCGAAGCCAACGCCGAATACCCTATCGCGCCGGGGTCCGAACCAGACCCGCTGGTCAAGGGCTGGGGCAGCTTTACCGCCGACACCGTCAACCTGATGGACCTGGCAAAGCTGCGCCCCTCCGCGCTGAAGCTGATTGAGGAAGTCAACTTCGACGGCTGAAGCCCGCCGCACTGGACAGCGCCTGCGGCAATGTGCATCCCTCTGCCGCAGGAGGACACCATGACCCGACAGATCATCATCGACACCGACCCCGGCCAGGATGACGCGGTGGCGATCCTTTTGGCGTTGGCCAGTCCGGAATTGACCGTGCTGGGGATCACCTGCGTCGCGGGCAACGTGCCGCTCGCGTTGACATCGCGCAACGCACGGATGATCTGCGAACTGGCCGGGCGGCCAGATATGCGCGTGTTCGCGGGCTGTGACCGCCCGCTGGGCCGCGATCTGGTCACGGCGGAACATGTGCATGGCCAATCGGGGCTGGATGGCCCGGTCCTGCCTGATCCGGTGATGCCGTTGCAGGCGCAACATGCCGTCGATTTCATCATCGACACGTTGCGCAGCCAGCCCGCAGGGTCGGTGACGCTCTGCCCCCTCGGCCCCCTGACCAATATCGCGATGGCACTGGAAAAGGCCCCCGACATCATCCCGCGCATCCGGGAAATCGTGCTGATGGGCGGCGCCTATTTCGAGGTCGGCAACATCACCCCCACGGCCGAATTCAACATTTATGTCGATCCCCAGGCCGCGCGGATCGTGTTCCGGGCGGGTGTGCCCCTGGTGGTGGTGCCGCTGGACGTGACCCACAAGGTGCTGGTGACCAAAGAACGCAACGACGCCTTCCGCGCCTTGGGCACCCGCGTGGGCGAGGCGGTGGCGCAGATGACCGAGTTCTTCGAACGCTTTGACCTTGCGAAATACGGCTCGCCCGGTGCGCCGCTGCATGACCCCTGCGTCACGGCCTATCTCTTGCGCCCCGACCTGTTCACAGGCCGCCACATCAACGTAGAAATCGAGGTGCAGTCGGAATTGACGATGGGTATGACGGTCGCCGATTGGTGGCGCGTGACCTCACGCGTGCCGAACGCGCTGTTCCTGCGCGATGTCGATGCGGACGGGCTGTTTGCGCTGTTCACGGAACGGCTGGGGCGGTTGTGAAACAAGAACGATCATGACCGCGCTGCACCTTTGCACCGCCGATGACGCACCGCGTCTGTTGGCGCTTGTCGCGCAATCTGACGTCGAAGCGGCGCGCAAGCGCAACGCCGATGCCGCCTTTGGCGCGCTGCTGGACGGGTCGCCGCATGGCGCGGTGTATCTGGTGGGCCCGTCGGTCAGCCCGGTGGGATATGTCGCGCTGTCCTTCGGGTGGTCGCCGTTGCAGGGCGGGCTTGTGGGCCGCATCGAAGAGCTGTGGATACGCCAAGGTGTGCGCGGGCGCGGCATGGCGGGCGAGGTGATGCAGGCGCTGTCAGTGGCGCTGGCCCCGCATGGCGTGGCGGCCCTTGCGGTCGAGGCATTGCCGCGCAGTGTCGCCTTGTTCCAACGCGCGGGATTTCGCCCCGGACCGGCGGCGGTCATGCTGCGCCGCCTCTAGCCCCGGCGGTCGCGCCGCCCTATGCTGGGCGCATGTTTGCACAGTTTGACAACAGCTATACCCGCCTGCCCGCCCGGTTCTTTACCCGGGTCAGCGCCGACGCCGCGCGCGCGCCGCGCCTTTTGGCGTTCAACGATAGGCTCGCCGACCGGCTGGGCATCACCGAACGCGACCCGGATCGCCTTGCGCGTATCCTGTCCGGGCAGGACGTGCCGACAGGTGCGGACCCCATCGCGCAGGTCTATGCCGGGCACCAGTTCGGGGGGTTTTCCCCGCAACTGGGCGACGGGCGGGCGCTATTGCTGGGCGAAGTCGTGGCCCCCGATGGTGCGCGGTTTGACCTTGCGCTGAAGGGGTCGGGCCGCACCCCATACAGCCGCGCGGGCGACGGCAAGGCGTGGCTGGGGCCAGTGCTGCGCGAATATCTGCTGTCCGAGTTCATGGCCGCCACAGGCCTGCCCACCACCCGCGCGCTGGCGGCTGTGGCCACCGGCGAGGTCGTGCTGCGCGAACGCCCCTTGCCCGGCGCGATCCTGACCCGCGTGGCGGCCAGCCATCTTCGCGTCGGCACGTTCGAATATTTCGCGGCGCGGCGTGACCGGGATGGGGTGGGAGCACTCTATGACCACACCCGCGCGCGGCACTACCCCGATGTGGCCACGCCCTTTGACCTGATAGATGCGGTGATCGGGCGGCAGGCCACGCTCATCGCGCGTTGGCTGGGGTTGGGGTTCATCCACGGCGTGATGAACACCGACAACACCACACTATCTGGCGAAACCATCGACTACGGCCCCGCCGCTTTCATGGAGGCGTATCATGTGGATACGGTCTATTCCTCGATCGACAGCTTTGGCCGCTATGCCTATGGCAATCAGGCGCAGATCATCGTGTGGAACATGGCGCAACTGGCCTCGGCGCTGTTGATGCTGGAGGATGATGCCTCGGCGGCGCTGCCGCGCTGGCAGGCGCTGCTGAACGGGATGCCCGCGCGGATTGATGCAGCGCGCATGGCGGTGTTCGGGCGCAAGATCGGGCTGGCGGATGCCACGCCCGATGATGCCGGACTGATCGACGGGCTGTTGGCGATCATGCAGCGCGGACAGGCGGATTTCACCAATACCTTCCGCGCCTTGGCAGATGATATGAATGTGCGTGATCACTTCCTTGACCCCGGCCTGTTCGACGCCTTTGCCCCCGCCTGGCGCGCGCGTCTGGCAAGCGAGGCTGATCCGCAGGCGGTCATGCGCATCGCCAACCCGGTGCTGATCCCGCGCAATCACCGCGTGGAAGAAGCCATTCAGGCGGCTGTGACGGGCGACATGGCCCCGTTCGAACGGTTGTTGGCGGCAGTCACCGACCCGTTCACCGATCACACCGCCCATGCAGACCTGAAAATCCCGGCCAGCCCGGAAAACGCGGTCACGCAGACCTTCTGCGGGACCTGATCATTCGGCCGCCGCCGCCTCTGCCGCCATCTGCGCGTCGATCTCGGCGGCCTTCTTTTCCACCTGTTCGACGATGTGATCGACCATCTGGTCATTCGACAGCTTGTGGCTTTGCTTGCCCGCCAGATAGACCATGCCCGACCCGGCCCCGCCGCCGGTGAACCCCACATCCGTCATCAGCGCCTCACCCGGCCCGTTGACCACGCAACCGATGATCGACAGCGACATGGGCGTCTTGATATGTTCCAGTCGCTTTTCCAGCGCCTCGACCGTCTTGATCACGTCGAACCCCTGCCGTGCGCAGGACGGGCACGAGATGATGTTGACGCCGCGATGGCGCAGGCCCAGCGATTTCAGGATGTCATAGCCGACCTTGACCTCTTCGACTGGGTCGGCGGACAGCGATACCCGGATCGTGTCGCCAATCCCCATCCACAACAGGTTGCCCAGCCCGATGGCGGATTTGATCGTGCCGGACATCAGCCCGCCTGCCTCGGTGATGCCCAGATGGATGGGCGCATCGGTCGCATCGGCCAGCATCTGATAGGCCGCCGCCGCCATGAACACGTCGGACGCCTTGCAGGAAATCTTGAATTCGTGAAAGTCGTTGTCTTGCAGAATCTTGATGTGTTCCAGCCCGGATTCGACCATCGCATCCGGTGTAGGCTCACCATACTTGTCCAAAAGATGCTTTTCGAGGCTTCCGGCGTTGACCCCGATGCGGATCGAACAGCCGTGATCGCGCGCCGCCTTGATCACCTCGCGCACACGCGACGCATCGCCGATATTGCCGGGGTTGATGCGCAGACAGGCCGCCCCCGCCTCGGCAGACTCGATGGCGCGGCGATAGTGGAAATGGATATCGGCGACGATGGGAACGGTCACCTCGCGCACGATCTCGCGCAGCGCCTTGGACGACGCCTCGTCGGGCACCGAGATTCGGACGATATCCGCGCCCGCATCGACGGCGCGCTGCACCTGCGCGATGGTGGCCGCGATATCGGTGGTCAGCGTGTTGGTCATCGTCTGCACGGTGATCGGTGCGTCGCCGCCCACGGGCACATTGCCCACCATGATCTGGCGGCTTTTGCGGCGGGCAATATTGCGCCACGGGCGGATGTGATTGTGCATCAACGGTTCTTTCGCGGTCTGTTTCAGCAGAAAGATAGGCCAGCGCCGCGCAAAGGACAACGCCTGCCTCTTCGGCTTATTCGGCCACCACCGGCGTTTCCAGTTCCGCGATGGTGCGCGCCAGATCCTGATCAGCCGACGGGTCGGCCACCGCAAAGGTCTGTGTCAACGCATCCGATTGCAGCGCAAGGTTCGATGTCACCGTGCCGCGCGGACCGGCGGGGCCGTAATGCTGACCGTTGACGACGAAATAGATCGCGCCGGATTCGCCCACCCGCAGCTTGGGTGCTTCTTCCAGCGCGGGCACGACCCAGCGCGCGCCGGGGTTCATGATGCCCTCGAAGATCACGCTGCCATCGGCGGCATTCACCCGCACCCAAGCGGGACGCACGGCCACCAGTTCCAGTTCCGGCACGGGGCCAACATTGACCTGCGGCACCGAATTGGGCTGTGCTGCGCCGTCCGCCTGCGCCACGGCGACATCGGCGGTGTCCGCAACACCGGCAAAGGTGCCCAGCACATCGGGGTTAAGCGAGGCAATCGGTGCATCCCGCGCCACCATCACCGGCACATCCAGCGCCTGCGGGCGATAAAGACGGTCCAGCGCATCGGGGCTGGAGGTGGTCACACCGGCATCGCGCGCGGCCAGCGTATCGGGCGCGCCTTGCGTGGCGGGGCGCAGCGGATCGAGGTCGGACAACACGGCGGGCGTGCTGTCGATGGGCGCGAATTTCACGCGCTGCACCTCGTTCAGCACGGTCCAGCCGCCATAGCCCAAGGTGCCGATCAGCGCGACCAGCACCAGCATTGACCCCAACGCACCCGGTTCCACCCGCGACAACCAGCTTTCGGGTGCGGGGGCAAAAGGTGTTGTGGGCGCGGTAAACGGATCATAGGCGGCGGTGACCACCGGGCGCGGCCCCTTGCGCATCGTCGAGGCCCCGGCATCCATGCCATGCGCGGTTGAAAATCCGCTTTCGGCGCAGAACTGTTCGAACGCCTTGTCGGGGTCAAGGTTCAGATACCGGGCATAGGACCGCACATAACCCGCAATGAAACCGGGCGTATCAAACGCCGTAGGATCGCAGTTTTCGATGGCGGCGATGTAATTGGCGCGGATCCGCAATTCGCGCTGCACGTCCAGCAGGGACTTGCCCAACGTCGCACGTTCACCGCGCATCATGTCACCAAGGCGCACCTCAAAGTCGTCAAACCCCTTGGGCCTGATCTCTTCGATGTCTGGAATGCGCGATGTCCAGCGTCCGATCATTCTGCCTGCCCCAATGTCGCGACCCGGATCGTCCCCACGATTCGGATCGTCTCTTTTCTTGAGGCTAAGCTAACATATCGCAAGGGCTTTTGCAGGCCATTCCGGTTCAGCCGGTTAATTCAGCGCGATTCAGCGCACAGGCTGACCACAGCGCGTCCATCGCGCGGACCAGCCCGTCGATCTCGGCCTTGCCATGCACCGGCGAGGGCGTGAACCGCAGCCGTTCCGTGCCACGCGGCACCGTGGGGTAATTGATCGGCTGGACGTAAATCCCATAGCGGTCCAGCAGCATGTCCGACAGCGCCTTGCAATGCACCGGGTTGCCGACGATGACCGGCACGATGTGGCTGCCGTGATCAATCAGCGGCAATCCCATGCCCTTGAGCCGCAGCTTCAGCTTGGCCGCCTGTTCCTGGTGCCGGTCGCGCAACACCTGCCCTGCGGGCGTTTTCAGGAAGGCAACCGACGCCGCTGCGCCTGCCGCGACCGCAGGCGGCAGGGATGTGGTAAAGATGAACCCCGGTGCATAGGACCGCACCGCATCCACCATCTTGGCGGACGCCGCGATATAGCCGCCGAACACGCCAAATGCCTTGGCAAGCGTGCCGTTGATGATGTCGATCCGCCCCATCAGCCCGTCACGTTCCGCCACGCCAGCCCCGCGCGGGCCATACATGCCCACGGCGTGAACCTCGTCGATATAGGTGATCGCGCCGAACTCGTCCGCCAAGTCGCAGATCGCCTTGATCGGCCCAAAATCGCCATCCATCGAATAGACGGACTCAAAGGCAATCAGCTTGGGGATGGCGGGATCATCCGCCGCCAGCAATTCGCGCAGATGCGCCACGTCGTTGTGACGGAACACCCGGCGCGCGCCGCCATTGCGGCGGATACCCTCGATCATGGACGCGTGGTTCAGCGCGTCAGAATAGATGATCAGGCCGGGAAACAGCTTGGGCAGGGTGGACAGCGTGGCATCATTGGCGATGTAGGCCGAGGTAAACAGCAGCGCCGCTTCCTTGCCATGCAGGTCGGCCAGTTCCGCCTCAAGTCGCTTGTGATAGACCGTCGTCCCCGAGATGTTGCGCGTGCCGCCCGACCCCGCGCCGGTAGCGTCCAGTGCGCCATGCATCGCGGCCAAAACTTCGGGGTGTTGGCCCATGCCAAGATAATCATTGCCGCACCAGACCGTGACCGGCGCAGTCGTCCCATCCGGCTTGCGCCAGATCGCATGCGGAAACTGGCCCTTCGTGCGTTCGATGTCGATGAACGTGCGATAGCGGCCTTCGTCATGCAGACGGTTCAGGGCGCGGTCGAGATGGGCGTCGATATCCACCTGTTGTCCTCCGGAATGGCGGCGGGATCGGGCCCCGCACAAACTTGATGAACCGGGATATAGGCCCGGCCATTAGCTGACAACAGGTAACAGGTTGTCACAGAGCGCCGAGTTGATCTGGATCAAATCCGGCGTCGCGCAGCGCTGGCCTCACACTGGACAGCGCGTGACGGCCTGCTAGGCTGTTCCAAATCAACAGGAGTGCCGCCATGCCGCTTGATCCCGCCCCCCTTGATGCCGTGTTGGCCCGGATTGATGCCAGCCTTGATCCGGCGTTGGACCGGCTGATGGCGTTTCTGCGCATTCCGTCGATTTCCACCGACCCGGCCTTCAACGCCGATGTGGACCGCGCCGCCGACTGGCTGGTGGCGGAATTGCAATCCCTGGGAGCCGAGGCATCAAAACGCCCCACCCCCGGTCACCCGATGGTGGTGGGCCATCTGGGCGAGGGCAAACCGCATCTGCTGTTTTACGGCCATTACGATGTGCAGCCGGTCGATCCGCTGAACCTCTGGCACCGCGACCCCTTTGATCCGGCGATCGAGGATACCGACAAGGGCCGTGTCATCCGCGCCCGCGGGGCCGCCGATGACAAGGGCCAGTTAATGACGTTTCTTGAGGCCTGCCGCGCCATCATCGCGGAACAGGGCGCGCTGCCCTGCCGCGTGACGTTCTTCTTCGAGGGCGAAGAGGAATCCGGCTCGCCTTCCCTGATCCCCTATCTGCACGCGCATGGCGACGAATTGCGCGCCGATCTGGCGCTGATCTGCGACACGGGGCTCTATGATCACGACACGCCGTCGATTGCGACGCAGCTGCGCGGGTTGCTGGCCGAAGAGGTCACCATCACCGCCGCCAACAAAGACCTGCACAGCGGGTCATTCGGCGGCATCGCGATCAACCCGATCCGGGTGCTGACCCGCGCCTTGGCCGCGATGCACGACGACACGGGCCGCGTTACGCTGGACGAGTTCTATGACGATGTGCCCGAATTGCCTGATGCACAGCGCGGACAGTGGCAGGCTTTGGCGTTCGATCATGCCGGGTTTCTGGGCGATGTCGGCCTCAGCCTGCCCGCCGGCGAACAGGACCGCACGCCGCTGGAAATGATCTGGTCGCGCCCCACCGCCGAGGTCAACGGCATCTGGGGCGGCTATACCGGCGACGGATTCAAGACGGTGCTGCCGTCCAAGGCGTCGGCCAAGGTCAGCTTTCGCCTCGTCGGCCAGCAGGACCCCGACAAGATCCACGCGGCTTTTGTGAAACACATCGAATCCTTCTTGCCTCCCGATTGCACCGCCGCATTTCCGATGGGGCGCGGCGCGGGGGCGTCTGTCATGTCCATCGACAACCCGGCGTTTGAACAGGCCCGCCGCGCGCTGTCGGCGGAATGGCCGCGCCCGGCGGTGTTTGCGGGCTGTGGCGGGTCGATCCCGGTCGCGGGGCATTTCCAGTCGATCCTCGGCATGGATGTGATCCTTGCGGGTTGGGGCAAGGACGATGACCAGATCCATTCCCCGAACGAGAAATACGACCTGCGATCCTTCCACAAAGGCATCCGGTCCTGGGCGCGGGTGCTGGACGCGCTGGCAAAGGCATGACGGTGCTGCGGGATTTCGTGTTCGACGGGCCAGAGGGCGCGATTGCAGCGTCCACGGGGGGCGAAGGTCCACCGGTGCTGTTGCTGCACGGGTTCCCGCAGACCCGCGCGATGTGGCGGCCCATCGCAGCGCGGCTGATCACAGCCGGGTTCCGCGTGGTCACCGCTGACCTGCGGGGTTACGGTGCGTCACATAAACCTCTGAACGGAAACGATTATTCCTTCCGCGCGATGGCGGGCGATCTTGTAGCCCTGATGAATCATCAGGGCTACGGGCGCTTTCATCTGGTCGGTCACGATCGTGGTGCGCGGGTGGCGCATCGGTTGGCGCTGGATGTCCGCGACGACCGCCTGCTGTCGCTGACGCTGATGGATATCGTGCCCACGCATCTGATCCTTTCGGACCTGAAACAGCGGGTGGCGCGGGCCTATTATCATTGGTTCTTTCTGGCGCAGCCGGCACCGTTTCCGGAAACCATGATCGGGCACGATCCCGCCGCGTTTTACGAATCCTGCCTGCTGGGCTGGGGCGCGGCAAAGCTGGCGGATTTCGATGCCGCGCTGATGGCCGAATATCGCGCCGCCTGGGCAGACCCCGAGGTCACGCGCGGCATGTGCGCGGATTACCGCGCCACGCTGGACCATGATTTCGCATTGGACAGCAGCGACGTGAACCGCATTCTTGATCTGCCATCGCTGATCCTGTTCGGCGCGGATGGCGCGATGGCGCGGGCCTATGACGTGCCCGCCACCTGGGCCCCGCGCCTGTCACGGATGACGGCAGCGGGCATCCCCGGCGGGCATTTCTTTCCCGATACCGCGCCCGAGGCGACGGCGGATGCGCTGATCCGGTTCCTGTCCGCGCGTTAGAACAGGCCCGAGAACCGGTCCGGCAGCACGTATTGCGCGTCATAGTCGGGGCGGTCAAAGGCAAAGAATCCCGTCTCGCCGCGCGGTCCAAAGCTGCGCTGCATCCGCTTGCGGTAGGGGCGCATGTCAAAGCCGGGTTCCTGTTTCATCTGCGCAAAAGCGTCGAAGGTCGCGCGATCCTCCCCGCGCGCCTCGGCGAACCAGTGCCGCCCGATGGCCGCCTCCTTGATCCCGGCCCCGACCGCCGCCGTCACCGCATTGCGCGCATTCATCGTCTCGACATAGGTCGGGAAGTCACTGAATTTGAGGTGAAAAAGATACAGATGTTCGGGCGTGTGCAGCTTGTCATACTGCGTAAAGTGCCCGCCGCGCGCGATCTTGGTGCCGGTCGAGACCACGCAGGGCTTGGAATAATGCGGCGCGATGCGGACATGGCGGCGCGGCCCCAAAATGCGGTCGGTGATGGCATCGGGTTCCACGTCGATCCGGTGGACCACTTCCAGGCCCAAGGGCGTCAGCACCCGGTCGGCAGGCACATTGCGCAGCCATTCGACCAGCCCCACCCCCGCCTCGGGGTCCAGCACCACCAATTCGTCCACGTCGCCTACGATGACATGATCATAATAGCTTTTCAGCCCGCCGACCAACCCGTTCAACAGCCGCCAGCGTTTCATGTCGAAATTCTTGTGATGGTCGCCGGGGATGCCGATAACATTGGCGCCCGCTGCTTCGGCTGTGACCGCCGCGCCGCGCCCGTGATTGACGACATAGCAATTCTCGCGGCCCAGCAGGGTGCCGTAATGCCGCAACCAGGCGCGCAGGAAAAACAGGTCGTCCCGCACCATGGTGATCGCCGCCACTGTCGTCTGCATCTGCCCCATCCGCATTGTTCTTGATCCGCTTGCACTCTAACCTCTTTTCAAGTCAGAGAGAATCGCAAATCTCTTGCCAGCAAGCCGGAAAGGACCAACATGACGTTTGCCATTCCGCCCGAATTTGCCGCCACGGGTCTGCATTTTGCACCCGGTCCGGTGCCGCCGACACGGCTGCAGGTGATCGGGGAACGCAGTTCGGGGACGAATTTCGTGCAGCGCATGCTGCGCCGCAACACGCCCTTCGAGCCACATGAGTTTTTGGGCTGGAAGCACGGCCATTTCAACGCGCTGACCATTCCGCAGGACATGATCGTCATCGTCACCGTGCGCCGTGCCGAGGATTGGGTGCGCTCGATGTTCACCAAGCCTTGGCATGCCACGGCGGCGCTGCAACGGCTGCCGTTCTCGGAGTTTCTGCGCGCGCCGTGGGATACCGTGCTGGACCGGCCGCGGCTGTTTGAACGCATGCCTCTGGGCGATCAGATCGGCCAGCCGCTGCAACTGGACCGTGACCCGATGACCGGCCTGCCCTATCCGGACCTGATGGCGCTGCGGCGCGGCAAGCTGCGGTCGCATCTGTCGGTGTCAAACCGGGGCTGCGCGTTTTGTCTGGTGCGGATGGAAGAGGTTGCCGCCAACCCCGAACGCTTTATCGCGTCGTTCCGCGCGGCATTCGGCCTGCCGCCGCTGGAAGGCCCGGTGCGCCCGGTGCTGAAGCGGCTGGGGTCCAAGTTCATCCCGACGGTGGAAAACCGCCCCCCGATGCCCGACGTCCTCACGGCGGAAGACGTGGAGTTCGTGCAGCAGGGCTGCGACGCCGACATCGAACGGATGCTGGGTTACCGCGTCTGAACCGCGCGCAGCGCCTTCAGCGCCAGCAACACGAACGGCGCGCCGTGCAGCGCAAGGTCAAAGATGTCAATCGGCCGCACCAACAGCCCCTGCCCCAGCATCCGCAGCTTTTCAACCAGATGCGGCTCTGGTGTGAACGGCGCAAGGCCCAGTGCGGCACAGACCAGCAGCACCACGGGCCAGGACAGATAATCCAGAAAGCGCATCGGCAGTCCTTTCAGCGGCCCGGCTTGCGGGCCGGTTGCGTCGCCGCCGGCGTGTCACCCTGACCGGCGTTTGGGGCATGGCATAGGGGACGGCGCGCGCGGCGTCAAAGTCGATCCCATCCCCCCGGCGCGGCACCGCAATATCCCTTGCAAGTGCCCCGACACTTGCGCCTCGGTTGTGGCGGCAGGCGGTTCTGCCCCAGACAAAGGGTAACCCGATGGACAAGCTTTCCCGCCGCCTTTCCCGCCGCCTTTCCCGCCGCCATGTCATGCTGGGCGGTTTGGCCACGGCGGCCTTGGGATATGGCGGTCCGCACCCCGACGCCGGTGGTCGCCATGACCTATGACGACGGCCCGCACCCGAAGGCACAATCAACGCCATGCCGCAAACGCTGGACGGGCTGGCGGGGCGCGGATTGGTCTTTGGCAGCGTCAGCCAGATGAAGGGCTGGCCGCTGTGGCAATCCCGCAGCTTTCGCCGCGTGGTGGTTCAGGGCTAGGCCCATTGCAACAAAAATAAGGTGGCGCGGTTGACGGGGCTCGAACCCGCGACCCCCGGCGTGACAGGCCGGTACTCTAACCGACTGAGCTACAACCGCGCATGGGGCGTGATTAGGCGGTTTGACAGGGGGTGTCAAACCGGTTTCCGACATGGGTTTGCGGACAAGACTATGACCATGTTACAGGGCATGATCGTTCACAGGGAATGAAGTGGCGCGGTTGACGGGGCTCGAACCCGCGACCCCCGGCGTGACAGGCCGGTACTCTAACCGACTGAGCTACAACCGCGCGTGGGGTGTGCGATAATCAAAGCCGCGATAGGCGTCAAGCGTCAATTCCGCCTGCTGCCATTATTCCCTGCGCCGCGCACCAGCCGCGCAGCGCCGCCGGGTCTGCGTCCAGCCAACATTCCATCCCGCCCGCGAAATCCGCGAAGGCCGCGCGATAGCGGTCAGGCACCACGGTCAGCACGGGGGTTCCGGCCTCCAGCGCCATGGCGATCAAAGGGCGAAAGCCGCCGCCCTCGGCCTCGGACCGGCCAAAGCGGTTCAGCACCAGCATCCGCGCGCGGGGCAGTTGCGCGGCGATAAGATGCGAAGCCCGCGCCAGCGCGCCGGGATCAAGGCTGCACCCGGCCGCGCCTGCACCCAGATCCTGCGTGATGGCCATGTCCGCCGATCCGTCCAGCATTCGCAACCATCGCGTCACCCGCTCGGCGTCGTTCATGCGGGCGTCTTGCAGGCATCCCGCAACGGGCACGTGTGCCGCGCGCAGATCGGCCACGACGCCCGCCAACAGCGCATCCGCGCGCGCCGCATCGGGGGCAGAGAACACAGCCAGCATGGCACACTCCGGGCAGGCACCTTGCGGCGCAGACCTTGGTGATAGAGGATCGGCGCGGGAGACGAAAGGGCGCGGGATTGGACGACCACAGCGGCAAAATCCCCGGCGTCATTCTGGGCGGCGGCGCGGGGCGGCGGATGGGCGGCGTGGCCAAGGGGCTGCTGCCGCTGGCGGGCCGCCCGATGCTGGACCATGTGATCGGCCGCTTCGCCCCGCAGGTCGGCGCGCTGGCGTTGAATTGCAACGCGGATCTGGCCTGCGCGCTGCCCGTTCTGCCCGACCCGCGCCCCGACCGTCCCGGCCCTTTGGCGGGTGTGCTGGCCGCGCTGATCTGGGCCGAGGGGTTGGGGGCGGCGCGCGTGGCCACCGTGCCCTGGGACGCGCCGTGCCTGCCGCTTGATCTGGTGGCGCGGCTGGCCGTCACACCCGGCGCGGCGATGGCGGCAAGCCTTGCCGACGGACAGTTGCACCCCGAGCCGGTGTTTGCGGTCTGGCCAGTCACGGCACGCGGCGCTTTGCAGGATTGGCTGGACACAGGGCAACACCGCGTGGCGGGTTTTGCGCAAAGCCTTGGGGCGGTGTTGGTGCCTTTTGACGCGGCGGGGTTTTTCAACGTCAACACGCCCGATGACCTGTCCCGCGCCGAGGCGATGTTCCATGCGCTTTGACCGGGTGATCATCCTGGATTGGTCGGCGGCATCGCACCCCAGCCCGCGCAAACCCTCGGCGGATGCAATCTGGATCGGGCGGGCGGGGGCGATTGCGGGCGAAACCTATCACCGGACCCGGGCCGACGCCGAACACTGCCTGCGGACTGAAATGGCGGCGGCGCGGCGCGCGGGCCAACGCCTGCTGATCGGGGCGGATTTCCCCTTTGGCTATCCCACGGGGTTCGCCCGCGCGCTGACCGGGCGGGATGGCGCGCTGGCGGTCTGGGATTGGCTGGCGGCGCATGTCACCGATGCGCCGGACAACGCCAACAACCGTTTCGCGCTGGCCGCCGCGATCAACCTGCGGCTGGGGGCGTGCGGACCGTTCTGGGGGCGGCCCGCCACGCTTGACCTGCCGGGCTTGCCGGACAAGGGCAAGGGCCGCGATCACCCATTTCCCGAACGGCGGCAGGTGGAAACCCGCCATCCCCGCGCGCAACCGGTGTGGAAGCTGTTCACCACCGGGTCCGTCGGCAGTCAGGCCCTTCTGGGTATCCCCGTGATGGCGCGGCTGCGCGCGGATGGCGCGCGCGTCTGGCCGTTCGATCCGCTGGCAGGGGCCGACGTGGTGCTGGCCGAGGTCTGGCCGTCCGTTCTGGCCGATGCGGTGCAGGCCGCGATGCCGCCGGACGGGATCAAGGATCAGCTGCAGGTGCGGCTGTTGGCGCGCGCCTTGGCGCAGTTCGGCGATCTGACACCGCTGTTCACGCCGGATGTTGCGGCGGCGGTGCTGACAGAAGAGGGCTGGATTCTGGGCACCGGGTCTGAGGCCGCGCTGCGCACAGCGCTTTAGCCGCGTTCGATCACGAACCGCGTCTCGCCCGCGGTTTCGTCCATGCTGATCAGGCGGTGGCCGTGTTCGGCACAGAAATGCGGCAGGTCGATCACCGCCATCGGATCGGTCGCGGTGATTGCCAGCCGCGCACCGGGGGTCAGCGCCAACAGCGCCTTGCGCGCGCGCAGCACCGGCAGGGGGCATAACAGATGGCGGGCGTCGATCTCGATCATGCCGCCCGGATGCCGCGCCGCGCGCCGCAGTGCAAGCGTTTTCGGAATGCCCGCATCTTGGGCGTCATGCCCAAGTTTCGGGCATATCGGGCGTGTCCGCAACGGGCAAACCACCTGCGCCGGTCGCCCGCCTTGTCGCCCCCCGATCCGCAATCGCAGCATTGCGGCATGACCCTGCACCAACCCCTTGTCCCCCAAATGCAACGCAGCATCGGTGCCGCGTGCGTGGCGCTTGTCGCGGGGCAACCGCGCGCGCGTCTGACCGCGCTGGACCAGTCCGGGTCGGCGCGGATCATGCTGCCTGCGTTGGACAAGGTGCCCGAGGTGGTGATCCTGAACACCGGTGGCGGGTTGGCGGGGGGTGACCGGCTGTCCTATTCCATCGACATCGGCGCGGGCCTTGTCGCGCGCGCCACCACCCAGACCGCTGAACGCGCCTATCGCAGCACCGGGGCGACCGCGCGCGTCGATCTGGCGATGACGGTTGGCGCGGGTGGCTGGCTGGACTGGCTGCCGCAAGAGACGATCCTCTATCAGGGCGCGCGGTTGCATCGCCGCACCCGCATTGATCTTGCCGCAGGTAGCGGTGTGATGATGGCCGAGATGATCGTGCTGGGCCGCGCCGCGATGGGCGAGGTGGTGACAGATGTGGCCCTGACCGACCGGCGCGAGGTCTGGCGCGACGGGCATGTGGTGGCGCTGGACGTTTTGCGGCTGGATGCAGCGGCGCTGGCCACGGGGGCTGCGGGATTGAACGGCGCGCGCGCGCTGGCCGCGCTGTGGCTGGTCTGTAACGGGGCCGAGGATATGGTTGCCCCGCTGCGCGCGGCGGTCCCCGAGGCCGGGATCAGTGCCCTGCCCGGCCGCCTGATGCTGCGCGCCGCCACGCGCGATGCGCCCGCACTGCGCGCGCTGATGGCCCGCGCGCTGCAAACGCTGCGCCAAACCCGTGCCCTGCCCCGCGTCTGGCAGATGTAAGGAGCCACCATGAACCTGACCCCCCGCGAAAAGGACAAGCTGCTGGTCAGCCTTGCTGCCATGGTCGCCCGCGCCCGTCTGGAACGCGGCGTCAAACTGAACCACCCCGAGGCGGTGGCGCTGATCACCGATTACGTCGTCGAAGGCGCGCGTGACGGGCGTAGCGTGTCGGACCTGATGGCGGCGGGCGCAACCGTGATCCGCGCCGACCAATGCATGACCGGCATCCCCGAGATGATCGAGGCGGTGCAGGTCGAGGCGACATTCCCCGACGGCACCAAGCTAGTCACTGTCCATCACCCCATCCGCTAAAAGGAACCCGCCATGCTGACTTGGATACTCGCCGCAATCATGACGTTGTCACCCGGACTGGTTCTGGCCCATGCGGGCCATGAAGGGTCTGGGCACGGTTCCGGCTTTTTGGCTGGTCTGGGCCATCCCATCGGCGGGCTGGATCATGTGCTGGCGATGGTCGCCGTCGGGCTTTGGGCGGCGCTGCTGGGCGGGCGGGCGATTTGGTCGCTACCGCTTGCATTCATCACGGCGATGCTGGCAGGTGGGGCAGCCGGTGCGCTTGCTCTGCCGCTGCCGGGGGTCGAGCCGATGATCCTGGCTTCCATCGTGGCGCTTGGCACGGCGGCAGCGCTGGCGCTGCGCCTGCCGCCGGGCGCGGCCATCGCTGTGGCGGCGGTGTTCGGCCTGTTCCACGGCCATGCCCACGGCAGCGAAGGCCCCGCCGAGGGTCTGGCGTTGTATGCTGCGGGCTTTGCCATCGCGACAGCGGCGCTGCATAGCGCAGGGCTGGCGCTTGGGTTCGGGATTACGCGGGTTGCCGCGCAGGTTCTGGCGGGGCTGGCCGCGTTGGCCGGTGTCGCCTTGGCGCTGGGGTAAGGCCATGATCCCCAGCTTCATTCCCGGTGAAATCCTTACCGCAGGCGGCGATCTGACGCTGAACGCAGGTGCCGTTGCGATCACGCTAAGCGTGGCCAATACCGGCGACAGGCCGGTGCAGGTCGGCAGCCATTATCACTTCGCCGAAACCAATCCGGGGCTGGCCTTCGACCGCGTCGCCGCGCGGGGCCGCCGTCTGGATATCGCGGCAGGCACGGCGGTCCGGTTTGAACCGGGGCAGACCCGCGACGTGCGGCTGATCCCGTTTGGCGGGGCGCGCGCGGTCTGGGGATTTCACGGCGATGTGATGGGCGCGCTGTGACCCGCGCGCCCATGCGTTCAACCGGCGGGATCGGGCAGCGCGGGCAGGCTGCGCAGGTACAGGATCACGGCGGCCAGATCATCGGGCGTCATCCGCGCGAGATAGCCATAGGGCATTGGCGGGGCCATCATGCTGCCATCCGGGCGCTTGCCCTGGGTGATCATCGCGGCGATTTCGGCATCGCTGTAGCCTGCCAGCCCATCGGCGTGGCTCGTGATGTTCGACGCGACCGACACGCCCCAGGGCCCGTGAAACTCCATCCCGCCCGCGCCCAGATGGGTGTCCATCATCGGGCCGGTGGGGCCGAATGTGGTGTGACATTCCGTGCAATGCGCCACGGGTCCGGCAAGGTATGCGCCATATTCCACGCTGACCCCCTGCGGCGGGGCGCTGACCGTGGTCAGGGGCGGGCCATAGCTGGGCGGCAGCGGGATGCGGTATTGGCTGACGGGCAAGGTCGTCTCGACCGCAGGCAGCGTGCGCAGGAACATCACCATCGACATCACGTCATCATCCGACAGCCCGCGATAAAGGCCAATCGGCATCGGCGGGCCGATGAGAGTGCCATCAGGCCGCACGCCTTCGCGGATCGCACGGGCCAGTTCCGCATCCGACCAGCCCGCAATCCGGGCCGCAGGCGTCAGGTTGTAACCGACCGCCAGAAAGGCCGGGTTATCCTCGACCACGCGCCCTGCCAGTTCCTGCCCCGCAATCGGTCCGTCAGGCCCCAGCGGCGAGTGACAATTGCCGCAGCCCGCAGGCCCGCGCACCAGATATTCGCCGCGTTCAAGGCTGGGTTCGGCCCCTGCAACTGTCGCGGTCAGCGCCAGCATGGCAGCCGTGAAATGACGTTTCATCAATCCAATCTCCTGTTGTCCGCCCCGCAGCAATACACGGGAACGCCTGTTTCGCCCGTTCAGATTATCCGATTCGCTCCGTCCGGCAATCGGCCTCCTGCGATTCCTCCCTGCACCCCGGAGCCCGCGCCATGCCCACGTTAATGTCCCGCGCTGCCTATGCCGCCATGTTCGGCCCCACGGTCGGAGACCGCATCCGGCTGGGCGACACCGACATCATCATTGAGGTGGAACGCGACCTGATCGCAGAGCGCGGCGGGTATGGCGAAGAGGTCAAGTTTGGCGGCGGCAAGGTGATCCGCGACGGCATGGGCCAGTCGCAAATCAGCCGCGCGGGCGGCGCGATGGATACGGTGATCACCAATGCGGTGATCCTGGATCATCAGGGGATCATCAAGGCCGACGTGGGCCTGCGCGACGGCCGCATCGCCGCCATCGGCAAGGCGGGCAACCCCGACACGCAGCCGGGCGTCGATATCATCATCGGGCCGGGAACCGAAATCATCGCGGGCGAAGGCCGTATCCTGACCCCCGGCGGGTTCGACGCGCATATCCATTTCATCTGCCCGCAGCAGGTGGATGACGCGCTGCATTCCGGGCTGACCACCATGCTGGGCGGCGGCACCGGCCCCGCGCATGGCACGCTCGCCACCACCTGCACGCCGGGACCATGGCATATCGGGCGCATGTTGCAGGCGGTGGACGGCCTGCCGATGAACATCGCACTGGCCGGCAAGGGCAATGCGTCCCGCCCCGAGGCGCTGATGGAACAGGTGCGCGCGGGGGCGGCGGCGCTGAAACTGCACGAGGATTGGGGCACCACGCCCGCCGCCATCGACTGCTGCCTGTCGGTGGCCGACCTGACCGATATTCAGGTCATGATCCATACCGATACGCTCAATGAGTCCGGCTTTGTCGAGGAAACGCTGAAGGCCATCGCGGGCCGCACTATCCACGCCTTTCACACCGAAGGCGCGGGAGGCGGCCATGCCCCCGATATCATCAAGGTGGTGGGCAGCCTGAACATCCTGCCCTCATCCACCAACCCGACCATGCCCTACACGGTGAACACCATCGAGGAACACCTTGATATGCTGATGGTCTGCCACCACCTCGACCGCCGCGTCCCCGAAGATGTGGCCTTTGCCGAAAGCCGCATCCGCCGCGAAACCATTGCCGCCGAGGATATCCTGCACGACATGGGCGCGTTCTCGGTGATCTCATCCGACAGTCAGGCGATGGGCCGGGTCGGCGAGGTGATCACCCGCACCTGGCAAACCGCCCACAAGATGAAATTGCAACGCGGGCGGCTGGACGGCGAACAGGGTGCCAACGACAACCTGCGCGCGCGACGTTACATCGCGAAATACACCATCAACCCGGCGGTGGTGCATGGCATCGGGCATGAGATTGGTTCGGTTGCGGTCGGTAAACGCGCCGATCTTGTGCTGTGGAGTCCTGCGTTCTTTGGCGCGAAACCCGACATGGTATTGATGGGTGGCATGATCGCGCTGGCGCAGATGGGCGATCCGAACGCGTCGATTCCCACGCCGCAGCCGGTGCATTCGCGGCCCATGTTCGGGGCCTTGGGCCGCGCGGTGGAACGGTCCACAGTGACCTTTGTCAGCCAGACGGGGCTGGACGCCGGGATCGGTCACACGCTGGGCCTGCGGAAGGATCTGGTCGCGGTTGCGGGATGTCGCGGCGTGACCAAACGGGATATGCTGCTCAATGACGCCATGCCGCAGATCGAGGTGGACCCGGAAACCTACGAGGTGCGGGCGGACGGCGTTCTTTTGACCTGCGAACCCGCGTCTGAACTGCCGCTGGCGCAGCGGTATTTTCTGTATTGAAGGATCATCATGACCGACCTGCCCCCCGCCACCCGCCTGCTGCCAGACGCGCCTGCCACCTGCTACGATGTCGTGGTGCTGGCCTATGACGAGCGCCTTGTGCGCCGCAAAAGGCTGGTCACGGTCCATGACGAAGGCTTCATGGTTGATCTGCCCGAGGTGACGAACCTTGACCTGTTCTGGGGGTTCGAACTGGCGGACGGGCGCGCGGTGCAGGTGGTGGCGGCGGAAGAGCCCGTGCTTACAATCACTGGGCCGGATCTTGCGCGCTATGCCTGGCATATCGGCAACCGCCACACGCCCTGCGCAGTGGAACGCGACCGGCTGGTGATCCGCGCGGATCATGTGCTGGACGCAATGCTGCGGCAATTGGGGGCAACGGTGGTGGCGGGGCATGAGCCCTTTACACCGGAACTGGGCGCCTATGGTGTGGGCCGCCCGATGGGGCATGATCATGGGCACGATCATGGGCACGATCATGGGCATGACCACCACAAGCCGCATGTGCATCACAACCACCCGCATCACGATCACGACAAAGAACCGCAGGCCGACCCGCTGTGACGGACTTGCTGCGGCTTGCGCATTGGCTGTCGCCGGCGTTTCCGACAGGTGGATTCGCTTATTCTCACGGACTTGAAGCGGCGATTGCGTCAGGCGACGTGCGCAATGCAAACCATTTGGAACATTGGCTTTTCGACATCCTGACCCATGGCGCGGGGCGCAACGACGCGTGCCTGTTGCGCGCCGCGCTTGACCCTTTGGCGGATCACGCGGCGCTTGACGCGATGGCGCGCGCGCTTTGCGGCACGGCGGAACGGCTGACCGAGACGGTGGATCAAGGCACCGCATTCGCCCGCACCGTGGCCGCGATCACGGGCCGCGCCCTGCCGCCGCGCGCCTTTCCGGTGACGGTGGGTGAGGCGGCCTGCACCTTGGACCTGCCGACAGAGACAGTTGTGGGCCTGTATCTGCACGCCATGGTGACCACGCTGGCCACCGGCGCGATCCGGTTCATGCCCTTGGGCCAGACCGAGGGCCACGGCGTCATCGCGCGCCTTGCGCCTACCATCGCGCGCATTGCCGCCCTGCCCCTGAGCCTCGACGATCTGGGCAGCGCGGCCATCGGCGCGGAAATCGCCGCGATGCGGCACGAAACCCTAGATGTCAGGATTTTCCGCACATGAGCAAAAATGGTCCTTTGAAAGTCGGTATCGGCGGCCCGGTCGGCGCGGGCAAGACGACCTTGACCGAACATCTGGCGCGCGCCTTGGCGGCGCGCTGTTCGATGGCGGTGATCACCAATGACATCTACACCCGCGAGGATGCCGATTACCTGACCCGCGCGCAGGTGCTGCCCGCCGCCCGCATCCGGGGCGTCGAAACCGGCGGCTGCCCGCATACCGCGATCCGCGAGGATGCCAGCATTAACCTTGCCGCCGTCACCAGCCTGCGGCGCGATTTCCCGGACCTTGACCTGATCCTGATCGAATCGGGCGGGGACAATCTGGCGGCGACGTATAGCCCGGAACTGGCTGATATCACCATTTACGTCATCGACACCGCCGCAGGACAGGACATCCCGCGCAAGAAGGGGCCTGGCATGGTCAAGGCCGACCTGTTGGTGGTGAACAAGACCGATCTGGCGCCTTATGTCGGCGTCGATCTGGAAATGCTGGAGCGCGACACGCAGGCGGCACGCGGCGCGCGGCCTTATGTTTTGGCGCAGATGCGCAATGGGGTGGGCCTGGCCGAAGTGGTGGCGTTCCTGCAACGCGCGGGCGGGCTGCGCCTGCGCTGAGCGCATCAAAAAGGGCGCGCCCAACCGGACGCGCCCCCTGTTCACCCGCCATCCGGCGCGCCGGATGGTGCGAGATTGTGGCTCTTGGCCGCTGATTACAGCTTTTGGCCCTTGGCCACGGTGTCCTGCACCGACTTCAGCTTGGGGGTCGGCACCAGACCATAGGCTTCCAGCGGGCCGCCCTTGCCGGCCATTGCGTTCGACACGAAGAACTCGGCGTATTCCTTCAGGCCCGGAATGACCGACAGGTGCGCTTTCTTGATGTAGAAATACAGCGGACGCGACACCGAATAGGTGCCGTTGGCGATGGTGGCCGGTGTCGGGATCACGTTCTGGAACGTGGCGACGCGCAGGCTGTTGGTGTTGTTCTCATAGAACGACATGCCGAACACGCCGACGCCGTTCTTGTTCGACTTCAGGCGGGCGAGGGTTTCGGTGTAGTCGCCTTCGATTTCGACCACGCGGTTGTCCTTGCGCAGCTTCAGGCAGCCCTTGGCGTCGCCATCGCGGCCCTTGAACGCCTTATCGGCCTCGAACATCTTGCAGCCCTTGTCGATCACCTTTTCTTCAAACACTTCGCGCGTGCCGTGCTTGGTGCCGGGGATGAAGACCAGGATTTCCTTATTGGGCAGGTTCGGCTTGATGTCCGACCATTTCTTGTAGGGGTTCGGCACCAGCTTGCCGTTCACCACGACTTCGGCGGCCAGCGCGTCATACCACATCGAGGGGGTGAACGCGAAAGCCGGACCATTGCGGTCGGAGGCGAACACGATGCCATCATAGCCGAATTCGACTTCGATGATTTCAGTCACGCCGTTCTTCTTGCAGGTCGAGATTTCGCTCGAACGGATCTTGCGCGACGAGTTGGCGATGTCGATGGTATTCGCGCCCACGCCTTCGCAGAACCGCTTGATTCCGGCCGACGAGCCGCCGCCTTCAACGACGGGGGTCTTGAATTTGGTGTTCTCGCCAAAGGCTTCGGCCACGATGGACGCATACGGCAACACGGTCGAGGACCCGCTGATCTGCAGCTGGTCACGGGCGGTCGCGGGTGCGGAAAAAACGGCGAGCGCAGCAACAGCGCCTGCAAGTGTTGAGAGAGAGAAGTTCATGAGAGCTCCGGGGGATATGAAAACAGCGCAGCGCTGCCGCTGGGCCGGTATCACCGATTTGTGACGAAGAATCCCGATCAACGTAACGAAACTGTGAAACGTGATCTTCGGCGCGCCCCAACTGGCGACACACGTCAAACCGGATTGCGCCTGTCCTGACGCGCTTCCAAAGCCTCGGCCAGCACGGCGCGCACCACGTCGCGCGGCACGTCGCGGGTGACAAACGCCTGCCCGATCCGGCGCGCAAGGATAAAGGTCAGCCGCCCATCCTGCACCTTCTTGTCTTGCGCCATCAGGTCCAGCAACGCATCCGCATCCGGCAGATCGCCCGCGATATCCGCCAGCCGCACCTTTGCCCCCATCGCGGCCAGATGGGCGGCGACGCGCGACGGGTCTTCCTGCGGGCACAGTCCCAGCCGCGCCGACAGATCAAAGGCGAGCGCGCAGCCGATGGCGACGCCCTCGCCATGCAGCAGGCGGTCGGAATAGCCGGTGGCAGATTCGAGCGCGTGGCAAAAAGTGTGCCCCAGATTGAGCAGCATCCGGTCGCCCTGTTCGGTTTCATCGCGCACCACGATCTCGGCCTTCATCGCGACCGACCGGCGCACGGCCTGCAACAGCGCGGCCGGGTCACGGGCGCGGATGGATGCGGTATTCCCCTCAAGCCATTGGAAAAAATCAGCATCCCCCAGTAGGCCGTATTTCGCCACCTCGCCATAGCCCGCGATCAGGTCGCGCTCAGACAGCGTGGTCAGCGTGTCGATGTCGGCCAGCACAAGGGATGGCTGATGAAACGCGCCGATCAGGTTCTTGCCATGGGTGGAATTGATCCCGGTCTTGCCGCCCACCGAACTGTCCACCTGCGCCAAAAGCGAGGTGGGCACCTGCACAAACCGCACCCCGCGCCGCAACACGGCTGCGGCGAACCCCGCCAAGTCGCCGATGACACCGCCGCCAAGCGCCACCACCATATCCCGCCGCTCGATCCGTTCGGCCAAAAGCCAATCTACCGCGCGGGCAAATTGCGGCCAGCCCTTGGTCGCCTCGCCCGCAGGCAGCGCCAGCGCGGATGACGCGATGCCCGCCGCCCCCAGCCCTGCCTGCAACGCGGGCAGATGCAACGCCGCGACCGTTTCATCGGTGATGATCGCCACGCGGGGCCGCGCCAGCAAGGGCGCGATCAGCGCGCCCGCACGCGGCAGCAGGCCCTGCCCGATGATCACGTCATAGGCGCGGTCGCCCAGCGGCACATGCACCACGGTATCCATCAACATTCCTCCACCACATCAGGGCGCGACCGCAGCGCGGTCAGCACGGCGGCGGCGGTATCATCCACCGACCAGCGCGGCACAACCGCCACCCGCAGATCGGCCAGCGCATAAATCGGCCCGCGTTGCACATGCAGCGCGGTCAGCGTGCCCTTGGGGTCGGGCGTTTTCAGCAAGGGGCGGCTTTCCTTGTGCCGCACCCGCTGCCACAGCGTATCCAGCGGCACATCCAGCCAGACCGACACGCCCAGACGGTGGACGTGATCCCGCGTATTCGCCGCGACAAAAGCCCCGCCCCCCGTGGACAGCACACAAGGCACGCCCGCCAACAGCCGCGCGATCACCTGCGCTTCGCGGGCGCGAAAGAACGGCTCGCCGTCGCGGGCAAAGATTTCGGGGATGGTCATCGCGGCGGCGCGTTCGATCTCGCCGTCGCTGTCCAGAAACGGCACCGCAAGTTGCTGCGCCAGCGCCTTGCCCACGGCGGTCTTGCCCGCCCCCATCATGCCCACCAGAACGATGGTCTTGTGCAGCTTCCACATCATCACTGACCTGCTACCGCCGCTGCCGCGTCACCGCCCCAATATGTCGCCGTTTCGCAGGATTTCGCCAATTCCTGCGGTTTTCGATCTGAGGCCGCTGAATGACGTGATCTTGATGGAAACGCCAGATATAAAGTGGCAATGAGATTGCAGGCGTCATGCTGCGCTGCGCGAAGCCGCGATGCAGCATGGTGACGCAGCGCAACACACGCACATAGGTATCGGGCCAATGGGACGCATCATCAAACCGGTTATCTATCTGATCCTGCTGGGTCTGCTGGCGCTGTCGGGGTATGCCTATGTCGGCCCCTGGCTTGGCGCGGATTTTTCAGCACCCCGGCATGAGATGCGGCAGAAGGTCGTGCTGGATGGGCAATAGCGCGGCGCGGCTGGCCTATTTTCTGGCCTGTGTTCTGGCGGGATTGCTGGCGGCGGGCAGCCCCCTGCGCGCCGAAGCCCCGCTGTCGGCCATCGACTGGCTGACCCGGTCGGCACCGGTGCCGGTAGTGCAGCAACCCAAACAGCGATCACAGCCCGCCCCAGCCCGCAAGGCCCCCGCCGCGCCAGAGGCCCCCGTGGCAAGGTCCGCCGCGCGCCCCGATGTGACCGTCGTGCCGCTGGGCGCGCCATCGGCGGATGCGGCCGGTTTGCTGGCCCCGCGCGTCACCGGCCTGCCCGCCACGCTCTGGCGCGGCAGCCGGTCCGATGATCTGATCGCGTTGCTGGCGCGCGCGCGCGTCGAGGCATTTCCGGCGATGCAGGCGTTGATGTATACGCTGCTGCTGGCCGAGGCCGAACCGCCCGAAGGGTCCGGCCCCGAGGCGCGGTTCTTGCAGGCCCGCATTGACGCGCTGCTGGGGATGGGCGCGGTTGAACCTGCGCTGGCGATGCTGGACCCGATTGCCACGACGCATCCGGCGCTGTTTGCGCGCTGGTTCGACCTGACGCTGTTGGCGGGCGAAGAGGACCGCGCCTGCGCCGCGCTGATCGACGCGCCGTCGCTGGCCCCCGGCTGGGATGCGCGGATCTACTGTCTGGCGCGGCGCGGCGATTGGCAGACGGCGGCGCTGACCTTTGCCACCGCGCGCTCGCTGGGGATGCTGGGCCGCACCGAAGAGGCGATGCTGGAACATTTCCTGGACCCGGAACTGTTCGAGGGTGAACCCCTGCCCCAACCCCCGGTGCGCCCGACGGTGCTGCTGTTCCGGCTGTACGAGGCGATGGGCGAACCGCTGCCGACCGCACCGCTGCCGCGCGCGTTTTCGGTCGCGGACCTGCGCGACACCGCAGGCTGGAAGGCCCAGATCGAGGCGGCAGAGCGGCTGGCGCGCGGCGGCGCGCTATCTGAAAACCGGCTGGTCGCGCTTTATACCGAACGGATGCCTGCGGCGTCGGGCGGGGTCTGGGACCGGACTGAGGCGATCCAGCGGTTCGACGCCGCCCTTGCGGCGGGCGATCCGGGGTCGGTGGCCGTCGCGCTGCCGGGGGTCTGGTCCGTGGTCGCGGCGGCGCGGCTGGAAGATGCCTTTGCGCGCGCCTATGCGCCCGCGCTGTTGCGCCTGCCGCTGACGGGCGGGGCGGCGGATCTGGCCTACCGCATCGGGCTGTTGTCGCCGGACTATGAAGCGGCGGCGCAGGCGCGCGGCGCAGCCTTTCCGGGGCTGGTGTTCGAAACCGGGATCGCGCGTGGCGCACCGCCGCCGGCGTCCCCCGGCGACGAAACGGCCGCCGCCATCGCCGCTGCCTTTGGCGGGGCCGAACCGCCGCAGGATATCCGGACGGCGATCGCGGCTGGCAGGCTGGGCGAGGCGATCCTTTTGGCGATGCAGCGGTTTCAGACCGGCGCGGCAGGCGAACCCGTGGCCTTGCGCGAAGCACTGGCCGCGTTCCGCGCCTTGGGGTTAGAGGACACCGCCCGCCGCGCCGCCTTGCAGGTGCGCCTGCTGCGGCGGGGGTTATAGGGCATGTCCGATGCACAGCGGCTGTCCACTTTCCTTTCGGCGCTGTCGGCCGAAACCGGGGCGGCACGCAACACGCTGTTGGCCTATGGCCGTGATCTGACGGATTTCGCGGATTGGCTGGCGCGGCGGGGCACTGACCTGATCCGCAGCGACCGCGACGGGATCGAGGCCTATCTGGTCGCGCTCGAGGCCGAAGGTCTGTCCCAAGCCACCCGCGCGCGGCGGCTGTCGGCGATCCGACAATTCTGCCGCTTTGCCCATGACGAGGGCTGGCGCGCGGATAACCCGGCGTTGCGCCTGTCCGGCCCCGGCAAGGCACAACGCCTGCCCAAGATCCTGTCCGAAGATCAGGTGGGCGCGTTGCTGGATGCCGCGCGCACACATGGCCGAGATGATCTGGCACGGCTGCGGATGACCTGCCTGATGGAATTGCTGTATGCCACGGGGATGCGGGTCAGCGAACTGGTCACCCTGCCGCTTGCGGCAACGCGCGGCGATCCGCGCATGATTCTGGTGCGCGGCAAGGGCGGGCGCGAACGCATGGTGCCGCTGTCGGACCCCGCCCGCGCCGCGCTGACGCTGTGGGCGGCGCAACGCGAAGCCGACGAGGATGCCGCGCGCAAGGCGGGCCGCCCCGCCAGCAAATTCCTGTTCCCGTCGCGCGGCGCGCTTGGCCATCTGACCCGCGAAGGGTTCTATCTGGCGCTGAAGGAACTGGCGGTCGCCGCAGGCGTCTCGCCCGCCTCAGTCACACCGCACCGGCTGCGCCACGCCTTTGCCACGCATCTGTTGGCGCATGGCGCGGACCTGCGCGCGATCCAGACCCTGCTGGGCCATGCCGATATCGCCACCACCGAAATCTATACCCATGTGCTGGAGGAACGCCTGCGCACATTGGTGCTGACGCATCACCCGCTGGCCAAGGACCGCGCAGAACCTTGATTTCGCGGCGTTGCCACCGCAAACATGCCATCTCACGCCACAAGGACCGCGCATGATGACCGACCCCGCCACGCTGCTGGACACCACGTTCTGGATCACCGCCGGAGGCATCCTGTGCCTGTTGGTGATGTCGGCATTCTTTTCAGGCTCTGAAACCGCGCTGACCGCATCCTCGCGCGCCAAGCTGAAAACACTGGCCGACAAGGGGTCGCGCGGGGCCGAGGCGGCCATGATCGTCACCGAGGACAGCGAGCGCATGATCGGCGCGATTCTCTTGGGCAACAACGTGGTCAACATCATGTCGGCGTCACTGGCGACTGCGCTCTTGACCCGCATGTTCGGCGACGCAGGGGTGGCCTTTGCCACTGCGGGCATGACGGTTCTGGTGTTGATCTTTGGCGAGGTGCTGCCCAAGACCTTTGCCATCACATTCCCCGAATCGCTTGCGGTGCGCGTTGCGCCATTCATTCGTCTCTTGATCCTCATCTTTGCGCCGATTGTCGGAGTGGTGCGCGCGCTGGTGCGCGGCATCCTGCGGCTGTTCGGCGTCAAGGCCAACCCCGAGGCCAATATGCTTGCGGTGCGCGAAGAGATCATGGGGGTGATCGCACTCGGTCATTCCGAAGGCGCGGTGGAAAAAGAGGACCGCGACCGTATCCTGGGCGCGCTGGACCTGGCCGACCGCACGGTCGAGGAAATCATGCGCCACCGCTCGGAAATCCGGATGCTGAACGCGGATACGCCCCCCGAAGCGCTGTTGGGCGAAATCCTGCAAAGCCCGCATACCCGGATGCCGATCTGGAAGGACAACCCCGACAATATCGTGGGCGTGATCCACGCCAAGGACGTGCTGCGCGGCATGCACAAGCTGATGTTCGGCGCAACACCGTCGCGCAACGGGCTGGAAGGGTTCAATATTCTGGACGTGGCGATGAAGCCTTATTTCATCCCCGACACCACGACACTGGACGAACAGATGCGGCAATTCCTGCGCCGCCACACCCATTTCGCGCTGGTGGTGGATGAATATGGGTCCATCCAGGGCCTGATCACGCTGGAGGATATCCTTGAGGAAATCGTCGGCGAAATCACCGATGAGTTTGACGTGGCGCAGGAACCCGTGCTGAAACCCGGCGAGGACGGTGCCTATGTCGTCGATGGCACCATGACCATCCGCGACCTGAACCGCGCGATGGACTGGACCCTGCCCGACGACGAGGCGAACACAGTGGCCGGTCTGGTGATCCACGAGGCGCAGATGATACCCAGCATCGGCCAGGTGTTCAGCTTTCACGGCTTCCGGTTCGAGGTGACGGCCCGCAAGGAAAACCGCATTGCAAAGCTAAAGATCAAACCGCTGTGACGGCTTAGCTGCCCCAGATCACGCGGACGTAATTCTTTGTCTCGTCAAAGGGCGGCACCCCGCCGTGCTTTTCCACCGCACCCGGTCCGGCATTATAGGCGGCCAGCGCCAATCGCCATGACCCGAACTTGCGGTATTGCTGCATCAGGTAACGCGCGCCGCCTTCGAGGTTTTCGTAGGGGTCATGCGGATCAACGCCCAGGGCTTCGGCGGTGCCCGGCATCAACTGCGCCAGACCGATGGCACCCTTGTGGCTGCGCGCGGCGGAATTGAACCCGGATTCCTGCTGCACCAGCCGCAGGAACAGATCCTCGGGCACCCCATGCCGCCGCGCCGCATCCTTGGCCATCGCCAGATAAGGCCCGCGATAACGCCCGCGAAACGGCTTTGCATCGGGGTCCGGATCGCCATATTTCGACGGTGTCCGCACGGTCGGGGGCTGCAACCGGACCGAGGCGTTGTATTGGCTGGACGCACGGGTATCCAGCACCTTCAACTGCGACTTGAACATCTTGGTGCGGGATTTCGACGACAGGACGTCTGCGCTCGCGGGCACGGCAATGGCCACAATCGCCGCCACCAGAACCGAAACACCCCAACGCCGCACGCCAGCCCCCCGATCCACCACGCTGACCCAAGTTATAGCCGCCGTCCCGCGCCACACCAGCGCAAATGCGCCATGCCAACGGGGCGCGCGCGCCCGCACCGGCAAAACACTGCCAATTTTCGATGAAGTTTACCTTTCCTTCAGAGGTCTGGGGTGATGTAACCTCAGCCTGAGAGTTTTTTGACGGAGGATGCGGCATGGCCGGGTCGGTAAACAAGGTGATCATCGTCGGCAATCTGGGCAAGGACCCGGAGGTGCGGTCGTTCCAGAACGGCGGCAAGGTCGTGAACCTGCGCATCGCCACATCGGAAAGCTGGCGCGACAAGGCGAGCGGTGAACGCCGCGAAAAGACCGAATGGCATTCCGTTGCCATTTTCAACGAAGCCCTGGGCAAGATCGCCGAACAATACCTGAAAAAAGGCTCGACCGTGTATATTGAGGGCCAGTTGGAAACCCGCAAATGGCAGGATCAATCGGGGGCCGACAGGTATACCACCGAGATCGTGGTCAAGCAGTATCGGGGCGAGCTGACCCTGTTGGGCGGGCGCGATGGCGGCGGATCGGGCGGCGATCGCGGCGCGGTCCCGGATTACGGCGGCGATTATGGCGGCGGCTATGACAGTGCGCCGTCGTCGGGCGGAGCCAAGGGCGCAAGCCGACCCAGCCGCGATATGGACGATGATATTCCGTTCTAATCCTTTCCTGTCGGGTCCGCGTGTTGCCAAAGCCGTCCGGTGTCGGGCGGCTTTTTCATATAGGTCTGCGCGCGCATTCACCTGGCGTTTACACCCCCGCGCGCAAGGTCAGCCTATGCTGATGCGCGCGCCGCCCCTGCCCTTTCCTGTCCCGGCCTTGCAGGCCGCGCCCGGATATGCCGCCGCTCTGACGCTGTTGGGCGTCGATGTGATGACCTTTGATATGGCCGCTGGCGGGGCCGTCGTGGGCCGCGCGCAGGTGGTGATGCGGCGGTTGCCTGTGCTGGGCCGTGTGGCATGGCTGCCGCTGGGGCCGCAATGGCATGATGGCACGGATACAAACGCGCAGGCCGAGGCGCTGGCGCGCCTCGCGCGCCGCTTGCCCACGACGGGCGCGCGGCTGTGGATCAGCACGGCACGTGATGCGATGGGTGACGCGGGCTTTGCCCGCGCCGGACATATCCCGCTGCTGGCTGGCCGCGCCGAGGCGCGGCTGGACTTGACGCAGGGCCTTGCGGCCCTGCGGCGCGGGATGGGCGGCAAATGGCGCAACGCGCTGGTGCGCGCCGAGGCCAGCGTGGCGGCAGGCGCGATGCGCCTGCAAGACGCGCCGCTGCCGGTCGATCCGGCGCATTGGCTGTTGCGCCTTGAGGCCGCGCAGCGGCGCGCACGCGGCTACAGCGCCTGGCCCACGGCCCTGACACTGGCCTATGCGCGCGCCAATCCGGGCGATGCCCGGATTTTCTGGGCCGAACACCAAGGCAACCCCATCGCAGGGCTGGTGATCCTGCGCCATGGCGCAGGGGCAACGTATCATCTGGGCTGGACCGGGCCTGACGGGCGCCGCATGGCGGCGCATCAGGTGCTGATCTGGCAGGCGGTCTGCTGGTTGTGCGCGCGCGGCGGCACCCGGCTGGACCTTGGCCAGATTGATCCCGACCGCGCGCCGGGGCTCATGCGGTTCAAGCTGGGCACTGGGGCAAGCGCCACCCGACACGGGCGCACATGGCTGCACCAGCCCCATCTGACCGCGCTATGGGGTCGCCTCCCGTAACCTCTGGCCTTTTGCCGCATTGCAGTATAGGCGCGGGGCCGACGAACAGAGGACATCCCATGGATCTGCGCAACATCGCCATCATCGCCCACGTTGACCACGGCAAGACCACGCTGGTGGACCAATTGCTGCGGCAATCCGGGTCATTCCGCGAGAATCAGGCCGTCGCCGAACGCGCGATGGACAGTAACGACCTGGAACGCGAACGCGGCATCACCATTCTGGCCAAGGCCACATCGGTTGCCTGGAAAGGCACCCGCATCAATATCGTCGACACCCCCGGCCACGCTGATTTCGGCGGCGAGGTCGAGCGCATCCTGTCCATGGTCGATGGCGTCTGCCTGCTGGTCGATGCCGCCGAAGGCCCGATGCCGCAGACGAAATTCGTGCTGCAAAAGGCGCTGCGCCTTGGCCTGCGCCCCATCGTGGTGCTGAACAAGGTTGACAAATCCGACGCCGAACCCGACCGCGCGCTGAACGAGGTGTTCGACCTGTTCGTCAGCCTTGGTGCCAATGACGACCAGCTTGATTTTCCGCATGTCTACGCCTCGGGCCGCTCCGGCTGGGCGGACAGCGAGTTGAACGGCCCGCGGCAGGATCTGTCGGCGCTGTTCAACCTGATCGTTAACCACGTCCCCGCACCGCGCGTGTTGGCGCAGATCGACGAGCCGTTCCGCATGCTGGCCACTACGCTGGGCGCGGACCCGTTTTTGGGCCGGATGCTGACGGGCCGCGTCGAATCGGGTCGCGCCAAGGCCGGCACCACGGTGCAGGCCCTGACCCGCGAGGGCCAGAAGATCGAACAGTTCCGCGTTTCCAAGGTGCAGGCCTATCGCGGCCTCGTGCTGACCGAAATCGAAGAGGCCAGCGCGGGCGACATCGTCACCCTGTCGGGCATGGCCAAGGCGACGGTGTCGGACACCATCTGCGCGTTGTCGGTCGAAGAGCCCATCGCGGCACAGCCGATTGACCCGCCGACCATCTCTGTCACCTTCGGCATCAACGACAGCCCGCTGGCAGGCCGCGACGGCAAGAAGGTGCAATCCCGCGTCATCCGCGAACGCCTGATGAAAGAGGCCGAGGTCAACGTCGCGATCAAGGTCAGCGACACCCCCGGCGGCGATGCGTTCGAGGTCGCCGGTCGCGGCGAATTGCAGATGGGCGTGTTGATCGAAAACATGCGCCGCGAAGGGTTCGAACTGTCGATTTCCCGCCCGCGCGTGCTGTTCCGCGAAGATGAGAACGGCAAGACGCTGGAACCCATCGAAGAAGTCACCATCGACGTTGACGACGAATACACCGGCGCGGTGATCGAAAAGATCACCGGCCCGCGTCGCGGCGATCTGGCCGAGATGAAGCCGACCGGCGCGGGCAAGACCCGCATCATCGCCCATGTGCCATCGCGCGGATTGATCGGGTATCAGGGCGAATTCCTGACTGATACGCGCGGCACCGGTGTGCTAAACCGCGTGTTCCATAGCTGGGCCCCCTATAAAGGCGCGATTCAGGGGCGGCGTCAGGGCGTGCTGATCTCGATGGAAACCGGCGAGGCGGTGGCCTATGCGCTGTGGAACCTCGAAGAGCGCGGCAAAATGTTCCTGGGTCCGCAGGCCCCCATCTATGAGGGCATGATCATCGGCGAACACAGCCGCGACAATGATCTGGACGTGAACCCGCTCAAGGGCAAGAAACTGACCAACGTGCGCGCGTCCGGCACCGACGAGGCCGTGCGCCTGACCCCGCATATCCAGATGTCGCTGGAAGAGGCGATTGCCTATATCAACGACGATGAACTGGTCGAGGTCACGCCATCAGCGATCCGGCTGCGCAAACGCTATCTGGATCCCCACGAGCGGAAAAAGCACGCCAAAGACCTGTAATCACGGATCAATCCCGCGCGGGGTCAGTTGCAGGGCACTTCCTGCATCAACTCATGCGCGGGTTTGATCATTTTCTTGTCTTCGCGGAAAATCGCGGCCAGCTCGACCAATTCAATCCGCCCGTTGCGCCGGATATACTTGCGCTCGGCGTCCTTGATCTTGACCTTCTTGACCGAATATTCCGCAGGCACCGTCACCTGCTGAAAGCAGGCGATCAGGCGTTCGCCCTGCGGCGTCGTTTGCGCGGCAAGCAGGCCGGGCGTGACGGTCAGGGCCACGGCCAGAACCAGCGATGTGAAAGATGTCATGGTGGCCTCGGATTGATACAGAACAATCCAACCATCGCGGCTAGGTCAGGCCAATTTTAGGCGCTATTGTGACCATTTACCGTTAATCACCGCCGAACCGCGGAATGGAAAGGGCAATAGGATTGCCTTTTCCGGTGTTCTCAAATCACTTCTTGACGACGCAAGCACCCTTGCGCACGACATAATGCTGTTCCTGCACCAGATGGCGGTTCTCTTTGTAGACCGCCGGATAGTACACTTCGACCAGTTGGCCGTGACGGTGTTCCCACTGGGTCTTGGCCGGCTTGATCAGCGTCTTGCTGTAGGAATATTTCGGACCGACCAGGTCCTTGTCATAGCAAGCGACAATCTGACCTTCCCAGGCCAAGGCGGGCGCCCCAATGGCAGCAAAGGCGACGACAGCTGCGGCAAAAAACGACTTCATAGTTCCCTCCATAACTTACTCGGCAGCGAGTAGGCAAAAACTAGCCGACGTCGAATCGCAAAGAAAGTGGGTGAATTGAAATCATGGCTTCTTTGGGGCGACAGGTATGGAATTCCAGACATTTTTAAGCGTTATCAATGCCGCTATTCCTGATCACACATAATTCACTGTTTTGATTATGGAAACAATCGCGTCGATCCGCCGGATTGTTTCCAAAACGTCACAAAATCACAGCCAAGGCTGATTCGGTCGGAACAGGTCAGGCAGGGTTTCAGCCGTGCCGCAGCGCTTATTCGGTGGTTTCGATCACCATCAGCTCGCGCTCGGACGCGCCGCGCGCGTGGCTGAGCGCGGCCTGATACTCGGGCGAGTGATAGCAGGCCACCGCCGCCTCGACCGAGGCAAAGCGGGCGACGACATTGCGCGGGCGTTCGCGGCCTTCGAGTTGCACGAAACGCGCCGCGCGCGCCAGAAACGTGCCGCCATGCAGCGCGATGGCCGGTCCGGCCAGTTCCGCATACTTTCCATAGGCCTCAGGGTCGGTCACGGTGACGTTGGCAATCCACAAGGCTGGCATCGGTTATCCCCGGATGATGGTTTCGGCAGCGGCAATCGCCGCCTCGGCGTTCTCGACAGAGGCGGCCCCGCCCTGCGCCATATCGGCGCGGCCGCCGCCACCCTTGCCGCCCAATTGTTCGACAACGGCGCGCAGAATGTCCACCGCTGACAACCGCGACGTGAGGTCATCGGTCACGCCGACCGCCACCGCCGCCTTGCCATCGCTGTCCGCGATCAACAGCACCACGCCCGACCCGATCTTGGACTTTTGCGTGGTCGCAATCGCCAACAGATCCTTGCCGGTGACCCCGGTCAGCACTTGCGCCAACAGCGCGACCCCGTTGATGTCACGCAGCGCCGCAGCACCGCCGCCACCCATCGCCAGATCGCGGCGCAATTGCGCCACCTCGTTCTGCAACGCCTTGCGTTCGTCCATCAGCGCCTTGATCCGCGCCGGGATCGCCGCGCCCTGCACCTTCAACAGGCCGGAAATCTCTGCCAGAACAGCCTCTTGCGCCGTGATATGCGCCTGTGCGCCCGCGCCTGTCAAAGCCTCGATCCGCCGGATGCCCGCCGCTGACGCGCTTTCCCCCAACAGCACGAAGGCCCCGATGTCGCCGGTGCGCTGCACATGCGTCCCGCCGCACAGCTCAAGGCTATAGGTCTGGCCATCCGCGCCCTTGCCCGATCCGGGCAGCGCGCCCATCGACACCACGCGCACCTCGTCGCCGTATTTCTCGCCAAACAGCGCCTGTGCCCCCAGGGCGCGCGCGTCGTCTGGGGTCATGATACGCGTGTCAACGCTGCTGTTTTGGCGGATGAAGGCGTTCACCTCGGCCTCGACGCTTGCCAGTTCCTCCGCCGTCATCGCCTTGGTATGGCTGAAGTCGAACCGCAACCGGTCCGCCGCGTTCAGCGACCCGCGCTGTGCGACATGTTCGCCCAAGGCGCGGCGCAGCGCCTCATGCAGCAGATGCGTCGCGGAATGGTTGGCGCGGATTGCGCTGCGACGGGTGTGATCCACGGTCAGAACCGCGCCGGTGCCGGGGGTCAGCATGCCTTCGGTCACCTCGACCTGATGCAGGAACAAGCCCGCGACCTTTTTCGTGTCCGTCACGCGCGCCGCGCCCGTTGCGGTGCGGATGGTGCCGCAATCGCCGATCTGACCACCCGATTCGGCATAGAACGGTGTCTGGTTCAGCACCAGGGTGGCGGTGCCGCGCGCCTCGGTCACCTCCTGGCCCTCGGCGACAATCGCCAAGACCTGCCCCTCGGCGGTTTCCGTGTCATAGCCCAGGAAATCCGTCGCGCCCAAGCGTTCCGCCAAATCGAACCAGATGGTGGCATCCGCTGTCTCGCCGGTGCCGACCCAGGCCGCGCGCGCCATCGCCTTTTGTTCCGCCATCGCGGCGTCAAACCCACCCAGATCAACGCCACGCCCCTGTTCGCGCAGCGCGTCCTGCGTCAGGTCCAGCGGGAAACCATAGGTGTCATACAGTTTGAACGCCGTCGCACCGGGCAAATCAGCGCCCTCGGGCAGGTCGGTCAATTCAGCATCCAACAGCCGCAACCCGCGATCCAGCGTGGTCTTGAACCGGGTTTCTTCCAACTTCAGTGTCTCTTCGATCAAGGCACGCGCGCGGGTCAGTTCGGGATAGGCCACGCCCATCTGCCGCACCAATTCGCCCACCAGCCGGTGCATCACCGGATCGCGCGCGCCCAACATATGCGCGTGGCGCATAGCACGGCGCATGATCCGGCGCAGCACATAGCCCCGTCCGTCATTCGCAGGCATCACGCCATCCGCGATCAGAAACGCAGTGGACCGCAGATGGTCCGCGATCACCCGGTGGTGAATACGGCCGGGGCCATCGGGTTCGGCGCTGGTGGCTTGCGCCGACGCCTCGATCAGCGCGCGCATCAGGTTGGTGTCATAGTTGTCGTGCTTGCCCTGCAACAGCGCGCCGATCCGTTCCAGCCCCATGCCGGTGTCGATCGACTGCATCTCCAGCGGGCGCAGCGTGCCATCGGCGAACTGTTCGTTCTGCATGAACACGTTGTTCCAAATCTCGATGAAACGGTCGCCATCTTCGTCCGCGCTGCCGGGCGGGCCGCCGGCAATCGCGGGGCCGTGGTCATAGAAAATCTCGGTGCAGGGGCCACAGGGACCGGTCGGCCCCATGCGCCAGAAATTGTCATCCGTGGCGATGCGGATGATGCGGTCCTCGGGCAGGCCCGCGATCTTTTTCCACAACGCCGCCGCCTCGTCATCGGTGTGATACACCGTCACGGTCAGCTTGTCCGCCGCAAGGCCGAAATCGCGCGTCAACAGTTCCCAGGCATAGGCAATCGCCTGTTCCTTGAAATAATCGCCAAAACTGAAATTCCCCAGCATTTCGAAAAACGTGTGATGCCGCGCGGTATAGCCCACATTGTCCAGATCATTGTGTTTGCCGCCTGCGCGCACGCATTTCTGCGCCGATGTTGCGCGCTTGTAGTCGCGCCGTTCCACCCCGGTGAACAGGTTCTTGAATTGCACCATGCCGGAATTGGTGAACATCAGCGTCGGATCATTGCGCGGCACCAAGGGCGACGACGGCACCACCGCGTGGCCATTGCGGGCGAAGAAATCAAGATAGGTGGCGCGGATGTCGTTGAGGCTGGTCATGTTTTTCTTCCGGCAGAGGTGCGGCAGTGGGTCGGTTCGATTTAGCCGCCGCGCGTCCCGCTGTCCATCACGATGCGCGGTGCGGGATGCGAAACGGGGCGGCCTGCGCCACCCCGTCCCGGATAGTCTCGGCCCTCGGTTCGAAAAGGGTCGGGGGGGTTCTGCAGTCCCCGTCTGCGACCGATGCGGTTCAGCCTTCCATGATGTCGTCCGAGGTTTCCGCCCCGGCAAACCCAAGGTCCAACCCGTGCGAGGCGCGGATCTTGTCCTCGATTTCCAAGGCCAGGGCCGGGTTGTCGCGCAGGAAGGTCTTGGCGTTCTCGCGGCCCTGCCCGACACGCTCATCGCCGTAGGAGTACCAGGCGCCTGATTTTTCCAGCACCCCCGCCTTGACGCCCAGATCGATCAGCTCGCCGGTCTTGGAAATGCCTTCGCCATACATGATGTCAAACTCGACCTGCTTGAACGGCGGAGCGACCTTGTTCTTGACCACCTTGACGCGCGTGGCGTTGCCGACGATTTCCTCGCGGTCCTTGACGGCACCGATGCGGCGGATGTCCAGACGCACCGAAGCATAGAATTTCAACGCATTGCCGCCCGTCGTGGTTTCG
>CAMCVS010000016.1 GCA_945881965.1 Paracoccus haematequi | reverse complement strand
GAAGACGTGTTCTCGATCTCGGGCCGCGGCACTGTGGTGACGGGCCGTGTGGAACGCGGCGTGATCAACGTCGGTGACGAAATCGAGATCGTCGGCATCCGTGCCACGAAAAAGTCGATCTGCACCGGCGTGGAAATGTTCCGCAAGCTCTTGGACCGCGGCGAAGCGGGCGACAACATCGGCGCGCTCTTGCGCGGCGTTGACCGTGAAGGCGTGGAGCGCGGCCAGGTGCTGTGCAAGCCCGGCTCGGTGACCCCCCACACCCAGTTCGAGGCCGAGGCGTATATCCTGACCAAGGAAGAGGGCGGCCGTCACACGCCGTTCTTCGCCAACTACCGCCCGCAGTTCTACTTCCGCACGACGGATGTGACTGGCACCGTGACCCTGCCCGAGGGCACGGAAATGGTGATGCCCGGCGACAACCTGAAGTTCGTGGTCGAGCTGATCGCGCCGATCGCGATGGAAGACGGCCTGCGCTTCGCCATCCGCGAAGGCGGCCGCACCGTCGGCGCGGGCGTCGTGTCCAAGATCCTGAAGTAAGTTCTTCCGGGTTCGACGAGGGCCGGCGGGCAAGCTGCCGGTCCTCCAATCAACTCTTAGCCGCGAAAGGCTATCCTCATGTCAAGCCAGAATATTCGCATCCGTCTGAAGGCGTTTGACTACCGTGTGCTGGACGCCAGCACGCTGGAAATCGTCAATACCGCCAAGCGGACCGGTGCCACGGTGCGCGGACCCATCCCGCTTCCGAACAAGATCGAGAAATTCACCGTTCTGCGTGGCCCGCACATCGACAAGAAGTCGCGCGACCAGTTCGAAATCCGCACGCACAAGCGCCTCCTTGATATCGTTGATCCGACCCCCCAGACCGTGGACGCGCTGATGAAGCTCGACCTCGCCGCTGGTGTGGATGTCGAAATCAAGCTGCAATCGTAAGGGGTTGACCAGATGCGTTCCGGAGTAATCGCCAAGAAGATGGGCATGACCCGTCTGTTCATGGAAGACGGTCGCCAAGTGCCCGTCACCGTTCTGTTGCTGGACAGCCTGCAGGTCGTGGCACAGCGCACCGCCGACAAGGATGGCTATACCGCCGTTCAGTTGGGCGCGGGCACGGCCAAGGCCAAGCGCACCAGCCAAGCCATGCGCGGCCATTTCGCGCGCGCCAATGTTGCGCCCAAGCGCAAGGTTGCTGAATTCCGTGTCAGCCCCGAAAACCTGATCCCCGTCGGATCGGAAATCTCGGCTGAACATTATCTGGCCGGTCAAAAGGTTGACGTGTCGGGGATTTCCATAGGTAAAGGCTATGCCGGTGCGATGAAGCGGCACAACTTCGGCGGTCTGCGCGCGTCGCACGGTGTGTCGGTGTCGCACCGTTCGCACGGGTCCACGGGCCAGTGCCAGGACCCCGGCAAGGTGTTCAAGGGCAAGAAGATGGCCGGTCATATGGGCGCGGCCCGTATCACCACCCAGAACCTCGAAGTCGTGCGCACCGATGCCGACCGTGGCCTGATCATGGTCAAGGGCGCGGTTCCCGGCTCCAAGGGCGGCTGGGTCACGATCAAGGACGCGGTCAAGCGCAAGCTGCCCGATGGCGTGCCGTTCCCGGCTGCGCTGAAGATGGCCGCGGCCGTGCAGGAAACGCCCGCCGAAGGGGGTGAAGCATGAAACTCGATGTGATCAATCTGGATGGGGCCGTTGCCGGTTCCATCGATCTGGACGAGGCGCTGTTCGGTCTGGAACCGCGCGCCGATATCCTGCACCGTCTGGTGCGCTGGCAGCGGGCGAAAAAGCAGGCGGGCACCCATTCGACGCTGGGCCGCGCCGATGTGTCCTATTCGACCAAGAAGATCTATCGCCAGAAGGGCACCGGTGGCGCACGTCACGGGTCCAAGAAGGCGCCGATCTTCCGTCACGGCGGTATCTACAAGGGCCCGGTGCCGCGCAGCCATGCGCATGACCTGACCAAGAAGTTCCGCGCTTTGGGTCTGCGGCATGCGCTGTCGGCCAAGGCCAAGGCCGGTGAGCTGGTCGTGATCGAGGCGGCGGATGCGGCGGGCAAGACCGGTGCATTGGCCAAGCAGGTCAAGAACCTGGGTTGGAAGCGCGCGCTGATCATTGATGGCGCCACGGTGAACGAGGCCTTCATGCAGGCCGCGCGCAACATCGAAGGGCTGGATATCCTGCCGACGATGGGCGCAAACGTCTATGACATCCTCAAGCGTGACACGCTCGTGATCACGAAGGCGGGGATCGAAGCCCTGGAGGCCCGACTGAAATGACCGCGACGGCAAAACATTACGACGTGATCCGCAAGCCGATCATCACCGAAAAGGCGACCATGGCCTCTGAGGCGGGTGCGGTCGTGTTCGAGGTGGCGATTGATGCGGCCAAGCCGGAAATCAAGGCCGCCGTCGAGGCGATCTTTGGTGTCAAGGTCAAGGCGGTCAACACCACCATCACCAAGGGCAAGGTCAAGCGGTTCCGCGGCCGCCCCGGCGAACGCCGCGACGTGAAAAAGGCCTATGTCATGCTGGAAGATGGCAACACCATCGACGTGGCAACGGGTCTTTGATATAGCACCACGAATCGTCCAAGGCCCCGGCAGTCACCGGGGCCTTGGATTTTAAGCGGGGACCTTCGGGGCCCTAGACCCGGCGGGGCAACCTGCCACCAAACAGCGGCAACAAAGTTGCCCAAACGAAACGGAAGACAGAAAGCATGGCATTAAAGTCGTATAAACCGACGACGCCAGGCCAGCGTGGGCTGGTTCTGATCGACCGTTCGGAGCTGTGGAAAGGACGTCCCGTCAAGTCTCTCGTTGAGGGCTTGATGAAATCGGGCGGCCGGAACAACACCGGACGGATCACGATGCGCCGCATGGGCGGCGGGGCGAAGCGTCTCTATCGGATCGTCGATTTCAAACGCACGAAATTCGACGTCGTGGGCACAGTGGAACGGATCGAATATGACCCGAACCGCACCGCGTTCATCGCGCTGATCCGCTATGCGGACAATGAGTTGGCTTATATTTTGGCGCCGCAGCGTCTGGCCGTGGGTGACAGCGTCATCGCGGGCAAGAAGGTTGACATCAAGCCCGGCAACGCGATGCCGTTCTCGGGCATGCCGATCGGCACGATCGTCCACAACGTCGAGATGAAGCCCGGCAAGGGCGGCCAGATCGCGCGCGCCGCAGGCACCTATGCCCAGTTTGTGGGTCGCGATGGCGGCTATGCGCAGTTGCGCCTGTCCTCGGGCGAATTGCGGATGGTGCGGCAGGAATGCATGGCCACTGTTGGCGCGGTGTCGAACCCCGACAACTCGAACCAGAATTTCGGCAAGGCCGGTCGTATGCGGCACCTGGGCATCCGCCCGTCGGTGCGCGGCGTGGCGATGAACCCGGTCGATCACCCGCATGGCGGTGGTGAAGGCCGCACGTCCGGTGGTCGTCACCCGGTTACGCCTTGGGGTAAGCCGACCAAGGGCAAGAAAACCCGCGATCCGAAAAAGACCACCACGAAGCTTATCGTGCGGTCGCGTCACCTCAAGAAAGGCCGCTAATCCATGGCTCGTTCTATCTGGAAAGGCCCTTTTGTTGACGCCTATGTGCTCAAGAAGGCCGAAGCTGCGCGGGCCTCTGGCCGCAGCGATGTCATCAAGATCTGGTCGCGCCGCTCGACCATCCTGCCGCAATTCGTCGGTCTGGTGTTCGGCGTTTACAACGGCCAAAAGCACGTTCCGGTCAACGTGACCGAAGACATGATCGGTCAGAAGTTCGGCGAATACTCGCCGACCCGCACCTATTACGGCCATGCAGCCGACAAGAAAGCGAAGCGGAAGTAAGTCATGGGCCAGGAAAAAAACCCCCGCCGCGTGGCCGATAACGAAGCAATGGCGAAAACCCGCATGCTTCGTACGAGCCCGCAGAAACTTAACCTTGTCGCCGGATTGATCCGTGGCAAGAAAGTTGAAAAAGCGCTTGCCGATCTGACCTTCTCAAAGAAGCGGATCGCGGCAGACGTGAAGAAGTGCCTGCAATCCGCGATTGCGAATGCCGAGAACAACCATAACCTTGATGTCGACAGCCTGATCGTCGCAGAAGCCTGGTGTGGCAAGAACCTGGTGATGAAGCGGGGCCGTCCGCGGGCCCGTGGCCGCTATGGCAAGATCATGAAGCCGTTTTCGGAAATCACCATCAAGGTGCGGCAGATCGAGGAGCAAGCCTAATGGGACAGAAAGTCAATCCAATTGGCATGCGCTTGCAGGTCAACCGCACCTGGGACAGCCGCTGGTATGCTGACAGCAAGGATTTCGGCAACCTGTTGCTGCAAGACATCCGCATCCGCGAATTCGTGAAAAAGGACTGCGTGCAGGCCGGTATCGCGCGCGTGATCATCGAACGTCCGCACAAGAAGTGCCGCGTCACGATCCACGCCGCGCGCCCCGGCGTGATCATCGGGAAAAAAGGCGCCGACATTGAAACGCTGCGCAAGAAACTTGCAAAGCTGACCAAGTCGGAATTGTTCCTGAACATCGTCGAAGTGCGCAAGCCGGAACTGGATTCCGCGCTGGTGGGCGAATCGATTGCCCAGCAGTTGGAACGCCGGGTGTCGTTCCGTCGCGCCATGAAACGTGCGGTGCAGAACGCGATGCGCATGGGGGCCCTGGGCATCCGTGTGAACGTGGCGGGCCGTCTGGGTGGCGCGGAAATCGCGCGGACCGAATGGTATCGTGAGGGCCGGGTGCCGCTGCATACGCTGCGCGCCGATATCGACTATGCGCTGTCCGAAGCGATGACGCCCTATGGCATCATCGGGATCAAGGTCTGGATTTTCAAAGGCGAAATTCTGGAACACGATCCGCAGGCACGCGACCGTCGGGCACAGGAACTTCAGGATGGGCCGGCGCCGCGTGGCGCTATGGGCCGCCGCTGAGGGGGATGAACAATGCTGCAACCAAAACGCACAAAATTCCGCAAACAGCACAAGGGCCGTATCCACGGCGAGGCAAAGGGCGGATCTGACCTGAACTTTGGCACCTTTGGCCTCAAGGCAACCCAGCCCGAGCGTGTGACCGCCCGTCAGATCGAAGCGGCCCGCCGCGCGCTGACCCGCCACATGAAGCGTCAGGGTCGGGTTTGGATCCGGATTTTCCCGGATGTTCCGGTAACGTCCAAGCCCACCGAAGTCCGGATGGGTAAGGGTAAGGGGTCGGTCGATTTCTGGGCCTGCCGCGTCAAACCGGGTCGGATCATGTTCGAAATCGACGGTGTGTCCGAGGAAATCGCCCGTGAGGGTCTGCGTCTGGCGGCGATGAAGCTGCCGATCAAGACCCGTGTCGTGGTCCGCGAGGACTGGTAATTCGACGTAGGGTGGGTGCTAGCACCCACCCTACGGATGGGCGGGGGTGACCTCGCCCATTTTGCATCGATAACCGCGAAAACATCGACTGTCGTGAAAACGTCAAACTAATCCTTGCCCCGGCGGGGATGCCAAACTATAGAACCCCATCCGCCGCGTCCCGGGCCAGTCCCGGGATTCGTGCGTTTCAGATAGTCCACCAGAAACCGGGTAACCCCGACGCAACTTGCGGGAGCCTGCTGGTGTCAGAGAAAAGGAACCGGCGCATGAACGCCAAGGAACTACGCGACAAGACCCCTGATCAGCTGCGCGACCAGCTGACGGCGCTGAAGAAAGAGGCGTTCAACCTCCGTTTCCAGCAGGCCACCGGCCAGTTGGAAGGCACCGCGCGGATGCGTGGCGTCCGTCGGGATGCAGCCCGCGTGCTGACCATCCTGAACCAAAAAGCCGCAGACGTCGCGAAGTAAGGAGAGCCCTGATGCCCAAGAGAATCCTGTCAGGCACCGTGACCTCCACGGCCAACACCCAGACCGTCACGGTTCTGGTGGAACGCCGCTTCACGCACCCCGTTCTGAAAAAGACGGTTCGGAAATCCAAGAAGTATCGGGCGCATGACGCGCTTGAGACGTTCAAGGTCGGCGATCAGGTCCGCATTCAGGAATGTGCCCCGATTTCCAAGACAAAACGCTGGGAAGTGATCACGGCCTGAGGCCGCGCTCTTTCCGGTATCATCGAAACCCTGGGGATAATGGCATGATGCCCCCCCAAAGGTCGGGAGACACCGAATGATCCAGATGCAGACCAATCTGGATGTTGCTGACAACTCCGGCGCGCGCCGGGTGCAGTGCATCAAGGTTCTTGGCGGTTCGCACCGCCGTTATGCTTCGGTTGGCGACGTCATCGTCGTCGCCGTCAAGGAAGCGATCCCAAAAGGCCGTGTGAAAAAAGGTGACGTCCGCAAGGCCGTCGTCGTGCGCACTGCCCATGCCGTGCGTCGTGAGGATGGCACCGCCATCCGTTTCGACCGCAACGCGGCGGTGATCATCAACAACAACATGGAGCCGATCGGCACCCGTATCTTTGGGCCGGTCGTGCGGGAATTGCGCGCGAAGAACTTCATGAAGATCATCTCGCTCGCGCCGGAGGTGCTGTAAGATGGCGGCCAAGCTGAAAAAGGGTGACACTGTGATGGTGCTCACCGGCAAGGACCGGGGCAAGACCGGGACCATCACCGAGGTGATGCCCAAGGATGGCAAGGCCATCGTCGATGGCGTGAACATCGCGATCCGCCACACCCGCCAGTCGGCCAATAACCAGGGGGGCCGCCTGCCCAAGGCGCTGCCGATCCAACTGTCGAACCTTGCGATCATCGACAAGAACGGCAAGCCGACCCGCGTCGGTTTCCGCATCGACGGTGACAAGAAGGTGCGTTTTGCCAAGACCACGGGGGACGTGATCGATGCTTGATACCGAAAATTATACCCCGCGCCTGAAGGTCATCTATCGCGATGTGATCCGCCCGGCGATGAAGGAGGAATTCTCCTACAGCAACCCGATGCAGATCCCGCGCCTTGACAAGATCGTGCTGAATATCGGCTGCGGTGCCGAAGCGGTGCGCGATTCGAAAAAGGCAAAATCGGCGGTCGAGGATCTGACCACCATCGCAGGCCAGAAGGCCGTGATGACCATCGCCAAGACCTCTATCGCAGGCTTCCGCGTCCGCGAAGGCATGCCGATGGGCGCCAAGGTGACGCTGCGCGGCGACCGGATGTACGAATTCTTTGATCGTCTGGTGACCATCGCCATGCCCCGCATCCGCGACTTCCGCGGCGTGAATGGCAAATCGTTCGATGGCCGCGGCAACTATGCCTTTGGCATCAAGGAACACATCATTTTCCCAGAGATCAACTTTGACAAGATCGACGAGTCATGGGGAATGGATATCGTCATCGCAACCACCGCGAAAACCGACGCGGAAGCCAAGGCGCTGTTGAAGCATTTCAACATGCCCTTCAACTCGTGATCGCGGGAGGGATTTAAGATATGGCAAAGAAATCCATGGTCGAACGCGAAAAGAAGCGCGAAAAGCTGGTGGCGAAATTCGCAGCCAAGCGTGCGGCGCTGAAAGTCGTGATCAAGGACCAGACCAAGCCGATGGAAGAGCGCTTTCGCGCGACGCTGAAGCTGGCCGGTCTGCCCCGCAACGGCGCGAAGGTGCGCCTGCACAACCGCTGCCAGCTGACAGGTCGCCCGCATGCGTATTACCGCAAGCTGAAGGTGAGCCGCATCATGCTGCGGGAACTGGGCTCGCAAGGCCAGATCCCCGGTCTCGTGAAATCGAGCTGGTAAGGGAGAGCGAAAGATGAACGATCCGATCGGCGATATGCTCACCCGCATCCGCAACGCGCAGGGCCGAGGCAAGTCCACCGTCCGCACCCCTGCGTCGAAAATGCGCGCGCGTGTGCTCGATATCCTGCAAGCAGAAGGCTATATCCGCGGTTATGACGCCGTGACGGGGGCCAACGGCCACCCCGAGCTGGAAATCAGCCTGAAATATTATGATGGTGCCCCCGTCATTCGTGAGGTCAAGCGGGTTTCGACCCCCGGCCGCCGCGTTTACATGGGCGTCAAGGACATTCCGTCGGTCCGTCAGGGCCTCGGCGTGTCGATTGTCAGCACGTCCAAGGGCGTGATGTCGGATGCAAGCGCACGCGCCGCCAATGTCGGTGGCGAAGTGCTCTGCACGGTTTTCTAAGGAGAGCATGATGTCTCGAATTGGTAAGAAACCGGTTGATCTGCCTGCGGGCGTGACGGCCGCCGTCAAGGGCCAGACCATCGAGGTCAAGGGCCCCAAGGGCAGCCAGACCTTCCACGCCACGGATGACGTGACGCTGGCGGTCGAAGGCACGCAGGTTACCGTGACGCCGCGCGGCACGTCGAAACGTGCCCGGCAGCAGTGGGGGATGTCCCGCACGATGATCCGCAACCTCGTCACCGGTGTCACCGGAGGCTTCAAGCGGGAACTGGAAATTCAGGGCGTGGGGTATCGCGCCGCTCTGAATGGCCAGGTTCTGAAGCTGTCGCTGGGGTATTCGCACGAGGTCAATTATGAGGTGCCGAAAGGCATCACCGTGACCGTTCCGAAGCAGACCGAAATCATCATCGAGGGCCAGGACGCCCAACAGGTTGGTCAGGTCGCGGCAGAAATTCGCGATTGGAAGCGGCCGGAGCCCTATAAGGGCAAGGGCATCCGCTACAAGGGCGAATTCATCTTCCGCAAGGAAGGCAAGAAGAAATAAGGACGGAACAGATGGCAAACAGCAAAAGAGACCTGTTCCTCAAGCGCCGCCAGCGCGTCCGGAACAAATTGCGCAAGGTGAACGCCGGGCGGATCCGCCTGTCGGTGCACCGTTCGCTGAAGAACATCAGCGTGCAGCTGATCGACGACGTGCAGGGCGTGACGCTCGCCGCTGCGTCCAGCCTGGAAAAGGATCTGGGTGTGGTCGGCAAGAACAACCGCGAAGCGGCGGCCAAGATTGGCACCGCGATTGCCGAGCGCGCGAAAGCCGCAGGCGTCGAGGAATGCTATTTCGACCGTGGCGGGTTCATCTTTCATGGTCGGGTGAAGGCGTTGGCAGATGCCGCGCGCGAAGCCGGTCTGAAGTTCTGAGGGAGCGATCAAGATGGCAAGAGATGACAACCGCCGCGACCGTCGCGACCGCGAAGAGGCCACGCCGGAATTCGCTGATCGTCTGGTCGCGATCAACCGCGTGTCCAAGACCGTAAAGGGCGGCAAGCGTTTCGGCTTTGCGGCACTTGTGGTCGTGGGTGACCAGAAGGGCCGCGTCGGGTTCGGCAAGGGCAAGGCGAAAGAAGTGCCCGAGGCGATCCGCAAGGCGACCGAACAGGCCAAGCGCCAGATGTTCCGCGTCGCGCTGCGCGATGGCCGCACGTTGCACCATGACATGGAAGGCCGCCATGGCGCGGGCAAGGTCGTGATGCGCGCTGCCCCGGAAGGCACCGGCATCATCGCCGGCGGTCCGATGCGCGCCGTGTTCGAAATGCTGGGCCTGAAGGACGTGGTGTCCAAGTCGTTGGGGTCCACCAACCCCTACAACATGATCCGCGCCACGATTGATGGTCTGAAAAAGGAACAAAGCCCCCGTCAGGTCGCGCAGCGTCGCGGCAAGAAGGTGGCGGAAATCCTGAACAAACCTGTTGAGGCGGCGGAAGCCGTCGACGCATAAGGAGCGGGACCATGACCAAGAAAACGATCGTGGTGAAGCAGATTGCTTCGCCCTGCCGCCGTCCCGATATCCAGCGTCGCACGCTGATCGGGCTGGGCCTGAACAAGCCGCACAAGACCCGCGAACTTGAAGATACGCCGTCGGTGCGCGGGATGGTCAATTCCATTCCCCACCTCGTGCGGATCATCGAGGAACGCGAAGTCTGAGCAGCGGTGGGTCAATGACCCACCCTACGCGCTTTCCGGCCTGCCGGGGGGTGCTTTAACCCGCAACGCCGTGTGCCCGTTCCGTCGCTGGGGCGGGTTTTCCGGCAAGGAGACAGCGACATGAAACTGAATCAACTTTCCGACAACGAAGGCGCGGCCAAGAAGAAAAAGCGCGTCGCGCGCGGGCCGGGGTCTGGCAAGGGCAAGACCGCCGGACGCGGGATCAAGGGCCAGAAGTCCCGTTCGGGCGTGGCGATCAACGGCTATGAGGGCGGGCAGATGCCGCTCTATCAGCGTCTGCCGAAGCGCGGCTTTAACAAGCCGAACCGGTTGGACTTTGCCGTGGTCAACATCGGCCTGATCCAGAAATTCATCAACGAAGGCAAGATCGACGGCACCCAGCCGATCACCGAAGACGTGCTGGTGACATCGGGCCTGGTGCGGCGCAAGCTGGACGGGATCCGCGTTCTGGCCAAGGGCGAAGTGACGTCGGCATTGACCATCGACGTCACGGGCGCGTCCGCCGGTGCTGTCGCGGCAATTGCGGCTGCGGGCGGTACACTGACCGTCAAGGCCCCGCTGCCTGCCCCAACCAAGGCAGGCTCTGCTTCGGCGAACAAGGACGCAGCGGCGGCGTCGGCCTGATTTCGGCTTGTGGGGGGCGCAACGGCCCCCTACATACACGTCAGTTTTCCCAAACGCCGCCCTCCGGAAAACGGCCGGGCGGCGTTTCAGCATCGAAAGACCACGTGCAATGGCATCCCAGATCGAGCAGATGGCGTCGAACACCAGTTGGGGCGCGCTGGCCAAGGCGACCGACCTGCGGCAGCGCATCTTTTTCACGCTGGGCCTGTTGATCGTTTACCGTCTGGGCACCTTCATTCCGGTGCCGGGGATCGACGGCACCGCGCTGCGCGATTTCATGGAAACCGTGTCATCGAGCCTCGGCGGCATGGTGTCGATGTTCACCGGCGGCGCGCTGGGGCGGATGGGCATCTTTGCGCTGGGGATCATGCCCTATATTTCGGCCTCGATCATCGTGCAATTGCTGGGGTCGATGGTCCCCGCGATGGAGCAGTTGAAGAAGGAAGGCGAACAGGGCCGCAAGAAGCTGAACCAGTATACCCGCTATGGCACGGTGTTTCTGGCGACGTTGCAGGCCTATGGCCTGTCGGTTGGCCTCTATTCCGAAGGCTTCGTGCAGGCGGAACTGCCCTATCTGTTCTTCATCTCGACCTGTGTGATCACGCTGGTGGGCGGCACGATGTTCTTAATGTGGCTGGGCGAACAGATCACGGCGCGCGGCATCGGGAATGGGATATCGTTGATCATCTTTGTCGGCATCATTGCCGAAATTCCCGCCGCGCTGGCGCAATTCTTTACCCAAGGCCGGTCCGGTGCGATCAGCCCGGCGGTGATCCTGATCGCGATGGTCATGGTGGTGGTCACCATCGCCTTCGTGGTGTTCATGGAACGCGCCCTGCGCAAGATCCGCATCGAATATCCGCGCCGTCAGGTCGGGATGAAGGTGTATGACGGTCAATCCTCGGTTCTGCCGATCAAGGTGAACCCGGCGGGCGTGATCCCGGCGATCTTTGCCTCGTCGCTGTTGTTGTTGCCGACAACCATTGCTGCGTTTTCGGGCCAGCAGACCAACCCGATCATGTCCACCATCTTGGCCTATTTCGGCCCCGGACAGCCGCTGTATCTGCTGTTCTTCACGGCGATGATCGTGTTTTTCGCGTATTTCTATACCTTCAACGTGTCGTTCAAACCCGATGAAGTGGCCGAGAACCTGAAGAACCAGAATGGCTTCGTGCCGGGTATCCGTCCGGGCGACAAGACCGCCGCATATCTGGAATATGTGGTGAACCGTATTCTGGTGCTGGGGGCGGGGTATCTGGCGGCGGTCTGCCTGTTGCCGGAAATCCTGCGCGCGCAGCTGGCGATCCCGTTCTATTTCGGCGGCACTTCGGTTCTGATCGTCGTGGCGGTGACGATGGACACGATTCAGCAGGTGCAGAACCATCTGTTGGCGCATCAATACGAAGGCTTGCTGGAAAAGTCGCAACTGCGCGGCAAGGGCAAGAAGCGGGGCAGCACCCGTGGTTCTGCGCGGCGGTAAAAGGGGTTGGCGATGAACATCATCCTTTTGGGTCCACCGGGTGCCGGCAAGGGCACACAGGCGCGGCTGTTGTCCGAGACGCGCAACATGGTGCAACTGTCCACGGGCGACATGCTGCGCGCGGCGCGCACCAGCGGCACCGACATGGGCCGTGTGGTGGCTGAGGTGATGGACCGGGGCGAGCTGGTGACCGATGCCATCGTCATCGGCCTGATCCGCGAAAAGCTGACCGGCGATACCGGCGGCGGATTCATCTTTGACGGCTTTCCCCGGACCCTGAAACAGGCGGATGCGCTTGGCGATCTGTTGGCCGAGATGGGCCAGCAACTGGATGCCGTGATCGAGATGCAGGTGGATGACGCCGCTCTGGTCAGCCGGATCACCGCGCGGTCCACCTGCGCCAATTGCGGCGAGGTCTATAACGATCTGACCAAGCCGATCCCGGCGGATCACATTTGCACCTCTTGCGGACAGACTGCGACATTCACCCGCCGCGCGGATGACAACGCCGACAGCCTGAAAACCCGCCTGATGGAATATTACAAGAGAACCTCGCCACTCACGGGGTATTACTATGCCAAGGGGCAGTTGCGCGTTGTTGACGGGCTTGGTGAAATCGACGCGGTTGCTGCCGAAATTGCGCGCCTCTTGGATCACACGGCGGCCTAATTGCTGCATAAGGCCGTGATTGCGCGATCCGGTGCGCGCGGCCTTGACGATCACAGTAAAACTCCATACCGAACCCTATCTCTGCCGAGATACTGATTCTCTGCGGGCTTTTGCCCAATGGTTTTGGATCACCTCATCAGCGGCGGCCTGCGGGGCATACCCGTGGCCGAAGTTGTGAAAAAAGGTTCTGGAATTACGGAACCGCAACGAAAGGACGACTGAACGTGGCACGTATCGCTGGCGTGAACATCCCGACTGCAAAGCGGGTTCCAATTGCGCTTACTTATATCACCGGCATCGGCCCCTTTATTGCCAAGCAAATCTGCGAAGCAACCAAGATCGCCGAGAACCGTCGCGTGAATGATCTTTCGGATGCCGAAGTGCTGGCGATCCGCGAATACATCGACGCCAACCTGACTGTCGAAGGCGATTTGCGCCGCGAAGTCACGATGAACATCAAGCGTCTGATGGATCTGGGCTGCTATCGCGGCCTGCGTCACCGCAAGGGCCTGCCCGTGCGCGGCCAGCGCACCCACACCAACGCACGCACGCGCAAGGGCCCCGCAAAGGCCATCGCCGGCAAGAAGAAGTAAGGGAGGGCTGGCAATATGGCACGTGATACCCGCCGTGGCGGCAAAAAGAAGGTTTCCAAGAACATCGCCTCTGGCGTTGCGCATGTGAACTCTTCGTTCAACAATACCAAGATCCTGATTTCGGATGTGCAGGGCAATGCGATTTCCTGGTCGTCCTCGGGCACCATGGGCTTCAAGGGGTCGCGCAAATCGACGCCCTACGCGGCCCAGATGGCGGCCGAAGATGCTGGTCGCAAGGCCCAGGAACACGGCGTCAAGACGCTCGAAGTCGAAGTGCAGGGGCCCGGATCGGGACGCGAATCGGCGCTGCGCGCGCTGGCCTCGGTCGGGTTCCAGATCACCTCGATCCGCGATGTGACGCCGATGGCACATAATGGCTGCCGTCCGCCAAAGCGTCGCCGCGTCTGATCTTTTGACCTGTTTGCCGGGATTCCACCGCGTCTGGTGGGGTCCCGGATCGTCGTTTTACAACCTCGGGTGCTGTGCCCTTCGGGACATGGGGGCACCGCTGGAATGGAGGGACTCATGATCCATAAAAACTGGTCCGAACTGATCAAGCCGGGACAACTGGACACCAAGGCGGGCAATGATCCGCACCGTCAGGCCACGCTGGTCGCCGAACCGCTGGAACGCGGGTTCGGTCTGACGCTGGGCAACGCATTGCGCCGGGTTTTGCTGTCGTCGCTGCAAGGCGCCGCGATCACCTCGGTGCAGATCGACAACGTGCTGCACGAGTTTTCGTCGGTGCCGGGCGTCCGCGAGGATGTGACCGACATCATCCTGAACCTCAAGGGCATCGGCCTGAAGATGGACGTCGAAGGCCCCAAGCGGGTGTCGATTTCCGCCAAGGGTCCGGGCGTTGTGGTCGCGGGCGATATCGCCACCACGGCAGGCATCGAGGTGCTGAACAAAGAGCACGTCATCTGCCACCTGGATGACGGGGCCAGCGTTTACATGGAACTGACCGTGAACAACGGCAAGGGCTATGTCGCCGCCGACAAGAACCGCCCCGAGGATGCGCCGATTGGCCTGATCCCGATCGACGCGATCTTTTCGCCGATCAAGAAGGTCAGCTATGAGGTGCAGCCGACCCGCGAGGGCCAGAACCTTGACCTCGACCGTCTGACGCTCAAGGTGGAAACCGACGGCTCGCTGACGCCTGAGGACGCGGTGGCCTATGCCGCGCGCATCCTGCAGGACCAGTTGCAGGTGTTCGTGAACTTTGACGAACCCGAATCTTCGCTGAAGTCCGATCTGGATGACGGTCTGGAATTCAACCCGCTGCTGCTGAAGAAGGTCGATGAGCTGGAACTGTCGGTGCGTTCGGCCAACTGCCTCAAGAACGACAACATCGTCTATATCGGCGATCTGATCCAGAAAACCGAAGCCGAAATGCTGCGCACGCCGAACTTTGGCCGCAAGTCCCTGAACGAAATCAAGGAAGTGCTGTCGGGCATGGGCCTGCATCTGGGCATGGACGTCGAGGATTGGCCGCCGGAGAACATCGAAGAACTGGCCAAGAAATACGAAGACGCGTTCTGAGATAGGGGGTGGGTGAAGATCACCCACCCTACGGACGCCGCGTAGGATGGGTGCTTGTCACCCATCACCCCTGACGAACGAAACGACACCTGTCCCGACCCGGGCAATTCCGCCCCAACAAAGTGGCCCGCACGCACGGATCACAATACAAAGTATAAAAAGCTACGGAGAATAATCATGCGTCACGCCCGCGGATACCGCCGCCTGAACCGCACCCACGAGCACCGCAAGGCGCTTTTTGCCAACATGGCCGGATCGCTCATCGAACATGAGCAGATCAAGACTACCCTGCCCAAGGCCAAGGAACTGCGCCCGATCGTTGAAAAGCTGATCACGCTGGGCAAGCGCGGCGACCTGCATGCGCGCCGCATGGCCGGATCGCAGTTGAAGCAGGACCAGTATGTGGCCAAGCTGTTCGAGATTCTCGGGCCGCGCTACAAGGACCGCCAGGGCGGTTATGTCCGCATCATGAAGGCCGGTTTCCGCTATGGCGACATGGCGCCGATGGCGATCATCGAATTTGTGGACCGTGACGTGAACGCCAAGGGTGCCAATGACAAGGCGCGTCTGGCCGCCGAAGAAGCCGCCGCATAAGCGACGGTTGGCCCGTTCTGGCCCGTAGCCCCGCTGGTCCCCCAGCGGGGTTTGTCATGCGGCCCGCCCCGGTCGCACCAACCCGCGCGCCTTGCGCCGCAGGTGCCGCTGGTAAATGTAACGCGCAACGACGTGTTCATATCCCCAGTCCAGCACCTGATACAGCCCCGGCGTCCGGCAGACCCGCGCGGCCCAGGCATAGCGCGGCAGTTGCGCCCAAAGCACCAGAAACGCATCGAACCCGACATGCAGCTTGCCGTCATGCAGCACATGCAGCAGCCGCGTGGCGGCATCCTCGGTGACGCCCCAGGTGGCGAGGTCGATCTGGGTCAGGTCATCAAACGCAACCGACAGTCTGGCCCCCTGCGCATAGGCCGCGTAATGGCACATCTCGGCGTCGCAGATCGGGCAATCACCATTATACAGCGCGCGGGTGGTGACGATTGCGTCAGCAGGCAGGACAGTGGACATCGCATGACCCCTCGTTATTCTGGTCTGCATCTAGCCGCGGGGGCACGTCCGGCAACCGCTGGTTTGTCGCAGGGCACCCCGCGCGGGCCCGCCCGGAGCATCAGATGACCGACGACCTTTTCGCCAGCCCCGCCGCCGCCGCGGCCCCGCGCCCCTTGGCGGATCGGTTGCGGCCGCGCGCCTTGGCCGAGGTGATCGGCCAGGATCAGGTGCTGGGGCCCGACGGCCCGTTGGGCGCGATGCTGGCGGCGGGCACGCTGGGGTCGCTGATCCTCTGGGGGCCGCCGGGTGTGGGCAAGACCACGATTGCGCGGCTGTTGGCGGATGCGACCGACCGGCATTTCGTGCAGATCAGCGCGATTTTCACCGGCGTCCCGGACTTGCGCCGCGTGTTCGACACCGCGCGGATGCAGCGCGGGCAGGGGCGCGGCACGCTGTTGTTCGTCGATGAAATCCACCGTTTCAACAAGGCGCAGCAGGACGGGTTTCTGCCGCATATGGAAGACGGCACCATCCTGCTGGTGGGCGCGACCACGGAAAACCCGTCGTTTGAACTGAACGCCGCGCTGCTCAGTCGCGCACAGGTGTTGGTGCTGACGCGATTAACGCCCGCTGATCTGGAAAACCTGATCGCGCGGGCGGAGGCCGATCTGGGCCGCGCACTGCCGCTGACATCTGACGCGCGGGTGGCGTTGATCGACATGGCGGATGGTGACGGGCGGGCCTGCCTCAACCTTGTGGAACAGGTGGCAGGCTGGGGCGACGCGCCCATCACGCGCGACGCGTTGTCCAAGCGGCTGGCAAAGCGGGCGGCGAAATACGACAAATCCGGCGATGAGCATTACAATCTGATTTCCGCGCTGCACAAATCGGTGCGCGGGTCGGACCCGGATGCCGCGCTGTATTGGCTGGCGCGGATGTTGGCGGGGGGCGAAGACCCGCGATACCTCGCGCGGCGCATCTTGCGGATGGCGGTCGAGGATATCGCGCTCGCTGATCCGCAGGCGCAGGCGATCTGCCGGGACGCCTGGGAAACCTATGAACGGTTGGGCAGCCCCGAGGGCGAATTGGCGCTGGCGGGCGCGGTGACCTATCTGGCGCTCGCGCCGAAATCGAACGCGGTTTACGTGGCGTGGAAAGCGGCGCAGGACGCTGCGCGCCGTTACGGGTCGGAACCGCCGCCCAGGCATATCCTGAACGCGCCAACCAAGATGATGCAGGATCAGGGCTATGGCGCGGGCTATGCCTATGACCACGACGCGCCGGATGCGTTTTCTGGGCAGAACTATTTCCCCGATACGATGGCGCGCGGGGCCTATTACCAGCCCGTCGAACGCGGGTTCGAACGCGAGTTGAAAAAGCGGCTGGACTGGTTCGCCAAGGCACGGGCGGACCGCGCCAAGAGCGGTGCTTGACATGATCCGCCATGCGGGCGACGAGACGCGCATGATCATGACGCTGCTTCAGGTCGCTTTGGGCGGTGCCATCGGTGCCGCAGCCCGGTTTCTGGTGGTGACCGGGACCACGCGCGCCTTTGGCACGGGGTTTCCTGTGGGCACCTTGGCAGTGAATGTCGCAGGATCGCTGGTGATGGGGATGCTGGCCGCGCTGCTGTTGGGGCCAAAGGCGCATCCCGCAGCACCGTTCCTGATCACGGGCATTCTGGGCGGGTTCACCACGTTCTCGGCGTTCTCGCTGGACGCGCTGCGGTTGATGGAAGATGGCCGTTTCGGCACGGCGGCGTTGTATGTCGTGCTGTCGGTGGTGCTGTCGCTGGGCGCCTGCGCGGCGGGGCTGATGATGATGCGGGGGACGCTGACATGACGGGTGTGCAGGTGATCACGGTCGGCGAGGATGATGGCGGGCAGCGGCTCGACCGTTGGCTGAAACGGCGTTTTCCGCAGATAAGCCAGGTGGTGATCGAGAAAATCTGCCGCAAGGGCGAATTGCGTCTGGATGGCGCGCGGGCCAAGGCATCGGACCGGGTCGAGATCGGCATGACGGTGCGGGTGCCGCCCCTGCCCGACACGCCGCCGCCCGAGGTTCCGGGGGGGATGCGTATTTCAGCCGCTGACGTCAAGATGATCCAGTCCTGTGTGCTGTGGCGCGACGATCATATGCTGGTGCTGAACAAACCGGCGGGGCTGGCGGTGCAGGGCGGGTCCAAGACGCTGCGCCATCTGGACGCGCTGTCCGATGCGCTGCGGTTCGGATTGGACGACAAGCCACGGCTGGTGCACCGGCTGGACAAGGACACGTCCGGCGTTCTGGTGATGGCGCGGACCCGCACGGCGGCGGCGGCGCTGACAGCGGCGTTCCGGCACAAGGCCACCCGCAAGATTTACTGGGCGGTGGTGGCCGGCGTGCCCTCGCCGAAACAGGGCACGATCAAATACGGGCTGATCAAGGCACCGGGTCATGGCGCGGCGGGCGAGGGTGAAAAGATGCAATGCATCCACCCCGCCGAGGTGGACCGCACACCGGGCGCGAAACGCGCGGTGACGGATTATTCGGTGATTTCGTCGGTCGGGCGGCGCTGCGCCTGGGTGGCGATGGAACCCGTGACAGGGCGGACGCATCAGTTGCGCGCGCATATGGCCGAATTGGGCCATCCGATTGCGGGTGACGGCAAATATGGCGGGTCGGGGCAGGAAAATCTGGGCGACGGCTGGGGGGCGGTCATGGGCGGCGACATCAGCCGCAAGATGCAGTTGCATGCCCGCCGTCTGAGCGTGGAACATCCGATGACCCGCCGCGTGATGCATTTCACCGCGCCCTTGCCGGACCACATGGAACGCACCTGGGAGATGTTCCAATGGGATCTGGCGCTGGCCGAGGATGACCCCTTTGAGGCGATCCGCGAATGACGCCGAAGTTGGTGATTTTCGATGTCGATGGCACATTGATCGACAGCCAGGCCGAGATCATGGCGGCAATGACAGCAGCCTTTGCGGATGAAGGGCTGGAATTACCCGCGCGCGCGGCGGTGCTGGGGATTGTCGGCCTGTCGCTGGACCGGGCGATGGCGGTGCTGGTGCCGGACGCGGGCGAAAAGCGCCAGACGGCGCTGGTGGCGGGGTATAAGGCGGCTTTCAACGCGGCGCGCACCGCACATGGCGCGGCGGTGTCGCCGCTTTATCCCGGCGCGCGGGCGGTGCTGGACCTGTTGCTGGCCGCGCCGGACACTCTGATGGGGGTGGCGACCGGCAAATCGCAGCGCGGGCTGGACGCGATGATCGAGGCGCATGACCTGCGGCGCTATTTCGTGACGCGGCAGGTGGCAGATCACCACCCGTCAAAGCCGCACCCGTCGATGATCCGCGCCGCGATGGCGGAAACCGGGGTGGCGGCGGACTCGACGGTGATGGTGGGCGATACGGTGTTCGACATGGACATGGCGCAGGCGGCGGGCGTGCGGGGTATCGGCGTCACTTGGGGCTATCATGCCGCCGCTGATCTGCGCGCGCGCACCGACACCGTGATCGACGATTTTGCAGCCCTGCCCGGTGTGTTGGGCGTGCCATCATGAGCGGCGGCTGGACCGCGCGGCGGTTCTGGACTGGGGTCGCAGTGGTCCCGGTAGCGGGCGGATTCACCGTCGAACTGGACGGGCGGCGGGTGCGCACGCCCGCAAAAGCGCCGCTGATCCTGCCGACAGCGGCGTTGGCCCATGCCGTAGCCGCCGAATGGGACGCGCAGGGCGCGACCGTCGATCCGCGCACGATGCCGGTGACACGCTCGGCCAATGCCGCGCTGGACAAGGTGGGCGCGCAGCGCGACGAGGTGATCGCGCTGATCGCGGCCTATGGCGGCAGCGACCTGATCTGTTATCGCGCGGCCAGCCCGGTGGAACTGGTGGGGTTGCAGGCGGCGGCCTGGGATCCCTGGCTGGACTGGGCGCGCGATATGCTGGCCGCGCCGCTGGTGACCACGGTTGGCGTCATGCCGGTGGCGCAGGCGCCGCTGACCTTGGCGCAGATGCACCGCGCCGTGGCGGCGTTTGACGATTTCGGCCTGACCGCGCTGCATGATCTGGTCGGCATGACCGGGTCGCTGGTGCTGGGTCTTGCGGTGGCGCAGGGCGCGATTGATGCGGGCACCGCCTGGGCGCTGTCGCGCGTCGATGACATCTGGCAGCGCGAACAATGGGGCGCGGATGAAGACGCCGATGCGCTGGCCGCCGCCAAGGAAGCCGACCTGAATCACGCCGCCCGGTTTCTGGCTTTGACGCGTCTGTGATCGCGCATCGCGCGTCAGCCGTGAAAATTCGGGCAGTTTTTGCGGTTAATTGCCCGGAAACCAAGCATTCCGCCCCTCTTGTGATGATGGCAGGCTTGACCTGTGGGCCAGATTCCGCCCAAACTCGACACACTCTCAGCGTCCTGCGCTTGTGGGGCGCAACAGGTCAGTCTGACCAGACAGATAGAAACATCCCCGCTTCGAGGGGAGATACTCAGGAAGAGGTTACCATGCAAAAATCCGTCATTCTCGGCGCAATGACCGTCGCGGCCTTTTCGGCTGGCGCGGCAGCAGCCGCGACTCTCGACGACGTCAAGGCCCGCGGCAAGCTGAACTGCGGCGTGTCCACCTCGCTGGTCGGTTTTGCCGCGCCTGACGCGAACGGCAACTGGGAAGGCTTCGACGTGGCCGTGTGCCGCGCTGTCGCTGCCGCCGTGTTTGGTGATTCGAAAGCGGTCGAATTTGTGCCGACCACCGGCAAGACCCGCTTTACCGCGTTGGCCTCGGGCGAAGTCGACATGCTGGCGCGCAACACCACCTGGACCTATTCGCGCGACACCGACCTGAAGTTCGACTTCATCGGCGTGAACTATTACGATGGTCAGGGCTTCATGGTTCCGAAGTCGCTGGGCGTGTCTTCGGCCAAGGAACTGAACGGCTCGACCGTCTGCATCCAGACCGGCACCACCACCGAACTGAACCTGGCCGACTTCTTCCGCGCCAACAACATCACCTACACGCCGGTTCCGATCGAAACCAACGCCGAAGCGCTGCAGCAGTATCTGGCCGGCGCTTGCGACACCTACACCACCGACGCCTCGGGCCTGGCCGCGTCGCGCGCCACCTTCGAGACGCCCACCGACCACATCGTTCTGCCCGAGATCATCTCGAAAGAGCCGCTGGGCCCGCTGGTGCGCCATGGCGACAACGACTGGGCTGATATCGTCCGCTGGTCGCTGAACGTGATGATCGCTGCCGAAGAACTGGGCGTGACCTCGGCCAACGTCGCTGAGTTGTCCGCAGCGCCGACCACCAACCCGGAAATCAACCGGTTGCTGGGCACCGAAGGCGAAATGGGCAAGATGATGGGCGTGGACAACGCGTTTGCCAAGAACATCATCATGCAGGTCGGCAACTATGGCGAAGTGTTCGAAAAGAACATCGGTGCCAGCACCTCGATCGGTCTGGCGCGCGGTCTGAACGCGCAGTGGACCGATGGCGGCCTGCTGTATACCCCGCCCTTCCGCTAAGAAACGCATGGCCGGGGCGCAGGTTTCTGCGCCCCGAGCCACATCCGGACGATGACCGACGGCCTGCCGACGATCTGATTGGATCGGACGGAAATGTAAAAAATGACCTGGCCGCTCTGACGGGGAACCACGCACATGACATCGCTTTCTGATCCGCAGGCGGGGTCGTTCCGGCTATCCATGCTGTTGAATGACACACGGTATCGGTCTTACACGTTCCAGTTCGTCGCCCTGATGTGCATCATTGCGGTGTTTGGCTATCTGGGGCTGAACCTCGCGGCGAACCTGCGCACGGCGGGTCTGTCGATTTCGTTCGATTTCCTGAGCGCGCCGTCGGGCTATGACATCAACCAGCGCCCGATCGACTACACCAGCCAATCCACGCATCTGCGCGCGTCCATCGTCGGGATCATGAACACGCTGATCGTGGCGGTTCTGGCCTGTGCGACGGCCACCGTGCTGGGCGTGGCGGCGGGCGTGGCGCGGTTGTCGCCCAACTGGCTTTTGCGCAAGATGATGTCGGTCTATGTCGAGGCCTTCCGCAACGTGCCGGTGCTGATCTGGATCCTGATCATCTTTTCGATCATGACCGCCGTCCTGCCGCCGCCCAACGCGTTCCGGGGGGAAAACCCGACGGCGACGATGGTGATGGGCGCGTTTGCATTCACCAATCGCGGCGTCTATGCGCCCTGGCCGATTTGGGGCGACGGGTCATGGGTGGTGGTGGCGACGTTCCTGGCGTCCATCGCAGGCGCGGTGATCTATCGCCGCCACACGACCAAGGTGCTGTTCGACACCGGGCGCCTGATGCCGCGCGGCTGGCCGACGCTGGCGATCCTGATCCTGCCCGCCGTCGTGATGTTCTATGTCATGGGGCGCCCGATCACACTAGATTACCCGGCGTTGAAAGGGTTCAACTTTCAGGGCGGCGTGAACATGTTGGGGTCGCTGATCGCGCTGTGGTTCGCGCTGGCGATCTATACCGGTGCGTTCATCGCCGAAAACGTCCGCGCAGGCATCCTCGCGGTGTCAAAGGGGCAGACCGAGGCGGCGGCGTCGCTGGGCCTGCGCCCCAACCGGATCATGAGCCTGGTGGTGCTGCCGCAGGCGCTGCGGGTCATCATCCCGCCGCTGATCTCGAATTATCTCAACATCACCAAAAACTCGTCGCTGGCGATTGCCGTGGGATATATGGACGTCACTGGCACGCTGGGCGGTATCACGTTGAACCAGACCGGGCGCGCGATTGAATGTGTGCTGCTGTTGATGGCGTTCTACCTGACCATCTCGCTGTCGATTTCGGCGGTGATGAACGTCTACAACAATTCCGTCAAATTGAAGGAGCGCTGAGATGGCCGATCTGTCCCGCGCCTTTGTTCGCCGCGACATGCTGCCCGCCACCCCGCCGCCTGTCGGTGAGACCGGGTTGGTGAAATGGCTGCGCGAGAACCTGTTTTCCAGCCCGATCAACACGGTGATGACCCTGGTGTCTGCCTTCGTGATCTGGTGGCTGGTGCTTGCGGTCTGGCCGTGGTTGTCGAACGGGGTCTGGACCACGACATCGCTCGCCGCCTGCCGCGAGGTGTTGCAGGGCAAGACCGGGGCGTGTTTTTCGGTGCTGACCGAACGCTGGCACCAGTTGCTGTTCGGGTTCACCTATCCGGCGGACCAATACTGGCGGCCCACGCTGGGTTTTGTGCTGCTGTTTGTTGCCGCAGCGCCGGTGCTGTTCTTCAAACTGCCGCGCAGATTGCTGATCATCACCGCCGTCTATCCGTTTCTGGCGTTCTGGCTGATCTGGGGCGGGTCGATCACGGTGCCGCTTTTCGTGGCCCTGGGGTTTGTCGCGGCAGCCCTGACATTTCAGGCGCTGGCCAAGCAGGCGATGGCGCAGGCGGCCTTGGCGGCTGTGATCGCGGCGCTGGTGGTGTGGTGGATCGGCGGGCAGGCGGATTTGCAGGTGCTGGTTCTGGAACCGGTGGCCAGCCGCGATATCGGCGGGTTCATGTTGAACATGATCCTTGGGGTCACCTGCGTGTCGCTGTCGCTGCCCATTGGTATCTTGCTCGCGCTGGGGCGGCGGTCTGACATGCCGATCATCAAATGGATCTGCGTGATTTTCATCGAATTTGTCCGGGGCGTCCCGCTGATCACATTGCTGTTCGTCGCCAATGTCGTGCTGGGCTATTTCCTGCCGCCCGAGGTGACGTTCGATTTGATCCTGCGGGTGATCATCATGATCACGCTGTTCTCGGCCGCCTATATTGCCGAGGTGATCCGCGGCGGGCTTGCCGCGCTGCCCAAGGGCCAATACGAGGCGGCGGACAGCCTTGGGCTTGATTACGCGCAGGCGATGCGGCTGATCATCCTGCCGCAGGCGCTGAAAATTTCGATCCCCGGCATCGTCAACGTCGCCGTGGGGTTGTTCAAGGATACCACGCTGGTGTCGGTCATCTCGATGTATGACCTTGTCGGCATGGTGCGCGGGCCGATCCAGGGTGCCACCGAATGGAACGGTGTCTATTGGGAACTGTTCGCTTTCGCGTCCCTGCTGTTCTTCGTCGTCTGCTACGGCATTTCGCAATATTCCCAGTGGCTGGAGCAACAGCTCCGCACCGATCACCGTTAAGAAGGAGCGGGTCCATGAACGCCCAGCCAGAGATGAAGGTTTTCGACGAGGTCGCGATTGCGATCGAAAAGATGAACAAATGGTTCGGCACCTTCCATGTGCTGCGCGATATCGACCTGACGGTGCATCGCGGCGAACGGATCGTGATCGCGGGGCCGTCGGGGTCGGGAAAATCGACCCTGATCCGCTGCATCAACGCGCTGGAAGAACACCAGAAGGGCCGCATCACCGTGGACGGCACGGTGTTGTCATCCGACCTGAAAAACATCGACAAGGTGCGGTCCGAGGTTGGCATGGTGTTCCAGCATTTCAACCTGTTCCCGCATCTGACCATTCTGGAAAACTGCACGCTGGCCCCGATCTGGGTGCGCAAGACGCCGAAACGCGAGGCCGAGGAAATCGCGATGCATTTCCTGACCAAGGTGAAAATCCCGGAACAGGCGCACAAGTATCCGGGGCAGTTGTCCGGCGGCCAGCAACAGCGCGTCGCCATCGCGCGGTCCTTGTGCATGAAACCGAAGATCATGCTGTTCGACGAGCCCACGTCCGCGCTTGACCCCGAGATGATCAAGGAAGTGCTTGATACCATGGTGCAACTGGCCGAAGAGGGCATGACCATGATCTGCGTGACGCACGAGATGGGCTTTGCCCGTCAGGTGGCGAACCGGGTGATTTTCATGGATCAGGGTCAGATCGTCGAACAAAACGAGCCGGAAGAGTTTTTCAACAACCCGCAATCCGACCGGACCAAGCTGTTCCTGTCGCAGATTTTGGGTCACTGACAGGTAGGGCGGCTGCGAGCAGCCGCCCTACCAAAAGTCGCGCGGGGCGGCAAAGCTGTGCGCGTGGCCCGTGCCCCAATCAACTGCGCCCCAAGCCACGGTTAGATCGACCACCAGCGTGCCCCCCGTCGGCAGGTCGTGCAAGCGCGGGTGATCCATCGGATTGGTCACAAACCGGCCTGCAAACAGGCTAAGGCCGGGGTTATGCCCCAAGACCAGAACGCAAGTCCCCGTGGCGTGATCGCGCAGCGCGGTCAGGATCGTGTCGGGTTCGGCATGGTAAAGCTGCGGCAGCACCTGCGTCGGTGTGGGGCCAAGACCCAGCCCCGCCAATGTGTCCAACGTGCGCCGCGCCGACGACGTCAGCACTTGGTCCGGCACCAGCCCCTGCGTGGCCAGCCAGCGCCCCATCACGGGGGCCGCATGGCGGCCGCGGTCATTCAGCGGGCGGTCATGGTCGGGCAGGTCGGGATTATCCCAAGCGGATTTTGCGTGCCGCATCACGATCAGACGTGCGGGGCGATCCGCGCTCACCGGGGGGTGCGCGGTTTCACGCGGGGTTCGGTTGAACGGATCAGCGATCCGGCGCCATGTTCGGTGAACAGTTCCAGCAGGCAGGCATTGGGCACCCGGCCATCCAGAATGACAACGGCGCGCACACCTTCGTCCAACGCCTTCAGCGCGGTTTCCGCCTTGGGGATCATGCCGCCCGCGATGGTGCCATCCGCGATCATCGCGGTGACTTCGTCGGGTGTCATTTGGGTCACCACCTCGCCGGCCTTGTTCTTGATGCCCGCGACATCGGTCAACAGCAGCAGCCGGTCCGCCTGCAGCGCGCCCGCAATCGCGCCTGCGGCGGTGTCGCCGTTGACGTTATACGTCTCGACCGGGTTCATGCCGGTAGCGACGGGGGCCACGACGGGGATGATGCCCGCGTTGAACAGATCGCGCAGCACCTGCACATTCATCTCGATGGGGCGCCCGACAAAGCCCAGTTCGGGATCATCGGCTTCGCAGACCATCAGGTCGTCATCCTTGCCCGACAGACCTACCGCCCGCCCGCCCTCGTCCATGATGGCTTGGACGATGCGCTTGTTCACCAGCCCGGTCAGCACCATTTCGACCACCTCGACGGTGGCCTGATCCGTCACCCGCTTGCCGCGCACAAAATGCGACGCGATGTTCAGGCGGCTGAGCATGTCGTTGATCATCGGCCCGCCGCCATGCACCACCACCGGGTTAACGCCGACCTGCCGCATCAGCACCACGTCGCGGGCAAATTCCGCCATTGCCTCGGCATCCCCCATGGCGTTGCCGCCAAATTTCACCACCACGATGGCCCCGGAATAGCGTTGCAGATAGGGCAACGCCTCGGACAGGGTGCGGGCGGTGGCGATCCAGTCACGGTTCATCTGTTGCGGTCTCATGTTGTTGTCCTGAAGGGCGCGTCCTTTTGGTGTTAGCGGGCGAACGCCGCCCTGCCAAGGCCTGCGTTGCGGGCGCGGCTGAAGCTGATAGGATTGCAGCAATGCAAAGGAGCCGCGCATGGCACGACAAAAGACGCTACTGTTGACCGGGGCCAGTCGCGGCATCGGGCATGCCACGGTGCGGCGGTTCAACAGCGAAGGCTGGCGGGTGATCACCTGTTCGCGGCAGGAATTCCCAGAGGAATGTCCCTGGGGCGGCGGTGCCGAGAACCATGTGACGCTGGATCTGGCCGATCCCAAAAGCACCATCGCGGCGGTCGAGGATATCCGCGCGCGCATCGACGGCAAGCTGGACGCGTTGGTCAATAACGCAGGTATTTCGCCGAAAGGGCCGGGGGGCAGTCGCCTGTCCACGCTGGATACCGACTTGCGGACCTGGGGGCAGGTGTTTCATGTCAATTTCTTTGCCTCCATCGTGCTGGCGCGCGGGTTGCAGAATGAACTGGTGGCGGCGCAAGGGTCGATCGTCAACGTGACCTCGATTGCCGGGAACGAGGTGCATCCCTTTGCCGGCGCGGCCTATTCCACGTCAAAGGCGGCGCTGAAGGCGCTGACGCGGGAAATGGCGCATGATTTCGGCCCCTTGGGGGTTCGGGTCAACGCGATTGCGCCGGGCGAGATCGAAACCGCGATCCTGTCGCCCGGCACGGAAAAGCTGACCGAGACGATCCCGCTGCGGCGCCTGGGCCAACCCGCCGAGGTGGCGGCGACGATATTCTTCCTGTGTTCAGACGCGGCCAGTTACATTTCCGGGACGGAAATCGAGATCAACGGCGGCCAGCACGTCTGACCGGGCGGAGAGGGGGCTCTGCCCCCCGGCTTCGCCGTCCCCCGGGATAGTTGGGAACCAGAGAAGCCGGGGATCAGACCAGCGTGGCGATGATGGCGCGCATCGTCGGGATGCCGTCGCCCTTTTCGGCGGAGGTGACGATCAGTTCGGGATAGGCGGCGGGGTGTTTTGCCAGCGCGCCGCGCACCTGATCCAGCACAGCGGCGCGTTCGATGGCGCTGATCTTGTCCACCTTGGTGAGCACGACCTGAAAGGTGACGGCGGCGCGGTCCAGCAGGTCAAGGATTTCTTCATCCACCGCCTTGATGCCATGGCGCGAGTCGATGAGCACGAAGGCGCGGCGCAGAGTCGGGCGGCCTGCGAGGTATTGTTTCAGCAGCGCCTGCCATTTCTGCACCACCGCGAGGGGCGCATTGGCAAAGCCGTAACCGGGCAGATCGACGAGGTAATGCGACTCTCCGGCGGTGAAGAAGTTGATTTCCTGCGTGCGGCCCGGCGTATTGGACGCGCGCGCCAGCATGCGCCGCCCGGTCAGCGCATTGATCAGCGAGGATTTTCCGACGTTGGACCGGCCGGCAAAGCAGACCTCCAGCCGGTCGGCGGGCGGCAGGCCGGACATGGCGACCACGCCCTTGACGAAATCCACCTGACCGGTCAGCAGTTTGCGGCCCAGTTCGGCGTCGTCGTCAGACGGGTCTTCGGCCAAGGGAAAGCGCAGGTTTTCCATCATTGCAGAGCAACGGGATCGCCGGTGCGGACTGTGCCGGGGGCGTCAACGCGCGCATAGATGCCGAAATCCGCGTGCCGCCATGTGTCATGCAGCAATCTGGTAACCGCGACATCGCGCGCGCCGGTGACTGGGTTTGCCTCGGGCGCGCGGCAGCGTTCGATGGGTGCCTTGCCGGTCAGGGGCGTGGTGCCGATCTGAAAGCGGGTATCCACCAGGTCGAACTCTGCCCAGGGTGCCAGACCGTCGAGCCACAGGTTGATGCGGAACCGTTCCGGGGCGAGATCCATCCCGGCCTTGGCGGACAGGTCGCGCAGGGACGCCAGATTGCCGACCGACACCCAGGGTTCGGGGATGTCGGTCATGCCGTGGCGCGGGGCCCTGACCAGACGGGCGGGCGCGGGCAAATGCGCGGGCCAGACCGGTGCGATCCAGTCGCGCAGCGCGTCCGGTTCGGCAACCGGGTCAAAGGTCAACGCCGCCGCATCGGGGCGTTGCAGGGTCAACTGACCGCCATCAACGCTCTGCGCCGTGATGGTTGCAAGGGATGGGCCATTGGCAACCACCAGAAAATTGCCGCGCGATTGCCAATCATCGCTGTCGGGGGCCGCTGCGGTCAACAGCGCCCAGCCCCGGTCGCCGCGCAGGGCAAGAGCGGGGTCCAACGTGGCGCTGTCCAGCGGTTCGACCCCGATCCCTTTGATCGGATGACGGAAAATTGCGGACAAATGCGCCGTCATTTTCCTTTGCCATCCGGTGTGCTGGGCGGGGTCGCCGGTTTCTTGCGGAAGCCGGACAGGATGTTGCCGAACACGTCCGGCTTGTAGCCATGGCTGCGCATGATCAGGTATTGCTGCGCGAAGGTGATCAGGTTGTTCACAATCCAGTAGACGATCAGCCCCGACGCGAATGTGCCCAGCATGAACATGAACACCCAAGGCATCCAAGCAAAAATCTGCGCCTGCATCGGGTCCGGGGGGGCCGGGTTCAGTTTCTGTTGCAGCCACATCGAAATGCCGAGGATGATCGGCAGCACGCCCAGCGACAGGATGAAGAAGATGCTTTCAGGGCCGGGCGGGGTAAAGGGCAACAGGCCGAACAGGTTCAGGATAGAGGACGGATCGGGCGCGGACAGGTCATTGATCCAGCCGATCCAAGGCGCATGCCGCAATTCCATGGTGACGAAAATCACCTTGTAGAGCGAGAAAAAGATCGGGATTTGTATCAGAATGGGCAGACATCCGGCGGCGGGGTTTACCTTTTCTTTCTGATACAGCTCCATCATCTCTTTTTGCAGGCGTTGGCGGTCTTCGCCGGCGCGCTCCTTGATCTTTTCCATCTCGGGCTGCAACTCTTTCATCCGCGCCATCGAGGCATAGGATTTATAGGCGAGCGGAAAGACCAGCGCCTTCAGGATCAGGGTCAACGCGATGATCGCCCACCCCATTGACCCTGGCACACCCAGCCCGGCCAGCCAGGCGTTCAACCAATGCAAGGTGGCGAAAATCGGTTTGGTCAGGAAGAAGAACCAGCCCCAGTCGATGGAGTCCAGAAAACCGACGATGCCGCCATCGTTCTGGTAGCTGCGGATGGTTTCCCATTCCTTGGCCCCGACAAACAGTCGGGTGGTCACGCTGTCGGATTGGCCGGGGGCAACCGTGCGTGTCGGCAGCACGGCTTCGGCCTGATAGATATCGCGCAGCGGGTCATGTTTGATGACCGACTTGAAGGCGCTGCCCGCAGATGGGATCAGGGTGGCCATCCAATAGTGGTCGGTAAAGCCGATCCAGCCATTGGCTGTGACCTGGGTCACCTCGGCCGGGGTGCCTTCGCGTTCGTTGAAATCGAAATCCGCGATGTTGGCGTATTTTTCTTCGGTCAGGGTGCCGTCGGCCATCGCGACGACGCCTTCATGAAGGATAAAGAATTTCTTCAGGTCCTGTGGTTCACCATGGCGCACAAGGATGCCGAAGGGGGCAAGGCTGGCCTCGGTCGCGCCGGTGTTGGTCACCGATTGCGTCACGGTGAACAGGAAATCCGTGTCCACCGCGAGGGTCCGGGTAAAGGTCAGGCCCTTGCCATTGTCCCATGTCAGGGTGACGGGTGTGGTGGGCGACAGGGTTGAACCAGCCGGAGCGGACCACAGCGTGTTCGGTCCCGGCACATCCGTCGGCGTCAGGCCGGTGCCTGCGGCCCAGCCATAGAGCGCGTAATAGGCGTCGGTCTGCCCTTGGGGGCGCATGACCGTGACAATAGGCGCATCTTTGGCCAGGGTGTCGCGGAAATCCTTGAGCCGGATATCGTCGATCCGACCGCCCAACAGGGACAGCGAGCCCTGCAGGCGGGGGGTGTCGATGGCGACGCGCGGCGCGGCGGCCAAAGCCGCGGGGGCGGTATCGGTTGCGGCTGTCGCCTTGGCCGGATCAGCAGAGGCTTGCGGCGCGGTTTCTGTCACGGCAGCCGGTTCCGGCAGCAGCGGGGCTGTGGGTGGCGGAAACAGCAGGAACCACACGAGGATCACCACAAAGGACAGGCCGGTGGCCAACAGCAGGTTCTTGTTCTGATCATCCATTGCGACGTGTCTTCCGTTGAAAACCGGGGGGCATATCGCAGTGGTTCAACAGACTGGGGCCTGAAAGGTCAAGTGGATTCCACCCCGATGGGCGGGGTGCGACATCGGCCTTGTCGCGTTTTGCCATTTGAAAAACGCCAACCCAGGCTCGCGCAACAGTCCAGAATTACCCCCGCGCGGCGCGAATATCGGGGGGCGTGGCCAGTTTTGCGCGATGCGCCTGCATCCAGTCGCGGGTCTGTTCCACCGGCATCGGGCGTGCGATACCGAAGCCCTGTACATGGCGGCATCCCAGTTGTGCCAGCATTGCGTGTTCGCCCACGGTTTCAACACCTTCGGCCAAAGTATCCAGCCCCAGCCGTTCGGCCATGCTGAGGATGGCGGTGACCATGCGCTGTTGATCGGGATCGCGGTCCACCTTCATCACGAAAGAGCGGTCAATCTTGATCCGGCTGGCGGTGAAACGGCGGATCGACGCCAGCGAGGCATGGCCGGTGCCAAAATCATCCAGATCAATCCGGCAGCCCATGCGCGACAAGGCGCTGATGGTGCGGACCACGGCATCATCCGGCGTGGTGGCGATGACGGTTTCCAGCACCTCGACCATCAGCGCGTCGGCATCGAGGTCGAAGCGGTCAAGTTCCCAGCGGATGCGGTCGGGCAGGGCAGGGTCGCGCAGTTCGGCGGCCGAGAAATTTACCCCGACCGCAGGCACGGCAAACCCCTGCGCATGCCAGGCCGAAAGGGCCGTCAGCGCGCCGCGCAACATCACCTCGCCCAGACGAGGGGTCAGCCCTGCCTCTTCCATCACGGGCAGAAATTCGGCGGGGGAAATCAGGCCGCGTTCGGGATGGATCCAGCGCGCCAGTGTTTCAAACCCCGTCACCTCGCCGGTATCGGTGGATATCTGCGGCTGAAACCATGGCCGGATCTGGCCGTTTTCCAGCGCCGCTGCCGCCTCTGCAGCCATCAGCGACCGGCTGGCACGTTCGCTTTGCATGCCGCGGGCGTGGGCCCGGATGGCAGAGGGGGCGTTCTGGCGCGCCTCTGTCAGCGCGGCCTCAGCCGCCTCATAGAGCGTGGCGGCCGTCGCGCCGGGATTGCGGCTGGTCAGGCAAAAGCCGATGGAACAGGACATGAAAACCGACGCCGCGCCGACCATCACCGGGTCTTCGACGGCGGTCTGCATCCGCCCCGCGATTTGAATGGCGCTGTCGATATCCATGTGCCGCACCGGCGCGGTGACGACGCAGAACCCGCCATCCTGCATCGGCAACACATGGTCGCCCTGACGCAGCGCGCTTTGCAGCCGGGTTGCAACCTGCCCCAGAACGGTGTCCGCCGCTTGCAGGCCCTGCCGGTCCACCAACAGGTTGAAATCATCCAGCATCAGGCGAAACACCACCGCTGTGCGCGTGGGCCCGCATTGCGCCAGCGTGGCCGCAATCAGGGTTTCGGGCGAGGTGTCATCATCCGTGATCACCGGCGCAGGCGTGGCATCCACCAGCACATAGGCGACAGGGATCAGCAGCGCGACCAGCAGCAACCACAGCTCACCACCGATCCAGAACGCGGCCAGCGCCGCCGCAGGCAGGAACGCCAGCATATGCGGGCCATGCAGAACGGCGCGCAGATCAGCCCGGATATGCCGCATCCGATGGGCAAGCGTGATGGCCATTGCGCACCTTTTCCCGTTTTGTTCTGCAACAGGGATAGGCGCGCTGCGTGAAGCCTCTCTTAACGCAACCGGGGCGTTTCGGGGTCATTTGCGTCGAAATCAATCTTTCCGCGCGCCAGCCCGAGAAAATCGAACAGCGCGGTATCGATCATGTGCGAGGGGCGCACGTTCATCAGCGCGGTGAACATCTTTTGCCGCCTGCCGGGGCTGCGGCGTTCCCAATCATCCAGCAAGCCCTTGATTTGCTGGCGTTGCAGCCCGTCTTGCGACCCGCACAGATCGCAGGGGATGATCGGATAATTCATCGCGCGGGCGAAACGGTCGCAGTCATCTTCGGCGACATGGGCCAGCGGGCGATAGACGAACAGGTCGCCTTCCTCGTTCACCAACTTGGGCGGCATGGTGGCGATTCGCCCGCCATGGAACAGGTTCAGGAAAAACGTTTCCAGAATGTCGTCGCGGTGATGGCCAAGGACGACGGCAGAACAGCCCTCTTCGCGGGCGATCCGGTACAGGTTCCCGCGCCGCAGCCGCGAACACAGCGCGCAATAGGTCCGCCCCGCCGGCACCTTGTCCATCACGATGGAATAGGTGTCCTGATATTCGATCCGGTGCGGGACGCCCATCCGCGTCAGAAATTCGGGCAGCACGGTGGCGGGAAACCCCGGCTGGCCCTGATCCAGATTGCAGGCCAACAGGTCCACCGGCAGCAGCCCGCGCCATTGCAATTCGTGCAGCACGGCCAACAGGGTATAGCTGTCTTTGCCGCCCGACAAACAGACAAGCCAGCGCGCGCCGCGTTCGATCATGCCATAGCGGTCGATCGCCTCGCGCACGTCTTGGACGATCCGCTTGCGCAGCTTCTTGAATTCGGTGGTCTTGGGCGCGCCGAAAAACAGCGGGTGGATGTCGTCGGGTTCGTCCAGCATGGCTAATCCTGTCGCGGCGCGTGTTTGGGCGAATGTTTGCAGGCGGCGTCATGATCTGGGTCCGCCCCCGGCACCGGGTCATAGCCCATGGACCCGAAGGGGTGGCATTTCAGGATGCGTCGGGTGGCATACCAGAACCCCATCGCCGCACCATGCCGTTCCAACGCCTCCAGCGCATAAACCGAACAGGTGGGCTGGAACCGGCAGTTATGCCCGACCCAGGGGCTAAACAGCAGGCGATAGGCCCGCAACGGCAAAGCGATGACATGCGCGAGCGGGGTCATCGCGGCGTCCGTTCTGTGTGCAGCCGCGCCAGCGCGTCAGTCAGATCAGCAAGCAGCAGATCGAACCGCCGGTCCACCGTGGCCCCCGCGCGCCCGATCAGCACGTAATCCCATCCGGGGCGGCCATGACCGGGCAGCACGGCGCGCGCGGCTTCGCGCAGGCGACGCTTGGCGCGGTTGCGCGCGACGGAATTGCCGACCTTCTTGGAACAGGTGAACCCGACGCGGATGCCGGTGGCGGGGTCATCATCGCTGCGCCGCCGCGCCTGCACCAGCATCGAATTGGCCGGCGCACGACGGGCCGACGCGGCCTTGAGGAAATCCGACCGCTGCCGCAACACGGTCAGCGCGCACGACAAAGCCGCCGGGGGCTGTGACCCGTGGTCTGTGACCAAGGGAGCCTCCGGCGGCGTCATGTGATCGTCCCCTGCGGGAGGTATCAGGCGCACAGCACCTTGCGGCCACGCGCGCGGCGCGCTGCCAGCACCTTGCGGCCGCCGACAGTCGCCATGCGGGCGCGGAAACCGTGACGCTTCTTGCGAACAAGTTTCGAGGGTTGGTAAGTGCGCTTCATGGCTGCGGCTCCGTTAACTTGCCGCGATCAGGCGGCCTTTGATCTTTGCCGCCGAAGGCGGCCCGAAAGGGCGCGCGGAATCGCCGCTGACCCTGAATTCTGAAGCCCGGTCTATAGGGGTGAGGCGCGGGGCTGTCAAACCCCGACCGTCGTGAAACTGCAACAAACCCGGCGAATGGTGCCGGACCATGTTACAAAACCGCGTCCGAACCGCAGTTTTTCCGTCGGGAGATGACCAAACCGGAGCGCGTGATCAAGCGCCCGTGATCCGGGCTGCCTTTTCGCGGCATCGCTTGGCATGTAGGGGGAATTGCGTGACACTATGTATCACTTGGCAGGGACGGGCGGATGACTGACAGAGAACCTCGCCCACGTTCGGTGCTGCGCCTGCTGCCTTTGGCGGTGATCGTGGCGGCGGCGGTGGTGGGCGGGTATCTGTTGCACGACACGCTCAGCTTTCATGCGCTGGCGAAACACCGTGCCATGCTGCTGGCCTATCGCGATGCCCATTACGGGCTGACGGTGGCAGTGTTCATTCTGGCCTATGCGGCGATTGTCGCGCTGTCCTTGCCGGGTGCGGCGGTGGCGACCCTCACGGGCGGGTTCCTGTTTGCGACCTTTCCCGGCGTGCTTTTCAACGTCATCGGTGCCACTGCGGGGGCAATTGCGATCTTTCTGGCGGTGCGCGCCGGGCTGGGCGCGCGGTTGACCGAAAAGCTGGACGCCGCCGAGGGTGCGGTGGGCCGGTTGAAACGCGGGCTGGACGCCAATCAATGGGAGGTGCTGTTCTTGATGCGGCTGGTCCCGGTGGTGCCGTTCTTTGTCGCCAATCTGGTCCCCGCGCTTGTCGGGGTGCCGCTGCACCGCTTTGTCATTTCGACGTTTCTGGGCATCATTCCCGGCGGGCTGGTCTATAGTTCGGTGGGCGCGGGTCTGGGCGAGGTGTTCGCGCGCGGCGAAAAGCCGAACCTCAAGGTGATCCTTGAACCCGCCGTGCTGCTGCCCATTCTGGGGCTATGCGCGCTGTCTGCGCTGCCGATTGTCGTCAAGGCCCTGCGGGGCCGGAAAGGGGCCTGAGATGGACCGGATCACCACCGACCTTCTGGTCATCGGCGCGGGGTCGGGCGGGTTGTCCGTCGCGGCGGGGGCCGTGCAGATGGGCGCGCGGGTCGTGCTGGTCGAAGGCCACAAGATGGGCGGCGATTGCCTGAATTATGGCTGTGTGCCGTCCAAGGCGTTGCTGGCGGCGGGCCATGCGGCGCATGCGGTCACGGCGGGCGCGGCGATGGGGATCACGGCGTCCCCGCCGGTGATTGATTATGCGGCGGCCAAGGATCACGTCGCCCGCGTCATCGCCCATATCGCGCCGCTGGACAGCCAGGAGCGGTTCGAGGGGCTGGGCGTGACGGTGATCCGGGGCTGGGCCGCTTTTACCGGACCGCAGACCGTGGTGGCCGCCGACACCGAAATCACCGCGCGCCGCATCATCATCGCCACCGGGTCCAGCCCCGTGGTGCCGCCGATCCCCGGCCTGTCCGATGTGCCTTTCCTGACCAACGAGACGCTCTTCGCGCTGCGCGACCGGCCTGACCATCTTCTGATCATCGGCGGCGGACCCATTGGGATGGAAATGGCGCAGGCGCATGTCCGGCTGGGCTGTGCCGTGACCGTGATCGAGGGCGCGCGCGCCTTGGCCCGCGATGACGCTGAGGCGGCGGGTGTGCTGCTGGCGCGGTTGCGGGCCGAAGGTGTGGTGATCCATGAGGATACCCCCGTGACTGAGGTGCGCGGGCAGGCGGGCGCAATCGAGGTGGTGGCCAAGGATGGGCGGGTGTTTTCCGGCTCGCACCTTTTGGTGGCGGTCGGGCGGCGGGCCGAGGTGGACCGGCTGAACCTTGCTGCCGCCGGGATCGCGCATACCCGCGCGGGCATTACCGTTGACGCGCGGCTGCGCACGACGAACCGGCGCGTCTATGCCATCGGCGATGTGGCGGGCGGGATGCAATTCACCCATGTCGCGGGCTATCACGCCGGGCTGATCATCCGCGAAGTGCTGTTCGGCCTGCCCGCGCGGGCGCGGACCGACCATATCCCGCGGGCCACGTATACTGACCCCGAACTTGCGCAGATCGGCCTGACGGAATCCGAGGCGCGCGGGGCGCATGGTGACGCGGTGACAGTGGCCCGGTTCGACACCGCGCATAATGACCGCGCGATTGCCACCCGTCAGAATTACGGGTTCATCAAGGTGATGGTGCATCGCGGTCGTCCCATCGGGGCCACCATCGTGGGGCCGCAGGCAGGCGAGCAGATCGCGCTGTGGTCGCTGGCAATCGCGAATGGGCTAAAGATGTCGGCCATCGCCGGTATGGTCGCGCCTTATCCGACGCTGTCGGAACTGGCAAAACGCGCGGCAGGGGCGTATTTCTCGCCAAAGTTGTTCAATAGTGTCAGGGTCAAGCGCGTGGTGCGATTTGTGCAGCGATGGCTGCCCTGACGCCACCGCCTTTTCGGGAGGTCAAACAGCACTCATGACATTCCTGAACTCGCTGTCGGGCCGGTTCCTGATCCTGACTGTCATCTTCGTGATGCTGGCAGAGATCATGATCTTTGTGCCGTCCATCGCGCGGTTCCGCGAGGATTACTTGTTGTCGCGGCTGGAACGGGCGCAGATCGCGTCATTGGCGCTGTTGGCGGATGACATGATCTCCCCCGATCTGGAGGAAGAACTTTTGCGCAACGCGGGCGTGTTCAACGTGGTGCTGCGCCGCGACGAGGCGCGGCAACTGATCCTGCAAGCGCCGATGCCGCGCCCGATCAGCGCCACCTATGACCTGCGCGAGGCCGGCGGGCTGGTCCTGATCCGCGATGCCATCATGGTGCTGTTCGACCCCGAACCGCAGGTGATCCGCGTCATCGGCAACCCGGTGCGCGAGGCGGGGCTGCTGATCGAGGTCACGATGGAAACCCAACCGCTGCGCTTGGCCATGCTGGATTACGGGCTGCGGATTCTGGCGTTGTCGGCGGTGATTTCGGTGATCACGGCGGCGCTGTTGTTCTGGGCGGTGCGGGTATTGCTGGTGCGGCCGATCCGGGGCGTGGTGGACAGCATGAAAACCTATGCCGCCCATCCCGAGGACGCGCGGTCGGTGCTGACACCCAAGGCCAGTGTTGCAGAACTGCGCGAGGCCGAAGAGGCGTTGGCCTCGTTGCAAACCCAACTGACGGCGGCCTTGAAACAGAAGGAACGGCTGGCGCAACTGGGCACGGCGGTGGCAAAGGTCAGTCATGACCTGCGCAATATCCTGACCTCGGCGCAACTCTTCACCGACCGTCTGCAAGCGTCGGAAGACCCCGGTGTGCGGCGCATGGCCCCCAAGCTGGTCAATTCCATCGCCCGCGCGGTGAACCTGACCGAGGCCGTTCTGGCTTTTGGCAAGGCCGAGGAACCGCCGCCGAAACTGGCCCGCGTGCATCTGTGGGACGTGGTCGAGGATGTTCTGGAAAGCGAGCGGCTTGCCATTGGCGATGCCGATATCAGCCTGTCGCAGGACGTGCCGTCGGACATGCGCGTGCGGATGGACCCGGAACAGATGTATCGTGTGCTAATCAACCTGGTGCGCAATGCGCGGCAGGCGATCCAGCAGGCGGGCCAGTCCGGCGAGATTGCCGTGCGCGCGGTGGACGAGGACCGCGCCTGGGCGATCCACATCGTTGATACCGGTCCGGGCCTGCCCGCCCGCGCGCAGACCAAGCTGTTCACCGCATTCGAAGGCGCGGCGCGGCGGGGCGGCACGGGTCTGGGTCTGGCCATCGCGCAAGATCTGGTGCGCGGGCATGGCGGGATGCTGGACCTGCTGCGCACCGGGCCGGAGGGCACCGAATTTCGCATCCGCCTGCCCAAAGGCGCGATCAACGGCGATCACGCACATTGATGGCGCGACGCGATGCCAGATAAATATGCGCCGCGATCCGACAGCCCTTGCATTGCCCGCGCAGCAAAGCTACACGCTGCCCACTTCGCGTTGGACTGGTAGCTCAGTTGGATAGAGCACTTGACTACGAATCAAGGGGTCGGGGGTTCGAATCCCTCCCAGTCCACCACCGCATCCTCCCGTTAAACTGATGTGACAGCGCCGGGGCGGCGTTGTTGTGACCATGGCGCAGCGCCGATCTGCGTCGCCGCATGATGTGATCGCGGCATCCGGGTATCCCCGGCCATTGTCACTAATCATTTACAAAACCGTCAATAAACCTTTGTCCGACTCGCCTAGTTGCCACCTCAACCAAGGGGATGGGTCGTATGCTGCAATTTGATCGCCTGACAAAGACGTTCGGTGCCAACACGGCCGTGGACAGCGTGACGCTGTCTTTTGACAAACCGATCATGGTCGGCATCATCGGACGGTCTGGCGCGGGCAAATCTACCGTTTTGCGCATGATGAACCGTCTGACCGATGCCTCGTCGGGCGCGATCCGGTTCGAAGGCCGCGACGTGACCGCATTGCAAGGCGCCGAAAAGCGCGCATGGCAGTCGCAATGCGCGATGATTTTTCAGCAGTTCAACCTGGTGCCGCGCATGGACGTGGTGTCGAACGTGCTGCATGGCACGCTGAACCGCCAGTCCGTGATCACCACGATGTTCAACCTGTTTCCGCAGGCCGACATCCTGAAAGCGATCGAGATTCTGGAACGTCTGGGCATCGCCGAACATGCCGCCAAGCGCGCCGAGGCGCTGTCGGGTGGCCAGCAACAGCGCGTCGCCATCGCGCGCGCCGTGATGCAGAATCCGAAAATCGTGTTGGCGGATGAACCGATTGCGTCGCTTGACCCGATGAATGCGCAGCTTGTGATGCAGGATCTGCGCCGCATCCACGAAGAAGACGGGCGCATGGTGATCGCCAACCTGCACACGCTGGACACCGCGCGGCGCTATTGCGACCGCATCATCGGCATGCGCGCGGGCCGCGTGGTGTTTGACGGCACCGCCGACCAACTGACCACGGGTGCGGCGCGCGACATCTATGGCGCGGACGAGAGTTTCTCCGAAGCCGCGACTTCGACCGAGATCGGCACGCTGGACCGCACCTATGCCGAAGCCCTGTCCACGGACAGCGTTCCCGCCTGATCCAACAGTTTTTACCCCGCTCTGACCCGGTAGGCGGGCAGGGCACCCAACCCGGAGACGACGCATGAAAAATCTGATTGCTGCCCTCGTGGCCACCACTGCACTGACCGGCGCTGCTGCCGCGCAGGACAAAATCACCGAATTCCGCCTGGGCATCCTGGGTGGCGAAAACGCGCAGGACCGCCTGACCTCGTCCGAGTGCTTCCGCGTTGCGCTGGAAGCCACTCTGGGCGTTCCGGTCAAGGTTTTCACCCCCGCCGACTATGACGGCGTGATCCAGGGCCTGCTGGGCGGCACCATCGACTATGCCGGTCTGGGCGCGTCGGCCTACGCCAAGATCTACCTGACCGACCCGGAAGCCGTGGACGTCACGCTGACCACCCAGAACGTGGACGGCTCGACCGGCTATTATTCGATCGGTTTCGCCCGCAAGGATTCGGGCCTGACCAAGATCGAAGACGCCAAGGGCAAGTCGTTCGCCTTTGCTGACCCGAACTCGACCTCGGGCTACCTGGTCCCCGGCGCGGAATTGACCGCAGCCTTCGGCCCGCTGGACGCCTATTTCAGCGAAGTGAAATTCTCGGGCGGCCATGAGCAGACCATCGTTGGCGTCGCCAAGGGTGATTTCGCGGCAGGCGTGGCTTGGGCTGACGGCCTGGGCAACTGGGAAGATGGTTACACCACCGGCGCATTCCGCAAGGCCGCCGATGCTGGTCTGGTTGACATGAACGACATCGTCGAAATCTGGCGTTCCAAGCTGATCCCGAACGGCCCGTTCGTGGTGCGCCGCGCCCTGCCGCAGGACGTCAAGGACAAGGTCAACACCCTGGTTGCTGACATGCACGAGAACGACAAGCAGTGCGCCTATAACGTCGCTGCTGGCGAAGCCAAGGATTTCGTTCCGGTGACCCACGCTGACTATGAAGGCATCGTTGCCGCACGCAAGCTGCAGTCGAAGTAATCGCAATCTGGCGGGCGGGGGTGCCGATCCCCGCCCGTTTCCTGTCCAGAGGATCCGCCATGACCGACGCCACGCTGAATGCCGCGCCGAACTTGCGCCGGATGCAGGACAACTATCTGGAACTGGTCCGCCGCAAGCGCATGTATGGCGGGCTGATCCTGATCATCTTCATTTCCGTGCTGGTGTCGGGTTTTATGCTGGCCGATCACCGCAACGCAGGCGGGTTCTGGGACGGCATCCTGAACATCGGATCGTTCCCGTCCGAAGTGGTGTCCGAGGCCTGGGCGAACCGCGCCAACCTGCCCGGCCTGATGTGGGCCGCGATCCCGTCATTGATCGAAACCGTGAATATTGCGCTGGCCTCGACGTTGGTCGGCGCGTTGATGGGCGGTGTGTTTGCGCTGCTGGCGACGCGCGGTCTGGCACGCTGGCCGCGCCTGATCGGGCTGTTCCGCCGTGTGATGGACACGCTGCGCGCATTCCCCGAAATCGTCATCGCGCTGGTGCTGATCTATATCCTTGGACCGGGTCCGGTGCCCGCGATGATCGCCATCGCGCTGCATACCGGCGGCGCTCTGGGCAAGCTGTTTTCCGAAGTCGCCGAAAACGCTGACCTCAAGCCGGTCGAGGGTTTGCAATCGGTCGGCGCAAGCTGGATCCAGCGGATGGTGCTGGGCGTGGTGCCGCAGGTCGCGCCGAATTGGTTGTCCTATGCGCTGCTGCGGTTCGAGATCAACATCCGTGCCTCGGCCATCCTGGGCTTTGTGGGGTCGGGCGGGATCGGCTATGAACTCAAGACCTCGATGCAATGGGGTCAAGGCAAGTATGATCAGGTTGTGGCGATCTTTCTGGTGCTGTTCATTACCATCGTGATCGTCGATCAGGTGTCCAGCTATTTCCGCGACAAGCTTGTGAAGGGGCATTGAACCATGGCCGCCGTTGATGCCGTTGCCGCAGGGGATGTCCTGCCCGCCGTGAACAAGCTGTTGCTGCGCAAGCGGATGATCGCCTTTGGCGTGCCCGCCGCAATCACCGCCTATTTCATCTACATCTTCTTTGCCTTCGATTTTCTGGGTCTGGCCGAACGCGCGCGGATGGACAACGCGCAAATCCTGATGTCCGACTTCATCAGTCACAAGACCCATGTGACCCGCGACAACCGGTCGGGCGCGATGGACGTGTCGATCGAGGGCGAGGCCAAGGGACAATATCCCGATGGCCTTTTGCCCGAATGGGTGACGATGACCGGTGATGTCACGCAGGTGACGCTGCCCGACGGGCATGGCGTGACGTTCACCGGGCGGGACCGGGTCAGCTATGTCCATCCCGGTTACGGCACGGTCGATATCGTGCTGGTGGATGGCAAGGTGCAACTGACGACGCCGGACGGGCAGGTGCCGGACTGGATCAACGCGTCCGAGACGCGGGTGTCGTTGACGACCGAATCGGGGCGACTGTCGGTAACGCGCGCCCGCACCGAGGTCTTCCGCTATTCTTACGGTTGGGAATTGTTCTTCTTCACGCTGGACAGCCCGTTCTACGGCAAATCCTTTGGTGAGATCGTCGGGTTGGCGATCAGCGGCGACCGGGTCGATCCGGCGCAGTCCAACATTGCCAATATCGTCGGTTCGGTGTGGAACAATGCGATGTGGCGGCATGGCGATGTCTTGTGGGCGATCTTTGAAACCATCCTGATGGCGTTTCTGGGCACCATGTCGGCGGCGCTGGTCACCCTGCCGCTTGCATTCCTGGCCGCGTCGAATTTCACGCCCTTCGTGGCGGTGCGGCAAGTGGCGCGGCGGCTGTTCGACTTTGTGCGCGGCGTGGACGGGTTGATCTGGACCATCATCTTGTCGCGCGCCTTTGGCCCCGGCCCGATGACCGGCGCGCTGGCGATTGCGATTACGGACGTCGGCAGCTTCGGCAAGATATTCTCGGAAGCGCTGGAAAACGTCGATAACAAGCAGATCGAGGGGCTGGCCTCCACCGGCGCGAAACCTGCGCTGCGCTATCGGTTCGGGGTGATCCCGCAGATCATGCCGGTGCTGCTGAGCCAGGTGCTGTATTATCTGGAATCGAACACCCGCTCGGCCACGGTGATTGGCGCGATTACCGGCGGCGGCATCGGGTTGTTGTTGACGCAGGCGATTTCCACCCAGAAAGATTGGGAAGAAGTCAGCTATTACATCGTGCTGATCCTGTTGATGGTGATGGCGATGGACAGCCTGTCGGGCTGGCTGCGCGGCAAGCTGATCAAGGGCGACGACGGCGGGCACTGACCTGCAAAAGGGCGGTACATGGCACGGCTGACGGCGGAGACGCCCTTTATCCATCCCGGCTGTTCGGTGACGGACACGACCTTTGGACGCTATTGCGAATTGGGCGCGGGGACGCGGATCGCGCATAGCCATCTGGGCGATTATTCCTATACCGACCGCTATGCCGATATTGCCAATACCGAGGTGGGCAAATTCGCCAATATCGCGGCCTTTGTCCGCATCGGGGCCACGGATCATCCGTTGCACACTGCGTCCTGCCACCATTTCCTGTATCGGTCCGCCGATTATTGGGATGACGCAGATAACGACACCGCGTTTTTCGACCATCGCCGGTCGCGCCGCAGTGTGATCGGCCATGACACCTGGATTGGCCATGCCGCGATGATCAAACCCGAGGTGACGGTGGGCCACGGCGCGGTGATCGCGTCGGGCGCGGTGGTGACCAAGGATGTCGCACCTTACACGATTGTCGCCGGAACCCCCGCCCGCGTGCTGCGCCTGCGCCAGCCTGCGGCGATTGCCGAGCGCATTATCGCGTTGGCATGGTGGGATTGGGCGCATGACCGCCTGCGCGATACGCTGCTCGATTTTCGCGCGCTGCCGGTGGAAGAATTTCTGGAAAAATACGGCGGCTGAATTTACGCCGCCGATGCCACGACCTGCCCCGCCACGCGCAGGAACCGCGCTGCCGCTTCGCCGCCCAGATAGGCCAGCCGTCCGGCGGAAAATGTCGCCTCGACCACCCGCGTCTCGGCATGGATCACCGTCAGGTCGGCGCGGCGGCCCGCGTCGATGCGGCCCCGGTCGGTCAGGCGCAGGATATCGGCCGGGTTGCGCGAAATCATGTCCCAGGCGGCGGGCAGGGTCATGATCCCCTCATCCACCAGCCGGAACGCCGCCTGCGACAACGCGGGGTAATAGTAATCCGACACCAACGCGTTGCAGCGTTGCAGCCGCACCAGATGCTGGGCCGACACATTGCCCGCTTGCGACCCGCCGCGCACCACATTGGGGGCGCCCATCAGCACCGGATCGCCCACGGCGCGCGCGGCTTCGGCGGCGGCAACAGAGGTGGGAAATTCGCAGATCTTGGCCCCGATCATCGAGAAATGCTCGCGGGTATTGGCGTCGGGGTCATCATGGCTGCCATAGACCACGCCCATGCGGTCGAACTCTTCGGCCAGACGGCACAGATAGCGCGGGACGCGGGGCTTTTGCGCCATCGTGGCATGGACCAGCGCCATATGATCCTCGGGGGTGCGTCCGGCCTTGCGGGCCCAGATCGCGATGTCGGCGGGACGCTTTTCCGCCAGCATCACCGCCTCGTCCAGATGGTTGTTGAACACCACGTAACCCACGCGGTGCTTTTGCACGACGGCCAGCAGGCGTTCCTTGGTGTCAACGGTGTGCGTTTCGCAGCGGATCTGCGCGCGCAGGTCGATCAGGGCATGGGGCAGATAGGCGTCCAGCCCCGCCAACAGGTCGCTGGCATAATCCGGCCCGCGCAGACCGCCCTCCCAGGACCAGCTTTGCGCCAGATAGGCGGTGGTCACACCATTCGCGGCCGCATCGCGGTCGGTGCCGGCAAGCCCGGTCGCGATGGGAAACGGCGCGGTGGGGCGCGGCGCAATGTGACGCTCAAAGGCATCGCCATGCAGGTCGATGATCCCCGGCAGGATCAGATAGCCGGTCAGATCGACCTCGGGCAGCGCGCCCTTGCTGATCACGCCGTCTTCGAGGCTCACGGACCGCGCCTGCATTTCGCCGTCGCGCAACACATGGGCGCCGGTCAAACGCAGGGACAAGGGCGAGCGGGAATTGGGCGACGAGGGCATCGAAGATGGCATGGCGGATCAGACATTTGCGTTGGGAATTGCGTGTATATGACCACCGCAGATGACGTAGGGATGACAAACCGAAAAAGTTTTCCACAGGAAACGGTGAAATTCCTGCGACCTAAAGGTCAGACACCGTCAGCGTCACCCGGTCGCCCGCGAACCAGGTCTGACCATACTCGACCGGATGGCCCGCCGGGTCGATGTTGATGCCGCGCGTGCGTAACACAGGCGCGCCATCCGGGATACGCAGGTGCAGCGCCTGCGTCGGTGTGGCGGCGCGCGCGGTGATGCGCGTACTGGCGCGCGTGAAATCCGCGATGCCCTCGGCGGCCAGCGCTGCGGTAACAGACCGCAACTCTGCCAGCAGGTGCGGAAGTCGCGGAAACCGCGCGGCGGGAAACACCGACCGGAACACGGCAATCGGCTGGCCATCGGCCAAGGACAGGCCGTCATAGCAATGCACCTCGGCCCCGTCCGCCAGTTGCAGGGCGGTGATTTCATCGGGGCTGGCGCGGCGGGTTTCGATCAGCAGGATTTCCTTGCCGGGCAGGCGGCCCGCCTCGCGCAAACTCTGGTGGAACCGCACGCGCCGCCCGATGGGGTAATCGGTGGGCTGGGCCGCCACGAACACCCCCGCGCCGCGCCGGGCATGGACGGTGCCTGCGGCGGCAAGGTCTGCCAGCGCGCGCCGCACCGTATGCCTGTTGACGCCAAACCGCGCCGACAGGTCGGCTTCGGTCGGCAGGCGGTCGCCAAGGCCGTAGTGACCGCTGGCAATCTCGGCGGCGAGCGTGTCGCGGATGGCGGTCCAGATGGCCAAGCGTGTCATGGGCGGTGGGTCATGATCTGAGGGTCATGGTCTAAGGGTCATGTCATGGAACTTTCACATTCCGGGCGTTGCGGTGGCGGGCGACTCGCTGTATGGATTTGTATAGTTGTATAGATAAATGGACAAGTCAGCAAGATGTCCACGGACACAGATCAGAAGCAAAGCTGGGATCGCCCCGGATGGATGGGGTTGTTGGCGCGCGCCCCGGCGAAACAGGTCGCGGAACGCATGGTCGCGCTCGGCCCGCTGCCCGCGCATGATTGGTTGCGCGCGCCAGAGGTGGGCACCGTGATGCTGCGCGGGCGGGCGGGCGGCACGGGCGCGCCGTTCAACCTTGGCGAAATGACGGTGACGCGCTGTGCACTGCGGCTGGCGGATGGCGCGGTAGGCCACGGCCATGTGCAGGGCCGCGACAAGGTGCATGCGATGCAGGCCGCGCTGTTGGATGCGCTGATGCAGGGTGCGCGGGCGGCGGATGTGACCGCAACGGTGCTCGTGCCGCTGGCCGCTGCGATGGCGACCGCGAAAGCGACCCGCGCCGCCAAGGCCGCCGCGACCAAGGTGGAATTCTTTACACTGGTGCGGGGGGAAGATTGATGGACACGCAGTCCCTGACGGGCGGTTTCGCGGATGCGCCGGTGGCCGCCGCCCACGCCTTTCGCGCCGCGATGGAGGCGATGGCCCGTCCCGGCACCATCGTGACGCTGGCTGGCGCTGCGCCGCCTGCGCCGCTGTCGGTGGCGGCGGGGGCGCTGATCCTGACGCTGTGTGACCCGGAAACGCCGGTCTGGTTGGCACCGTCGCATGATGTGGCAGCGGTGCGCGACTGGATCGCGTTCCACACCGGCGCGCCGCTGGTGGCCCCCGCGCAGGCGATGTTCGCCATTGGCGATTGGACGGGGCTTTCACCTGTGACCCGCTTCGCCATCGGCACGCCGGAATATCCGGACCGGTCGGCGACGCTGATCGTGGATATGCCGACATTGGAGCCTGTGGGCGCGCGCCTGACCGGGCCGGGCATCCGCGATGCAGCGGCGCTGTCGCTGCCAGAGGTGCAGGCATTTCGGGACAATGCGGCGCTGTTCCCGCTGGGGTTGGATTTCTATTTCACCTGTGGCGACCGCGCGGCGGCCGTGCCGCGCACAACGAGGGTCAGCTGATGTATGTCGCGGTCAAGGGTGGCGAACGCGCCATCGACAATGCCCATGCCTGGCTGGCCGAGGAACGGCGCGGCGATGTGGCGGTGCCCGAGATGTCGGTAGCGCAAATCCGCGAACAACTGGCGCTGGCGGTCAACCGGGTGATGGCCGAAGGGTCGCTGTATGACCCGGACCTTGCCGCGCTGGCGATCAAACAGGCGCGCGGCGATCTGATCGAGGCGATTTTCCTGATCCGCGCCTATCGCACCACGCTGCCGCGCTTTGGCGCGTCGCGCCCGCTGGATACCGCCAGCATGGCCTGTGATCGCCGCGTGTCGGCGACGTTCAAGGACGCGCCGGGGGGGCAGGTTTTGGGGCCGACTTTTGATTACACCCATCGCCTGTTAGATTTCAAACTGATGGCAGACGGCGATACGCCCAATGCGCCGCAGGGGGCGGCACGGCACGAGGCCACGCCGCATATCACCCAGTTCCTGAACGCCGAAGGGCTGATCCAGCAGGAACCCGCGTCTGACGCCACGCCGCGCGACCTGACACGGCAACCGATGCAATTGCCCGCTGACCGCGCGCTGCGCTTGCAGGCGCTGGCGCGGGCCGACGAAGGGTTCCTCTTGTCGCTCGCCTATTCGACGCAGCGCGGTTTTGGCCGCACCCATGCCTTTGTCGGCGAATTGCGCATCGGGGCCGTGACCGTGGAAATGGATATTCCGGAATTGGGCTTTGCCATTGATCTGGGCGAGGTCACGCTGACCGAATGTGAAACGGTGAACCAATTCACCGGGTCCAAGACTGAACCGCCGCAATTCACCCGTGGCTATGGCCTTGTGCTGGGCCAGACCGAACGCAAGGCGATTTCCATGTCGCTTGTGGACCGCGCCCTGCGCTGGGCGGAATTGGGCGAGGATAACATCGGTGCCCCCGCGCAGGACGAGGAATTCGTGCTGATGCATTGCGACAACATTCAGGCCACCGGGTTTCTGGAACATATCAAGCTGCCGCATTACGTCGATTTCCAGAGCGAACTGGAATTGATCCGCAAGCTGCGCGCCGCCGTCACCGCAGGGCAGGAGGCGGCGGAATGAACGATCAGCATTACAACTTCGCCTATCTGGACGAACAGACCAAACGAATGATCCGCCGCGCCATCCTGAAGGGGCTGGCGATCCCCGGTTATCAGGTGCCATTCGCGTCGCGCGAAATGCCGATGCCCTATGGCTGGGGCACCGGGGGCGTGCAGGTGACGGCCGCGTGTCTCACGCCCGATGACCGGCTGAAGGTGATCGACCAGGGCGCGGATGACACGACGAACGCCGTGTCGATCCGCAAATTCTTTCAACGCACGGCGGGCGTGGCGGTGACGACGGCGACCCCGGAGGCGAGTGTTATCCAGACCCGCCACCGCATCCCCGAGGTGGCGCTGACCGAGGGGCAAATCCTAGTCTATCAGGTGCCGATCCCCGAACCGCTGCGGTTTCTGGAACCGCGCGAGACGGAAACCCGCCGCATGCATGCGTTGGAGGATTACGGGCTGATGCATGTGAAACTGTATGAAGACATCGCGCGGCACGGCGCGATTGCCACCAGCTATGCCTATCCGGTCAAGGTCGAAGGGCGCTATGTGATGGACCCGTCCCCGATCCCGAAATTCGACAATCCGAAACTGGCGGGCTGTGCCGCGATCCAGTTGTTTGGTGCGGGGCGCGAACAGCGGATCTATGCGCTGCCGCCCTATACCAAGGCGGTATCCCTGGATTTCGACGATTTCCCGTTTGAACCCACCAAGGCGGCGGGGGCCTGTGCGATCTGCGGGTCGGATACCAGTTACCTCGATGAGGTGATCGTGGATGACGCGGGCGGGCGGATGTTCGTCTGTTCCGACACCGATTATTGCGCCAGCCGGGCGGAGGGCCAGCCATGAGCGCGGGGCCGTTGTTCCGGGTTGAAGGGCTGAGCAAACGCTATGGCGCGCGGATCGGCTGTGCGGATGTGTCGTTCGATCTGTGGCCGGGCGAGGTGATGGGCATTGTCGGCGAAAGCGGGTCGGGCAAGACGACGCTGTTGAATTGCATGGCGGGACATCTGGCACCCGATGCGGGCCGTGTGCTGTTCGATATGAAGGATCGCGGCATGGTCGATACCGTGACCATGCCTGAGCCCGAACGGCGGCGGTTGGTGCGCACGGACTGGGCGTTCGTGCATCAGCACGCGCGCGACGGGCTGCGGATGGGCGTATCGGCGGGCGGCAACGTGGGCGAAAGGCTGATGGCCGTGGGCGCGCGGCACTATGGCGATATTCGCGCGGCGGCTGTCGATTGGCTGGGTAGGGTCGAGATCGCGGCGGACCGCGTCGATGACCGCCCGCGCGCGTTTTCGGGCGGCATGCAGCAGCGTTTGCAGATCGCGCGCAATCTGGTGACGGGCCCGCGGCTGGTGTTCATGGACGAACCCACGGGGGGCCTTGATGTCAGCGTGCAGGCGCGGCTGTTGGACCTGTTGCGGGGCCTTGTGCGCGAGATGGGCCTGTCGGCCATCGTGGTGACGCATGATCTGGCGGTGGTGCGGTTGCTGGCGGACCGGCTGATGGTGATGAAGGACGGGCGTGTGGTGGAAACCGGGCTGACCGATCAGGTGCTGGACGATCCGCAGCATGGCTATACGCAGTTGCTGGTGTCCAGCGTGTTGCAGGTGTGAGGCGTGGATGGGGGGCCAGCCCCCCGGCTTCGCCGCCCCCCGGAGTATTTCGGGCAAAATGAAAGGAAAGACGGGATGATCCGGATCGAGAACCTCGCCAAGGAATTCGTGCTGCACAACCAAGGCAGTGCGGTGATCCCGGTGATGGCGGGGGCGCATATGACGGTGGCGCGCGGCGAATGCGTCGCGCTGGTCGGCGCGTCGGGGGCGGGGAAATCCACGCTGATGCGGATGATCTATGGCAATTACCTGTGCGACGGCGGGTCGATCCTGGTGGGGGACGTGGACGTGGCGCAGGCCAGCCCGCGCGCAATCATCGCGTTGCGACGCGAGGTGCTGGGCTATGTCAGCCAGTTCCTGCGCGTGGTGCCGCGGGTGCCGACGGTGGATGTGGTGGCGGAGCCGCTGCTGGCGCTGGGGGTGGCGGCGGATCAGGCGCGGGCGCGGGCGATGGACCTGCTGGCGCGGTTGAACGTGCCCGAACGGCTGTGGGCGCTGTCACCCACCACGTTTTCGGGCGGCGAACAGCAGCGGGTCAATATTGCGCGCGGGTTCGTGCATCCCTATCCGGCGCTGTTGCTGGACGAGCCGACCGCGTCCTTGGACGCAGCCAACCGCGAGGTGGTGCTGGGCCTGATCGAAGAGGCCAAGGCGCGCGGCGCGGCCATTGTCGGCATCTTTCACGACGAGGGCGCGCGGGCGCGGCTCGCGGACCGCGAAGTGGATGTGCGGGCCTTCACGCCCGCGCGGGGGACGTGATGACACGGGTGATCGGTGTTGTCGGCCCGTCGGGCGTGGGCAAGGACACGCTGATGGCGGCCTTGGCCGATTGCGAGCCGCGACTGGCGTTGATCCGGCGCGTGATCACCCGGCCAGCGACAGCAGGCGGCGAGGATTTCGAAGGCGTGACCGAGGCGGAATTTGCCGCGCGGTGCGCGGCGGGGGAGTTTGTGCTGGATTGGGCGGCGCATGGGCTGTGCTATGGCATCCCGGCGGCCTTGCCGGTCGGGCGCGACGGGTTGGTGAACCTGTCGCGCAGCGTGTTGCGGCAGGCGGCGCAGGTGTTCGGGCCTGGGTTCACGGTGTTGGCCTTGCAGGCCGCGCCCGAGGTGTTGGCGGCGCGGCTGTTGGCGCGCGGGCGCGAGGATGCCGCCACGATTGCGGCGCGGTTGGCACGGCGAGTAGATCCCTTGCCCGAGGGCTTGGATGTGGTGACGCTGGACAATTCCGGGCCGCTGGCCCTGACCGTGGCGGCGGCGCGCGCAGCGCTTTACCCCAACAGCGGCAGGCGGGCGATCTGATGGAAATGCCCCGTTGTATCCGATCCGGCCAGCGTGATGTCGGTGATGGTCAGGCCGTCCGTGGCGTGTGCCCCGAAATGATCGCGCGCGGACTGTTCGACGGCGGTGATGTCGGCGGCCTCCAGCTTGCCGGTCAGGGTCATGTGAAAGCGAAACTCGTCCATCACGTAAGGATAGCCCCATTGCACCAAGAGCGCGTCTTGCGCGGGCGTCAACCCGGCGCTGCGGCGGCGGGCGAGGTCGTCGGGCGTGGCTGCGGCGCGGAACGCGTCCAGATCGGCGACCAATCGCGCGGCGAGGGTGTCCAGCGCGGCGGGCTGTGGATCGGGGATCAGGGCAAGGAACCGGCCCAGCCGCGCCAGACGCAGCGCGGGCAGCGTGACGGGGGGCAGCGCGGCGCAGAGGTCGCGCGCGGCCTGCAACAGCGCGTCGGGCGTCTGGCCTTCGGCCAGCCGGAAGGGCGGCTTCAGCGTGGCGTGAAAGCCGTATTTGCGCGGCTCGGCGGTGATCGCGGCCATGTTCAAGGCCAACGCGGGCTGTGGTGCAATCCGGCCCTGCGCGATATCCCAGCCCAGCCAAGACGCCCCCGCAACGGCCAGCGGACCGGCGGGGGGCGTGTAATACAACGCATAACGGGCATAGCCCCCAGTGACATTCATCGCGCGTCTCCTTTTGGGGGCATCGCATCGCAGGCAAGGATAACAACGACATGACACAGGAAATCGTGATCGGGAATGCCCGATTGGTGCTGGCCGACCGGGTGCAGACCGGCACCTTGGTGATCCGCGACGGGCGCATCGCCGAGATCGACAGCGGCACCTCGCGCGCCATGACGGTGGATGCCGACGGCGATTATCTGGCCCCCGGCATGGTCGAATTGCACACCGACAATCTGGAACGCCACATGCAGCCGCGCCCCAAGGTGGATTGGCCCCATGCGGCGGCGATCATCGCGCATGACGGCGAACTGGCTTCGGTGGGGATCACCACGGTGTTCGACGCGATGCGGGTGGGGTCGATCAATTCCGGGCGGTCGCGCTATGGCCGCTATGCCCGCCCGCTGGCCACCGAACTGCTGGACATGCGGGCGGCGGGCGCGCTGCGGATCAGCCATTTCCTGCATCTGCGCGCCGAAGTCTGTTCGGAAACGCTGGCCGAGGAACTGGCCGAATTCGGCCCCGAGGACCGCGTGGGTATCGTATCCCTGATGGATCACACGCCGGGGCAGCGGCAATTCCGCGATGTGACCAAGCTGGCAGCCTATGTGCAGGGCAAGCATGGACTGAATGATGTCGAATTTCTGGAGCATATCGCGCATCTGCAAGGCTTGCGCGACCGCTATGGTGCGGCGCATGAGGCGGCGGCAGTAGAGGCGGCGCAGCGTTTCGGCGCTGTGCTGGCCAGCCATGACGACACGGACGCGGGCCAGGTGGCGGTGTCGGCGGGCTATGGCGTGACTGTGGCGGAATTTCCGACCACGGTCGAGGCGGCAGAGGCCGGTCACGCCGCCGGCATCGCCAACATCATGGGCGCGCCCAATCTGGTGCGCGGCGGGTCGCATTCCGGCAACGTGGCGGCAAAAGAGCTGGCAGAGATGGGCCTATTGGACATCCTGTCGTCGGATTACGTGCCGGCATCGCTGCTGCTGGGCGCGGTCATGCTGGGCGATTTGTGGGGCGACATGGCGCGCGGGATCGCGACAGTCACAGCGGCACCCGCGCGGGCAGCGCGTCTGGCGGACCGGGGGGCCTTGGCCACGGGTCTGTGGGCCGATCTGATGCGGTTCCGGCGGCTGGAAAACGGCACACCGGTGGTGCGCGGCGTATGGTCGAAGGGGGTTCGGGTGGGGTAAAGCTGTTCCGGAGGCCGCGGTTAGCGGCCCCCGGAATGGGCTGATATCACCCGCCGTGCTTGACGATCAGCGCCTTGGCCTGTTCGATCAGCGCCTTGCCGTCGACGCCTTTTTTGTCCATGTCGGCGACCCAGCGGTCCACGACCGGCTGGGATTTCTCTTTCCAGCGGGCCACTTCGGCTGCGTCCAGCGTGGTGATGCTGTTGCC
>CAMCVS010000015.1 GCA_945881965.1 Paracoccus haematequi | reverse complement strand
TACGGCACGGAAACCATCCCCCCGGTGGACAAGATCACCGGCCCCGGCAACGCCTATGTCGCCGCCGCCAAGCGCCGCGTGTTCGGCCGTGTCGGCATCGACATGATCGCGGGGCCGTCGGAAATCCTGATCATTGCGGATGCGGATAATGACCCCGACTGGATCGCGCTGGACCTCTTGTCCCAGGCCGAACATGACGAAAGCGCGCAATCCATTCTGATCACCACATCGCCCGATCTGGCCCGCGCGGTCAGCGTGTCTGTCGAACGTCATTTGCAAACCCTGCCGCGCCGCGCCATCGCAGGCGCAAGCTGGCGCGATTACGGCGCCATCGTCACCGTGCCCGACCTGACCATGGCCGCGACGCTGGCCAACCGCATCGCCGCCGAACATTTGGAACTGATGGTCGCCGACCCCGAAGCCCTGGCCGCCCAGATCCCCCATGCCGGCGCGATCTTTCTGGGCGCCTGGACACCCGAGGCCATCGGCGACTATGTCGGCGGGCCGAACCATGTGCTGCCCACGGCGCGCTCGGCGCGGTTCTCGTCTGGTCTGAATGTGCTGGATTTCCTGAAACGCACCACCATGGCCCGCATGACGCCTGACGCGCTCGCCGCCATCGGCCCCGCCGCCGAAACGCTGGCCAAGGCCGAAAGCCTGACCGCGCATGGCCTGTCGGTGCGCGCGCGGCTGGACAAGCTGAACCGCTGATCCCTTTCATCTTGCCCGAAATACTCCGGGGGGCGGCGAAGCCGGGGGGCAGCGCCCCCCTCTGCGGTCGTTGCACCGCGCCGGGGCTTCGGATATCCATCGGGCGCGTAACTGAAAAGTGACCTTCCCGATGCCGCCCAGACCCTCCCGCATCTGCCAGATCGACCTTGATGACAGCGGCCTGCCGCCGCCCACCCCGGAAATCGAACAGGAACGCCGCGTCGCGATGTTCGATCTGATCGAAGAAAACGCCTTTGACCTGCCAGCGCGTGACGGGCGCGCGGCCCCTGACGGGCCTTACAAGCTGGGTCTGGCGATCCGCGACAAGCGGCTGGTATTCGACATCACCACCGAACGCGCGGAAAAGGCGGCGGAATTTCACCTGTCGCTGTCGCCGTTCCGCCAAGTGGTCAAGGATTACTGGGCGATCTGCGAAAGCTATTACGACGCGGTCAAGAACTTGCCCCCCAGCCAGATCGAAACCATCGACATGGCGCGGCGCGGCATCCACAACGAAGGCGCGCGGGTGTTGCAGGAACGTCTTGACGGCAAGGCGGTGATCGACACCGACACCGCGCGCCGCCTGTTCACGCTGATCTGCGTGCTGCATTTCGGGAGCGGCGCGTGACGCAAACCCCGCCTTCACCCATGCCGCTGCCGCAATCGGTGCTGTTTTGCTGTGATCACAACGCGGTGCGGTCGCCGATGGCCGAAGGCATCATGAAGAAATTCTATGGCCCTGCGACTTATGTCCAATCCGCAGGCGTCATGAACGACATGGAGATCGACGGGTTTTCCATCGCGGTCTGCGAGGAATTGGGCGTCGAACTCGCCCGCCACCGCTCGCGCAGTTTCGATGAAATCGGCCAGTTGGGTGATGCGCTGTCCAGTTTCGATCTGATCGTGGCGATGTCGCCGCGGTCGGCGGAACGGGCCCGCGACCTGACGCGCGGCTTTGCCACCGAGGTGGTTGAATGGCCGATCCCGGACCCGACCGGGCAGGGCGAGGGCCGCGCCGCGCGGCTGGACGCCTATCGCGCCGTGCGCGACGAGATCATCCGGCAGTTGACCGCGCGCTGGGGCGATCCGCGCTGACCATCTAGAACAGCCGCAGGATCATGGGTGCGATGAGTGCGGTCAGCACAGCGTTCAGCCCCATGCCAAGGGATGCAAACGCCCCCGCCGTTTCATGCACCTGAAACGCCCGCGCGGTGCCGATGCCATGCGCGGCCACCCCGATGGCCAACCCGCGCGCGCGCCAATCGGTGAACCCCAGCGCGTTCAGCAAGGGTGTCACCACCACCGCGCCGATCATGCCCGTCAACAGCACCAGCACCGCCGTCAGCGTCGGATCACCGCCCAACCCTTCGGCAATGCCGATGGCGACGGGGGCCGTGGCGGATTTTGGCGCAAGCGCGGCAAGGGTATCCGGCCCCGCGCCCAGCAGGGATGCCACCCCCAATGCGGTCACAATCGCCGTCACGGACCCCGCCAGCAGCGCCGCCGCGACCGGCAACGCCGCGCGCCGCACCCGCGCAAGGTTCGCCTGCAATGGCAGCGCCAGACAGACGGTCGCAGGCCCCAGCAGGAAATGCACGAACTGCGCGCCGTCGAAATAGGTTTCATACCGCGTGCCTGTGGCCTGCAACCCCACCGCGATCAACGCCACGGCAATCAGCACCGGATTGGCCCAGGGTCGCCGCCCGCTGGCGCGAAACAGCGCGTCGCCGATCCAATAGGCCAACAGCGTCACCCACAGCCACAGCAGCGGCCCGGAGGCAAGATAGGACCAGAGGCGAAAATCACTCATCCCTGTTGCCCGTCCATCGCGCGACCACGGTGAATGTCAGCGCGCCGACGACAATCGCCGCCACCGTGGATACCACCAGCGCCAGCGCCAGCACAGCGCCCTGTGCGGCAAACAGCCCCAGATGTGCCACCACGCCAACGCCTGCGGGCACAAACAACAGCGACAGATGCACCAGGATGCCCTGGGCCACGGGACGCACCATGTCGCGCAACCGTTCCGACAGCGTGATCGCCAACAGCAGGAACACCAGCCCCAGCACCGGACCGGGAACCGGCAGACCAGCCCCGCGCGCCATCACCTCGCCCGCCAGTTGACAGCCAAAGATCAGCAACAACGCCGGGACTAGAAACGAGGGCATGGCATACTCCGGGGTTTACCCGCCCATCTTGACCCGCGCCGCCGGGGGGCGAAAGGCACCTGATACACATTTCCCTTGAAAAAGCACCTCTCCGGGCGCATCTAGCCCTCAGGTTCGCAATGGGCGGGCTGCAATGAACGGAGTGACCATGGCCAAAGAAGATACTCTCGAATTCCCCGGTGTCGTTAAGGAACTCCTGCCGAACGCGACGTTCCGGGTCGAACTTGAGAATGGCCATGAGATCATCGCGCATACCGCAGGCAAGATGCGCAAGAACCGCATCCGCGTTCTGGCAGGCGACAAGGTGCAGGTCGAGATGACCCCCTATGACCTGACCAAGGGCCGCATCAACTATCGCTTCAAGTAACATGAGGCTGATCTTGGGTTCAGCCAGCCCCCGGCGGCGCGAGCTGCTGGCGGTTTTGGGCGTTGTGCCAGACGCCGTGCTGCCCCCCGACATCAACGAAGACCCGCGCCGGGGCGAAATCCCGCGCAGCTATTGCGAACGGATCGCGGCGGAAAAGGCGGCGGCCGTGGTGGCCGACCCTGACGATGTGGTGATCTGCGCCGATACGACCGTGGCGCTTGGCCGCCGCATCCTCGGCAAACCGCGCGATGCGGGCGAGGCGGCGGCGTTTCTGGTGGCCCTTGCCGGCCGGCGGCACCGCGTGATCACCGCGGTCGTGGTGCGGCGCGGCGCGCAGGTCTGGGCGCGCACCTCGGAAAGCGCGGTGCGGATGAAACGGCTGTCGGATGTGGAATTGAACACTTATCTGGCGTCCGGCGATTGGCAGGGCAAGGCCGGGGGTTATGGCATCCAGGGGCCTGCGGGCGCGTTCATCCCGTGGATCGAAGGCAGCTATACCGGCATCATGGGCCTGCCGCTGGCGGAAACGGCGGTGCTGTTGACGGCGGCGGGTTGGCCGGTTTGGAGAGTTGAATGAAGGGTCGACAAATCATCCTTGATCACATCGCGGGGCGCGAGGCGGCGGCCCTGATGGTGGACGGGCGGTTGCAGGATATCTTTGTCGATGCCGATGGCCCGCGCGTGGGGGCGATCCTGCGGGCCAAGGTGGACAAGCCGCAAAAGGGCCAGGGCGGGGTCTTTGTCGCCACGCCTGCGGGGCCGATGTTCCTGCGGCAGGTCAAGGGGTTATCCCCCGGCCAGCCCATTCTGGTGCAGGTGTCGGGCCATGCCGAACCCGGCAAGGCCCCGCCTGTCACCGAACGGCTGATGTTCAAAAGCCGCTTTGCCATCGTCACGCCCGGTGCCCCCGGTATCAACGTCTCGCGGTCCTTGCGCGATGAAGCGGCGCGCGCGGCGCTGCTGGATCTGGCCACCGATGCGTTCGACATGGAAGACGCGGGCCTGATCCTGCGCACCTCTTGCGAAGGCGCGGACCCGGACGCGGTCACAGAGGATATCCGCGCGATGGCTGATCTGGCCACGGCCATCCTTGCTGACCGCGATGGCGACCCCGAGGCGCTGACCGAAGGCGACGGGCCTCATGTTCTTGCATGGCGGGAATGGACGGAAGCCGCCGAAGTGATCACCGCGCCGGGCAGTTTCGCCACGCATGGCGTGCTGGACGCGCTGGCCGAGGCGTTGGCCCCCGCGGTGGACCTGCCGCATGGTCACACGATGGTGATCGAGGCCACCCGCGCGCTGATCGCGGTGGATGTGAACACCGGCATGGACACCTCGCCCGCCGCCGCGTTGAAGGCCAACCTGAACGCCGCGCGCGAATTGCCGCGCCAGTTAAGGCTGCGGGGCCTTGGCGGGATCGTGATGATCGACCTTGCGCCCCTGCCGAAAAAGGACCGCCGCACCTTCGAGGTATCGCTGAAGGCGGCGTTTCGCAGCGATTCCGTGGAAACCGTGCTGGCGGGCTGGACGCCGTTGGGCAATTACGAATTGCAACGTCACCGGGTGCGGCTGCCGCTTGCGGACCTTATCGGGGATGCGCTGTCATGACCTGTCCGATCTGCGGCAAGGCGCGCACTGAGATGGCCCCGGCGGATGCGCAGAAATACCGCCCGTTCTGTTCGCGCCGCTGCGCCGATGTCGATCTGGGCCGCTGGTTGACCGGGGGCTATGCAGTGCCGTCAGCGGCGGAACCCGACCCGGACGAGCTGACGCGCGAGATGGATCAGGCTCTGCGCAAGGACTAGGACGCCGGATGCGCGGGCCGCGTGGCCAGATGCGCCGCCGCCGTCAGCCCGCAGTCGAACACCACATCCGATCCCAGCCCGAACACCCGCGTCGCGGGCCGGATGCAATCGGCCAGCTTGTCGCGCTGCACCGGCAGGGTCAGCGCCGCCTGCCCGCCGCCGATCAACAGCGGTGCCACCGCGATATGCAGCCGGGTCAGCAGACCCGCCTCAAGGAAACTGGCGATGGTGATGCCGCCGCCCTCGATCAACAGGCTGGTCAACCCGGCCCCGTGCAGCGCGGCGATGATCGCCTGCGGCTGGAACTGGCCATCGACCAGCGGAAGGCGCAGCACCTCGATGCCTGCGGCGCGGGGGCGGTCCACGGCCTGAATGATCAGGCGGCGCGCACCATCCTCCCACAGCATCTTGGCGCTGTCGGGCAGGCGACCCTTGGGGTCGATCACAATGCGCGCGGGGTTGGTGCCGGCGCAGAACCGCACCGTCAGGCGCGAATCGTCATGCAGGGCGGTGCCGACACCGATCACAACGCCATCCACCATCGCCCGCATCCGGTGCAGATGTGCCAGACCGTCCGGCCCCGACACATCGCGCGCATCGCCCCGGTGCGTGGCCACGCGCCCGTCCAGCGATTGGCCGATTTGCGCCACGGTCATCGGCCCCAGATCGCGCCGCGCCAGCGGACCATAGAGCGCCAGCGCGCTGCGTTCCCCCGCCGACCAATCGCCGCAACAGCCGCAGGCGTACCCCGCCCGCATCGCCAATATCCGGTCCCAGACGGCTGGCGTGACGGTGACGTTATGCACAGAGCCTGCGTGGTCCGGGTCGGGGATCTGGACCGATAACATGCGCTCAGCCCTTGATCGGCAGGGCCAGAAAATCGCGGTGCCCGATATGGCACAGCGTCGCCGCCGCCGCCGCAGCGCGCCGTGCGCCCCAGGCGGTGGCGTCATGGCCCGCTTCCGTGGCCGCAGCGGCGATGCCGGTGACAAGGTCCGCCTGCAAGGCCGCATCTGCCTCTGCCAAGTGCCAGGGGCTTTCGGCCTGCATCACGCGGAACCCGGCGGCGCTGAAAATCTCGGCGCACACATCCGCCGCATCGGGACCAAGCGCGGGGCCGAACCCCTTGTCGCCGCGCTGATGCGTGTTGAACGCGGCGGTCACAGCGGCATCATCGGGGTCTGCGGGGGTCCATGTCATCACACCATCATAGGTGAGGGCCGCGTAAAACGGCAATGACATCCGCGCGAGCCGGTCCGCCAGCGCCACGACCCAATCCCGCGCGCACAGGTCCAGAAGCGCCGAGGCTGTCACAAGCTGCGCGCCGTCAAACGGCAGATCGTCGATCCGCCGCAAATCCAACTGGTGCAGCGCCACATCCGGCCCCGCCAACAGCGCGGCCCGATCCAGCAGCGCGGGATCGGCATCGACCAGCCGCCAGGTCGGGTTGGTCGTCAGATGCGGCTGGAACGCCCGCAGCGTCGATCCGGTGCCGCAGCCCAGATCGACAATGATGGGCGCGGGGCCTGCGGCCTGCACGGCGGCGGCCAGCAACCCGGCATCCCGCGCCGCCAGATCGGCAGGTTCACGCAGCGCCAGCCATGCGGCGGAAAATCCCATCGCTCAGATCGCCGCTTCGAACCAGCCGCGCGCCAGATGGCTTTCGTGCAGCGTGATCCGCAACCGTTTGACCCGGCCCGCGTCGTTCAGATCACCGGCGCGGACCTTGTCGGCCAAGGCGCGAAAGATGTGTCCCGACAGAAACTCGGTCGTGGTGAAGATGCCTTTGAATTCAGCCACATCATCCAGTTGCTTGTAGCGCAGCGGTTCCAGCACCTCTGCCAAGGCGGTAATCGCCAGCCCGATATCCACCACCAGACCATGTGCGTCGATGTCATCGGCAAAGAATGCGGCATCAACGGTGAATGTCGCGCCATGCACGCCTTGCGCCGGGCCGAACAGCGGCGACGGAAAGGAATGGGCGATCATGATGTGGTCACGGACTTCGACGGCGTACATGGGTGTTCCTTTGGGCTGTGATGTCAGTATCTGATGCGATGGCATAGGGTGTCGGGGGCGGCGAGTATATCGCCATATACGCCGGGCAAATCGGCAAACGCCGTCTCGCCCGAGATCAGCGCGTCAAAGCGGGCATCCGTCAGCAGGTCCAGCGCCGTGGCCATCCGGCGGGCATAGGTCCAGCGCGGCGCGCGGGCGGGGGGGATATGGCCGACTTGGGATGCGATCAGCCGCAGGCGGCGGCTGTGGAACGCGCCACCCAGCATCGCGGGCACGGGCGTATCGCCATACCAGCTTGCCTCGACCACGGTCGCCTCCTGCCCCGCCAGCGTCAGCGCAAGGTTCAGGCCAGCCGCGCTTGCGCTGGCATGGATGACCACATCGCAATCCTGCGGCGCGGCGTCAGGCGCGGCAAAGCGCAGGCCAAGCGCGGCGGCAAGGCGCGCGCGGTTCGGGTTGATGTCGATCAGCGTCACATCCGCCCCCGGCAGGCCCGCCGCCAAGGTCGCCGTCAGCGCGCCCACCACGCCCGCGCCGACCACGGCAATCCGGTCGCCCGCGCCCGCGCCGCTGTCCCACAGCACGTTCAGCGCGGTTTCCATGTTGGCGGCCAGAATGGCGCGTTCGGGCGGCAGGGCGGCGGGCAGGGGGGTCAGAAACGCTTCGGGCACCCGGAACTGCGTCTGATGCGGGGCAAGCGTGAACACGATCTGACCCGCCCGCGCGCCATCCGTGACGCGGCCCACGTTGCAATAGCCGTATTTTACCGGAAACGGAAACGCGCCCTCCATGAACGGCGCGCGCATGCGGTCATGTTCGGACGGCGGCACCTTGCCCGCTGCCACCAGCCGTTCAGTGCCCCGGCTGATCCCGGTGAAAAGCGTGGTCACCGCCACGCCGTCGCCCATGGCGCCTGCGCGCAATTCCGCTACGCCGGGTGACACGCACCAAAGCGCGGTTGCGGTCATGCCAGGACGTGTCCCGATTTCGCCGCCTTTGTCGCCAGATAGCGCGCGTTGACCGTGGTCTTGCCGACTTGCAGCGGGACACGTTCCGTCACGGTGATGCCTTGCGCCTGCAGGATTGCCACCTTGGCCGGGTTGTTGGTCATCAGCCGCACCGTCGCGATGCCCAGTTGCCGCAGCAGCGCCGACCCGTTGCGGAAATCGCGTTCGTCATCGTCAAAGCCAAGGTGGTTGTTGGCCTCGACGGTGTCGAACCCGGTGTCCTGCAGGGCATAGGCGCGCATCTTGTTCGCCATGCCGATGCCGCGCCCCTCTTGGTTCAGATACAACAGAACCCCGCCCCCCGCCTCGGCCATCGCCGCGCAGGCTGCGTTCAACTGCGCGCCGCAGTCGCATTTCAGGCTGCCCATCACGTCGCCGGTAAAGCAGGCGGAATGCAGCCGCACCAACACCGGGCGCGTCAGATCAGGCGCGCCGATTTCAATCGCGTAATGTTCGACGCTGCCATCATCGGGGCGGAACACATGCACACGGCCAGAATGATGATGCGCCATCGGCAGACGCGCGGTGGACACATGATGCTGGAACCGCTCTGCCGCCAGTTCCGCCAACACCTCGCCCGCGTCGATCATGCAAAGCCCGTGCTGCAATGCCTCGGTCAGATTGCCATCCAGCGGCACCACCAGGGCTGCGGGCAGCAGTTGCGCCGATTTGGCCAGCGCGATGGCGGCCTTACAGATCGTATCTCCGGCAAAGGGCGCGGTCAGTGGCGCACCCTTGCGGTCTGTCACCGTCGCCACGACGCTGATCGCCGGATCTGCCAGCGCGTTGACCCAATGCAGCGTCGCATCCACCGGAAGGGCCATGCCCCAGACCTCGGCCGCGGGCAAATCTGCCAGTCCAAGCCCCGCCATGCGGTGCCGGGTCAACGCGATATCGGCGCGGCGTCCCGCAGCGGTCAGCGCATCGAACCGGTCTGGCGTCAGCATTTCGATGGCCACGACCAGCGCAGACTGCCCCTTGGTGGTCAGCACCACCGGCACACCCAGCCGCACATCGCCCTTGACCCGCATCACCCGCTCGATCGCCAGCGGCGCCAAAGCCGAGCTTTGCGCCATCAACGTCTTGTAACCCGACAACAAGCTGTTCATTTGCCTACCATTTCCGTAGCCCTAACCAAACCTAGAACCGCGCCCAATTTGACAAGGCCGCGGCGATAACTTCGGCGATAACTTCTCTGTGCGCGGGGCATACCCGCTGTCCGTGTCGCCGCCGCATATGACAAGGGATTATGATGGGGCGGTGAACAACTTATGATAGTATTGCATCGGGGCAGGCGTCATCGCAACCGCGCCGCAAAGGCATCAAACAACGCGGGCGTGGCGGTGACCACGGTGCCCGAGCGTTCGGGGTGGTCGTCGGGGTCCAATGCCGCGATCCGCGCGCCGGATTCGGCCAGAATGACCAGCCCCGCCGCGATATCCCAGGGCCGCAGGGTGCGTTCCCAGAACCCGTCCAATCGCCCCGCCGCGACATAGGCCAGATCCAGCGCGGCTGCGCCAAAACGGCGCACCCCGGCACAATGCGGCATCAGCCGCGCGATATCAGCGGAATGGGCGTCGATATGCGCCATGCCGCCGAACGGAATGCCGGTGCCGAACAGCGCATCCCGCAGGGTGGCCGTGCCCGCCACCCGGATCGGCGCGCCGTTCAGGGTCGCGCCGCCGCCCCGCGTGGCCGCGAAAAGCTCGGATTTGACCGGATCAAGGATGACGCCGGCGCGGCGGGTGCCGTTGACCTCCAGCGCGATGGACAAGGCCCAATGCGGGATGCCGCGCAGAAAATTGGTGGTGCCGTCCAGCGGATCGACAATCCAGCAGCGGGGCGCAGAGATCGCCCCGGTTTCCTCGCCCAGCCAGCCATCGCCGGGACGCGCGCCCAGCAAAATCTCCCGCAGACAGGTTTCAGCGGCGACATCCGCCTGCGACACGAAATCGCCCGCGCGTTTGGACGTGACGGTAAGGTCGCCCCGCGCCGCCCAATGCCGCAACAGAATCGCGCCTGCAGCACGGGCCGCGTCAATCGCCAGCGCCAGATCGGCGGCATCCTGCGCGTGATCCGTCATGGGCGCATCCCCGTCATGGCCGCGTCCAGCGCCGCCCCGGCAATCCGCGCGTTATCCGCCCAGCTTGGCAGGCTGTCCCCGGCCCGCGCCGCCGCCGTGGCCATCGCCGAATGCACATCAGCGTCCGTCAACACCCGCCGCAGCCCAGCGGCAAAGCCCGCATCATCCCCGACCGGCACCAGCAGACCCGCGTCCGTAGGCACCGTGTCCGGCACCGCGCCTGCGCGGCAGGTCACGATCGGCAACCCGGCCAGCAGCGCTTCGGCGAACACGATGCCATAGCCCTCGAACCGCGTCGCCAGCGCAAAAACCCGCGCCTGCGCATAAAGATCGGCCAGCACCGCATCCGACACCCGCCCCATCAATGTGACCCGGTCCGACAGGCCCAGCCCGTCAATCTGCGCCTGCAACACGTCGCGGTATCCCGGTTCCCACGGGCTGCCGACGATGGCCGCCTGCCAATCAAGATCCGCGATCCGCGCCAGCGCGGCGATCAGCACGTCATGCCCCTTGCGCGGGTGCAGGATGCCAACCGACAGGATCAGCGGGCGGGCGGTCTGCGCGGGCGTGCGCCGCGCTGTCCTCACCACCCCCGGCACCGCGACATGAATGTAATCGGCGGGCACGTCATACTGGTCCACCAGCACGGTCCTGATATGCGGGCTGGGCACGATGACCTGCCGCGCATGGCGCAGGTTGTCGCGCTCGGTCTGCCACAGCCGTTGTTGATCGGCTGCGGGCAACCCGCTTTCCAACGCCAGTGGATGATGCACCAAGGCCACGATGGGGGCCGTGATCCCGGCCACACCAGCGGTGGCCATCGCCCCGAACGCCAGCCCGTCGATGATCACCGGGCAATCCTGCGGCAGCGCCCGCAACAGATCGAACGCCGCCGCCATGTCCGCCGCTGTCGGAAACGGAAAGCTGTCAGCCAGCCGGATCAGCCGCATCGCGCGCCCCGCCCGTTCCAGTTCGTCGAACAGTTGGCGGTCATACAGATACCCGCCCGTCAGCGCGGTGATATCGCCGGGGATCGCGAAGGCCGTGGGGTAAGAAGGGGCCAAGGTGCGCTCCGCTGTTGTGTCACGCGCGATCTAGCAGAGCTGCAGGCCGTCGGCCACACCCTGCCGCGCTTGCTTTCGGGGACGGATGGCGTCACATCGCGGGCATGCCTGACCTTGATCCTGATGCCCAGATGACCCTGCCCATCCGCCTGTCCGTCGCGCCCATGATGGACTGGACCGACCGCCATTGCCGGATGTTTCACCGCACGCTCAGCCGCCATGCGCTGCTGTATACCGAGATGATCACCTCTGCCGCGCTGATCCGGGGGGGCGCGGTGCACCTTCTGGACCATGACGCGCGCGAAGGCCCGGTGGTGCTGCAACTGGGCGGGTCCGATCCTGCGGAACTGGCGGCGGCGGCGGCGCTGGGGCAGGGCGCAGGCTATGCGCGGATTGACCTGAATTGCGGCTGCCCGTCCGACCGGGTGCAGTCGGGCACGTTCGGCGCGGTGCTGATGCGCGACGCGCCGCGCGTGGCGGCATGTGTGGCGGCGATGGTGGCCGCCGTGCAGGTGCCGGTGACAGTCAAGTGTCGCATCGGGGTGGATGACCAGAACCCCACGCAGGTTTTGCCCGATTTCATCGCGCGGGTGGCCGATGCCGGCGCGGCGGGTGTCACGGTGCATGCCCGCAAGGCGTGGCTGGCGGGCCTCTCGCCTAAGGAAAACCGCGAGATCCCGCCTTTGGACTATGACCTTGTCCGCGCCATGCGCGCGCGGTTTCCGGGGATCGAGATGGGGATCAACGGTGGCATCACCTCATTGGATCAGGCGCAAGGCTTTCTGGCCGACGGGTTCGACCACGCCATGATCGGGCGCGCGGCCTACCACCAGCCCTGGGTGATCCTGGGCGGGGCCGATGCGGCGCTGTGGTGGGAGGCGCGCTGGCCCGACCCCGCAACCGCCGCCCGCGCCATGCTGCCCTATATTGCCGCGCATCTGGACGCGGGCGGCCGCCTGCATCAGGTCACGCGCCACATGCTGGGGCTGTTCTATGCCTGCCCCGGCGCGCGCGCCTGGAAACGCGTGCTGTCCGAAGGCGCGCATCTGGACGGGGCAGGCGTGGCGCTGGTGGAACAGGCGCTGGAGGCGGTGATGACAGAGGCGGAGCGGGTGGCTGTGGGGTGAGGGGTTACAGCCCCAGCAACTTGAGAAAAGGCAGCAGCCATCCGAATTGTTCTGGGAATGTCGCCGCCAAAAATTTCAGTCCAGTCGCTTTGGTCGCCCAGATATCCAGAATCGCAACAACCAGCCCTTTGGTCGCAGTTTTCTTCAGTTCACTCCAAACGAGTTTGACGACGTCTTTTGTCTCTGTCTTGACCCAACGAATGGACACCCGCGCAGCTTCGGACAGGAAATTCTGCGTCGAATCGAGTATGCCGCGTCTAGCGACCGGATCATCCGGCATATCGCGGACCGCTGACACTTGATCCTTTAGTGATTGCGCAATTTCGGGTGCGATCTCGTCGGGGTGTTTGGCGGCTTCGTTCGCGACGCTGTCGAACTGGGCCAAAGCCTCGGCGGCTTTGGCAGGATCGACCGGCGGCAAGGGGGCCGCGTCGCGATAGTCCCGCCATTCCGGGAAACGTTCCAGAAATATGCCGATGGCAACTGCAAAAGACCGCAGCGCCGTGGCATCGTCGGTATCCATCGTCTCGCCCGCGACACCCGCCTGCGCGATGACGTGTTGCCCATGCGTGCCCATAGCAATGGGCCGCGCGTTTTCATAACTTTGACCCAAGGCCGTTTCAAACCGCGTCAAGGCGCGGGCCAGCATAGGGGTCTGGTTAACGATCCGGGGACGCAGATCGGCCAAATCGTCAAGGTAATCCCGCAACGCTTCCCAACCTTCGCGCGCCAGAACCCTGCCACTGTCATCCAAGGCATCGCCGGGCAGGATCGGGCTCAGACGGCCATCGCGTTCTTCGATCTGCAAAGGCGCAAGGATTGGTTCTGGAATTGCCACTGTCGTTTCCGGCCCGATGGGGCGTGGCGGGCTGCCGTCGGGGGTGGCGCGGGGGGTATAGGGGTCCGGCCACGGCGGCAGGGTGTTCAGATAGGCCAGCGTTTCGCGGGCGCGAATTTCCGGGTCCCCAATAGCTGATAGTTCGGCTAATCTGGCGTCCCTCTCTGTCGCAGAACACTTAACAAAATTTAGACCGAACAAAATTGGAGATAGCAATCCATAGCATTTTATTATCGGCCTTAGGTCCACTGCATCGGACCTCTCTAAATCGAGGTTCCTAAGCGCTTTTAGTTCTGCGAGTGACGAGACATCGGAAATGTGTGTCCGGTCGATAGCAAGCGTTTCCAAATTTGTCAGCAACCGCAGCGGGGTCAGGTCGGTGACCGCGGTCTGGCCAAGGAAAAGTTCCGTCAACCCGGTCAGGCCCCGCAGCGGGGTCAGGTCGGCGACCCCGGTCTGGTCGAGCCAGAGGCGCGTCAACCCGGTCAGGCCCCGCAGCGGGGACAGGTCGGTGACCTTGGTCTGGTTGAGCCAGAGGCCCGTCAACCCGGTCAGGCCCCGCAGCGGGGTCAAGTCGGTGACCCCGGTCTGGTTGAGGGTGAGGTCCGTCAACCCGGTCAGGCCCCGCAGCGGGGTCAGGTCGGTGATCCTGGTGTGGTCGAGGTCGAGGACCGTCAACCCGGTCAGGCCCCGCAGCGGGGACAGGTCGGTGACCCCGGTCTGGGTGAGGGTGAGGTCCGTCAACCCGGTCAGGCCCTGCAGCGGGGTCAGGTCGGTGACTTGGGTGGAGTCGAGATCAACCTTCCAGAGTCCGGGGATGTCCGCGATCTGGGGCGGGATGGTGGTCAGGGCGCGATAGGCTTCGGCATCAAGACTGAGCGACGTCTCCCCCGCCGCCTTGACGCGGGCGATTTCTTGCAGGGCGGCGGCGTAGGCGTCGTCGGCGGCAGTCATCACGCGCTCCTGCGCAAAGGCTCAAGGTTTGGCACACCGGGCGACCGGCGGGGGATCGGCGCGGCAACCTTGGCGGGTGGGGTGCGGACTGGCAAGAGGCTGTCATGTGAACCGGGCCGCGCGCCACATCGCCACGGGTGGCACTCGCCCCGCCGCCCGTGTATGCCAGCCGCAGCGGACAGGCCAGATGACAGGCCAGCGAACAGGGGAGAGCGCGCATGCCCGAGACGGGGTTACTGATACAGATGCTGGTGTTGCTGCTGGTGATCGGCGCGTTTGCGGGCGTGCTGGCGGGGATGTTGGGCGTGGGGGGCGGCATCGTGCTGGTGCCTGCGTTCTTTTACACCTTCCAGACGCTGGGCTATGACGGGCCGCAACTGATGCAGGTCTGTCTGGCGACCTCGCTGGCGACGATCATCGTGACCTCGCTGCGGTCCCTGTCCGGCCATGCCAAGAAGGGCGCGGTGGATTGGGATGTGATCCGGGGCTGGGCCATCGGGATCGGCATCGGCGCGCTGGCGGGGGTGTTCGTCGCGTCCAGCCTGAAATCGGTCACGTTGCAGGCGATTTTCGGCGTGCTGGGGCTGGTGATCGGGCTGTGGCTGCTCTTGGGCCGCGCCGACCTGCGCATCGCGATGGAAATGCCCAAGGGGATCACGCGGGCCATCCTTTCGCCGCTCTTGGGGTTCCTGTCGGTGCTGATGGGGATCGGCGGCGGCAGTTTCGGGGTGCCGCTGATGACGCTGTACAACACCCCCATTCACCGCGCGGTGGCGACCGCGTCCGGGTTCGGCATGATGATCGCGGTGCCGTCGGTGCTGGGCTTTCTGCTGCTGCCCGTAACCGAGGCCCCGCCCTATACCGTGGGCGCGATCAACCTTGTGGCGCTGGTGATCGTGATCGCGATGACGCTGATCACCACGCCCTGGGGGGTGCGGATCGCCCATGCGATGGACCCGAAACCGCTGAAGCGGGTGTTCGCGGTGTTCCTGATCGCGGTGGCCTTGAACATGCTGCGCAAGGCGATGGGGTTCTGATTGGCGCTTGGCAGCGCGTATTGCCCCAGAGTGGCGGCCATTGTATCATCTGCGGAAACCCCCGCCGCACGGCCGGTTGACAGGCACGAACGCAGGTTGCACCGATCCGTCAAGCTGATGGGGGTTGGCGCATGGCGGTGTTACTGGTGTTGTTCGGGCTTTTGGGCCTGGGGGCGATCATTTCGTCCAGGGTGAATGCAGAGATCGAGGCGGCGACGCCTGATCTGATCGAGGGATCCGAGGCAACGGACAGCTTGATGGGCACGGCGGGAACGGACCTGCTGAGCGGGCTTGGCGGCGATGACACGCTGCGGGCAGGCGATGATCTGGACATCGTCGATGGCGGGGCGGGCGATGACCTGCTGGCGGGCGAGGGCGGCGACGACAGCCTTTATGGCCGCGACGGCGCCGATGACCTGCAAGGCGGGGCGGGGAATGATTTTCTGGACGGCGGGCCGGGAGATGACCTGCTGACGGGGGGCGCGGGCGATGATACGCTGGAAGGCGAGCGCGGCTTTGACACGCTGGAGGGCAACGGCGGGCGCGATCTGATCCGGGGTGGCGACAATGCCGATATCATCAATGGCGGGCTGGATGATGATGTGATCCTGGGCGGCACCGGCAGCGATACGGTGGCGGGCAATGTCGGCAACGATACGCTGCAAGGCGATGCGGGCGCGGACAGGCTGCTGGGCGGTGCGGGGGATGATGTGATCACCGGGGTGTTCGACGGGTCGTTCGACGGCAAGTTCAGCCGCCCCGACATCATCGACCGCGACAGCCTCGACGGCGGCGACGGCGCGGATCAACTGGTGCTGGGATCGGGTGACACGGCGGTGGGTGGCGACGGCGCGGACAGCTTTGTCAGTGGCACCTGGGTCGCTGCTGACCAAGCCCCGGTCATCCGCGATTTCGACCGCAGCGTCGATAATGTGGCGATTCTGGTGCCGGTTTCATATGTTGGCGCGCTGGCCGTGACGATTGAACCGGTTGATCCGCTTGCCATGACACCCACGCAAAAGGTGCTGCTGGATGGCGCAGTGGTGGCTTTGGTGGATGGCACGGCGGCGGCGATCCTGCCGCAGGATGTCCGGGTGGTGCGGTCAGCCGATGTGCTTTGAGCGGGCCGATTGGGATCAGAACGGGGTCTGCGTTTTCGCGCCCGTGCCCGAGGTCACGGCTTGGGTTGCCGCCGCACGGCCCTTGGCACAGGCCGAGCTGGATGCGCGGCGGGAACAGCCGGGGCAGATGCGCCACGGCGGGACATGGTTCGTGGGGCTGGATGCGCTTCCCAATGCGGCGGATGGATCGGTGGCGGGGGTTGCTTTGCAAGGGCCGTGGCAGGACATGGTGCCCACGCCCGCCACTTGGCATCCGGCGCAGGTTTCCGGCGTTTTCCCCGGCTATCCGGGCCGCGATGCGGGTGATACGGACGCGGGCTTTCGCTATCGCCGCGATCGGGGGGCGGCGCATCTGGACGGGTTGTTGGCCGAAGGCCCCGCCAAGCGGCGGTTCCTGCGCGAGCCGCATGGGTTCATCCTTGGCCTGCCGCTGGATGGGTGCCGCGCGGCCCCGCTTCTGGTCTGGCCGGGCAGTCACCAGATCATGGGTGACGCGCTGCGCGGGGCCATCGGTGCGTGTGATCCGGGCGCGGTCGATCTGACCGACGCTTATGTCGCCGCGCGCCGCGAAGTGTTCGACACGATTGCCCCCGTGCCGGTGCGCGCGGACCCCGGCGGGGCGATCCTGCTGCACCGGCACCTGCTGCACGGCATTGACATCTGGCGCGACGCGGAGGCCGGAGGGGCCAAGCAACGCCTGATCGCGTATTTCCGCCCGCTGTTTCCGCGCCTCACCGATTGGCTGTGATCAGTCGCGCGCCAGCCGTGCCGCCCGCCCGCCGCGCCGCGTCGTCAGCGTAGCACCCCGCGCGGGCAATTCCGCCATCACCGCGCGCCGCGCCTCGGGTGTCATCCGCGACCATGCGGTGATTTCGTCGATGCTGCGGTGACAGCCGACGCAGATCCGCGCCGCCGGATGGATCAGGCATTGCTTGACGCAAGGGCTTTCGACCTCGGCGCGCTGCCAGATCGCATCGGTCGAAGTGGGGTCAGTCATCCGCGCCTCTTTGACATTCGGTCCGCCGCAAATAGGCCAGCCGGTCCAGCATACCCTGCAAGATATAGCCTGCGGCCACGCTGTCGATCACCTCGGCGCGACGTTTTCGCGACATATCCGCCGCGATCAGCACACGCTCGGCGGCAACCGTGGACAGGCGTTCATCCCAATACGCGATGGGCAGCGGGGTCAGCCGTTCCAGATTGCGGGCGAAGGCGCGGGTGGATTGCGCGCGCGGCCCCTCTGATCCGTCCATGTTCAGCGGCAGGCCCAGCACGATGCCCGCCACGCCGCGCGCAGCGATCTGGGTCAGGATCTGGGCCGCATCCTCGGTAAACTTGGTGCGCCGCAGCGTTTCCCCCGCCGACGCCACACCGCGCAACCCGTCCGAAAATGCCAATCCGATGGTTTTTGTCCCCAGATCAAGGCCGATCACCCCACCCGAAGGCGACAGGGCGGCGGCAAAATCCTGCGGGGTGGCGCAGATCACGGGATCACGCCGCCGCTGCGCGCGGCCGCTTCGATGCGTGTCAAGGCCTCGGGCTGGCCCAGGAATTTCTCGCGCGCCTCGGACAGGATGGCGCGGGCGCGGTCCATGTCGCCCAACACGCCCAAGGCCCCGATCAGGCGCGCCCATTCGTCCGCGGTGCCGCCATCAGCGGCCAGCCGTCCGGCCAGTTGATCGACCATGCCCCGGATCATCGCCTGCTGGTCTGCGGGGGTCATGTCGGCGGCAGCGGCGATGTCGGCGGCACTGGGACCCGCAGGCGCGGGCGCTTCGGGCGGCAGCTCATAACGCGACTGCCCCGCGCGCTGCGCCATCTCGGGCATCTGCGCGCGGATCGGCCCGATCCATGGCGCATCCGACGGACCTGCGCGCAGCAACCCGTCCCATAGCGTGAAGGCCCGGTCAGGCCGCCCGGTCTGGGCCATCATCAGCCCAACGTAATAGCGCGCCGCGCCATTCTGCGGATCGCGGGTCAGCGCGGCGGACAAGGCGCGCTCGGCCTCGGGGCTGACATAGCCACCCGCCGCAAGGATCAGCAGATCGGCGTAATCCAGATAATCCTGCCCCGAGGCCCCATCGCCCTTGATCGTCAGAATCCGCTCCTGTGCCTTGTAGGCGGCGGCGAAATTGCCCAACGCGGCCTCGTTGCGCGCCAGCAACTGATGACCGGCAAGGTCATTGGGCCGGTCCGCCACAGTGCGGCGCAGCTTGTCCATCAGATCGGCATAGGCGGCATCCGGCTGCGCGCGCGGCGCGGTCGGCAGGGCGGCCACCTGCGCCTCGGCCTCGGCCTGTGCGGGGCGGTTCAGCCGCGCGTCTTCGGCGGCGGCAATGCGGGCTTGCAGCGACAGGTCGCCATAGCCCGGTTGCCCCAGCCACTGATACCCCGCCAGCGCGCCCGCGACCACCATCACGCCCGCGATGATCACCATCCCGCGCACCGGACCGGTCGGGGATGCACCCGCCTCTTGCGTCTTCAGCGCGGCGTCCGCCGTCAATATCCGCCGCGCGATTTCGGATTTCAGCCGCTCGGCTTCGTCCGCGGTCACGATCCCGCGCGCCATGTCGCGCGCGATCTCGCGCATTTGATCGCGGTAGACCCGCATGTCATAGGCGGCAGGGGCCTCGCCCGCATCATGCCCGCGCAGGGCCGCGCGCGCCAAGATCGACACCGCCACCAACGCCAGCCCGCCCGCGATGATCCAGAAGGCCAAGATGTCCATGTCCGCTCCCATTCCGTGCGCCCATGTAATGACGCCGCGCTGCGTACAAAAGAGCCAAATCGCCGCGTCGATGCGTCAATCACGCAGATGTCGCAAACGGGCGCGAAACGACGCTTGCGGGCGGGGCCGCGCTGCGGCGTAAAGGCACCTATCAACGCACCACCCGGATTCGAAAGGCCAGCCCCGATGCAGCGCTATTCCGTCTTTGCCGTCGCGCGTCAGGCCCTGTCACAGCAAATGGGCTGGGGCCAGACCTGGGCCCGCGCCTGGGCCGATGCTGCGCCCAAGCCGCGCTATGACGCGATCATCGTCGGCGCAGGCGGGCACGGCCTTGCGACCGCCTACTATCTGGGGCGCAATTTCGGTATCACCAATGTGGCGATCCTGGAAAAGGGCTGGCTGGGCGGCGGCAACACGGGGCGCAACACCACCATCATCCGCTCGAATTACCTGCAGGATGCCTCTGCCGCGATCTATGAAAAATCGCGCTCGCTGTATGAAACCCTCAGCCAAGACCTGAACATGAACGTCATGTTCTCGCCCCGCGGCGTCATGATGCTGGCCCAGACCGAACACGAGGTGAGGGGCTATATGCGCACCGCGCACGCGAATGCGCTGCAAGGCGTGGAAACCCGCTTTATCGGGCCTGCCGAGGTCAAGAAGCTGGTGCCGATCATCCGGCTGGACGGGCCGCGCTATCCGGTGCTGGGCGCGCTGTGGCAACCGCGCGGCGGCACGGCGCGGCATGACACGGTGGCCTGGGCCTATGCGCGGGCCTGCTCGGACATGGGCATGGATGTGATCCAGAATTGCGAGGTGACGGGGATCACCACGGATCAAGGCCGCGTGACGGGCGTGGAAACCACCCGTGGCGCGATTGCCTGCGGCAAGCTGGGCCTCGTGACCGCCGGACACATCGGCGAAACCGCGCGCATGGCGGGCTTCCGCCTGCCGGTGGAATCGCTCTGCCTGCAAGCCCTTGTCAGCGAACCGATCAAACCCGCGATGGATGTCGTGGTGATGGCCAACACCGTCCACGGCTATATGTCGCAATCCGACAAGGGCGAGATGGTCATTGGCGGCGGCACCGACGGCTTTAATAACTACACCCAGCGCGGATCGTTCCACCATATCGAGGAAACCGTCCGCGCCCTGATCGAGACATTCCCGATGCTGTCGCGGCTCAAGATGCTGCGGCAATGGGGCGGGATCGTGGACATGACCGGCGACCGCTCGCCCATCCTGTCGAAAACGCCGGTCGAGGGGATTTTCGTCAATTGCGGCTGGGGCACCGGCGGGTTCAAGGCGATCCCCGGATCAGGCTGGGCGATGGCGGAACTGATGGCCAAGGGCCACAGCCCCCTGACCGAGGAATTCACCATGTTCCGCTTCCGCGAGGGCCGGTTCATCGACGAAAGCGTGGCGGCAGGGGTGGCGCATTGACGGCGGCCTGTTGGAAAACGCGCCAGCCCAGGCATGTGCCGGGGAGGCCCGATCGTCCGGCGCGTCCGGCGCGTCTGGCGCGTCCGACGCGTCCGGGACATCCGGGGCCAGGGACGGCGTCATCGCACGCACATGCCACACCGCGTATCGGGCGCTTGATCTTCGCAGCAGGGTGGTTATGTGCCATCTGCCACCAGCCGGGAGAATTGCCATGCGTCGCCGCCTTGAAACCGTCCGCGCCCTGTTTGACCCCGCGCGCGGTGGCCCGCGTCTGGCCGGGTTCCTGTTCGGCATCGCCCTGCCGCTGGTCCTTGTCGCGGTCATCAGCGCCGCGTCTCAAGGCGGACTGTCCGACACCCGCACCCCGCCCGCGCCGGTCTACGTCATCGAATAATCCATCGCCAACCGATCTGGCGCGGCCCGCCCGGATCGCCCGGAGGGCCCCCCCATGCTGATCCTGACCTGCCCTTATTGTGGCGTCGCGGGCGAGGAAACCGAGTTTCACGCCGGCGGCGAGGCGCATCTGAAACGCTTCGGCCCGGGTTCGTCGGATGATGATTTCGACGCCTACATGTTCGCGCGCAAGAACCCCAAGGGCGTGCATTTCGAACGCTGGCGGCACGTCTTTGGCTGCGGCAAATGGTTCCACGCCGCGCGCGACACCGCCACGCTGCAAGTCTTCGGCACCTATCCCGCGCAGGTATCCGGCCCGCCGCAGGACATCCTTGACCGCATCGCCGCCGCGACATCCGCCCATGCCGCCAAATGAAAAACCCCGGCTTCTTCGGTTTCCAACTATCCCGGGGTCCGGGGCAGCGCCCCGGCGCTGTCCGCCCATGAAAGGCCACAAATCATGAGCACCCGTCTTGCCACCGGCGGCAGCCGCATCGACCGCAGTAAACCGCGGCGCTTCACCTTTGACGGCGCGGGTCTGCGCGGCTTTGCAGGCGATACGCTGGCTTCGGCGCTTCTGGCCAATAACCGGATGCTGGTGGGCCGGTCGTTCAAATATCACCGCCCGCGCGGTATCGTGGCGGCGGGGGTTGAAGAACCGAACGCACTGGTCAATCTCGGCACCGGTGCGCGGCACGAACCGAACCAGCGCGCGACGACCACTGCCCTGTTCGAAGGGCTGACGGCCACGCCGCAGAACGTCTGGCCCTCGCTGGACCATGACATCGGCGCGGTGAACGGGCTGTTCGCGCCGTTCCTGACCGCCGGGTTCTATTACAAGATGTTCCTCTATCCGCGCGCGTTCTGGAAACATGTCTATGAGCCGTTCATCCGGCAATCCGCCGGTCTGGGCCGCGCGCCCGCGCCCGAGGATGCCGACCCCGACACCTACGAACATTTCCACGCCTTTTGCGATGTGCTCGTGGCGGGCGGCGGGGTCGCGGGATTGCAGGCGGCGCGGGTGGCGGCGCGGGCGGGGCAGCGGGTGCTGGTTTTGGAACAGACCTCGCATTGGGGCGGGCGGGCCCCTGTCGATGGCGGGACCATCGACGGGCAAACCACCGAGGCGTGGACCGCGGCCACGCTGGCGGAACTGGCGGCGCTGCCCAATGTGCGGTTCCGGACACAGGTGATGGTGGCGGGGGTCTACGACCACGGCTATGTGCTGGCGCATGAAACCGTGGCGGATGATCGGCCGGGGGCCAAAGGCCCCCGCCACCGTCTGTGGCGCATCCGCGCCACGCGCATCATCAGCGCCACCGGCGCGATCGAGCGCCCGCTGTCCTTTGCCGGGAACGATGTTCCCGGCGTGATGCTGGCCAGCGCCGTGCGCGATTACATCGCGCATTATGCCGTGTCGCCCGGTGACCGTGTGGTGATCGTGACCAACAATGACGACGCCTATCGCACCGCCTTGGCGGTGCATCGCGCGGGGCTGACCGTGCCGGTCATCCTTGACGCGCGCCCCGCCGGAGGCGGGGCGCTGATGGCCGAGGCCCGCGCAGCGGGCCTGCGCGTCGAAACCGGGCGCGCGATTGCCAAGGTGCTGGGCACCAAGCGCGTCACCGGCGTCGCTGTTTGCGCGCAGGCGGGCGAGGGCGCGGTGCTGGACACCATCCCCTGCGACGCGGTCGCGATGTCGGGCGGCTGGTCCCCCGTGGTACATCTGTGGTCGCATTGCGGCGGCAAGCTGATCTGGGACGCGGACCGCGCCATGTTCCGCCCTGACGCGGCGCGCCCGCCCACGGATCACACCGGCGCGGGCTTTGTCACCTGCACCGGGGCCGCCAATGGCGCGTTGACGCTGGCCGAGGTGCTGGCGGATGCCGGGGCGACCGGGCAGGTTGATGCCCCGCTTGAGGCCGCATTGGCCCCGGTCTGGATGATGCCGCAGGGCGCGGGGCCGAAACTGCGCGCCAAGGCCTGGCTGGATTTCCAGAACGACGTCAAGGTCAGCGACGTGCAGCAGGCCGCGCAAGAGGGATACCAATCTGTCGAACACGCTAAGCGCTATACCACGCTGGGGATGGCCACGGATCAGGGCAAGCTGTCCAATATCAACGGTCTGGCCATCCTGTCGGACGCGCTGGGCCAGCCCATCCCGCAAACCGGCACCACCACCTTCCGCCCGCCCTATGCGCCGATTTCGATGGGGGCCATCGGCGGGGCGGCGCGGGGCGATGTGTTCCAGCCCATCCGCCGCACTTGCCTCTATGACTGGCACGAGGCCGCAGGCGCCCATTGGGAACCCGTGGGGCAATGGCGGCGGCCCTATTGCTATCCGCGCGCGGGCGAAACCCATCAGGACGCGGTGCGGCGCGAGATCACGACAGTGCGCAGCGCGGTCGGTCTGCTGGATGCCTCGACACTGGGCAAGCTGATCGTGAAGGGGCCGGATGCGGGGCGATTCCTGGACCTGATCTATACCAACATGATGTCCACGCTGGCCGTGGGGCGCTGCCGCTATGGCCTGATGTGCAACGAGAACGGCTTTCTGTCGGACGATGGCGTGGTGGCGCGGATGTCGGATGACACCTTCCTGTGCCACACCACCACGGGGGGCGCGGACCGGATCCACGCACACCTTGAAGAATGGCTGCAAACCGAATGGTGGGATTTGCAGGTCTATGTCGCCAATGTGACCGAACATTGGGCGCAGTTTGCCGTGGTCGGCCCCAAGGCGCGGCAGGTGCTGGAAAAACTGGGCGGCCTGGATGTGTCAAAATCCGCGTTGCCGTTCATGAATTGGGCTGAAGGCACCTTGGGCGGTGTCACCGCGCGGGTGTTCCGGATTTCGTTTTCGGGTGAGTTGAGCTATGAAATCGCCGTGCCTGTCAGTCTGGGGCGCGCCTTCTGGGACGCGTTGCTGGCGGCCGGGGCTGAATACGGCGCGGCCCCCTATGGCACCGAAGCCCTGCATGTGCTGCGGGCCGAAAAAGGTTTCATCATGATCGGGGACGAGACGGATGGAACCGTGATCCCGCAGGACCTTGGCCTTGATTGGGCGATTTCCAAGAAGAAACCGGATTACATCGGCAAGCGCGGGCAGGAACGGCTGCGCATGGTGGACCCGGACCGCTGGAAACTGGTCGGTCTGGAAACGCTGGACGGATCGGTAATCCCCGATGGGGCCTATGCGGTGGCGGACGGGCGCAACGCCAATGGCCAGCGCAACACCCAAGGGCGTGTGACCTCGACCTATTTCTCGCCCACGCTGGGACGCGGCATCGCGATGGGGCTGGTGCGGCGCGGCCCGGACCGGATGGGCGAGGTGATCGAATTCCCGAAACTGGACGGCAGCAGCGTGAAAGCGCGCATTGTCAGCCCGGTGTTTTACGATCCCAACGGGGAGAAACAGGATGCGTGATGCGGTCACGGCCCTGCATGGGGCGACATTCATCGGGCGGGTGACGGTGGCAGACGGCGGGCTGCGCGGGATGGTCACGCTGCGCGGCGATCTGGCCGCGCCCGCGATGGCGGCGGCGGCGCAGGTCATCGGCCTGACCATTCCCGCGCAACGCCGCGTGGTGATGGCGGATGACCGCGCGGCAATCTGGATGTCGCCCGACGAGGTGTTGATCCTTGTGCCTCATGCGCAGGCAGAGGCGACCGCTGCCGCGCTGACGCAGGCATTGACGGGCATTCATCATCTCGCGGTCAATGTGTCGGACGCGCGCGCGGTGCTGCGCCTGACGGGATCAGAGGCGGCCCTGCGCGAGACGCTGGCGAAACTGGCCCCGGTGGACATGGACCTGTTTGGCATGGGCGAGGTGCGACGCACCCGCTTGGGGCAGGTCGCCTGCGCGTTCTGGATGGTGGACAGCAGCACGGTCGAGCTGATCTGTTTCCGTTCGGTCGCGCGGTATGTCTTCGATCTGTTGGCCGTGACCGCGTCCGACGGCGGCGCTGTCGGGCATTTCGGCTGATCCACAGGGAAAACGGGGTTTAGGGTTGACCTTGGCCCCCTGCGCCTACCATCTAGGCGCAACCATCAACCACCTTCAGGGGGATATCACATGCCTTTCACGCTGCCCGACCTGCCTTACGCCCATGACGCGCTTGCCGCTTTGGGCATGTCCCGCGAAACGCTGGAATACCACCATGACCTGCACCACAAGGCCTATGTGGACAACGGCAACAAGCTGATCGCCGGGACACCTTGGGAAAACGCCACGCTGGAGGATGTCGTCAAGGGCACCTATGCGGCAGGTGCCGTGGCGCAGTCGGGCGTGTTCAACAACGCCTCGCAGCATTGGAACCACAACCTGTTCTGGGACATCATGGGGCCGGGCGAGGACAAGAAGATGCCCGGCGCGCTGGAAACCGCGCTGACCGAAGCCTTCGGATCGGTGCAGAAATTCAAGGACGATTTCGCCGCCGCAGGCGCAGGTCAGTTCGGGTCGGGCTGGGCCTGGCTGGTCAAAGACGCCGATGGCGCGCTGAAGATCACCAAGACCGAAAACGGCGTCAATCCGCTGTGCTTTGGCCAGACCGCGCTGTTGGGCTGCGACGTCTGGGAGCACAGCTATTACATCGACTTCCGCAACAAGCGCCCCGCTTACCTCGCCAACTTCCTCGACAAGCTGGTCAACTGGGAAGCCGTCGCGGCGCGGATGTGATCTGCGACACGGTCTGATCTGACGCAACGGCCGGGACATGTTCCCGGCCGTTTGCGTTTGTGCCGCTCTGGCCTTTCCGGATCAGGGCGGGCAGGGTGCGCCAAAGGCGGGGGGGCATCATGCGCGAGGCGGCAAAGGGCATCTGGGCGATGGTGGCGGCCTGCCTGATCTGGGGCACGGCGCCGTTGTATTACAAGATGTTGGCGCATTTACCGGCGGTTGACGTGGTGGCGCATCGCATCTTGTGGTCCACGCTGACGTTTCTGGCGCTGCTGGCCTTGCAGGGCCGTCTTGGCGACCTGCGGCGCGCGCTTGCGACGCGGGCCGAAGTGGCAGTAATCGGCTTTGCCGCGCTGACCATTACGTTGAACTGGACCATCTTCATCATGGCCATCAGTTGGGGCCGGGTGACCGAGGCCAGCCTTGGCTATTACCTCTATCCGCTGGTGGCGGTACTGATCGGGATGCTGGCCTTTGGCGAGCGGTTGTCGCGGGTGCAAGGTGTCGCGGTCGGGTTGGCCTTGCTGGCGGTGGCGCTGCTGACATGGGGTCTGGGGGCCGCGCCGTGGATTGCGATGGTGCTGGCGACGTCTTTCGGGCTGTATGGGTTGGTCAAGAAGCGGCTGACGGTGGGCCCGGTGGTGTCGGTGACCGCCGAAGTGCTGCTGATCGCCCCGTTTGCGGCGGCCATCCTGATCTGGCACAGCGCGCAGGGCCAGGGCGTGCTGACCACGGCCCCCCGCGATCTGGCGCTGTTGGTGGTGTCCGGCGCGCTGACCGCCACGCCCCTGATCCTGTTCAGCTATGCCACCACACGGGTGCGTATGGCGACGGTCGGTCTGGTGCAATACCTGAACCCGACGCTGCAATTCCTGTGCGCCGTCGCGGTGCTGGGCGAGCCGTTCGGGCCGTGGCATGCGCTGGCCTTTGGCCTGATCTGGACCGCCGTCGCGATCTATTCGGTGGCCGCCGTGGTTCAGGACAGGGCGGCGCGCAAGGCCCCCGTCAGCGCATCAACCGAGGCATGAGCCTGCACGAAATCGCGCAACGACGCGTCGGCAAAGCCTTCGCGGATCGCATGGTCCAGCAGCGCCAACAACGGCTGCCAATAGCCGTCGATATCCAGCAGCATCACCGGGCGGCTGTGCAGCCCCAATTGCCGCCATGTCAGCACCTCAAAGAATTCGTCCAGCGTGCCCGCGCCCCCCGGCAGCACCACGATGGCGTCCGAGTTCATGAACATCACCTTTTTGCGTTCATGCATGTCTTCGGTCACCACGAACCGTGTCAGGTCGCGCTTGCCAACTTCGGCGCGCATCAGGTGGGCGGGGATCACGCCAAAGGTGTCCGCGCCTGCGGCCTGCGCGGCGCGCGCCACGGTGCCCATCAGCCCGACATCGCCCGCGCCATAGACCAGCCGCCAGTCATGGTCCGCGATGGCGCGCCCCAGCGTTGCGGCGGCTTCGGCCCAGGCGGGGTTGCGACCGGGGCGTGACCCGCAGAATACACAGATGGAATGAGTGGCGGAATGGCTTGGCATGGGGAACCTTTCGAAAGTAACCACAGGTGATGACAAAAGTTTAACGGGCTTTTGACCCCTGATAACCTTGTTGATATGGTCGCTCAACCGCGCCCGCATGGCGCATGAAGAAGGGCAGGGACGGTATGAGCAAACTGGCGCTGATCGGTGGTCCGCAGGGGCTGGCGCTGGTGGCTGTGGTGGTGGTCGGCGCGGCGGTGGCGGCTGTTGTCGCGCTGCGTCAACCCGCGCCAGAGGCCGCGATGCCCGCGCCTTTGTCAGCCCCGATCGCCGCAGCCCCCGAGGTCAACGCCGCGCCTGCGGAACCGGCGGCGGTGCCTGCACCTGCCGCACCTGAAACCGCCGCGCCTGCGCCTGTGACGCTGCCCGCGCCCGCCTTCGATCTGGTCCGCGTCGATGCCGACGGCAATGCCACCATCGCAGGCCGGGCCGAGCCGGGGGTGACGGTGCGCCTGATGCTGGACGCGGCAGAGATCGGCACGGTGCCCGCAGACGGCGGCGGCACATTTGCGCTGTTGACCCGGCTGGACCCGTCGGACATGCCGCGCGTCCTCAGCCTGATCGCGGTAGGGACGGATGGGGTGGAACGCCGGTCGGTCACCGATGCCATCATCGCGCCGTTTGCAGGGCCTGTGGTCGCCGCTGTCGCGCCAGAACCTGCGCCAGAACAGCAGCCAGAACCGCAGCCAGAACCTGCGCCCGAATCTGTCGCCACCGCGACGCCGGATGCCACCGATGCCCCCGCAGCCCCGGTTATCTTCACCGGCCCCGGCCCCGCCGCCGACGCCAAACCGCCACTGGCCCCCGCCATCCTTCTGGCCGGACCGCAAGGCGTCACCGTCGCCCAAGGGCCGGGACCGGCAGCGCAGACGGTCATTCTGGACGCGATCAGCTATAGCGACACCGGGTCGGTGCAACTGGCCGGACGCGGGCCGGGCGACGGCTTTGTGCGGGTCTATCTGGACAACAAGCCCGTCACCTCGTCGCGGATCAGCGCGGATGGCCGTTGGCAGGGCGACCTGCCGCAGGTCGACACCGGGCTTTACACGCTGCGCGTCGATGAGGTGGACAATGCGGGCCGTGTGCTCAGCCGCGTGGAAACTCCGTTCCGCCGCGAAGACCCGGCGCAACTGGCCGCCTTGACCCGCGCCACGATCCCCGCCCTGCCGGGGGCCGCGCCCGAAGTTGCCCCGGACAGCGCCGCCGCACCCGCCCTGCGCGTGACCGCGATCACCGTGCAACCCGGCAGCACGCTTTGGGCGCTTGCGCGTGACCGCTATGGGTCGGGCGCGCTGTATACCCGGCTCTATGACGCGAACCGCGACGCGATCCGCGATCCGGACTTGATCTATCCCGGTCAGGTGTTCGCGATCCCGGATTGAGGCAACCCCGGTTGGTGCCCGCCGCGTCGCGCATCACCGGCGCGGCTCTGGCAATTACATTCCAAGCGTCCTATCTCTGACCCTCGCATCACGACAGAAAGTCACGCCATGCGCGGCCCTCGCCCCATCCATACCGCCACGCCCGAAGAGCTTTCCCGTCAACGCGGATCAGGCTGGACCACCATCCGTGCGGTGTTGCCCTATCTCTGGCCCGCAGAGCCGGACATGGCCTGGGTCCGTCACCGCGTCGTCTGGTCGATGCTGGTGCTGGTCCTGACCAAGCTGATCACGGTGGCCACCCCGATTGCCTATAAGTGGGCCGTCGATGCGCTGGCCCCCGGTGCGGCCATCGGGGCGTTGGGTCTGGGCGCGGTCGGGCTGACCGTCGCCTATGGCATGGCGCGGCTGTTATCCAACGGGTTCCAGCAATTGCGCGACGCGATCTTTGCCGCCGTGGGCCAACGCGCGCTGCGGATGCTGGCGCTGGAGACGTTCCAGCACATCCACCGCCTGTCGATGCGCTATCACCTGACGCGCAAGACGGGCGGGCTGTCACGGATCATCGAACGCGGCGTCAAGGGCGTGGATTTCCTGTTGCGGTTCATGCTGTTTTCCATCGGGCCGCTGATCCTTGAACTGCTGCTGGTCGCGGGCATCCTGTTTTACATGTTCGATGTGCGTTATCTGGTCGTCATCACGGTGACGATTGCGATCTATGTCTGGTTCACCTTTGCCGTCACCGAATGGCGGGTGAAACTGCGCCGCGAGATGAACGATCAGGACACCGACGCCAACCAAAAGGCCATCGACAGCCTGTTGAATTTCGAAACGGTGAAATATTTCGGTGCCGAGGCGCGCGAGGCCGGTCGTTATGACCGCGCGATGGAAGGCTATGAACGCGCGGCGCTGCTGACGTCCTATTCGCTGTCCTTCCTCAACTTCGGTCAGGCGTTCATCATCACCGCCGGTCTGGTGGTTGTCATGGTGATGGCAGCCGTCGGCGTGCAGGCGGGTCTGCTGACCGTGGGGGATTTCGTGCTGGTGAACGCCTATATGATCCAGATTACCCTGCCGCTGAACTTCCTTGGCACGGTGTATCGCGAAATCCGGCAGGCGCTTGTGGACATGGGCGAGATGTTCGAACTGCTGCAACAACCCGCCGAGGTCACGGACAAGCCCGGCGCACCCGCCCTGCGGGTTACAGGGGCGCGGGTCGAGCTGGATAATGTGCATTTCGGTTATGACGCGGCGCGGCCGATCCTGAAAGGCGTCAGCATCACCGCCGAACCGGGGCAAAAGATCGCCATCGTCGGCCCGTCGGGCTCGGGCAAATCCACCATCGGGCGGCTGTTGTTCCGGTTCTACGACGTCACCGGCGGCGCGCTGCGCATCGACGGGCAGGATCTGCGCGATGTCACGCAGGCATCCCTGCACAATGTCATCGGCGTGGTGCCGCAGGATACCGTGCTGTTCAACGACACGATACGTTATAACATAGCCTATGGCCGCGACGGCGCGACCGAGGCCGAGATCATCGCCGCAGCCCAGGCCGCGCAGATCCATGATTTCATCCTGTCGCTGCCCGAGGGCTATCAAACCCCGGTGGGCGAGCGCGGTCTGAAACTGTCGGGCGGTGAAAAACAGCGCGTCGGCATCGCCCGCACCCTGTTGAAAAACCCGCCGATTTTGCTGCTGGACGAGGCGACAAGCGCGCTGGATACCGAAACCGAACGCGATATTCAGGCGGCACTGGCGCTGGCGGGCGCGGGGCGCACGGTTCTGACCATCGCGCACCGGCTTTCCACGATTGCGGACGCCGACCGGATCATCGTGCTGGAAGACGGCCAAATCGTCGAAGAAGGCAGCCACCACGACCTGTTGGCGCGGCACGGGCGCTATTGGGGGCTCTGGCAGAAACAGGCGTCCGAACAGGATGACGCCGCCTAAAAGACCGTACGCTAGAGAATTGCGCGCGCCACCAGCACCACCGCCATCGCGCCAAGCAACCCCATGATGATGCGGTCAAATCCCTTGGGCGAGACATGCCGCGTCAGCCGCGCGCCCAAGGGCATCGCCGCCAGCAGGCAGACGGTTGACACCAACCCGATGCCCGCGCGGTCCCAGGTCAGGATGCCCAGATGCGTCAGGACGGGGAGCTGCACCGCCGACATCGCCACGAAAAACACCGAAATCGTGGCGATGAACTCGGGCTTCGGCAGCCGGATCGCGTTCAGGAAACTGATCGAGATCGGCGCCGACACCCCCGCCGCGCCCTGCAACACGCCGCCCACAAACCCCGCCACCGGGGCAAAGCGCCGCGCTGCGTCAAATGTCAGCGCCCAATCGGGCGATGCGATCCGGAACGCCAGATACAAAAACACCGCCCCCGCGACAGCCAGCGTCAACGCGTCAGACGGCAGATTTGCCAGCGCCACCGACCCCACCCCCGCCCCCGCCCCGCCGGATAGGGCAAACACCGCCGTGAACCGCGGGTCACGCTGATGCGACCGCAATGTCCAGCCCTGCAAGATGTTGGACAGGAAATTCGGCACCGTGAACACCGCCACCGCAAACGGCACGTCATAGAGCATCGCCAACACCGGCACCGCCACCACCGGCGCCCCCGCCCCGGTCGCCCCCTTGACGATCCCGCCAAGCCCGATGGCGGCTGCGGCGATGAGTAGGGGTGTCAGGTCCATCACATAACCCATTCAAATGATGCACGCCCATGAATTTCCACAGACAAATGACACTTAAATCAGAGGAGGGAAGTGGCAGCCCGTAGGGGAGTTGAACCCCTCTTTTCAGGTTGAAAACCTGACGTCCTAACCGATAGACGAACGGGCCGCGCTTGGTGTGACGCGGTAGATAGAAAACCTGCGCGGATTGGGCAAGGGAAAAAACCGGGGGCGGGGGAAAAACTTTGACCGGGGGTGGCGGGGGCGGCTATGCGACCGGCGGCTCAGCGTGCCGCCCAGGCGGCATCGTCCAGCCGCAGTTGAAGCCGCCGCTTGCCGCCCCAGTCATTCAGTTCCAGCCGCCCCGCGACATGCAGGCGGCGTCCGGCATGGGCCAGCATCGCAGGCCCTAGTGCCGTTTCAGGGGGGCCGTCGAACGCGCCAAAGGCAATCGCGTCGATCCGGGTCGATAGCCCGTCGGACAGGGTCAGTTTCAGGTGTTTCTCGCCCAGTTGCTTGGCATGGGCCACCACCATGTCGGGCAGCGCGAAACGCGGCGCGGACGCGCCTTGACCGTAGGGGCCGGCGCGGTCAAGGTCGGTGACAAGGTCGGGCGTGGCCGCCGTGGGCATCAGCATCCCGTCCAGCCGCAGATCCGCCACCCCGCCCGTACCCGCGCCCTGTTTCGCCAGTAATTCCGAAAGGCGCGCCATCGCGGCCTCGATCCCGTCGCGCTCCACCGTCAGCCCCGCCGCCATCCGGTGCCCGCCGCCCTTGATCAAGAGGCCCTCGGCGGCCAGCCGCTGCACCGCCGCGCCAAGGTCCACGCCCGCGACAGAGCGGCCCGACCCCTTGCCCTCGCCCCCTTCCAGCCCGATCACCACGGCGGGGCGGTTTGTCGCCTCTTTCAGGCGCGCGGCGACGATGCCGACCACGCCGGGGTGCCAGCCTTCGCCCGCCGCCCAGACAAGGGGGCCGTCCAGCCCCCGCGCCTCGGCCTGCGCCATGGCGGCGTCGCGGACAGCGGCCTCGATGCCACGGCGGTCCTCGTTCAACTGGTCGAGTGTGGCGGCCAGATGCACCGCCTCGGTGGGGTCATCGGTGGCCAACAGGCGCGCGCCCAGATCAGCCTTGCCGATGCGGCCACCGGCGTTGACGCGCGGGCCCAAGAGGAACCCCAGCGCATAGGTGTCGGGCGCGCGGTCCATCCGCGCCACATCGGCCAGCGCCACAAGTCCGGGGCGGTCGCGCCGCGCCATCACCTTTAGTCCCTGCCGCACCAAGGCGCGGTTAACGCCGATCAGCGGCGCGACATCGGCCACGGTGGCAAGCGCCACGAGATCGAGCAGCGCCATCAGGTCGGGGCCGGAGACGCCATCGGCGCGCAACTGGCGGTTCGCCTCGACCAGCATCAGGAACACCACGGCGGCGGCACAGAGATGGCCCAGATCGCCGGTTTCATCCTGCCGGTTCGGGTTCACGCAGGCATAGGCGGGGGGCAGGGTTTCGCCGCCCAGATGGTGATCAAGGATCACCACATCACACCCCGCTGCCGCGACGGGTTCATGGCTCAGCGTGCCGCAATCGACGCAGATAATCAGGTCATGCGCGCGGCCCAAACCGGCCATTGCGGGCACGTTGGGGCCATAGCCTTCGTCGATACGGTCGGGGATATAGAGCGTGGCAGGCCGCCCCATCGCGCGCAGCCACCAGATCAAAAGCGCTGATGACGCCCCGCCATCCACGTCATAATCGCCAAAGATCGCAATGCGTTGTCGCGATTTCACCGCCGTCAGGAACCGCGCGGCGGCGCGTTCCATGTCGCGCAACCGATGCGGATCGGGCAGCAGGTCGCGCAGTTGCGGTTCCAGAAATCCCGCCGCCTCATGCGGGGCAACGCCGCGCCGCGCCAGCACCGCGCACAGCGCCTGCGGCAGGCCGGTGATCTGCCGCAACGCCTCAGAGGCGCGGTCCTGATCCGGGGTCGGGCCGATCCAGGCCCGGCCTGTCAGCGAATGGGTGACGCCGAGATACATGGATCAGCCGCGCGCGGATTTTTCGGCCAGCCCCGATTGCGCCTGTCGGCGTTCCAGTTCGGCCATCACGTCCGCAAGCGCCACATCACGCGATTGCAGCATGACCAGCAGGTGAAACAGCACGTCCGCCGCCTCGGATACCAGCCGGTCATGGTCGCCCTTGACGGCTTCGATGATCGCCTCGATGGCCTCTTCGCCGAATTTCTCGGCGCATTTTTCGGGGCCCTTGGCCAGCAGTTTCGCGGTCCAGCTTGTATCGGGGTCCGCGCCCGAACGGGCTGCGATGATGGTGGCGAGGTCATCCAGTGTCATGCGTCCAGCCTCATCGGGATGCCGGCGGCGGCCATATGCGCCTTGGCCTGCGGGATGGTGAAGGTGCCGAAATGAAAGATCGACGCCGCGAGGACGGCGCTGGCGTGCCCTTGCAAAACACCCTCGATCAGATGATCGAGGCTACCCACCCCGCCTGACGCGATGACGGGCACATCGACGGCGTCCGCAACGGCCCGTGTCAGGGGCAGGTTATAGCCGCCCTGCGTGCCGTCGCGGTCCATCGAGGTCAACAGGATCTCGCCCGCGCCCTTGGCGGCCACCGTGCGGGCAAATTCCACCGCGTCGATGCCGGTGGCGTTGCGCCCGCCATGGGTGAAAATCTCCCAGCGGCCCGGCGCGATGGTCTTGGCATCAATCGCCACCACGATGCATTGCGACCCGAACCGGTCGGCAGCGTCAGTCACCACATCGGGGTTCGCCACCGCCGCCGAATTGAAGCTGACCTTGTCGGCGCCCGCCAGCAGCAAGGCCCGCACATCATCCGACGTGCGCACCCCGCCGCCGACGGTGAGGGGCACATAGATCGCCTCGGCGGTGCGGGTGACCATGTCGAACATCACGCCACGGTTTTCATGCGTGGCGTGGATGTCCAGAAAACATATCTCGTCCGCGCCCGCCGCATCATAGGCGCGCGCAACCGCGACCGGGTCACCGGCATCGCGCAGGTCGATGAAATTCACCCCCTTGACGACGCGGCCATCGGCCACGTCCAGACAGGGGATCAGGCGGGTTTTCAGCATCAGTTATCCTTTGCGACGTTCCCGGATATGGCGGATGACCGCCGCGACCGCAAGCACGGCAAGCCCCACAGCCGCCAGCGCGGCCACCGGCAGCGTGATCAGCATGAACCAGCCCGATACGAAGGCGGTGTACAGCGTCTCGCCCCAATCCTTTCCGTCGATGATGCAGGGATTGGCAAAGCCCTCGTGCAGGTCGCAGCCATGGCGCGCGGCAAAGGACGATGCCCAGATCACCGCGAACAGCGGCGACAGGGACGCCATCAGCACAAGGGTCAAAAGGATGACAAAGGCGCGGCGCATCGGTGATCCCCTGTAACTGTTCACAGCGTGGTTAACGCGGATGCGAGGGGGCTGTCTGCCCCCTCGCGCTCCCCCGAGGGGTATTTGGGAACCGAAGAATGAAGGGCTCCGGACGGGATAAGTGGCCCGTCAGTCCCGGAGCGCAGCCAGCGCCGTGGCCAGATCCAGCGCCCCGTCATAGAGCGCGCGGCCCGAGATCGCCCCCGCGATCACGCCGGTGTCACGCAGCGCGATCAGGTCGGACAGCCGCGACACGCCGCCCGACGCGATGACGGGGATGGTGACCGCGCGGGCCAGCGCGGAGGTTTCCGCGATGTTCGGGCCGCCCATCGCGCCATCGCGGTCGATGTCGGTGTAGATGATCGCGGCGACGCCCGCATCCTCGAACGACCGTGCCAGATCGGTGGCCTGCACATCGGTGGTTTCGGCCCAGCCCTTGGTGGCGACGCGGCCCGCGCGCGCGTCGATGCCCACGGCGACCTGACCGGGAAAGGCGCGCGCCGCATCACGCACGAGGCCCGGGTTTTCCACCGCCACGGTGCCCAGGATCACGCGGGCCACGCCGCGCGCCAGCCAGCCTTCGATCGTGGCCATGTCGCGGATGCCGCCGCCCAGTTGGGCAGGTACGCCGGGGCAGGCGGTCAGGATCGCGGCCACCGCCGCGCCATTCACCGGCGCGCCCGCGAAAGCGCCGTTCAGATCCACCAGATGCAGCCATTGGCAGCCCGCCGCGACAAACCGCGCCGCCTGATCGGCGGGCGCATCGCTGAACACGGTGGCCATTGCCATGTCGCCGCGCAGCAGGCGCACGGCCTGGCCGTCTTTCAGATCAATCGCAGGATACAGGATCATGGCGGGCCTCCGGGGTTGGCGCGCTGTTTAGTCTGCACGCGGCGGGGATGCAAACGTGCTGCGGGCAGACGTGACCAAGGGTCAGGCGCAACAGGCGGGCTTGATCGGCAGCGGGCGAGGCTGGCACAATAGCGTGGTTCAGGAGGAGGACATCATGAAAAAGATTCTCGCGGCGCTGCTCATGGCAGGTATGCTGGGGCTGACGGGCGGGGCCGCGCTGGCCGATCCGGTCGAAGGCGTCTGGCAGACCGAGCCGGATGACGGGGCCTATGCTCATATCAAGATGGCCCCGTGTGGCCCGGCAATCTGCGGAACCATCATCCGCACCTTTACGGCCAGCGGCGAAACCAAATCGCCCAACATCGGCAAGCAGATCGTGCGCGAGATGACGCCGAGCGGTCCGAACAAATACGCAGGCAAGGTCTGGCGGCCGTCAAACGACAAGATCTACATCGGCAAGCTGGACCTGAACGGGGCCTCGCTGAAACTGTCAGGCTGCGTGGCGGGCGGACTGATCTGTTCGAAACAGACCTGGACGCGGGTGAACTGAGCCCATCATGGGACGGCGGGGACCAGCCGATGCGCGGACGCAACGGTGGAAACGCGCGTGGGTGGTCCCCATGTTCTGGCTTCACCTTGAAAGGTTTGGCCGTGAAATACGTGACTGTGATGTGTGCGCTGCTGGCGCTGACGGCGGCGCTGGCCCCCGCCGCCAAGGCCGACCCGGCGGTCGGTATCTGGCAAACCCAGCCCGACCGCAAGAACCTGACCTCGCAGATCGACGTCAAGCCTTGCGGCGCGGCATTGTGCGGCACTGTCCTGCGCGCCTTCGACGCCGAAGGACGCGAGGTCAGGACGCCGAATGTCGGCAAGCGCCTGTTCTGGGACATGACCCCGCAGGGCAACGGCACCTATGACGGTGGCACGGTCGAGGTCGCGTCGATGAACCTGCGCGCCCGTGCCACGATGCAGTTGCAGGGCAACCAGTTGCGCGTCACCGGCTGCAAGGGCCCCGCCTGCTTTGGCCAGACCTGGACGCGGCTGCGCTAGGCAGGGGCGTAGCTGCGCTAGGCCGTGGCGCGGGCGTGCGGGCTCCTGATCCGTATTCATTTTGCCGAAAATACTCCGGGGGGGCCCGCAGGGCGGGGGGCAGAGCCCCCCTGCGACAGTTGCTCAGGGACGCCAGCCCAGAAAATTCGCAATCAGGCGCAGCCCGGTGCGCTGGCTTTTCTCGGGGTGGAATTGCACCCCCACCAGATTGTCGCGCCCCACGATGGCGGTGACCGCACCGCCATAGTCGACATGCGCGATGCGGTGCGCCGCGTCCGCGACGCGGAAATGATAGGAATGGACGAAATAGGCGTGATCCCCCGTCGCCAGCCCCGCCAGCACCGGATGCGCGCGATCGATTACCAGATCGTTCCAGCCCATATGCGGCACCTTCTGGCCGGGGACGGCGGCGATGTGGTCCACGGTGCCGCCGATCCAGTCGAAACCGGGGGTTTCGGCATATTCCATCCCGCGCGTGGCCAGCATCTGCATCCCGATGCAGATGCCCAGAAACGGGCGGCCTTGGTTGATCACCGCCTCTTCCAGCGCCTCGAACACGCCGCGATGATCGAACAGCGCGCGGCGGCAGGCCGGAAAGGCCCCGTCACCGGGCAACACGAGGCGGTCCGCGTTTCGGATCACCGCGGGGTCTGATGTGACCACCACCGCACCCGCGCCGACCTCGGACGCCATGCGCTGAAATGCTTTCGCGGCGGAATGCAGATTGCCGCTGTCGTAATCGACGATGACCGTCGCCATCGCCTTACAGCGCGCCCTTGGTCGACGGGATTTGATCCGCCTGCCGGGGGTCCACCTCAAGTGCCACGCGCAGACACCGCGCGACGGCCTTGAACGCGGCCTCGCAGATGTGGTGGCTGTTGGCCCCGTGGATCAGGTCCAGATGCAGGGTAATGCCGCCGTGGCTGGACAGCGCCTGAAAGAATTCGCGCACCAATTCGGTATCAAAGCTGCCGATTTTCTGGGTCGGAAAGGCCACATTCCACACCAGATAGGCCCGCCCCGACAGGTCCAGCGCGCAGGCCACCTGCGCGTCATCCATCGCAAGGCGGCAATCGGCATAGCGGCGGATGCCGCGCTTTTCGCCTATGGCCTGCGTCAGCGCCTGACCCAGCGCGATACCCACATCCTCGACCGTGTGGTGATCGTCGATATGCCGGTCGCCAGTGGCGCGCAGCGTCAGGTCCATCAGCCCATGCCGCGCCAGTTGGTCCAGCATGTGATCAAAGAACCCCACGCCGGTCTGGATGTCGCGCTGCCCGCTGCCATCCAGCGCCAGCGTCAGCGTGATGTCGGTCTCGGTTGTTTTGCGGGTGATCTGGGTCTGGCGCATCAACGTCTCCTTGTTGATCGCTTATAGGCGTGGGTGTGCGGCGGGGAAAGGGGTGGGTTGCGGGGGCGCAAAGGGCGTGGCAGGCTCGGGCGGAACAATCCGAAGGCCTGCTCATGACCACCTGCGTTTACGTCCAGATCCGCTGCAAACCCGGCACCACCTACCGCGTTGCCGAAGCCATCGCACTGAAGGAAATCCACTCCGAACTCTATTCCACCAGCGGCGAATGGGATTTGCTGATGAAGGTCTATATCCCGGCTGATCAGGACATCGGGCATTTCATCAATGAGCAATTGCTGGACGTGCCGGGGATCGAGCGCAGCCTGACGACGCTGACGTTCAAGGCTTTTTAGGACAAGAAAAAAGGCACCGTTTCCGGTGCCTTTTTTTTCGACCATTCATCCCGGAGTGGGAAATTTGGAGCGGGCGAGGCGATTCGAACGCCCGACCCTAACCTTGGCAAGGTTATGCTCTACCCCTGAGCTACGCCCGCTTCCTTGGGTGAGACGTGGATTACGGAATCCGCGCGGGGGCCGCAAGGGAAAAATCGCGCGTGGGGTTCAAAACTTGCCCGGAACTTGCCCGGAACTTGCCCGGAACTTTTCGGGGTGGCAGCGTCCGTTTGCGGTCACCCCGCCTGATCAGAACAGGGCGTGCGCGATCAGACCGAGCGAGGCCAGCGCGATGGAGGTGAAGGTCAACATCATGCCCAGACCGCGCGCCGGATGCAGGGTGTTGGCACGCGTCAGGCCAAAGGCATGGGCCGCGCGGCCCAGCACCAAAAGCGCCCCCAGCAGATGCAGCGCCAGCGCGGGCGCGCCCTGCATTTCCACCAGCGCCAGCAGGATCAGGCCCATCGGCGCGTATTCGGTGAAGTTGCCATGCGCCCGGATCGCCTGTGACAGCGCCTTGTCGCCGCCATCGCCGATGGAAACCTTGGCGCGCATCCGGGCGCGTATCGTGTGGACCGCCAGCGCGATCAGCATCAGGCCCAGAAGGCCGGCATAGAGCGGGGTTACGGAAAGCATCATGGGTTGTCCTTTGTGATTGCGCGAGCAAGGGGGGCTGTCTGCCCCCCTCGGCCCATCCGGGCCTCACCCCCCGAGGATAGTTGAGAACCGAAGAAGCCGCAGGGGGCAGCAAAGTTCAGTCGAGTTCGACCAGCAAATCCTTGGCGTCGATCTGGGCGCCGGGTTGGGCATGGACGGCGCGCACGGTGCCCGCGCGGTCGGCATGCAGCGCGGTCTCCATCTTCATCGCCTCGATGGTGAGCAGCATGTCGCCTTCGCGGATCGTCTGACCAACCGTGACGGCGACGGCGGCGACGATCCCCGGCATCGGCGCGCCGATATGGCCGGGGTTGGCGGGGTCAGCCTTGGGCCGCGCGCGGGTCTGGGATTTCACCGCGCGGTTCGGCACCCGGATCACGCGGGGCTGGCCGTTCAGTTCAAAGAACACCTTGGCCTCGCCGGTCGCATCGGTTTCGCCGATAGCTTGCAGGCGGATTTCCAGCGTCTTGCCGGGGTCGATTTCGACCGAGATTTCCTCGCCCGGCTCCATGCCATAAAAGAACACCCGCGTCGGCAGGGTGCGCACCGGGCCATAGGTGCGGTGGCGGCCCATGTAATCCAGAAACACCTTGGGATACATCAGATAGCCGTTCAGATCCTCGTCATCGACGGTTTTGCCGTCCATCTCGGCGGACACGCGCGCGCGGGTGGCTTCGAGATCGACAGGGGGCAGATGGGCACCGGGACGGCTGGTCATCGGCGCCTCGCCCTTCAGCACACGCGCGACGATGGCGGGCGGAAATCCGCCGGGCGGCTGGCCCAGATTACCGCGCAGCATGTCGATCACCGAATCGGGAAAGGCGACGTCGCGCGCGGGGTCTTCGACATCGGCGCGGCTCAGCCCTTGGGCCACCATCATCAGCGCCATGTCGCCTACCACCTTGGACGACGGCGTCACCTTGACGATATCGCCGAACATCCGGTTCACATCGGCATAGGTGCGGGCGATGTCGGGCCATTTGTCTTCGAGGCCCATGGACCGCGCCTGCGCCTTGAGGTTGGTGAATTGGCCCCCCGGCATCTCGTGCAGGTAAACCTCGGACGCGGGGGCGGCGAGGCCGGATTCAAAGGCGGCATATTGCGCGCGCACATGGTCCCAGTAATCCGAGATTTCGCGGATCGCGGTGATATCAAGGCCGGTGTCGCGGTCGGTATGGCGCAGGCTTTCCACGATGGACCCCAGGCAGGGCTGCGAGGTCCCGCCCGAAAACGCATCCATCGCCGCATCCACAGCGTCAACGCCCGCATCCGCCGCCGCCAGGATCGACGCGCCCGCGATGCCCGACGTGTCATGGGTGTGGAAATGCACCGGGATGGTCAATTCATCCTTCAGCGCGCGGACCAGCGCGCGGGCGGCGGCGGGTTTCAAGAGGCCCGCCATATCTTTCAGGCCCAGCACATGCGCGCCCGCCGCCTCCAGCTCCTTGGCCATGGCGACGTAGTAGCGCAGGTCATACTTGGCGCGGTCGGGGTCAAGGATATCGCCGGTATAACAGATCGTGCCCTCGCAGATCTTGCCGGTGGCGATCACCGCATCCATCGCGACGCGCATGTTTTCGACCCAGTTCAGGCTGTCGAACACGCGGAACACGTCGATGCCGGTCGCGGCGGCGCGGGTGACGAAACTTTGCACCACGTTATCGGGGTAATTGGTATAGCCCACGCCGTTGGACGCGCGCAGCAGCATCTGGGTCAGCAGGTTAGGCATGGCCGCGCGCAGGTCGCGGAGGCGTTGCCACGGACATTCCTGCAGGAACCGATAGGCCACGTCGAATGTCGCCCCGCCCCAGCATTCGACCGAAAACAGGTCGGGCAGCATCTGGGCATAGGCGGGCGCGACGCGGATCATGTCGATGGACCGCATCCGGGTGGCCAGAAGGCTCTGGTGCCCGTCGCGCATCGTGGTGTCGGTCAACAGCAGGCGATCTTGCGCCAGCATCCAGTCGGCCACGCCCTTGGCCCCCTTGTCGGCCAACAGGTTGCGGGTGCCGTAGGGGGGGTGCTCTGCACCCACCCTTGGCGGGCGGGGCGCGCGGACCTCGGCGGGCGGTTTCGGGCGGCCCACGGTTTCCGGGTGCCCGTTCACGGTGATATCCGCGATATAGGTCAGCACCTTGGTGCCCCGGTCGCGACGGCGCGAGAACACGAACAGGTCGGGCGTGGTGTCGATAAATTTCGTGGTGTATCGGTTGGACAGGAATGTGGGGTGTTTCAGCAGGTTGATGACAAAGTCGATATTCGTCGACACGCCCCGGATGCGGAATTCGCGCAGCGCGCGGTCCATCCGGGCGATGGCCTGTTCGGGCGTCGGCGCCCAGGCGGTGACCTTTTCCAGCAGGCTATCGTAATAGCGCGTGATGACCGCGCCGGAATAGGCCGTGCCGCCGTCAAGGCGGATGCCATTGCCGGTGGCACCCCGATAGGCGGTGATGCGGCCGTAATCGGGAATGAAACTGTTCTGCGGGTCCTCGGTGGTGATGCGGGTCTGCACCGCGTGGCCGTTCAGGTGCACCTCATCCTGTGACGCCTTGCCGGTGGCCTCGGCCAGCGTCTTGCCTTCGGCGATCAGGATTTGCGCCTGCACGATGTCGATGCCGGTCACCGCCTCGGTCACGGTATGTTCGACCTGCACGCGGGGGTTGACCTCGATGAAATAGAACTGCTCGCTGTCCATATCCATCAGGAACTCGACCGTGCCTGCACATTCATAGCCGACATGGGCGCAGATGCGGCGGCCAAGGTCGCAGACCTCGTCGCGCTGCGCCTGCGTCAGATAGGGGGCGGGGGCGCGTTCCACGACCTTCTGGTTGCGGCGCTGCACCGAACAGTCGCGTTCCCACAGGTGATAGATCGCGCCATGCTTGTCGCCGAGGATCTGCACCTCGACGTGCCGCGCCGACAGGATCATCTTTTCCAGATAGCCCTCGCCATTGCCGAATGCGGCCTCGGCCTCGCGCCGCCCCTCCATCACCTTGTCGGCAAGGTCCGACTCAGAGAGGATCGGCCGCATGCCGCGCCCGCCGCCGCCCCAGGACGCCTTCAGCATCAGCGGATAGCCGACGGCGGCAGCCTGCGCGCGGATCAACGCCATGTCATCGCCCAGCACATCCGTGGCCGGGATCACCGGCACGCCTGCGGCCATCGCCACCTGCCGCGCGGATGCCTTGTCGCCAAGCGCGCGCATGGTGTCCGCGCGCGGGCCGATAAAGGTGATCCCGGCGGCCACGCAGGCGTCCACCAGATCGGGGTTCTCCGACAACAAGCCATAGCCCGGATGGATCGCATCTGCGCCAGACAGTTGCGCGACGCGGATGATCTCGGGGATCGAAAGGTAGGCCGCAACCGGGCCTAGCCCCTCGCCGATCCGATAGGCCTCGTCGGCCTTGAAGCGGTGCAGGCCCAGCTTGTCTTCCTCGGCGAACACCGCCACCGTTTTCTTGCCCATCTCGTTGGCGGCGCGCATCACGCGGATGGCGATCTCGCCGCGATTGGCGATCAGGATCTTCTTGAAATCGGGCATGGAACGGTGCCTTTCCGGGCTGGGTCGTCAGGTCATTGTCGCGGCGCAGGTTTCCTGATGCCGCGTCGCAGCGCAAGCGGTGGCGGCCATCGCCCGGAACACGTTTCACGCGGTTTCTGTAATATAATCTGACCAATTCGCCGGGGGAAGCGGCCAGATGCTACCGTCGCGTCGCGCTGATCCGGCTGGGGCGGGCTTGGCAGGGGGGCGGCAAGCGGGTAAGAGAGGCGAAATCATGTGGCCGCGGTGATCCGTGGCGCAGCATGTCGCAGGAGCCCGCCCTTGAGCCAGACCGACAGTTTCATCGAGGAAGTCAACGACGAGGTCCGCCGCGACCAACTGTTTGCGACCTTTCGCAAATATGGCTGGATCGGGGTTCTGGTCGTGGCGCTGATCGTCGGAGGCGCGGCCTGGCGGGAATACACCCGCGCCAACGAACAGGCCGCCGCACAGGCGACGGGCGATGCCATTCTAGCCGCATTGTCGGTGGATGACGCCGCCGCGCGTGGCACGGCATTGGCAGCGATTGCAACGACGGAACCCACGGGCCGCGCGGCGGTGGATTTCCTGCGCGCCGCTGAATTGACCCGCGCCGGTCAACCCGCCGAGGCGGTGGCGCTGTATGACGCACTGGCCGCAGACGGGGATTTGCCCGAAGGTTGGCGGCAGATCGCGGGCTTCAAGGCGGTGCTGGCCGGGACAACCGGCGGAACCTTGCCGGTCGCAGAGCGCACCACCCGGTTGGCCGGTCTGGCGCAATCGGGCGGGGTGATGCGGCTGTTGGCCGAAGAACAACTGGCGCTGATCGACGTGGCCGGCGGTGACGCGGCGGCGGCGCTGGATCGCCTTGGCCGGATCGCGGCAGATGCCGACGCGAGCCAGGGCTTGCGCGCGCGAGCGTCCCGGATGATTGTGGCGCTGGGGGGCACAGCCCCGGATATCGCCGCGACGGCCCCCGCAAACTGACGATGCAGGGGCACGGCGTGATCGGCGCAGGGATCGAACCGCCGGGCCAGACGGGCAAAACGGACGGAACAGGCGGAACGAAAGGGCAGGACCAGTGACGCGCAGCGCAATCTTGATCGGGGCCTTGGCCCTTTGCGGTCTGGCCGCCTGCGACGAACGCGAGCGCCCGCTGCTGGGGCCGCGCGAAGACCTTCGTGCGATTTTCGACGACGGCACTGTTGCAGACGCGGGCAATCGCAACGTGGCGATCGCCTTGCCGGCGCAGGTGTCCACCGCAGGCTGGGACAGCACATCGGGCGCCGCCGCGCGCGCCCCGCATCTGGCGCTGTCCTCTGCGCCGAAACAGATTTTCGCCACCGATATCGGCCAGGGCGATACGCGGCGCGGGCGGATCACCGCCAATCCGGTGGTGGCAGGCGGGCGCATATTCACGCTGGATGCGGGCGCGACCGTTGCCGCCACTGCCACCTCTGGCGCGGCGCTGTGGAAACGCGACCTGACCCCCGAAGGCGACAGGGATTCCGAGGCCACGGGTGGCGGCATCGCCCATGCGGGCGGTGTGGTCTATGTCTCGTCGGGGTTCGGCCTGCTCAGCGCGCTGGACGCGGCGACGGGGGCCGTGATCTGGCAGCAGAAACTGGACGCCACCGGATCGGGCGCGCCCACGGTTGCGGGCGGCGTGGTCTATGTGATGGCGGGGGATGACAACGCCTGGGCGGTGGATGCGACCTCGGGCCGGGTGCGGTGGCAATTGTCGGGCACCCCGGATGTGGCCAATATCCTGGGCGCTCCGGCCCCCGCCGTCACCGGCGATCTGGCGATCTTTGCGTTTGGTGATGGCGAAGTGCAGGCCGCATTTGCCCAAGGCGGCCTGCCGCGCTGGTCCACGCAGGTAGCCGGCCAGCGCCGGTTCGATGCCGGGGCCAAGGTGTCGGACATCACCGGCGATCCGGTTGTGGCAGGCGGACAGTTGTATGTGGGTTCGGCGCAGGGCCGCCTTGTCGCGATGAACCCCGATAGCGGCGAACGGGTCTGGACCGCCACCGAAGGCAGCGCCGGTCCGGTCTGGCCCGTTGCGGGCGCGGTGTTTGCCGTGTCGGACCGGGGCGAATTGCTGCGTCTGGCCGCCAGTGACGGCGCGGTCGTGTGGCGCGCGCCCCTGCCGGGGTTCACCACGGAACGCCCGCGCCGCCAGATCGGACGCTTTGCCCATCATGGCCCGATCGTGGCCGGGGGCCGGGTGGTTGTTGCCTCGTCCGACGGGTTCCTGCGGTTTTTCGACCCGGCCTCGGGCACGATGACGGCGCAGGTTGCGATCCCCGGCGGGGCCACGACAGCGCCGGTCGTCGCGGGTGGCACGCTCTATGTCGTCTCGACCAAGGGACAGCTTGTGGCTTTCCGTTGACGGCATGACATGCTAGGGACGCAGGCTTGACGCCCCGGAGCCCGTGCCATGTCCTTTACCCTTGCCATTGTCGGCCGCCCCAATGTGGGCAAATCGACGCTGTTCAACCGTCTGGTGGGCCGCAAGCTGGCGCTGGTGGATGACCAGCCAGGCGTGACGCGCGACCTGCGCGAAGGCGACGCGCGGCTGGGGCATCTGCGGTTTACCGTGATCGACACGGCGGGGCTGGAAGATGCCGATGGCGACAGCCTGCCCGCCCGGATGCGCCGTCTGTCGGAACGTGCCATCGACATGGCCGATGTGTGTCTGTTCGTTGTTGATGCCCGCGCAGGCATCCTGCCCGATGACCGCACGTTTGCCGAAATCCTGCGCCGCCGCGCGGGGCGCGTGATCCTTGCCGCCAACAAGGCCGAGGGCCGCGCCGCCGATGCGGGCCTGATCGAGGCGTTCGAGCTGGGCCTGGGCGAACCCATCCGCCTGTCTGCCGAACATGGCGAGGGGATGGACGAATTGTATGACCTGCTGATCCCCGTCGCCGCCGAGTTTGAGGCCCGCGCCGCCGCCGACGCCCCCGAAACCGACGTGGATCTGCCGGAAGATTGGGACGATGTCCCCGAAGGATCCGAAGAACAATCGGTCTATCGCCGCCCCACGGCGGAAAAACCGATGCAGATCGCGGTGATCGGGCGGCCCAATGCGGGCAAATCCACGCTGGTCAATGCCATCATCGGCGAGGACCGCCTGCTGACCGGGCCCGAGGCCGGCATCACCCGCGACGCGATATCGGTGCGCGCCGATTGGGACGGGCTGCCGGTGCGGATCTGGGACACTGCCGGAATGCGCAAAAAGGCCCGCGTGCAGGAAAAACTTGAAAAACTGTCCGTGGCCGACGGGTTGCGCGCGGTGCGCTTTGCCGAACTGGTAATCGTGCTGTTGGATGCCGCGATCCCGTTCGAACAGCAAGACCTGCGCATCGCTGATTTCGCCGAACGCGAGGGCCGCGCGGTGGTGATCGCGGTCAACAAATGGGACATCGAAGAAGACAAGAACGCCAAGATTCTGGAAATGCGCGAGGCGTTTGAACGGCTGTTGCCACAGTTGCGCGGTGCGCCGCTGGTGACGATTTCCGCCAAGACCGGGCGCGGTCTGGATCGTCTGCGCGAGGCTGTCGCACGCGCGCATGAGGTTTGGAATACCCGCGTCACCACGGGGCAGTTGAACCGCTGGCTGGAAGGCATGCTGGCCCAGCACCCGCCGCCCGCCCCGCAAGGCAAGCGGATCAAGCTGCGCTATATGACGCAGGTCAAGGCCCGCCCGCCGGGGTTTGTCGTGATGTGTTCGCACCCCGATCTGCTGCCCGAAAGCTATTCCCGCTATCTGGTCAACAACTTGCGCGTCGATTTTGATCTGCCGGGCACGCCGATCCGGCTGTTCATGCGCGGGCAAAGCGACAAGAACCCCTTCAAGGGCCGCCGCGACAAGAACGCAGGCGCGCTGAAGAAACACATCGACAAAGGCCTTCCCAAAGCGCGGAAATCCTGAACGCCGCGTTGCAGAGACGCTGAGCACGACCTTGATTTCGCGCCACTTCGCATCAATATGTTGGATGCTGAACATGATCCCGCAAACGGTGGTGGGATCGCCAAAATCCGGGGGACAGAATGGATATCCGGCACAGTGACAGGACGCAGTTGCGCGACATCCGCGCCTTTACGCATCAGTTCGTGGCCAAGGATGACCGCCTGGCCTGGGCGGGGTATCTGGCGACCTTCGCGGTGTTTCTGGGCGGATTGGCGGCCACGATTGCCGCCGTGCAGGCAGGGCTCTGGGCGCTGGCGCTGGTCACGGGTCTGCTGACGGCGTTTGCGATCATCCGCCTCTACGTCATTCAACATGACTGCGGCCACCTCAGCTATCTGTCCACGCGGCGGCTGAACGATCTGGCCGGGCATGGCGCGTCGATGGTGTCGCTGTCGCCCTATACGCTGATGCAGGAAAACCATAACCGTCATCACGCCCATGTCGGCAACCTTGATCACCGCGAAGACGGCGAGGTCTATACCATGACATTGCGCGAATGGCGCGCGGCGGGCGTCTTGGGGCGGCTAATGTACCGGCTGTACCGCAACCCGCTGGTGATGATCGCGGGCGGGGCGCTGTATGTCTATTTCATCCGTTATCGCTGGCCCAAGAACGCGCTTGAGGTGAACGTGACAAGCGTGCTGCTGCACAATCTGGCGCTGGCCGCGTGGGTCGGACTGTTGTTCGCGCTTGCTGGCTGGACCGGGGTCGGTGTGTGGTTCGTGACGGCCTGGGTTGCGGGGATGCTGGGCGTGTTCCAAGTCTATCTGCAACATAATTTTGAGGACACCTATTGGGACCGCCGCCCCGATCTGGATCCGCAGATCGCCGCCTTGCAGGGGTCATCCGCGCTCAACCTCGGCTGGCTGTGGGATCTGGGGACGGGCAACATCGCCTACCACGATGTGCATCACTTCAACCCGCGGATTCCGCTGTATAATTTGCGGCGCTGCCATTTCGCATTGGACGCGATGATGCCGATGCGGCGCATCGGCTGGGCCGAGGCGCTGCGGTCGTTCCGGTTGAAGCTGTGGGACGAAGACGCAGAGCGTCTTGTCCCGTTCCCCCCCGCCACGCAGCGCGTGGTAGCCACCGCCTGAGCCGCGCCGCAGGCGCGGCCCCGGTCTGAGGGGGCCCGCGCTGCGCGCGGGCCCCCTCAGACCAGACCGCCTTCGGCGGTCAACGTGGATTTTCCACCCAGCCATGGCCGCAGCGCCTCGGGCAGCACCACCGACCCATCCGCCTGCTGGCCATTTTCCAGCACGGCGATCAGGCAGCGCCCGACGGCCAGCCCCGATCCGTTCAGCGTATGGACAAATTCCAGCCGCCCATCCGCGCGGCGCACCCGCGCATTCATCCGCCGCGCCTGAAAATCGCCGCAGACCGACACCGACGAAATCTCGCGGTAGGTGTTCTGACCCGGCAGCCACACCTCCAGATCATGGGTTTTCTGCGCGCCGAACCCCATGTCACCGCTGCACAGCACCATGGTGCGATAGGGCAGGCCCAGCCGCTCCAGCACCGCCTGCGCGCAATCCGTCATCCGCGCATGTTCGGCCAAGCTGTGCTCGGGCAGGGTGATCGACACCATCTCGACCTTTTCGAACTGATGCTGGCGCAGCATGCCGGCGGTGTCGCGCCCTGCGGACCCGGCCTCGGACCGGAAACACAGCGTGTGCGCGGTCATGCGGCGCGGCAGGGTGGTTTCGTCCAGGATATCGCCCGCCACCGTATTGGTCAGCGTCACCTCGGAGGTGGGGATCAACCACCAGCCGTTGGTGGTCTGGTAACTGTCCTCGGCAAACTTGGGCAACTGGTTGGTGCCAATCATCGCGGCGTCCTTGACCAGCACCGGGGTGATCGCCTCGGTCAGGCCATGTTCGCCCACATGCAGGTCCAGCATGAACTGCGCTAGCGCGCGATGGAGGCGCGCCACCCCGCCGGTCAGCATCACGAACCGTGCGCCCGACAGCTTGGCCGCCGTGTCGAAATCCATGCCCCGCGTCACGCCCGCGATCTGGTAATGCTCCACCGGCGTGAAATCAAAGCTGCGCGGTGTGCCCCAGCGGCGGATTTCCACGTTGCCCTGTTCATCCGCACCATCAGGCACATCGCCCAAGGGCAGGTTCGGGATGCGCAGCAACATGTCGGTCAGTTGGTCATCCAACGCCTTCGCCGCCTCCTGCATCGCGGCAATCTCGGCCTTTTTCTCGGCCACCAGCGCGCGCAGACGTTCAAATTCGGCGGTATCGCCGCGTGCCTTGGCCGCGCCCACGTCCTTGGAGGCCTTGTTCTGGTCGGCCTGCGCGGTTTCTGCCGCGTGGATGCGGGCGCGCCGCATTTCGTCCAGCGTCAGGATTTCGGCCGACGCCGCCGCCAGACCGCGCCGTGCCAGCGCGGCATCAAAAGCTGCGGGGTTGTCGCGGATGGCGCGGATATCATACATGGCGGGCTCCGGGAATCGAGGTTGCGCGCAGCTTATGGCGCAATTCCTGTCAAAGCGTAACCCAAGCCGCAATCGGGCCTTCTCTGGTTCCCAACTATCCCGGGGGACGGCGAAGCCGGGGGGCAGCGCCCCCTCTGCCCGCGGCACCGGCGCGCCGCCATTCACCGATTCGTAAACCCTGTCTGTCAGCGGTTGCACAGCTTTCCGGGCTGGACAGTTGCCGCGCGCCGCCTAGTGTCTGACCTGAACAAAGCGCGAGGGGCCGCCATGGAAAAATTCGGGAAAAGCCAGCCGATCACCCGGTTGGAAGATCGTCGCTTTCTGACCGGCGCGGGGCGGTATGTCGATGACATTGCGCCGCGCGATGCGCTTCATGCGCTGGTGTTCCGCTCGCCTGTGGCCCACGCCACGCTGACGGGGCTGGATGTGACGGACGCGACGGCGGCCCCCGGCGTTCATGCCGTCATCACTGCGGGCAGCCTGACGGCGCATGGCATCACCGAGGGGCTCTGGGGCATCACCGTCAAGAACCGCGACGGCAGCAACGCCGCCAGCCCGCGCCGCCCGATCCTGGCCGAGGGCAAGCTGCTGCATGTCGGCCAACCCATCGCCGTCGTCATCGCCGACACGCTGGAGGCTGCGCGCGACGCCGCCGAGCTGATCGTGCTGGATTATGACGACTTGCCGCCGAAACTGGACATGGCGGCGGGCGGGGCCACACTGCATGCCGACGCGCCCGACAACCGTGCCTTCGACTGGGCGATTGGCGACGCGGCCACCTATGCGGCGGCCCGCGCGCGCGCGGCGCATGTCGTGGCGTTGCAGGTCGAAGATAACCGCGTCATCGTCAATTCGCTGGAACCGCGCGGGGCTTATGCCGAATGGGACGGGGCGCGCCTGCATATCGCCTTCAACGGGCAGGGCGTCTGGGGCCTGAAGACTCAGGCCGCGCGCGTGCTGGGGCTGGACACCGAATCGATCCGCATCACCAATCCCGATGTCGGCGGCGGGTTCGGGATGAAAGCCCCGCCTTACCCGGAATATTTCGTGATCGCGCATGCTGCGATGCAATTGGGCCGTCCGGTGCGCTGGATGTCGGAACGGACCGAGGCGATGCTGTCCGACCACGCGGGCCGCGATCTGGTCAGCGATGCCGAACTGGCGTTCGACGCCGATCACCGCCTGATCGGCTATAAGGTGGATACCCGCTGCAACCTTGGCGCGTTCAACAGCAACTTCGGCCAGATCATCCAGACCAACCTTTTCGCGCGCGTATTGATGGGCACCTATGATGTGCAGGCGGCTTACCTCCGGTCGCAGGGGTTCTACACCAACACCACGCAGGTGGATGCCTATCGCGGCGCGGGCCGTCCCGAGGCGATTTACCTCTTGGAACGCATGATGGACCGTGCCGCGCGCGAATTGGGCGTCGATCCGTGGGAGTTGCGGCGCCGCAATTTCATCGCGCCTGCGAAATTCCCCTACAAGACGGTGACGGGCGAAACCTATGATGTCGGCGATTTCACCCGCGTCTTGAACCGGGCCGAAGTGTTGGCCGATCGCGCGGGTTTCGCCGCCCGCCGCGCCGCATCTGCGGCCAAGGGGCGGCTGCGCGGACTGGGACTGTGCTATTACATCGAAAGCATCTTGGGCGATCCGTCCGAATCTGTCGCGGTGGAATTTACCGCCGATGGTGGCGCGCTGATCTTTGTCGGCACGCAATCGAACGGGCAGGGCCATGAAACCGTCTATGCCAAATTCCTGGCAGACCAGACGGGTATCCCGCTGGAACGGATCGAGGTGGTGCAGGGCGACAGTGACCGCATCGCCACGGGGGGCGGGACCGGCGGATCGCGGTCGGTCACGGTCCAAAGCCTTGCCACACTGACGGTTGTGACCCAGATGACCACGGCTTTCGCCGCCTATCTGGCCGACAAGATGGGGGTGGACGCCACAGAGGTCAGCTTTGACGACGAACGCTTCCGCGCGCCGGGGTCGAACCTGACGCCCACAGTGCTGGAGGCCGCCGCGATGGCGCGCGCCGATGGCCGCACCGACCTGTTGCGCCACGATGCCCGCGCCACGCTGCCGGGGCGCAGCTATCCCAACGGTGCGCATGTCGCCGAGATCGAAATTGACGCCGAGACGGGGCTGGTCACGCTGGACCGCTATACCGTGGTTGATGATTTCGGCAACCTGATCAACCCGCGTCTGGCCGAAGGGCAGGTGCATGGCGGCGTGGCGCAAGGCGTGGGGCAGGCGCTGATGGAACGCGTGGTGTTCGACGAACAGGGGCAACTCTTGACCGCGACCTTCATGGATTACGCCATGCCGCGCGCGTCCGACCTGCCGATGATCGGCTTTGCCACCGAACCCGTGCCATCCACTGCCAACCCGATGGGCATGAAGGGCTGCGGCGAGGCGGGGACTGTGGGCGCGATGGCGGCGCTGGCCAATGCGGTGCAGGATGCGCTGTGGGATCGCGGCGTGCGGCGCGCCGACATGCCGTTCACGCCGCAGCGGGTCTGGGAGATGTTGCGCGATGCGCAAGGTGCGATGGCCGCCGAATGACGCGGCACGGATGATGGGCTGGGCTGGGTCATGCCGCTAGGCGGGCTGGCACGGCGGATTTATACCCGGCTGATCCCGGATACACCGGATGACGGCCCGCGGGTGCGGCGCGGGCCGATGGTTTTGGTCGTGGTGATGGACGGCACGCTCTGCACGCTGGACCCCGGCCACGAATCCAATGCCGGGCTGGTGCATCGCCTGATGCAGGGGCAGCGCGCCAATGTGATGCAGTTCTATGAAGCCGGTCTGCAATGGCGCGACTGGAACAGCCTGGGCGATGTCATGACCGGGCGCGGCATCAACAGCCAGATCCGCCGCGCCTATGGCTGGCTTGCGGCGCATTACCGCCCCGGCGACCAGATTTACCTGTTCGGCTATTCGCGCGGGGCCTATGCGGTGCGCAGTCTGGCGGGCGTGATCGACCGCGTCGGCCTGTTGCAGCGCGACTGCGCCACCGAACGCAACATTCAGACGGTGTATCGCCATTACAAGGCCGCCACCGACAGCGCGTCCCGCGCCGCCTTTACCGCGCGGCATTGCCATGCCGATGTGATGATCGAGGGGATTTTCGTCTGGGATACCGTCAAGGCACTTGGGGTGCGCCTGCCGATCCTGTGGCGCTATGCGGCTTCGGCCTATGCGTTTCACGATCACCGGCTGAGCCGCAACGTCAAGGCGGGGTTTCAGGCGCTCGCGCTGGATGAAACCCGGCTGGCCTATGAACCGGTGCTGTGGGATTGCCCCGAGGGGTGGACTGGCCGGATCGAACAGGCGTGGTTCCGGGGCAGTCACGGCGATGTCGGCGGGCAGGTCGATGGCCATTTCCGTGCGCGCGGGTTGTCGAATATCCCGCTGGTCTGGATGCTGGACCACGCCGAACGCTGCGGCCTGCCTTTGCCGCCCGATTGGCGCGACCGGTTTCCCTGCGATCCTGATGCGCCGTCGATCGGCACGTGGAAGGGGTTCGGCAAGCTGTTTCTGAACCGCGCGCGGCGCGTGGTGGGACGTGATCGGTCGGAACGCTTGCACGCCTCTGTGCCCGTCGCCGTGCAGCGCCGGTTCACCCCGGCGGTATCGCCATGATGATGCAGGTGGTGGACCCGGTGGCATATAATTTGCCGTCCACCACACCGCGAATTTCGCCGATGGCGACCCCGGTGGACCGGCCCGCGTGCTGGCAGGCGCCGGTGCAGACAATCTCCATGCCCAACGGGATCGGGCGCAGGATATTCACCTTGTATTCCAACGTGGTATAGACCGACCCCTTGGGCACGCGGGTCATCACCGCGCAGGCCATCGCGCTGTCCAGCAATGTGCCATACCAGCCGCCATGCAGCGTCCCCATCGGGTTGGCAAAGGCAAATAGCGGGGTGCCGCGAAATTCGGCCAGTCCCGGTTCGATCCGGGTCAGCGTGTAATTGAGCGTCTGCGCAATCGGCGGGCCGGGGATGGTGCCCGCCAACACGCCTTGCATGAACTCCAGCCCCGACATCGCCAGCGTGTCGGCAAGCGTTGGCAGGTCATCCGGTCCAGTGGCAATGCGTGGCATGTTATCCTCCTGCAACACGCGCAGGATGCCCGCGCGCGCCAGGATTCCAAGCGTTACGCAACGTTCTGCAACCGCCCGCGCTGGCGCAGACCCAAGGCCAGACAGACATCGCGCGTCAGGTCGGGCTTGTTCAGCGTGTAGAAATGCAGGCGGTTCACGCCGCCATCCATCAATTCGCTGCACATTTCGGTGGCCAGCGCGGTGGCCAGCAGATCCTGACGCCCATCGCGTTCCGCCTTTTCGAATGCATCGGTCAGCCATGCGGGCACCTTTGTGCCGCAACGCGCGGCGAATCGCGCCACGCCTTTCCAGTTTTCGATCGGCAGGATGCCGGGGGTGATCCGCGCGGTGTCGATTCCGGCGGCGGCGCAGGCGTCGCGAAAGCGGAAGAATGTCTCGGTTTCAAAGAAGAACTGCGTCAGCGCCTCATCCGCGCCCGCGTCCAGTTTCCGCTTCAGCCATTCGACATCGGCCTGTTGGCTGGCTGCCTCGGGGTGCTTTTCGGGATAGGCCCCGACGCGGATGGTGAATTTGCCGGTGTCTTTCAGCGCCGCGATCAGGTCCAGCGACGAGGCGAACCCGTCGGGATGCGGCACGAACCCGCCCGATCCCTTGGGCGGATCGCCGCGCAGTGCCACGATGTCGGTCACACCGGCGCGCGCGAAATCATCTGCGATCCCAAGGGTTTCGGCGCGCGTCGCGCTGACGCAGGTCAGATGTGCGGCGACCCGCAAGCCCGAAGATTTGTTCAAAGCCGCCACCGCCTCGCGGGTGATTTCCCGCGTCGTGCCGCCCGCGCCATAGGTCACCGACACAAAGCGTGGCGCGAACGGGGCCAGACCCTGCACGGTGTCCCACAGGCGGAACGACGCTTCGATCGACTGCGGCGGGAAAAATTCGAACGAAACGGCGGGTGCGCTCATGGCGGATATCCTTTTGTTGCACCCCTTGTCGCAAACCCTGCAACATGAAACAACTTCATTAAATCGAAGATCAACATGAGGCTGACGTGCATATCGAATTTCGCCACCTGCGCACCATCAAGGCGATCCACGAGGCGGGCGGGCTGGCGCGCGCCGCCGATATCCTGAACATCACGCAGTCCGCGCTCAGCCACCAGATCAAGGGGATCGAGGATCAGGCGGGGATAGAACTGTTCGTGCGGCGGTCAAAGCCCTTGAAACTGTCGCCTGCCGGGCAGCGGTTGCTGCGCGCCGCCGAGCGCATCCTGCCGGAAATCGACGCGTTGCAGGACGAATTCAGCGGTTTGCGCGCGGGCAGCACGGGGCGGATGCACATCGCCATCGAATGTCACGCCTGTTTCGAATGGCTGTTTCCCGTGTTGGAACGGTTCCGCAAGGGCTGGGGCGAGGTTGATGTGGACATCAAGCCGGGTCTGGCGTTCGACGCGCTGCCTGCGCTGGTCAAAGAAGAGGTCGATCTGGTGGTGTCCTCTGACCCGGAAACGCTGCCGGGCGTCACCTTTGTGCCGCTGTTCGATTATCGCCCGGTCTTCGTCGCGTCGGCCCAGCACCCGCTGGCGCAAAAACCCTTTGTGGAGGCCGAGGATTTTCGCGGCGAGACCCTGATCACCTATCCGGTGGACCGCGCGCGGCTGGACCTGTTCAGCCAGCTCTTGACGCCCGCCAAGGTGGAGCCGGCCAGCATCCGGCAGGTGGAACTGACGGCTGTCATCTTGCTGCTGGTCGCCTCGAATCGCGGTGTGGCCGTGCTGCCCGATTGGGTGGTGCGCGAGGTGAAGTATTCTTCGGATTACATCACGCGCCCCCTGACCGCGACGCCCATCACCCGCCGCCTCTATGCCGCCGTGCGGCAGGTCGATCTGGAAAAGCCTTTTGTGGCCGACCTGATCCGCTTTGCGGGCGAAGAGGCGCGGCGGCTTCAATCGGCCTGAAGCGATCCCAGGTGGTCGGGGAAATCCCGTGCCGACACCGCCGCCGCCCGCACCAGCCCGTCGAAATGGCGCGAGAATGCCTGTACCCGCGCGGCGTCGCGAAACGCCAGGTAGCTGGAGCCGACATAAAGCACCGCCAGTTTAGGGCCAAAGATGGTGAGCGGGGCCGAGAACACCTGCCGCGCGTCGAACAGGTAGATGCGCAGGCGCGGATAAAGCTGCGCATGCAGGTCGGCGAATCGCGCCAGTTGCGCACGAGCCACGTCGCGGGGCAGGCTGGCATAATAGCCTTCACGCCGCGCCATGGCGGCAAGTTCATGCATTGGCAGCGCCATCTCATAATCCGAATGGGCCCCGCGCAGCCAGTCCAGCCGCGTGCGCGCGACGGCTACTGCCTCGGCCCCGGTCCGCGCCAGATGCGGGTCATATTCCCAGGTCAGCATGTCGGGCGTTTTCAGCATGTCGGGCAGGGTGGCGGGGACGTGGCGCACTTTTGATCCTTCGGCCTCGCGGTGCCATGCGAAAATCTGCTCGTCGATCAGCGCGCGTTCGGCGGCTGTCATCGCAAGCGACGTCGCCAGCAGGTCGGCTGCCGTTTCCGGCCGGTCCGAAAGGCCCAACAGCCAATCCGCCGACACGCCCAGGGCTGCGGCAGATTCGGCGGCCACCTGCGCATTGGGCAGGCGCGCGCCATCCTCGCTCAGCAATTGCGACAGCGTGGACCTGTCCACCCCGATCTCCCGCGCCAACGCCGATTGCGTGACGCCGCGCGCGGCCATCACTTGCGCCAGACGGGTGCGGAACAGGCGGGCGCGGGTGCGTTTGTCGGTTTTTTCCATCATCTGCAGAGAATTATCACAGTTTGCAGGGTTTGTTAACGAGTCACTCGTAGCGCGCTGTGCCTGGTCGCGCTATCGACAGGTGTAACTGCCCGAAAACAGGGCGGAAAACCCTTTCGACACAGGCAGGCCCCCGCCAATGACAGCCCCCGCCGATTTCCGCGCCCGAGACCGGATCGAATGGCCGACATGGGCCATGTTGATCCTGACCTATGCGGTCTGGGGCTGGGCGGTGGCGGGCGAAATGCAGCCGTTTGCGGGGGCGGTTATGGTGGCGCTCAGCGCCGCGCTGCATTCCTCGCTGAGCCACGAGGCCCTGCATGGCCATCCGACGCAGAACCCGACCTTGAACGCCGCGCTGGTATTTCCGGCGCTGACGCTGTGCATTCCTTATGGCCGTTTCCGCGACACCCATCTGGCGCATCACCATGACGACATCCTGACCGATCCCTATGACGACCCGGAATCGAATTACCTTGACCCCGCCGTCTGGGCGGGGCTGTCGCGGCCGTGGCGCGCGGTCTTGCGGTTCAACAACACGCTGGCGGGGCGGCTGATCGTTGGCCCGGCGGTGGGCATGGCGGCCTTTATTGGCGGAGATATCCGCGCGATGCGCGCCGGCGACCGCGCCGTGACGCGGGAATGGCTGCTGCATATCCCGGCACTGGCGCTGGTGCTGGCGTTCTATGCCGTCCTTGGCACGCTGCCGGTCTGGGCGTTTTGCCTTGGCAGCTATGCCGCGCTGTCGATCCTGAAAATCCGCACCTTTCTGGAACATCGCGCGCATGACCGCGCCTCTGCCCGCACCGTGGTGGTCGAGGATCGCGGCCCGCTGGCGCTATTGTTTCTGAACAACAATTTCCACGTCGTGCATCACATGCACCCCTGCGTGGCCTGGTATAGGTTGCCCGCGCTTTATGCGTCACGCAAGGCGGATTACCTGCGGCGCAATGGTGGCTATGCCTATGCCAATTACCGCGATGTGTTCCGCCGCTATTTCCTGCGCGCGAAAGACCCGGTGCCGCATCCGCTCTGGCACAGGCGCTGATCTTCGGCCAATAGGGCGGGATGGAACTCTGGGTCGCCGTCACACTCGCCGCCGCTGTCTTTCAGACCGCGCGCTTCATGCTGCAAAAACACCTCGCGGGGGCGGCGCTAAACGTCGCGGGGGCGACGTTTTCGCGGTTCATCTATTCCGCGCCGCTGATCGCGCTGCTGTTGGCGGTCATGCTGCGCGATACCGGGCTGCCCGATCTGGGGGCGGCGTTCTGGCCCAACGTGGTCGTGGGTGCGGTGGCGCAGGTGATTGCCACGCTCTGCGTCGTGGCGGTGTTCGCGATGCGCAACTTTGCCGTCGGCATCACGCTGATGAAAACCGAAACGGTGCTGACCGTGGTCGTGGGCTTTGCCCTGTTGGGCGAGGTCGTGTCGGGCTGGGCGCTGGTCGCGATCCTGATCGGATTGGGCGGCGTTTTGATGTTGACCGACATGCCGGGGCTGGAGGGCGGATGGCTGCACCGGCTGTGGAACCGCGCGGCGGGGCTCGGCTTGGCATCGGGGGCGATTTTTGCCGTGTCATCCGTCACATACCGCGCGGCGTCGCTGCAAGTGGCCAGCGACCAGCCGTTCATCCGCGCGCTGGTGACGCTGGCAGCCGTGGTGGCGGTGCAGGTGGTCGGTATGGGGGCATGGCTGGTCTGGCGCGACCGGGATCAACTGGTCCGCGTCTTGCGCGCGTGGCGCGTCGCGGGCTGGGTTGGCGTCGCGTCGATGGGCGGGTCTCTGTGCTGGTTCACCGCGTTCACCTTGCAGAACGCGGCGCTGGTCAAGGCGGTGGGGCAGGTCGAACTACTGTTATCCGTCATCGCGGGCGCAGTGGTGTTCCGCGAAAGCCTGTCGCGCCGCGAAATCGCGGGCATGGTGTTGGTCAGTGCGTCCGTCCTGACATTGGTCCTCTTCCCCTGAGCCGCAGGAAAAGGCTTTCTTCCACCCCGTTGTGAAAGAACGGCACCGATGCGGGCGGCGCGGGGTCGTGGGCGCGCGCTGCGACCTCGGCCAGCACCACCTCGGTGATGAAGGGCAAATCGAAGGTCCGCACCTCGGGCAGGGGGATCCATTGCAGCAGGGACAACTCGTCACAGGCCGCGCCGAAATCGTCCAGATCGCCCGCGATGGCACCGGCATCGACCAGAAAGAACCGCGCGTCGAACCGGCGCGGGCGACCGGGCGGGGTGATCGCGCGGAACACGAATTGCAGCGGGTGCGCCGTGGGCACATGGCCGGTGGCGGCAAAGCGCGCCCAGTCGGCAGGCGGTTCGTCATGCCATGTGCCGGGCTGGCCCAGGATCAGGCCGGTTTCCTCCCATAACTCGCGGATTGCGGCGGCTGCCAGGGCGGGCGCAAGGCCCGGTGCCGCCTCTTCGCACAGCCGCGCGTCACAGGGCGCGGGCAGGGCGGTCGCCAGCGGCACCTCTGCATCGCCCGCATCAACCGCGCCGCCCGGAAACACGAACTTGTTCGGCATGAACACCGCACTGGCCCCGCGTTGCCCCATCAGCACGCGCGGCGCGGTCATCCGGTCGCGCAGCACGATCACCGTGGCGGCATTGCGCAGCGCGGATTTGTCGTCGGTCATGCCAATCCCCCCGTTGCGCGTCCGGCGCGGCCTAGTGCGGCGCCGAAAACCCGTGCATCTGCCGCGCCCATTGAAACGCGATCATGGCCCCCTTCAGCCGGGGCAACAGGTAAAGCGAAAGCGCCACGGTGCCAATCGCGAAGATGGTGAAAAGCACCAGAGGTTCCGGGCGGAACCGTTCGAACGCGAACAACAGCAGCGGCGCCATCAGGTGCCCGACGATCAGGATCGTCAGATAGGCCGGACCGTCATCGGCGCGGTGGTGATGAAATTCCTCGCGGCACACCGGGCAACTGTCGCGCACCGCCAGATAGCCCTTCAACAGCGGCCCCGACCCGCAGGACGGGCAACGCCGCCGCCAGCCTTTGATCAGGGCGGGCCACAGCGGGCGATCCTCTTCCGGGGTTACGTGCAGCGGCACGTCAATCATGGGGTCGCCGCTCAGGGCGAGATCGGTCAGCATCGTATCGGGTTTGGTCGTCTGGTTCATCTGGTCCTCGCGCGGTTGCGCCTTGATACCGCCTTTCCGCCCCCAATGGAAACCATGCGCGACGTCCTTGCGTCCCCATGTCGCGAAAACGGTCGCGAAACCGGTCGCGAAACTAGTCGCGGACGGCTTGGGCGGCACTTTCGGCCAAAGCGTGTCACGCCTGCGTGATGGGCGACGGAAACCCGCAGCACCGCCGTTTTGATATGCAGAACCGGACGGACAGGCCGCCCGGTCAACCTTGAAGGACACACTATGGAACGCATTATCGCAGCAGTTCTGACCGGAACGGTCGTCTTGTCGCTGGGCGGCGCAGCCTTGGCGCAGCAGCACGAAGGCGGCATGATGGGGCACGGCATGGGCGGGCACGGCATGGGCCCGCGCATCGACTTTGACACCGTCGATGCCGACAAGGACGGCAAGGTGACTCCCGCCGAAGTGACCGCCGCCCGCGCCGCGCGGTTTGCCGCCGCTGATGCCAATGCTGACGGCAAGCTGGACCGCGCCGAACTGGCCGCGCAGGCGCAAAAGATGATGGCCGAGCGGATGGCCGCCCGCGCGCTGGACATGCTGGATGCGGACCGCGACGGCGCGCTGTCGGCGGAAGAAATGGCCGATGGTCCCGGCATGGGGTCGCGGATGTTCACCCGCATCGACGCCGACAAGGATGGCGCGCTGACCCGCGCCGAAGTGGACGCAGCGCGCGAAAACATGCGCGGCGAACATGGCAAGCGCCATGAAGGTCGTTATGAGGGCCGCAATCAGGACCGCAGCGGCAACTGATCCCACAGCCCGGTCCCGCCGCGCGGATTGCGCAGCGGGGCCGACAGGCGTAACCGACGGCACAAGATGATGGCCTTTGACGCGGAAAATGCCGAAACCGACGAGGCGCTGCTGGCGGCTTATGCCACGGGCGACGCCCGTGCGGCGCGTATGCTGACGTTGCGGTTGGGGCCCAGGGTGTTCGGTCATGCGCTGCGCCTGACCGGCAATCGCACCGATGCCGAGGACATCACCCAAGAGGCGCTTTTGCGGCTGTGGCGGGCGGCCCCCGATTGGCGGACGGGTGAGGCCAAGGTCAGCACATGGCTGTACCGCGTCACCGGCAACCTGTGCATTGACCGTGCGCGGGCGCGGCGGCCCAATGTGGCGCTGGACGCGATTGCCGAACCCGAAGACGGCGCTCCGGGGGCCGACGACCGGATGCAGGAGGCCACGCGGATGGCGGCGTTGCAGGTGGCGCTGACCAGCCTGCCCGACCGCCAACGCCAGGCAGTGGTGCTGCGCCACATCGAAGGCCTGAGCAACCCCGAGATTGCCGGGATCATGGACATGAGCGTCGAGGCGGTGGAAAGTCTGACCGCGCGGGGCAAACGGGCGCTGGCGCTGGCATTGGCCGGGCGGCGCGAGGAGTTGGGATATGCGGAACACTGATGAATTGCCCGATGATGCGCTGGAGGCGCTGTTCGCGGTGGCCCGCACCGAGGTGCCTTTGCCATCCGGCGCGCTGATGGACCGTTTGCGCGATACCGCGCTTGCGGAACAGCCGCGCCCGGTCGTGCGGCGCGCGCGGCGCGGGCCAGTTTCTGCGCTGATCGAGGCCATCGGCGGCTGGCCCGCACTGGCGGGGCTGGCCACCGCCGGGGTGATGGGCCTGTGGATCGGGGCGAACCCGCCGCAGGCGCTGACCGGGTTGCTGGTGGCATCCGACCTGACCGCGCTGGCCCCGTATGATCTGTCACTGCTGGATGAGGAGGGCTGACATGACCGATATCCCACAAGCGCCGCGCCCGACCGACCCACGTCAGCCCGGCACGCGCCCCTGGGTCAAGGTGGTGCTGTTCGGCTCGCTGGCGCTGAACATGCTGGTGCTGGGGGCGATGGCGGCGGTTGCGCTGCGGGGCGTGCCGGATCATCCCGGCGGAAAAGGCGCGCGTCCCGCCCCGATCCTGTATTACATGGCGCTGGACCGCGACGACCGCAAATCCCTGCGCGAGGCGCAGCGCGTCAATCGGCCCGACCCCATGATCCGGCAGACCCGGCGCGATGCCGTCCTTGCGGCCTTGCGCGCCGATCCGTTTGACGCGGCGGCGTTCGAGGCCGCGCTGGCCGCTGATCTGGCGACGGACGAGGACCGCGCGACAATGTTGCGCGCGGCGTTGGTGCAGCGCATCGGGGCGATGACCGCACCGGAACGCGGTGACTATGCCCGCCGCATCGAGGACATGGCGCGCCATGGCCGTCAACGCGACAAGGGCCGCGATGGCAAAAACGGTGGGGCGGACTAGGCCCGCAAAGCCAAGCCAACGATTTCGAAGCGGTTTCCATCGCCACGATCCGCTGATCTGCCTCACGCCGCAGACCGCCCTACGGTGACGGTGTTGCGGCCATGCGCCTTGGCGGCATAGAGCGCGCGGTCGGCGTCGATCAGCAGGGATTGCACCGTCTGGCCTGGCCCCTCGGGGTGATCGGTGCAGCGCGCCATCGCCACCCCGATCGAGATGGTCACCGCCACGGGCGCTGTGCCCCCCGGCAGGGCAATACTGCCCGCGCCGATCCGGGCACACAACGCGCGCGCGCGGACCCGTGCCGCGTGGCGGGGGCAATCGGGCAGGGCGATCAGAAATTCCTCGCCGCCGATGCGCGCCACCAGGTCATCGCCGCGCAAATCCGCGCGCAGCCTTGCGGCCACCTCGGTCAGCACGGCGTCGCCCGCGGCATGGCCAAAACTGTCGTTGATGCGTTTGAAATGGTCCAGATCGGCCACCATGACCGCCAAGGGACGCTGCGACGCCTGCGCCTGCGCCAGCAGGCGTTCCAGTTGCGGCAGCGCATAGCGGCGGTTGAACAGCCCGGTCAGCGGATCGGTCACCGCCGCGCGCAGACCGTTCTGCACTGATGCATGCAGCCGGTCCGACATCCGCTTGCGCCGCAACAACGTCGTCAGCCGCAGCGCCATCTCGGCGAAATCAGCGCCGTCCCCCATCACCGCCTGCGCCCCCAGATCCAGCGCATGGCTGATCAGCGGCGCAGGCGCGCAGCCCGCAAACACCACCAGCATCGCCATCCGCCGCGCCCGGGCATGCGCGCGCAGGTCCGACAACAGCCGCAACCCGCCATCGGGCGCCGTCACCGGGATCACCAGCACAATGGCATCCGCGCCGTCGCCTGCGCCAATCGCGGGCACCAGCCCGGCGTGATCATGAAAGCTGAGGCGGTGCGGCATCCGCTGTTCCAGCTCCGGTCGCCACGGCACGATGGTGGCGCGCGCGGGCGCGGCCAACAGGATGCGCGCGGGCAGATCGGGCATCACCAGCGGTTCGGCAAACCCCAGCGCCTGCCGCGCGGTTTCGCGCAGGCGCAGATCCTGCATCGCATCGCGTTCGCGGGTCAGGCTGCGCAGCCGCGCCTGAAAGAAATGATCATCGACGGGTTTGACCAGCACATCATCATATTCCGCCGCCAGCAAGGCCGCCCGCACATCCCCCGCACAGGCCGGACCCAGCGCCAGCAAGGGCAGGTCCGCGCCATCACCGCGCGCCCGCACCGCGCGCGCCAGCGCCAGCGCGCCCGCCCCTTCACATGGCTGTGGCCCCGGCAGCCGTGTGGACACGATCACCAGATCGGGCATATCCGCCGTGATCGCCGCCAGCGCATCCGCCACGCTGCACGCCTGCCGCACATCATAAAACGCCGCCATCAGCTTGACCCGCATCACGATGCGGTTCGTCGCGATATCATCCACGATCAGGATTTTGCCTGACATCAGCCCGCCCTTTGCTGCGTGTCCGGGCGGGAACACTGAATTCCGCTTGCACCCGGGCTTGTCGCAGTATGGGGTTCGATAAGTTAAGAATTGGTTTCCCGACTCTGTAAAATCCGAGGTGACCCGGCATGGACAACACCCTGACCCCGCTGCCCGCCGCCCGCGCCGAAGTGCTGGCCTTGCAGGCGTTGGGATGGCTTGCCAGTCAGGATGACCTGCTGGCCACGTTTCTGGGCGCATCAGGCGCGGCCATCGACGACCTGCGCGACCGGGCCACCGACCCGGCGTTTCTGGGCGCCGTGCTAGATTTCGTGCTGATGGATGACGCCTGGGTTCTGGGGTTCGCGGACCACGCGCAAATCGCGCCTCTGATGGTGCTGCGCGCGCGGGCGGGCCTGCCGGGGGGCGACATGCCGCACTGGACCTGAATCACAGCGTTTGCAGCGCCACATCTGATGCACTGCGCAGCTTGGCCAGCAATGCCAACAGCACCTCTGCCTCACCCGGCCCCAGCGCCTCGGCGAGGATGTGTCCATTCGCGCGCGCCATCGGTGTGGCCTGCGTGATCGCGTCCGCGCCCTGCGGCGTCAGCGTGACACAGCGGGTGCGCCGGTCGCCATCGCCATGCGCCCGCGTGATCAGCCCGTCATGTTCCATCGCGCGCAGGGCGCGGCTGGTGGCGGTGCGGTCGATCCCGACGAAATCCGCGATATCGGACGGCTGGCTCAACGCCTCGTTGCCGACCGCCAACAGGATGCACCAGGTGGTGCGGGTCAATCCCAGCGTTTTCAACTGATCATCCAGCCGCCGCTCCTGCAGGCGCGACGCAATCGACAGATGATAGCCCAGCGAGGCGTGAAGGCGGTAAGGGGCGTTTTGATCCATGCCGGGCAAGCCACAGGAACGGGACGGAAAAGTCAAGCCGGGGCGCTACGGGCCATGGACAGGCGCGCGCCAAGGCGGCAGGGTTCGCGGGCAAGTGCGGGGGGTTCGGGATGCGCGCGGACGGGATCATCTTTGACAAGGACGGCACGCTGTTCGATTTCCGCGCGACGTGGAACGTCTGGGCCGCGGACACGATTGCGACCTTGTCGGCAGGGGATGCCGCCCTGGCGGCGGCCCTTGCCCGCGCGCTGCATTTCGATCTGGACCGCGCCAGCTTCCGTCCCTCCTCGCCGGTGATCGCGGGGACGCTGGCCGAGGTGACCGACCTTATCGCGCCGTTGCTGCCAGATCGCGACCCCGCAGCGCTGGAAGCTTGGCTGGATGACACCGCCCAAGGTGCGCCGCTGGCCCCGGCGGTGCCGCTGGACCCGTTCCTGACCGGCCTGCGCGCGGCGGGCCTGCGTCTGGGCGTGATGACGAACGATTCCGAGGCGGGCGCGCAGGCGCATCTGCGCAGCGCAGGCGTCACCCATCTGTTCGATTTCATCGCCGGTTTCGACAGCGGCTGGGGGGCCAAACCCGATCCCGCGCCGCTGTTGGCCTTTGCCACCGCCACAGCCCTTGCCCCCGCCCGCGTCGTCATGGTGGGCGACAGCACGCATGACCTGATCGCGGGCCGCCGCGCGGGCATGCAGACGGTTGCGGTGTTGACCGGCATGGCGACGCTGGATGACCTGTCACTTCATGCCGATGCAGTGCTGCCCGACATAGGCCATCTGCCCGCCTGGCTGGCCATCTGAGCCTGCTTTCATCTTGCCCCAAATACTCCGGGGGTGCGGGGGCAGGGCCCCC
>CAMCVS010000014.1 GCA_945881965.1 Paracoccus haematequi | reverse complement strand
GAAATTGGCGTCGGTCAGGTCGTCGCGGTCGACGTTGACCAGCGTCAGCACCAGATCGTCGATGTCGATGCGGGTGTTCGCGCCCTGCTGACGCACCGTGGCGGTGCCGAACAGGTCGGCCGTGCTGTCGATCCCGAAGGCGGTCAGGTTCAGCATGTCCTCGGCGACGGCAAAATCCGTCACCTTGTCGCGGCTGGCGCCAAGACCGAACACGAACATATCCGCGCCGGCCCCGCCGGTCAGCACGTCATTCGCCGCCGTCGCCGTCAGGGTCTGCGCCACGGCTGCGCCGACGATCACCTGCACGCCATTGTCGGCCAGCTTGGAGGTCTGGACCAGCGCCCCTGCCGCATCGAAGGTCCGCGTCAGGGTCTGATAAGTTGCCACGCCCAGTGTGTCGGTCATGGTCTGCACCGCGCGGACCCCGTTTACGTAATCGGTGTCGTTGATCAGGCCGTTGTCGTTGGTGATCGTGCGGCCTGTGACAGCGCCGGTGGCATCATAGTCGGTGACGGTGCTGGACCAGGTCCGGATGCCCATCGTGTCGACAGCGGTCGCTGTGGTCACCACGCCGGCCGCGAAGGCGAAGGTATACTCCAGACCATCCGCCGAGATCACTTCCATCTCCGCCCCCTGCAACGACGCGGTTTTGGCACCGGCGTTGACATACTGGATCTCCTCGACACCCGCGTTCAGCACTGCGAACAGCGCATTGGCGCGCGCCGCCCCGGTGGCCGTTGCGTCCGCGATGATCACCACATCGCTGGCACCGTCCGCCGCCGAGATCAGCCCCGCCTGCGCCAGATCGCTGACCGTGAGCGTGGTGCCCGCCGCGTCGGACAGCACGATGTTCTCGATGCTGGTCAGGGTCGCGCCGGTCAGGTCATGCGTGCCGCCCTGGAAGTCGAGCGTATCGGTACCGGTGCCACCGTTGATTTCTTCGCCAACGGCCACGTCGCCTGCGGCAAACTCAAACGTGTCGTCGCCATCATCGCCGTTCAGCGTATCCGCCCCCGCGCCGCCGACGATGGTGTCCGCGTCGGTGGTGCCGTCAAGGGTTTCGGGATCGGTTGTGCCGGTGATCGGCGCCGGGGGTTCAACAGTGAACGATGCGGGCGCGGTCTGGTTGACAGCGTCATCCAAGGTCCAGTTGGCACGGTCGGCGATCGCGGCCAACAGCGCGGCCTTGGTGCCCGTGGTGATGCCCGAATAGGCCACGTTGTCAGTTTCGGTCAGGGCGACCGCGTTGACGCCATCGGTCAGGCCTGTCGGGAGGGCAGAGGTGTTCGAGTCTCCGGCAGTGGCCTGCCAGACGGCGGCGCCTTCGTTATTGACAGCGAACAGAAACGTCGGGGTCGCGTTGTCGCCCTGATAGGCCAGCACCTGATCGCCGGAGGTCGAAAAGTTCACGTCGTTCGATTCAGCCACGGTGCCCGCCGTTGCAGTCACGGCACCGGTGGTGTTGATGGTCACAACAGTGCCGGCGGTCACAGTATCCGTCGCGGTCCAGGTGATGATGCCTTCGTTATTGCGGAACGCGCCTGCCGAGGTCCAGCCGTTGTCGGTGAACTTGATCACCTCACCGGCCGCGATGTCCACAAGGGCGGCAAAAGCGAAAACCTTGTTGGTATCGGCGTTCATCAAAACGATTGCGATATCGCCAGCATTAAGTGCCATGAAAAAATTCCCTACTGATGATGGCTGAAGCGTTGCCCAGCCCATGTTGCTTTACCTGTATCCTAGTCGCTCCGAATGACAAAACGTTAGCGAGGAGTTAAAGATATTGTAACGAATTTGTTTCAGCAGGTTGGGCGTTGCGAAAATTGATCTCGGAGGAATTGCCACCGAAACTGCCCGGCTGCTTTTTTCTCGCTGTCAATCATGTTCATCAGAACATGTGTTCCGGCGGATTTTCGGCGATGCCACCCGGTCCCGGATCAGGGCGTGGCGCGTGTGTATGATCCCCCCCCGCGCGAAAACCCGCGACAGCCGCGTCCTGCATGCTATTGTCCCACACCGGAGGTGAACCATGCCTGATCCCGACTCGTTTCCCGAAACCGCGCTGGACTGGCATCGCGCCGGTCGGGGAGCGGTGCTGTGCACCGTGGTGGATACTTGGGGGTCCGCGCCGCGCCGCGCGGGCAGTCAGTTGGTGGTGTCGGGCGCGGGCGAGATTGCGGGGTCCGTCTCGGGCGGCTGCGTCGAGGGCGCGGTGATCCTTGAGGCGTTGGACGCTTTGGCCGACGGCAAGCCCCGGCTGTTGACGTTCGGCGTGTCGGATGGCGATGCCTTTGCCGTCGGGCTGGCCTGCGGCGGCACCATCCGGGTGCTGGTGGAACCGGTGGGCAGCGCGCTGCCGGACTCCGTGCTGGCTCAACTGGTGGCGGCACGCGCGGCGCGGCGCGCGGTGGCCTATGTGACCGATCTGGAAACCGGCGGCCCGCATCTGTCGGACGCGCATCCTGAACGCCTGCGGATGGATCGCACCGGGGTGGAACCGGATGGGCGCAGTTTTGTCGCGGTGCATAACCCGCCGTTGCGGCTGGTGGTGGTGGGCGCGGTGCATATCGCGCAGGCGCTGGTGCCGATGGCGCGCGCCTGCGGCTATGATGCCACGGTGATCGACCCGCGCGCCACCTTCCTGACCGCAGACCGGTTCCCGGGTGCGGCGCTGCTCGAAGAGTGGCCCGACGACGCCGCGACCCTGCGCCTTGACGCGCGCAGCGCCGTTGTGTTGCTGACCCATGACCCCAAGATCGACGATCCCGCCATCATGGCTGCGTTGCGGGCAGATGTGTTCTATGTCGGAGCCTTGGGGTCGAAGCGCACCCATGCCGCGCGGGTGGACCGCATGACGGCGCAGGGCTTTGCGCCCGCGCAGATCGCGCGCATCCATGGCCCGGTGGGGCTGGATATCGGCGCGACCAACCCTGCGGAAATCGCGGTGTCGATCATGGCCGAGATGACGCAGGTGCTGCGGCGCGGGGCCGTCTGAGCGATGCAATTCGGGCCACGCCCCCTGGCCGAGGCCGCAGGCGCGATCCTGGCCCATTCCGTCGATCTGCCGGACGGGCGGCTGCGCAAGGGGGTGACGCTCACGCCCGCACATCTGGCACAGCTTGCCGCCGCCGGGCATGATCCGGTGACGGTGGCGGTGCTGGACGCGAATGACATCCACGAAAACATCGCCGCTGCCCGTCTGGCGGATGCGCTGGTGCCCGATCCGGCTGCCGCTGGTCTGCGGCTGACGCCGGCGTTCACCGGTCGCGTAAACCTGATTGCCGCGCATGCAGGCGTCTGCGTGATCGACGGCGCGGCGGTCCATGCCCTGAACCGCGTCGATCCGATGATCACGCTGGCGACGCTGCCGCCATTGCAGCAGGTCAGTGCGGGGCAGATGGTCGCCACGGTCAAGATCATCGCCTATGCCGTGCCCGCCGCTGCCGTGGCCCAAGCCGAGGCCGCTGCCCATGCATCGCTGCGCATCGCGCCCGTCACGCTGTCGCGCGCCACGTTGATCGTGACGGAAATCCCCGGTGGTGCCGGTTTGGCGGGCGCGGCGGCGATTGCGGCGCGGCTCGCCGCGTTGGGGATCACGCTGGAGGCCATAACCCCCGTGCCCCATGCCATCGCGCCATTGGCCGCCGCGATCCGCGCGGCAGCGGGCGATCTGGTGCTGATCCTGACCGGATCAGCCACCTCGGACCCCGACGATGTCGCCCCCAGCGCCGTGCGCGCGGCGGACGGCCATGTCACCCGCTTTGGCATGCCGGTCGATCCGGGCAACCTGCTGTTTCTGGGGGATCAGGGCGGGCGCACGGTGATCGGCCTGCCGGGGTGCGCGCGCTCGCCCGCGCTGAATGGCGCTGATTGGGTGCTGGCGCGCGTTGCCTGCGGTCTGGCCGTCGCCGATGCGGATATCGCTGCGATGGGGCTGGGGGGCTTGCTGAAGGAAATCCCCTCGCGCCCGATGCCCCGGAAAGGTCCGCCCAAATCGCCGGAAAAAGGCTGATCCCGGCTTCTCTGGTTCCCAACTATCCCGGGGGGTGAGGCCCGCATGGGCCGAGGGGGGCAGCGCCCCCCTGCAACCGCAGCGACCGTCCCGGGTGTCGCAGTTACTTCTGCGGCAAAGGCCCGATCATCATCACCATCTGGCGGCCTTCCAGCTTGGGCATGGCTTCGATCTTGCCAAAGGTCTTGACCTCATCGGCCACCCGGTCCAGCGCCTGACGGCCAAGGTCCATATGCGCCATCTCGCGTCCCCGGAACCGCAGTGTGACCTTGACCTTGTCGCCGCCTTCCAGAAACTTGATCGCGTCCTTGATCTTGCGTTCCAGATCGTGGTCATCCGTGCCGGGGCGCAGCTTGACCTCCTTGATCTCGATCACTTTCTGCTTCTTGCGCGCCTCGGCCTCGCGTTTTTGCTGTTCGAACTTGAACTTGCCGAAATCCATGATCTTGCAGACCGGCGGCTCGGCATTGGGCGAGATTTCGACCAGATCGAGCCCGGCTTCTTCGGCCATGACCAGCGCACGTTCCGGGGTCACGAGGCCGACATTTTCGCCATTGGCCCCGATCAGACGGATTTGCGGGCAACGGATGCGCTCGTTGATGCGGGGGCCGGTGTCGCGCGCAGGGGGCGCGTTGTGGGGTCTGCGTCCTATGGTGTTCGTTCCTTGAGTTGTGACAGAAAATCATGACAGTAAGTCGTGACCGAAAATTTGGTCGATATCGGTCATGTAAAATAGGCGCACAGAGCCCGGATCGCAAGCGGCAAATCGGCAGGGCAGGGCCGACAAGCGGGCCATAAGGCCATGTCGTAGGGGGGACCGCGCGCGGTTTCTCCCCCTTGTGGCGGCGCGGGGGCATGCGCATCTACCAGTCCTGCGGCGCGACGCGCCATCCGGCCCGCGCACCGCACAACTGACCAAGGAGAATGACGATGCGAAATCTGATCTGGGTGGCGATTGCGGCCCTCGTGGCTGTCGGCGGGTATTTCTATTTTGTGGGCCAGCAAGCCGCGCCGCAGCAAGCTGCGCCCGCGCCGACGGTGCCAGCCATTACCACGCCGACCGCCGCAGACACAGCGGCTGAAACGGCGGCAAAATCGGCATCAGACGCGGCGGCCAAAGCGGCGGCCGCGGTTACAGAGGCTGCAAAAACCGCCGCAGATTCGGCTGCCGCTGCGGCCAAGACCGCGTCAGACGCGGCCGAAGCGGCGGCGAAATCGGCCGCTGATGCCTCGGCTGCGGCCATGCAGACGGCGCGTGACAATGCCGCCGCCGCCGTGACCGCCACGCAGGATGCCGCAACTGCGGCCGGCACGGCCATTCAGGACGCGGCAGCAGCCGCCAAGGACGCCGCCACCACCACGATCAACAACGCCGCCGAAGCCGTCGCCACCGCGACCACCCCGCTGACGCCCGCGCAACTGCTCACGGTCGAGAATTTCGATCTGGCCAAGGTGACCGCGCTGGTCGAGGCTTCCACGCTGGGTGCGCTGGAAAAGACCGCGCTGACGGCAGCCGTGACCGCCGCCAAGGACGATCCCGCGCAATTGCGCGCGGCGCTGGAACTTGTGAAAGCGGCGATGAAAATCGGCGGCTGACCGGCAAAAACAATGGCCGCGCGGAGTGCGCGGCCATTGTCAGCAATGCCCTCAGACCCCGTCGCCGACAAAGGCCTTTTCCACGACGAATTCGCGCGGCGCGGAATTGGCGCCTTCGTTGAGGCCAAAACTTTCCAGCACTTTCTTGACATCGACGTTGAAGGCCAGACTGCCGCAGACCATCGCGCGGTCACGATCCGGGTGCATGGGCGGCAGCCCCAAGTCCGTAAACACCTTGCCCGAGGCCAGATTGTCGGTGATCCGCCCCATCTGCGGGCTGACATCGCGCGTCGTGGTCGGGTAATACAGCAACTTGCCCGCCACCATCTCGCCGATCAGCGGATCATCCGCCAACCCCGCCACCAACTGCCGCCCGTATTCCAGTTCGGCCCCCGTGCGGCAGGTGTGCATCATGATCACCTGATCGAATTTCTCATAGGTTTCCGGGTCGCGCATCAGCGAGGCAAAGGGCGCAAGCCCGGTGCCCGTCGCCAGAAACCACAGATGCTGCCCCGGCAACAACGCATCCAGCACCAATGTTCCGACCGGCTTGGGGCGCAGGATGATCGGATCGCCGGGTTGGATGTGCTGCAACCGCGACGTCAGCGGGCCATCCGGCACCTTGATCGAATAGAATTCCAGCTCGTCATCCCAGGACGGCGAGGCGATGGAATAGGCGCGCAGGATCGGCTTGCCGGCTTCGTCGGGCAGGCCGATCATGACAAACTCACCCGACCGGAACCGCAGCGATGCCGGCCGCGTCACCCGGAACGAAAACAGGCTGTCGGTCCAATGCGTGACCCGCGTCACCGTCTGGGCATCGGGCATCACAGAGGGGCGCGGTATGGCGTCTGAAGAAGTGGTCACAGCGTGTTGCCTTTGTTCGATGTCTGTCTTGCGAATAATCCGACATGCACGGGGTATCTTTGATCCATGTCAGATTACAGTCAGCTTCGCGCCGGTTTCCAGCCTGAACCACCGCACAGCCGCAATCGGGGACAGCATCTCGGGTCCGCGCATGGTGGCAGGCTAATCTATCCGGCCCCAAGACAGAAATCGGAACATTTCCCCGCATTCCGCAATGATCCGCTTGTCATCCGCAGGCAATCCGGCCTTGATAGAGGTTAATCGGGACATTTTCCCGCAAAGCGACCGCCAAGAGGTGCAGGATGACCTTCCAGATCGACGAGATCGACCGCAAGATCCTGATCGAGTTGCAAAACGACGCCGACCGCTCGCTGGACGATATCGCCCGCCGCGTGGGATCGTCGAAAACCCCGGTCTGGAACCGTATCCGCAAGATGCGCGAGGCCGGCATCATCGGCCCCGCCCGCGTCACGGCGGATGCCGAGGCCTTGGGGTTCGAGGCCTGCTTTTTCGTGCTGATCCGCACGTCGGAACACGAAAAAACATGGCAGGACCGCTTTTTGTCCGCGCTGCTGATCCGCCCCGAGGTGCAAGAGGCGCACCGCCTGGCCGGTGAAATCGACTATATCCTCAAGGTGCGCGTCCGCAACGCGCGCGCCTATGACATCTTCTACCAGTCGCTGATTTCCGAGGTGAAGATTTACAACGTCACCGCCCTGCTCAGCATGGAACAGATCAAGGCCACCACCGCGCTGCCGTTGTAGGCGGGTCCAACACCCCTGCTTCTCTGGTTCCTAAATATCCCGGGGGGGCCCGCAGGGTGGGGGGCAGCGCCCCCCTCCGCCCTCAATCCACACGCACCGGAAGACGTTCCAGCCCGTGGAAATGAAAGGCATCGCGGAACGGCGCGTCACCCGCCAGCGTAAGGCGCGGGTGACGGGCGAACAGGATCGGCAGCGCAATCTGCAATTCCAGCCGCGCCAGCGGCGCGCCCAGACAGAAATGCAGCCCCGCGCCAAAGGCCGCGTGCTGCGGCGTCCGGTCGCCTGCAAAGCGGGCAGGATCAAAGCGGTGCGGGTCAGGCCAGATCTCGGGATCGCGGTTCGCCGCCCCCAACAGCACCTGCACCCGATCACCGCGCGCAAAGGCGTGACCGAAAAGCGTCACATCCTCTTGCGCGATGCGGGTGAACACATGCAGCGGCGGGTCGTGGCGCAGGATCTCTTCGACCACGGCGGCGGCCTTGGCGCGATCAGGCACTACGCCATGCGTCAGCAACTGCCGCACCCCGTTGCCGATGGTATGCACCGTGGCCTCGTGGCCCGCGTTCAACAGCAGGATGCAGGTCGAGATCATCTCATCCGTGGTTAACCGCGCGCCGTTTTCCTCGGCGAGGATCAGATGCGTGATCAGGTCATCGGCGGGACGCGCGCGCCGCGTGGCGATATAGCCCGTCAGGAAATCCACGAATTCGCGCGTCGCGGCCACCGCGTGGGCCTCGTCTGCGGCGCTGCGCTGCGCCAGATACATCCGCACCATCGCGTTGGACCAGCGCAGCAGGTCCGGCGCCATCGCCTCGGGCACCCCCAACAGCCGCGCGATGATCGTGACGGGCAGGGGGCGGGCAAAACTGTCCAGCAAATCGTGCGGCGCGTCCGGCATCGCATCGGCCAGGGACCGCGCCAGCGCCGCGATATCAGGGGCCAGCGCCGCGATCCGCCGTGCCGTAAACGCATGCAGCACCAGCCCGCGTAGCCGGGTGTGGTGCGGCGGCTCCAGTTCCAGCAGCGAATGGGCCTCGACATCATAGAACGCGGCCAGATGCGCGGGCGTCGCCGGGGCCATCCCGCCGGGCCAGGCGCGGCCAAAGCGGCGGTCGCGCAGGATCGCCTGCACCGCGCCTGCACTGACCGCGCAGGGCAGGTCATAGTCCCGCCACCAGAACAGCGGCGCACCAGCCCGAGCGCGGTCATAGAACGCGTAAGGGTCGGCGATGAAAGCCGGATCAGACGGGGATTGCGACAGCATCAGCATGGCGCGATTGAACCCCGGCGGGCGGGGCAAGGCAAGCCCGGCGGCATCACAAGCCCTGTCAACACCGCGCCGGTCGCGATACTGTGCCGCGCATGGATCGCCGTCTTGCCCGTTCTGCGCTGTTGATCGCTGCCTTTGTGGTGGCGGTGGCCGGGTTTTCCGCGATGATTGCGCGGCAGGGCTGGGTGCAGGCGCTGCATCAGGCCGCCGATCGCGGTGCGGCGGATCTGATGCTGGCCACGGACCGCTTGCAGGGCCAGTTGCACCAATTCCGGCAGGTCGCTGTCGTGACGGCGGATCATCCCGGCGTGGCTGACATGCTGCGGCAGGGGACCACAGCGGAGGCGCGGCTGATGTTGCAACGGCTGGCGGACAAGTCGGGCGCGCTGGAGGTGGCGGTTCTGCGCACGGATGGGGCAGTGCTGGCCTTGGCGAGCGGGCGGTTGCAGGACGGCCTCGCGGCGTCCGCATGGCTGCAACCCGCGCTGCAAACCGCGCGGCATGGCGCGCTTGGTGTGGCGCATCGCGCGGGCGGGGTGCCAAGTGTGACCGGCGATGGCGCGGGCCGGGTCTGGGCCTTTGCCGCGCCGGTGTTCCGGCCTGATGTTGCCGGCGCGGGACGGGTTGCGGGTGTGGTGCTGGTGCTGGCGGATATCGCGCGCGTCGAGGCGGAATGGCGCGGCGCGCGTCCGCCGATCTGGTTCGCGGATGCGTCGGGCCGCGTGATCCTGAGCAATCGCAGCGAACTGCTGGGCTGGCGTCAGGACGGTGCGATGTTGCGCCCGCCTGCGGGGCTGGCGCAGGCCCGCACGCGCGTGGTGGCGGGGCAGGTGCTTTGGCACTCGGACTGGTCGCCCTATATTCCGCGCGACGCGATCCATCTGGCCCAGGATCTGCCGGTGCTGGGCCTGCGCGCGGGGGTGTTGATCGAAACCGCGTCCGTATTGCGGTTGGCGCTGTTGCAAGGCGCGACGGTGGCGGCGATCTGTCTGGCTTTTGGCGCGGTGCTGTTTCTGGTGCTGGAACGGCGGCGCGCGGTGATGGCGCTGAACGCGGCACTGGAGGTGCGGGTGGCGGACCGGACGGCGGCACTGACCCGCGCGCAGGCCGATCTGGTGCAGGCGGGCAAGCTGTCGGCGCTGGGGCAGATGTCGGCGGGGATCAGCCACGAATTGAACCAGCCGTTGATGGCGATCCAGCAATTTGCCGAAAACGCGCGCGCCTATCTGGATCGCGGCCAACCACAGGTCGCGGACGACAACCTGCGCCGGATCACCGACCTTGCCCGCCGCATGGGCCGCATCATCAAGGCCTTGCGCGCCTTTGCCCGTCAGGACAGCGAACCGGCTGCCCGTGTCGATCTGGTGGCGGTGGTGGAGGCCGCACTTGATCTGGCCGCCAGCCGATTGCAGGACGCGGGCGTCAGCGTGGATTGGCAGCGACCCGTGGGTCCGGTCTGGGTGCAGGGCGGCGAGGTGCGGCTGGGACAAGTCGTGGTCAACCTGCTGACCAATGCTTCTGAGGCGATGGTGGCCAGCCCGGTCCGCCATGTCACGGTCACGCTGATGGATCAGGGCGGCACCGTGGTGCTGGAGGTGGCCGACACCGGCCCCGGCATCCGCGAACCTGACCGCATTTTCGATCCGTTCTATACCACCCGCGCGGTCGGGGCGGGCGAGGGGATGGGGCTGGGCCTGTCGATCAGCTATGGCCTTGTGCAAAGTTTCGGTGGCGCGATCCGGGGGCGCAACCGCGCGGGCGGCGGGGCGGTGATGACGGTCGAATTGCAGGGCTGCGCCGCGCCGGATCAGGTGGCGGCATGATCGCGCTGCGCGCCGTTCTGGTGGTGGATGATGACCGCGCGGTGCGCGACGCGCTGGCGCAGACGCTGGACCTTGCCGGATTGTCGGCGCGCACGGCGGGCAGTTTTCTGGAAGCGAAAGACCTGATCCAGCCCGATTTCGCGGGTGTCGTGCTGTCGGATATCCGGATGCCGGGGCGCGACGGGTTCCACCTGCTGGATCATGCGCGGCGTGTCGATGCCGAACTGCCGGTGATCCTGTTGACCGGCGAAGGCGATATCCCGATGGCGGTGCGCGCGATGGGGCAGGGCGCGTTCGGGTTTCTGGAAAAGCCCTGCGCGGGGGCCGATCTGCTTGCGGTGCTGCACCGCGCGTTGCGGGCACGCGCGCTGGTGCTGGATCATCGCCGCGCGCGGGCGCAGACCGTTGCGGGTGATCCTGCCGCGCGGCTGATCTTTGGCATCTCGGGCGCGGTGGTGGCGATGCGGGCGCGGGTGCGCGCCGTGGCGGCGGTGCCGGGGGCGGTGCTGGTCACCGGGCCGCGCGGATCGGGCATCTCCAAGGTGGCCGAGGTGATCCACCTGTCGGGGCCGGACGCCAAGGGCCCGTTCGTGAAACGCGCCGCCGTTGGGCTGGACCCGCAGGGCCTGACACAGGCGCTGGATGCGGCGGCGGGGGGCGCGCTGTTTCTGGACGAGGTCGCGGCCTTGCCGCCCGCCGCGCAATTCGCGCTGCTGGAGGCGCTGGAGGGGGCGCGCGCGCCCCGCGTCATGGCGGGCAGCGCGGCGGATCTGGGCGCGCAGGTGGCCGGGGCAGGGTTCAACGCCGATCTGTTCTACCGGCTGGCGGGGCTGGGGGTGCGGATCCCCGCGCTGGCGGAACGCCCCGAGGATATCCCGGTGCTGTTTCGCCACTATGTCGCACAGGCCAGCGAACAGGCCGGGCTGACCCCGCCCGATATCACGCCGGAAATCATCGCCGGTCTGATGGCGCGCGACTGGCCCGGCAATACCCGCGCGTTGATGTCGGTGGCGATGCGGTTCGCGCTGGGGCTGGGTGCGGACGAGTTGGACGAAGCCGAGGAACCCGGACTGACGGCACAGATGGCGCGGATCGAACGTGCGCTCTTGATCGCGGCGCTGCGCCGCGCCGGGGGCCGCGCGACCGAGGCCGCCGATCGCCTGCGCCTGCCGCGCAAGACGTTCTATGACAAGCTGGCGCGGCACGGGCTGCGGCCAGAGGCGTTCCGATAAACTTTTCAGGGGCTTGGCATATCCCAGACCATGCGAAAGCCCTGATGGCAGGTGGTGCTGTCGGGCGAATTGGCCGACCGCGCCGCGATACGATAGCGATAGCAATAGCTGCGATGGCACAGGTATGACCCGCCCTTTAGCACCCGGAAGCCTTTCAGCGCCTGCGCCCGTGCCCGCGCGTCGCGGCGCAGGGACGCCAGCGTGAACCGGTCCGCGACCCATTCCCACGCATTGCCGCACATGTTGTAAAGCCCATAGCCGTTGGGCGCAAAGCTGGTGACGGGGGCTGTCGCGCTGTGGCCGTCTGCGGCGGTGTTACGGACAGGAAACGTGCCCTGCCAGATGTTGCAGGGCAGGAAATCGGTATCATCGGGGTCACGCTCACCCCAGGGAAAGCGCACATCGCCCAAGCCGCCGCGCGCGGCATGTTCCCATTCCGCCTCGGATGGCAGACGCCCGCCGACCCAGGCCGCATAGGCCTGCGCATCGTTCCACGACACATGCACGACGGGATGATCCGGGGGGGGCGGATCGCTGTTTGGTCCGGCAACCCGCGACCACGCCGCGCCGTCAACCCGCCGCCACCACTCGGCGTCCTGCACCGATTGCGTCGGTGGGGCGCTGTCCGCCAGCAATTGCCAGAATACAAAGGACCAGCCGATCCGTTCGGCCTCGGTGACGTATCCGGTGGCGGCGACAAAACCGGCAAATTCGGCATTGCTGACGGCGGTGGCGGCCATCAGGAACGGCTTCAGCCGCACCTGCCGCAAGGGGGCTTCGCCATCCAGCGGGATTTCCGCGCGCGTCGTGCCAAACAGGGCCTTGCCGCCGGGGATAGGCCGCGCGGTGGCGGGCAAGCGGGCGACCGGCGCCGTGGTCGGCGGGGTGATGTCGGCAGCCGTGCCAGAGGCAGCAGTGCCAAAGGGGGGCGCACAGCCACAAGGCTTGCCCGCCGCGTCCTCAATCATCGCCTGCGTCTTCGTCATCGGTGTCATCGTCATCTTCGCTGGCGGCGGACCCGAAGGCCTTGGAGTCCGAATAATGCCAGTCGGGCAGACAATCCTGCAGCGCCTTTGCCATCATCGCGTGGGCCGGGTGGTCGGGCCCAAGGTTCTTCATCCCCCACCAATCGGCCTTGATATCAAACAGTTCCGTGCTGCCATCCGCGTAACGGATGAACCGGTAATCCCCGAGACGGATACCGGTTGACCCGGCAAAGAAGATCGGGATCGGGCGTTCGGCGGGATGCGCGCCCGTCATGCAGGGCAACAGCGACTGGCCGGGGCTGTCGGGGATGGGTGGCAGACCGAACCAGTCCATCACCGTGGGGCCGACATCGACCAGCGCCACCGGGTCGTCAACAACGCGGCCCACCGGGTTGGCGGGATCATGCAGGATCAGCGGCACGCCCGCCACCTGTTCCCACAGCGATGATTTGCGGAAGCGGTTCTTTTCGCCCAGGTGAAAGCCGTGGTCCGACAGGATCACCACGCGCGTGTTATCCGCATGGCGCGAGGATTTCAGCTTGTCCCACACCTTTCCCAGATAATGATCGGCGTGGGTCAGCGCGGCGAAGTAATTGCGCACGCTTTTCTGCCAATAGGTGCGTTTTGACGTGTCCTTGTTTTCGATCATGTGTTCGTCGGCGTAAGGGTTGTGATCCCAACCGCTGCGCCACGATTCGGGCTGTGCAAATTGCCCGTATTTATACAGTTTCTTGAATTTCAGCGGCGTGATGAACGGCGTATGCGGGCCGAAAAACCCGACCTCGCGGTAAAACGGTGCGTCGCCATCGTAATTGTCGATGAAATTGGAAAACGACAGCGCGGAATTGGCGTCGTGGTACTTATGGTCGTCGGCGTCATCCACCGTGGACTTGCCGCCGCCATGGCCACCAAGCGCGGTCTGGTTCCAGGCTTTTGGCAGCCGGATGTCGATGCGGAACCGCTTGCGTTGATCGTCGTAAAGCCGGGTGTGGACGGCGGGGCGCAGCGGTCGATAGCCGTGATGCACCTTGCCGCCCGAGGAACAGAACCAGCCCCGTTCGCGCAGCCGCACCGACCACATGTCTTCGGCAGGGATACGGTCGAACACGCTGATCTTGTTGGAAAACACGCCGATCTGATGCGGTGATTTGCCGGACATGAAGCTGGCGCGCGACGGCCCGCACAAGGGCACCTGTGCATAGGCGGCGTGAAAGGCGGTGGATTGCGCGCAAATGCGGTCAAGGTTGGGGGTCTGCAAGGCAGCGCCAAAGACGTGACGGTATTTCCAGAACGCGATGCAATCGTCAAAACTGATCAGCAACAGGTTAGGGCGTTTCGCGGTATCGGTCGCGGCATGTGTCACGGATTTCGTCACGGAGCACCTGTATTCCCACCCGCCGGATTTTTTGCGCCGCTGGGGCCGAACGGACGATGGCCGGGTGACGCCACTGCCCTGTTGGCGCGGACCATGGCCTGTTCGCGCGCGCCCTGCAAGTTGTGTCAAGGCCGCGCGGTGCGGGCGCGCCGGGGGTGTGACCGGAAACCTGTATCCAGAGCCCGCTTTGCAAGACCGCCAGCGGGCGAATCACCCGCCAAACTGTGCGGATTCCCGCACATCCTGCACCAGCGGCGATTCACTGCCCCAGAGCCCATCACGTAAGCTATTGAAAATGTGAAACTATCTTTACAGTTGTGTCGCCCGCGCAGTTTTTCTTGATCGCGGGGGTATCCGTGGCACTACTGGCACACCGCAGCCTCTGGGGAGAGGCCGTGTCATGCAATACCTGGGAGGAATAACCATGACCAAGTTTCTGACGGGCGCCGCGATGGCGCTTGCCCTGACTGTGACCGCACAGGTTGCAACCGCCGCCTGTGACGCAGGCGAGATCGTGATGAAGTTCAGCCACGTCACCAACACCGACAAGCACCCCAAAGGCATCGCCGCCACCCTGTTGGCCGAGCGCGTCAATACCGAGATGAACGGCAAGGCCTGCATGGAGGTGTTCCCGAATTCCACGCTCTATACCGATGAGAAGGTGCTGGAAGCGATGCTGCAAGGCGACGTGCAATTTGCCGCGCCGTCTCTGTCGCTGTTCGAACCGATCACCAAGCAGTTCCGCCTGTTCGACTTGCCCTTCATGTTCAAGAACGTCGCCGCCGTGGATGAATTCCAGAATTCCGACGTGGGCCGCGCGATGAAGGAATCCATGGTGCGCCGTGGCGTGCTGGGTCTGGGTTTCTGGCACAACGGCATGAAGCAGATTTCGGCCAAGAAGCCGCTGGTTCTGCCGACCGATGCGAACGGTCTGAAGTTCCGCGTGCAGCCGTCCGATGTGCTGGTCGCACAGATGGAGGCGTTGGGGGCCACCGCCCAGCCGATGGCCTTTGCCGAGGTCTATGGCGCGTTGCAGACCGGCGTGGTGGACGGGCAGGAAAACACCTGGTCGAACATCTATGGCCAGAAGTTCTTTGAAGTGCAGGATGGCATCACCGAGACCAACCACGGCATCATCGACTATCTGCTGGTGACCAGCGTCGACTTCTGGGAAGCGCTGCCTGCCGATGTGCGCGACCAGTTGAACACGATCGTCAACGAGGTGACCGCCGCGCGCAACGAGGCGGTGAACATGGTCGACTCCGACGCGCGCGCCGCGATCCTAGCCGCTGGCGGCAAGATCGTCGAATTGAACGCCGAACAGCGCGCCGCCTGGGTCGAGGCAATGAAACCGGTCTGGGCAAAGTTCGAGGCCGAAGTGGGTGCCGAGAACATCGCCGCCGCACAGGCCATCAACGCCAAGCACTAACTTAATCGAAGCGGGCGGTTCGCAGGCCAGACCGGTCGGCAGCCGCCCGTTTTGCGTCGCATCACATCAGGGAGTGGGGTCATGTCCGGACCATCCGCCTATCGCCCGCAAGGCGTATTCAGCCAGATCGTGCACGAGTTCGAAGAAACCGCCATCGCCGTCATGCTGGGGCTGATGACGCTTTTGACCTTTGTGAACGTGATCCTGCGCTATGTTTTCAACACAAGTGTGATCTGGGGGCTGGAGGTGGTGCTGATCCTGTTTTCCTGGCTGGTGCTGTTCGGCATCGCCTATGGGTTCAAGATCACCGCCCATCTTGGCGTCGACGCCGTCACCAATCTGGCCGGACCGACATGGCGGCGCAGGCTGGCGCTGCTGTCGGCCGGGTTCTGCCTGATCTATGCGGTGCTGATGATGAAGGGCGCCTGGGATTACTGGGCCCCCTTTGCCGGGCTGGAACAGACCACCGGGCGCTGGTTCCCGACCGGGTTTGATCCCAAGACGCGCGATCAGGCCTTTTTCGAAACCGATCAGGTGCCGATGCTGGGCTTCCTGCGCTTTCTGGAAGACCTGATCAACCAGGGCGAAACCTATTCCAAATTGCCGCGCGTGGTTCCCTATACCATGCTGCCCGTCGCGGCTGCGCTGATCCTGCTGCGGCTGGTGCAGGCCACGATTGAACTGCTGCAAGGCAAGCGCGAAAGCCTGATCGTCAGCCACGAGGCCGAAGACGCTGTCGCCGATGCCCGCGCTGCGGACGCGACCATGTCAGGAGGGCGTTAAGCCATGGAAGTCATTGTTCTGTTTACACTTGTGATCGGCCTGATGCTGGTGGGCGTGCCGATTGCCATCTCGCTGGGCCTGTCGTCAATGGTGGTGCTGCTGGCGTTCTCCGACACGTCCATGGGGTCCATCGCGGCGCAGCTATATAACGCCATGGCGGGGCATTACACGCTGCTGGCGATCCCGTTCTTCATTCTTGCGTCGTCGTTCATGTCGACGGGCGGTGTCGCAAAACGCATCATCCGGTTTTCGATGGCCTGCGTCGGGCATCTGCGCGGGGGCTTGGCGATTTCCGGCGTGTTGGCCTGCATGATGTTTGCCGCGCTGTCGGGGTCATCGCCGGCCACTGTGGTTGCCATCGGGTCCATCGTGATCGGGGCCATGGTCAAGGCGGGCTACACCAAGGATTTCGCCGCCGGCGTGATCTGTAACGCGGGCACGCTGGGCATCCTGATCCCACCGTCCATCGTGATGGTGGTCTATGCCAGTTCAACCGACGTGTCTGTGGGCCGGATGTTTCTGGCGGGCGTGATCCCCGGCCTGATCGCCGGGTCCATGCTGATGATCACGATCTATGTCATGGCGCGTGTGTACAACATGCCCAAGGGGGCCTGGCAGGGCTGGGGCGAAATCGGTGCCAGCTTTGCCGATGCGTTCTGGGGCCTGATGCTGATCGTCATCATCATGGTGGGGATTTACGGCATCCCCGGCGTGACCGGTGCGATTTTCACCCCGACCGAAGCCGCCGCCGTCGCCGCCGTCTATGCGTTCCTGATCGCGATCTTCGTCTATCGCGACATGGGGCCGCTGAAGGCGCGCAATGGCGGTCGCCCGCTGACGCTGCTGCGCGCGCCCTATGCGCTGGTGACCGGGTTCTTTCACAAGGACACCCGCGATACCCTGCTGGAGGCGGGCAAGCTGACCATCATGCTGATGTTCATCATCGCCAACGCGCTGATCCTGAAGCATGTTCTGACCGACGAACAGATCCCGCAGCAGATTTCCAACTATATGCTGGCGCAGGGAATGGGTCCGGTGACGTTCCTGATCATGGTCAACGTGATCCTGCTGATCGGCGGACAGTTCATGGAACCTTCGGGGTTGATCGTGATTGTGGCGCCTTTGGTGTTCCCGATTGCCATCGCGCTGGGGATCGACCCCATCCATCTGGGCATCATCATGGTGGTGAACATGGAAATTGGCATGATCACGCCGCCGGTGGGTCTGAACCTGTTCGTGACGTCCGGCATTGCCAACATGTCGATGATGCGGGTGGTTGTCGCCTCGCTGCCGCTGCTGGGGGTGTTCTTCGTGTTCCTGATCATGGTGACTTACATCCCCGTCATGTCCACCTGGCTGCCGACGCTGGTGATGGGACCGGAACTGATCGTGAAGTAAGGCACGGCGATGCGGCGGGGTGACCCGCCGCGTCACAGACCTGCCAGCAGCAGTCCTATCAGCAGCCCAACAGCGCCTGCGAACACCAGCAACACGACACCGGTAAGGTCACGGCATCGGACGTGACGCACCTCAGCCGGACCCTGTTGCGCGCGGCGATGCAGCGGTCGGGCGTGACACAGCGCTGCCTCGTGCGCGGTCGGTACGACAGCAGAGTTCCACGGTCGGTATTCCTGCGCATGTCTGCGCCGTGGTTTTGTGTCAATTTGCATCCCGTTTCCCTGATGCCGGAACCTGACTGTCGCTGCCACAACAGCGCAGGCCCCGGCGGCCCTGTCCGTGCGACCGTGGCCCTGACGCGCCTGTTTGGAGGGGACAGGCGTTACGGACCGGGTCTTGCGGCAAAGCATCTGGTGGTAGCTGCAACGGTGCAGCGGTGAAGGTATCAGCAGGCAAAGCGCAGACAGCGCGACACGCGAACACATCGCCGCCCGAAAGCCACGATGTGACAGTCACGCAAGGACGGGGCAGAAGTTGCGCTGCGCGATGAAATATTTTCGGAAACTGCGGGTTATTCCAACGGGATATCGAACCCTGGTGCCGCCAAGGTGAAGCCCGCGAAATCGAACCCCGGCGACACGGTGCAACTGACCAGCGACCAGCCCCCAAGGCTGCGCGCCGCCTGCCAGTGATCCTTGGGGACGATGCGTTGCGGCAATTGGCCTGCGCGCAAATCCGGCCCCAACACGCCTTCCCGCGCGGGCCCGGTGTCATCTGCCGCCTGTGCAAGGATCAGGGGCGCGCCTGCATGCCAAAACCAGATCTCTGTCGCGTCCACCTTGTGCCAGTGGCTGCGTTCGCCCGCGCGCAACAGGAACAGGATCGCGGTGCCGCCGGGGCGTTCGCCGGGGGAGGTATCCGCCACCCAGGTCTGGCGATACCAGCCGCCTTCGGGGTGGGGGGCCAGATCAAGCGCGGTGATGATCTGATCTGCCGTCATATGGGGGGTCATGTCAGGGTTCATCGTGTCAGCACCAACTGGTTGTTTGCAATCTCGATCCGGGTGAAGCGCGCCAGATAGGACATGCCCAGCAATGACCCCAGCATCTCGCCCTCGTTGACAAAGGCGCGCACCCGGCGGTCGGTGATCCCGCCCAGCACCATCTGGTCGATCATCACCGGCGCGGTGCGCACCTCGCCATTGGCGGTGCGCGCGCGGCCCAGAAACACCAGATCGCTGGCGTTAAATCCTGCACGCGCCGCATCGGCGCGGGTCAGCACCACCTCGGTGGCCCCTGTATCGACGATAAAGGCGATGGCGGCCCCGTTCACCTCGGCGGTCAGGTGAAAATGCCCGTCCGCCCCGCGTGGCAGCACGATCTGGCCCGCGTCCGTGACCACGGCTTGTGCAGGCAGCACATTGCGGCGGATATCGCCCCACAGGCCCACCACCGCGATCACGCCCAGAAAAATCAGCCCCCAGACCGCGGCATGTTGCAAGGTGCGCGACAGGTTGGCGCGCGCCTGCGCCACGAACCAGCCCGCCAGCACGGCGGCCAGCAGCACCAGATATCCCAGTGAGGCCCAATCCTGTGACGTCATCGCCCGCCCTCCGGCTGTTGATATAGGCGCGGCGCGGACCTGCCGAAAGGGTCAGGCCGCGCTGCCAAAGCCGAAAGCCAAGAGGCCGTCGATCACGAATTGCACCGCCAGCGCCGCCAGCAGCATCCCCAGGATGCGCGTGACGATATTGGTGCCGACGCGGCCTAGCACCCGTTCGATCCCGCCCGCCATCAGGAACAGCCCGAACACGATCACCAGCACCGACCCCATCACCGCCAACACAGTCAGATAGCCGGTCACCCCCGGCAGTTGCGCGGTCAAGAGGATCATGGTGGCAATCGCGCCCGGCCCCGCGATCAGGGGAATGCCGATGGGAAAGATCGACGGGTCGGGGTGGTCGTCGGGGTCCGTCTCGCCCGCGCTGTCGGCGCGGCGTTTGGTGCGGCGTTCGAACAGCATGTCAAGCGCGGTGATAAACAACAGGATGCCGCCTGCGATGCGGAATGCGGGCATGCGGATGCCGACAAAGCCCAGCAAGGCCTCGCCGAACAACCCGAACAGCGCCAGCACCCCGAACGCCACCAGACAGGCGCGCAACCCGATGGCGCGCCGCATGCGCGCGTCCATGCCTTGGGTCAATGCCACGAACAAGGGTGCCAACCCGATGGGGTCGATCACGACAAACAGCGTGGCAAAGGCGGTGATCAGAAATGCGGTGTCCATGCCCGTTGCTATCAAGCGGAGCGGCTGCGCCGCAACATGATATCTCGTCGTCGCCTGCGGCTTCTCCTCGGGGTGCCTCCGGCGGGGATATTTGGAAACCGAAGAAGCCGGACCTGCGGGTTTGCCGGGTTCCGGTAGCCCCCGCGCGTGGCGGGGTTCTGCGGATCAGGCGCTGGTTGCAGCCTCGAGCCGGTCCTGCGCGGCCAGCCACAGCGCTTCGGCCTTGGCTTCGGCGGCTTCCAATTCGGCGAACTTGCGGTTCCACATCTCCAGATCCGCGCGGCGTGATTCGTCATAAAGCATCGGATCGGCCATGATGGAGGTCAGTTTTGCCCGCATGTCGGCGAGTTTTTCCAATCGGTCCTCGGCTTTGCGCACCTCGGATTTCAGCACCTGCACATCGTCGCGCGATGCTGCGCGGGCGGGTTTCGCGGCCTTTTCGCTGTTCTTTTCCGGCTTGGGCGGGCCGTCCTGCGACAACAGCATGGTGCGGTAGGCGTCCAGATCATCCTCATAGGGCACCACGCGTCCGCCTTTGACCAGCCACAGCCGGTCGGCCACGAGGCTGAGCAGGTGCATGTCGTGGCTGACAAGGATCACCGCGCCGGTATAGGCGGTCAGCGCCTCGACCAGCGCCTCACGGCTTTCGATGTCGAGGTGGTTGGTGGGTTCGTCGAGGATCAGGAGATGCGGCGCGTCCAGCGTCGCCAGCAACAGCGACAGCCGTGCCTTTTGGCCCCCCGACAGGCGGCCAACCACGGTTTCGGCCTGATCCGCGCCAAGGCCAAAGCCTGCCAGCCGCGCGCGCAGTTTCGCCTGATGTTCGCCGGGACGCGCGCTTTGCAGGTGCTGGATCGGGGTTTCATCGACGAAAAGTTCATCGACCTGATGCTGGGCAAAGAACCCGATGCGCAGCTTGGATGACCGCACCAGCGCCCCCGACATCGCGGCCAGCCGCCCCGACAACAGCTTGGCCAAGGTGGATTTACCCTGCCCGTTGCGGCCCAGCAGCGCGATGCGGTCGTCCTGATCAATCCGCAGGTTCAGATGATCCAGAACGATGGTGCCCGCATAGCCCGTCGCGGTGTTGTCACAGGCGAGGATGGGGGGCGACAGCGCCTCGGGTTCGGGGAAGGTGAACACCGTGCGCGCCGCCTCTTCGGGGGCGCGGATGGTTTCCATCTTTTCCAGCATCTTGACGCGGGCCTGCGCCTGTTTCGCCTTGGACGCCTTGGCCTTGAACCGGTCGACGAAGGATTGCAGATGCGCGCGGCGCATGTCCTGCTTTTTCGCCTGTGCGCTTTGTACGGCGCGCTGTTCGGCGCGGGTGCGGGCAAAGGTGTCGTAGCCGCCGGTGTAAAGCGTCAGCTTGCGGTCATCCAGATGCAGGATCGCCCCCACGGCACGGTTCAGCAATCCGCGGTCATGGCTGATGATCACAACGGTATGGGGATATTTCTGCAAATAGCCTTCCAGCCACAACGCGCCTTCAAGGTCGAGGTAGTTGGTCGGTTCGTCCAAGAGCAACAGGTCGGGCTGGGCAAACAGCACCCCCGCCAAAGCCACCCGCATCCGCCAGCCGCCCGAAAACGCCGAACATGGCATCCGCTGTTCGTCGGTATCGAACCCCAGCCCGCGCAGGATCGAACTGGCGCGGCCTTCGGCCCCCCAGGCGTCAATGTCAGCCAGCCGCATCTGGATATCGGCGATGCGGGTAGGGTCGGTGGCGATCTCGGATTCCGCCAACAAGGCGGCGCGTTCCAGATCGGCGGCCAGCACGGTGTCCAGCAGCGACACCTCGTTGCCAGGCACTTCTTGTGCCACGCCGCCGATCTTGGCGCGCGACGGCAGGCTGATCTCGCCGCCGTCCAGCGTCAATTCACCCCGGATCAGCTTGAACAGTGTGGTTTTCCCCGCGCCATTGCGCCCGACAAGGCCCACCTTGTGGCCTTCGGGGATCAGGGCAGATGCGCCGTCGAACAACGGGCGGCCCTCGACGGAATAGCTGATGTCAGAGATGCGTAACATGGCTGCGCCCTAGCAGAGCCACGCGCGCAGTGCCAGAGGTTGCCCCCGGATATGTCGCGGGCTAGGTCTGCCGCGAAGGAGTCGTACATGACCCGCAGCACACCACCGCATCTGACGACACTGATCCTGCTGACCGCGCTGTCGGTGCTGACGCTGAACATGTTCCTGCCGTCGCTGTCGCGTATCGCCGCCGATTTTCAGGCCGATTACGCGCTCGTGTCGCTGTCGATCGGTGGCTATCTGGCGGTATCCGGCGTGGTGCAACTGGTGATCGGGCCGCTGTCTGATCTTTATGGCCGCCGCCCTGTCATGTTCTGGTCCATGGCGGTGTTCGTGCTGGCGTCTTTGGGGTGTTTTCTGGCCCCGTCGGTGGAAATCTTTCTGGCGTTTCGCATGCTGCAATCCACCGGCATCGCGGGCATGGTGTTGAGCCGCGCCGTGGTGCGCGACATGTATCCCCAGGCGGAATCGGCGCGTGTGCTGGGCGTGATCGGCATGGCAATGGCGCTGGCGCCGCTGCTGGGGCCGGTGCTGGGCGGGGTGCTGGACCAGATATTCGGCTGGCGCGCGGTGTTCGTTTTCTTTGTCCTCGCCGGGGCTGCGATGGCGGCGCTCGTCTGGGCTGACATGGGCGAAACCAACGCCACACGGGGTGCGCGGTTCACCGACCAGTTCCGCGCCTATCCCGACCTGTTCCGCGAAGGGCTGTTCTGGGCGTGGTGCGGGTCTTTGGTGTTCTCGGTCGGCGGGTTTTATGCGTTTCTGGGCGGCGCGCCCAAGGTGGGCGAAGACCTGTTCGGCCTGACACCCGCATGGCTGGGGCTGGGCATGGGGTCGATCAGCGCGGGGTTCATGCTGGGCAATTACCTGGGCGGGCGAATGACGCCGCGCATCGGGTTGGCGCGGGTGATGCTCTCGGGGCGGGTCATGGCGATGTTCGGGCCGGTGTTGGGGATGGCGCTGTTTGCCACCGGGTTTGCCTCGCCCTGGACGCTGTTCGGCCCGGTGATGTTCGTGGGCTTTGGCAACGGGCTGACCTTGCCGGGGGCCAATGCGGGGGTCATGAGCGTGGCACCGCATCTGGCGGGATCGGCCAGCGGGCTGTCGGGCGCTCTGACGGTGGCGGGCGGGGCGGTCCTGACCGCGGCTGCGGGATGGGTCGTGGGGCTGTCGCTGCCCGCCGAGGCGCTGTTCGGCGTGATCCTGACCACCACCCTTCTGGCGTTCATCTGCACCTTGGTTGCCACCCGGATCGAGGCGGCGCGCAGCCAGAAGGCGTGAGCGTTTCCTGCCTTTTCACTGTCATACACCCATGCTAGTGGCGTGCCCGACGGGCGCGAGGGCGGGCATGGGGCCGGTCCGCGCCCCTTGCAAGGACAGATACCATGGCCATTGAACGCACCCTTTCCATCATCAAGCCCGACGCGACCAAGCGTAACCTGACCGGCAAGATCGTCGCCAAATTCGAAGACGCGGGCCTGCGCGTCGTGGCGTCCAAGCGTATCCACCTGACCGCCGCCCAGGCGGGTGAATTTTATGCCGAACACCAGGCGCGCGGGTTCTACGGCGAGTTGGTCGCCTACATGGCGTCCGAGCCGGTCGTGGTGCAGGTGCTGGAAGGCGAAGGCGCCATCGCCAAGAACCGCGAAGTGATGGGCGCGACCGATCCGGCAGAAGCCGCACCTGGCACCATCCGCAAGGAATTTGCCCTGTCCAAGGGCGAAAATTCGGCCCACGGGTCGGACAGCGAAGCGGCTGCCGCGCGCGAAATCGCGTTCTTCTTTTCGGGTCTTGAACTGGTCGGCTGACCCGTTTCGCCGGATGTGATCAGGGCCGCTCTGAAAGGGGCGGCCCTTTTTCGTGTGTCAGCGGCGGCGCGGGATCACGCCGATTTCGGCCAAGGCGCGGTCCAGCGCGCTATCCGTGTCGGGGGCCGCATTTTTCAGCGCGTCGAACCGCGCGCGCAGGGCTACTTTTTCAGGGCCCTTGCAATCGTTCCACGGGCGACCCTGTAAAGCCATGACCAGCACGTAATAGCTGATGAAATGCGCGCGCACGCCCGCAGCCAGCAGCCGCGCATAGGCCGCGTCCGCGCCAAGCGCGCGCAGGTCTTCGGCACAGGTGATCCCCGCGCGCGCGCAATCGCGGTCAAACGCGGGGCCAAGGTTGCGGATCGACGTGATGGGCGTGGTCATGCCGCCAGTTTAGCCGGGGCAAGGCGCGCCGCAAAGCGTCAGATTGCGGCCCAATCCCGGAACACGGGCGCAGGCGGCGCGGGGTGTTTCGGCGGCTCGGCGGTGGGCTGCGCGGGGTGTTCGGCGATTTTCTGGGTCATCGGTCTTTTCCTGTATCGCCCGGTTTTCCGGGTCTGGTGATGGTGTTACGCAAGTATGACAGACGTAAGGCCATGTTTAGACAGGATCAAGACCGGGGCAGGGCCAGCCCCCGCGCCGTCGGCGGGGGGCTGCCGATGGATCAGGCCAGTCTTAGGCCGGGACTGCGGCGGTGACGATGATTTCCACACGATACTTGGGCGCGGCGAGCTTTGCCTCGCCGGTGGCGCGCGCGGGCGTTTGGCCGGCAGGCACCCAGGCGTCCCAGACCGAATTCATCTCGGCGAAGTCCGTCATGTCGGCCAGCCAGATGATGGTTTGCAGGATGTTTTCCTTGGACGTGCCCGCGGCGGCCAGAATACGGTCCACCTGCGCCAGACAATCGCGGGTCTGATCCGCGACGGTCGCCCCTTCGCCGACCTGACCGGCCAGATAGACGGTCTGGCCGTGAATGACCGCCTCGCTCATGCGGGCGCCGATACCGATGCGTTTGATCATGATTTTATCCCCCTATATCAGTTTTTTGCATTTCACGTCGCGTGAGTGGTCAGGCCATTTTCACCAAGGCATGCCGCTTTTTCCCGGCGGTCAGCTTGACCGGCAGGCGGGCAGCGGCGATCATCAGCCCCGCATCGGTGACAGCTTCATCGTCGATCCGCGCGCCGCCCTCGGCGATCAGGCGTTTCGCATCCTTGCCAGAGGCAGCGAGGCCTGCCCGCACGAACAGTTGCGCAGCCGATACCGGCAATTCATCGGCGGCCAACGCGAATGTCGGCAGGTCATCGCCAACGCCGCCCGCCTCGAACACGGCGCGCGCGGTCGCCTCTGCGGTGGCGGCAGCATCAGGCCCGTGCAACAGCCCGGTCACCGCATTGGCGAGGATCACCTTGGCGGCGTTGATGTCAGCCCCGCCAAGCGCGCCCAGCCGGTCACATTCCGCCACTGGCAATTCGGTATAAAGTTTCAGGAACCGCCCCACATCCGCATCCGTGGTATTGCGCCAGAACTGCCAGAATTCGTAGGGCGACAGCATGTCGGACGACAACCACACCGCGCCGCCTTGGCTTTTGCCCATCTTGCGGCCGTCTGATGTGGTCAACAAGGGCGTGGTCAGGCCGAATATCTGCGCGTCCAGAACCCGGCGCGTCAGGTCGATGCCGTTGACGATATTGCCCCATTGATCCGACCCGCCCATTTGCAACACGCAATCGTGGCGGCGATAGAGTTCAAGGAAATCATAGGCTTGCAGGATCATATAGTTGAATTCAAGGAAAGACAGCGATTGTTCGCGGTCCAGCCGGGATTTCACGCTTTCAAACGACAGCATCCGGTTGACCGAGAAGTGCCGCCCGATGTCCCGCAGGAAATCGAGGTAATTCAGCGCATCCAGCCATTCAGCGTTGTTCGACATCAGCGCGCCGGCGTCGTAATTCAGATAGCGGTCGAAGACGCGCTGCATGCCCGCGATATTGGCGTCGATCTGCGCAGGCGTCAGCAGCGGGCGTTCCTCGGCGCGGAAACTGGGATCGCCCACCTTGGTCGTTCCGCCGCCCATCAGGGTGATGGGCTTGTTGCCGGTTTTCTGGAACCAGCGCAGCAGCATGATGTTCAGCAAATGCCCGACATGCAGCGAGGCCGCCGTGGCGTCATAGCCGATATAGGCGGTCACCGGGCCGCGCCGCAGCGCGTCATCCAGCCCTTGCAGGTCGGTGCAATCGGCCAGGAACCCGCGTTCCATGATCGTGGTCAGAAATTCCGAACGGGGGGTGTAGGTCATGGCGCTTGTCCCTTTTTCGCCCCCATGCCTATATCGGGCGGGTCTGCAAAGGGAAAGCCATGTTGAAACCGGGACCAGTGACAGCGGTGGGCACGATGTCCGGCACTTCGCTGGACGGGGTGGATGCGGCGGTGATCGACACCGACGGGCGGCGGATTCTGGGGTTTGGCGCGCATGGCTATCGGGCGTACACGCCTGCGGAACAGGCGGTGCTGCGCGCGGCTTTGGGGTGTTGGCCGGGGGATATGGGGGTCGCCGCTGCGACCGACATCATCGAGGCAGCGCACGCCGAAGTGCTGCGCGATTTGCCGGGGGATATCATCGGGTTCCACGGCCAGACCCTGGCGCATGACCCGACAGGGCGCGGCACCCATCAGGCGGGCGACGGGGCGCGGTTGGCGCGCGCGCTGGGGCGGCCTGTGGTGTGGGATTTCCGCTCGGCCGATGTGCGGATGGGCGGGCAGGGCGCGCCCTTGGCTCCGTTTTTCCATTTCGCGGCGGCGCAATGGGCGGGACTGGACGCCCCGGTGGCGTTTCTGAACCTTGGCGGCGTGGGCAACCTGACTTGGGCAGATCCACGCGCGGCGGGGCCAGAGGTCGAGGGCGCGATCCTTGCCTTTGACACCGGGCCTGCCAATGCGCCGCTGAATGACCTGATGCTGGCGCGGCGGGGCGTGTCCCATGATGCGGGCGGAGCCTTGGCCGCCACGGGCCGCGTGGTCGAAGGCGCGTTGGAGTTGTTCCTGGACGAGGGATACTTCCTGAAAATCCCGCCCAAATCGCTGGATCGCAACGATTTTTCCGTGATGCTGGATCTGGTGCGCGAATTGCCGGATGCCGATGCGGCGGCCACGATGACGGCGATGGCGGCGGCGGCGGTGTTGCAGGGGATGCAGTATTGCCCCGCGCCGCCCGTGGCGGTCTATGCCTGTGGCGGCGGGCGGCACAACCCGGTGATGATGGCGATGATCAGCGCCGCGCTGGATTGCGCCGTGGTTCCGGTCGAGGAGATCGGGCTGAACGGCGATATGCTGGAGGCGCAGGCGTTTGCCTATCTGGCGGTGCGTGTTGCGATGGGGTTGCCGACGTCATGTCCTGCCACGACGGGCGTTCGCGCTTTGGTCGGCGGCGGGATTGTCAGCACACCTTAGGCCGAACAGGACGCCCCGCCCAGCACGCAGAACTTGGCGCAATGGGGATGGTTGAGCGCGACCGGGCGGGCGGCGTCGGCCAGCGTCGCGCCCATGTCGAACTGCATGTCATAGGGCAACAGCGTGCAGGCGACGACGGATGCCGCAGACGCGCCCTTGCGATGCACCACCATGCGGCTTGACGCGCACATCACGCTGTCGGGGGATTTGTGCAGGATGCCCCAGCAGGCAGTCGTGATTTCCGGCACCTCGGCGGTCAGGTCCATTTCGGGGAATATGACTGTCGCGGCAGGGTCTTGCGCGTCGATGGCAAAGCCCTGCGCGGCATAAAGCGCCGCATATCCCGCCCGCGCCGCCGCGTCCGTCTCGCCCCAGGTGGACCGGCCTGCAACGGTCATGGTCGCACCCTGATCACGCAGCCATTCCATGCCGCGCAGGGTTTCCGCAAACCCGCCCTCTCCGCGCAGACCGTCATGCAAGGGGGCGGTGTGGTGATCCAGCGACACGCGCAGCGTCAACCGTTCGGCGTAACGCGCAATCAAATCGGCCAGACCTGCCTGCACGCGCGGCCGCAGCATCGGACGCATCGCATTGGTCAGGATCAAGACGCGATAGCCGCGCGACAACGCCGCATCCGCCATCGCGATGATATCGGGGTTCAGGAACGGCTCGCCGCCGGTGAACCCGATTTCCGCGAGGGTGGGGTGTGCGGCGGCGGCCTCGTCCAGAAACCGCGCGACTTCGGCCAGCGTCAGATAGACCAGCGCGTCATTGACCGGCGAGCTGTCGATATAGCAGTTCACGCAGGTGATGTTGCACAGTGTGCCGGTGTTGAACCACAGCGTGGTCAGACCTGACAAAGCGACTGTCGCGCGTGGCTCGCCCTTGGCGGTGCGGGCGGGGTCGATGAACTTGCCGCGATTGGCGGGGCTGTTCGGGGTCATCTGGTCTTTCATGAGGCTTTTCCGCTGCTATGCCGCGCGAAACTAGGACCATCGGCAGGGATGCGAAAGGGGCCGCGCGCGGCGTGACGGCATTGTGAAGCGGGGCAGTCTTGCGGTCCCGTCAGAGTGTCCCAAACGGCCCAGAGTGTCCTAGACGGCATTGTGCAATTGCGGCATTGATAGGCGCAACAGTGAGGTGCGCCATGACCCAGCCGAACTCCCGTGAAACAGCGGCCCGGTCCAGCGGATCGCGGGTGATCCCGGTCGAGGTGTTCGATCTGGTGATTTTCGGCGGCACCGGCGATCTGGCGCTGCGCAAGATCCTGCCCGCGCTCTATCGCCGGTTCATCGCGGGGCAGATCCCGGCAGGCACGCGGTTGATCGGGGCGGCGCGGACGGATCACGACGCCACGGAATACCGGACACTGGTGGCGCAGGCGCTGACGGAACACGCGCCGGACGCGGGCACAGAGACCACCCGCGCGGCGTTTCTGGCGATGCTGGATTATGTCATGGTGGATGCCTTGGGCGACACCGGCTGGGCGGAACTGGCCGCGCGGATGACACCGGGGCGGGTGCAGGCGTTCTATTTCTCGGTCGCGCCCAGCCTGTTCGGCGCGCTGGCCATGCGGCTGCACCAGCATGGCATGGCCGACGCGGGCGCGCGCATCGTGGTGGAAAAACCGTTTGGCCGCGATCAGCAGACCGCCGAGGCGCTGAACCGCGATCTGGCGCAGCATTTCCGCGAGGGGCAGATTTACCGGATCGACCATTATCTCGGCAAGGAAACCGTGCAGAACCTGATGGCGATCCGGTTCGGCAACATGCTGTTCGAGCCGCTGTGGAACGCGCAATACGTCGATCATATCCAGATCACGGTGGCGGAAACCGTGGGCGTGGCGGGGCGGGGTGATTACTATGACCGTTCCGGTGCCATGCGCGACATGGTGCAGAACCACCTGATGCAGTTGTTGTGCCTGATCGCGATGGAACCGCCCGCGCGGTTTGAACCGAACGCGGTGCGCGACGAAAAGCTGAAGGTGATCCGCGCGCTGGACCCGGTCGCGCCGGGGGACATCGTGCGCGGGCAGTATCTGGCCGATGGCGAGGCTCCGGGATATGGCGACGATGTCGGCAACCCCGCCAGCCTGACCGAAAGCTTCGTGGCGCTGAAGGTGCTGGTGTCGAACTGGCGGTGGGCGGGCACGCCGTTCTACCTGCGCACCGGCAAGCGGCTGCGCGCGCGCACCAGCGAAATCGCCGTGGTGTTCAAGGAAACCCCCCATTCGATCTTTGGCGCCGAGGCCGGGCAGCACCGCAATATCCTGACGATCCGGTTGCAGCCGAACGAGGGCATCGACCTTGGCGTGACGATCAAGGCGCCGGGGCCGGGGGGGATGCGGTTGGTCGATGTGCCGCTGGACATGACATTCTCCGAGGCGCTGGGGCCTGCGGCGGGGGCGGCGGCGGATGCCTATGAACGGCTGATCATGGATGTGATCCGGGGCAACCAGACGCTGTTCATGCGCGGCGACGAGGTGGTGGCGGCCTGGGCCTGGACCGATCCGATGATCGCAAGCTGGGAAGGCGTGGCCCCCTTGCCCTATGACGCGGGCAGCGCGGGCCCCGACGAGGCGCTGGCGCTGATGCACCGTGACGGTCGCCGCTGGCGGGAAATCCGGCTGTGACCGCGCGGGTCGATCTGGTCGAATATGCAGACGCCGAAATGCTGGCGCTGGATCTGGCCACCATCATCGCGGACGAATTGGCGGGCGTGCTGCGCATTGAGGACCGCGCCACGCTGGTGGTGCCGGGGGGCACAACGCCCGCGCCGCTGTTTGACGCGCTGTCGGGGGCGGATATCGACTGGGCCCGCGTCGATGTCATGCTCAGCGATGAACGCTGGGTGCCCGAGGCTGACGCCCGGTCCAACGCGGGGCTTGTGCGCGCGCGGCTTTTGACCGGGCGGGCGGCGGCGGCCACGTTCCTGCCGTTCTACACCGGCGCGCCAGACCCAGACGACACACTGGCCGAGGTCGAGGCGATGTTGATCCCGCATCTGCCCGCGTCGGTGGTATTGTTGGGGATGGGGGCGGACACACACACCGCCTCGCTGTTTCCGGGGGGGGCGGGGCTGGACCCTGCGGCCCCCCTGTTGGTCGTCATTGACACGCAAGATATGCTGCGCGTGACGTTGTCGGCGCGGGTGCTGCGCGCGGCATTGGCGGTGCATGTCATGATCACGGGTGCGGAAAAGCGGCTGGCGCTGGACCGTGCCACGGGTTTGCCGCCGGAACAGGCCCCAATCCGGGCTGTTCTGGACGTGGCACAGGTGCATTGGGCCCCGTGAGGGCATGAGTTTTTGAAGATTGGAGATTGAACAATGAATTTTTCGGCTCATCTGACCGCGTTGCGGGCACTGGCGCAGGATGCGCCGCAGATTCAGGCTCTTTTTCAGCAAAATGATAGATTCGCACAGTTTTCTGCGGATTTCGACGGAATTTTATTGGATTATTCCAAGACTCAACTTGAGGCAGGCGCGCGCGCGCAACTGCTGGCATGGATGGCCGACACCGGATTGGCCGCGGCGCGGGATGCGATGTTCGCGGGCGACCGGATCAACCAGACTGAATCCCGCGCCGTGCTGCATGTGGCGTTGCGCGCAGGCGCGGACGCGGTGATCACCGTAGATGGCAAGGATGTCATGCCAGAGGTGCGTGCGACGCGGGCACGAATGGCTGCGCTGGCACGTGATGTGCGTAGCGGCGCGTTCGGCGGGGCAGGCGGAGCGTTCACCGATGTGGTCAATATCGGCATCGGCGGGTCTGACCTTGGCCCGGTGATGGCGGTGGCCGCCCTTGCGCCCTATCACGACGGGCCGCGCGTGCATTTCGTGTCGAACGTCGATGGCGCGCATCTGGCGGATACGCTGCGCGGGCTGGACGCGGGCCGGACGCTGGTGGTGGTGGCCTCCAAGACTTTCACCACGATTGAAACGATGACTAACGCGATCTCGGCGCGTGACTGGATGGCGGGCCAAGTATCTGATCCGGCGTCACAATTCGTGGCGCTGTCATCGGCCACCACCAAGGCTGCCGATTTCGGCATCCCGCCTGCCCGCGTGTTCGGGTTCGAGGATTGGGTCGGCGGGCGCTACTCGGTCTGGGGGCCGATCGGGTTGTCGCTGATGCTGGCGATCGGACCCGAGGCGTTTGACGATTTTCTGGCCGGGGCCGCCAGCATGGACGCGCATTTCCGCGAGGCCCCTTTGGCGGACAACCTGCCGGTGCTGCTGGCCATGACGGGGCTGTGGCACCATCAGGGCATGGGTCATGCCACCCGCGCCGTGATCCCCTATGACCAGCGGCTGGCGCGGCTGCCCGCCTATCTGCAACAGTTGGAGATGGAATCGAACGGCAAGGGCGTGACGATGGACGGCGCGCCCGTCTCCGCCGCCGTCGCCCCGATTGTTTGGGGTGAACCCGGCACCAACGGGCAACACGCGTTCTTTCAACTGATCCACCAAGGCGCGCAGGTGGTCCCCGTTGAATTCCTGATCGCCGCCCAAGGCCACGAACCGCATCTGACCCAGCATCACCGCTTGCTGGTCGCAAATTGCCTCGCACAAAGCCAGGCGCTGATGCAAGGCCGCAGCCTTGATGCCGCGCGCGCGATGATTGCGGGACGGTTCGCGGGCGCGGAATTGGAACGGCAGGCGCGGCATCGGGTGTTTCCGGGCAACCGCCCGTCCGTGACCATCGCCTATGATCGCCTGACGCCGCGCCGTCTGGGGCAGATCGTGGCGATGTATGAACACCGCACCTTTGTCGAGGGCGTGGTGATGGGCATCAATTCGTTTGACCAATGGGGCGTGGAACTGGGCAAGGAACTGGCCACGGCGCTGGGTCCGGTGATGGACGGCGCGCAGGGGCTGGACGGGCAGGATGCCTCCACGGCTGGTCTGGTGACATTCCTCAGGCGTTGATCAAACAGCGGCTTCCAACGCCTTGATGATGTGCAGAAAATCATCCGCCAACAGGCTGGCGCCGCCCACCAGCGCGCCATCGACATTGGACACACCAAAGATCGCCGCGCAATTGTCGGGCTTGACCGATCCGCCGTACAACAGCCGCACCGCGCGGCCCACGCCGGGGCCGAACCGGCGTTCCAGCCGCGCGCGGATGAAATCATGCACCTCGCCGATCTGTTCCAGCGTGGGCGTCAGCCCGGTGCCGATGGCCCAGACCGGCTCATAGGCCACCACCAGATTGGTGCCGTTCGACGTGTCAGGGATCGAGGCCGACAATTGCCCGTCGATGATATCCAGCGTGTTCAGCGCCTCGCGTTGCGCGAGACTTTCGCCGACACAAACCACAGCGGTCAGCGCGGTCTGATGTACGCGGCGGGCCTTGGCGCGCACCACCTCGCTGTCTTCGTGATGCGCGTGGCGGCGTTCGGAATGGCCAAGGATGACGGCGGTGGCCCCGGTATCGCGGATCATCGCCGCCGACAGATCGCCGGTATGCGCGCCGTTTGCCTCGGTATGGCAATCCTGCGCGCCGATTGTCATCGGATGTCCCGCCGCGCGGGTGGCAGCATCGTGCAACAGCGTGGCGGGCAGGCACAGCATGGTTTCGATACGCGGCGCGGGGTGCAATTCCAGCAGGCGGTCGATCTGCACCAGATCCGCGCGCAGGCCGTTCATCTTCCAGTTCCCGGCTGCTAGTTTCCTGCGCATTGCTGTCCCCTCATCTGCCCAGCCTTGGCTTTTTATCCTGCTGGCGGGGCATCATCGCGGATATCGTCAAGGCGTCAACCCAAGCTGGACCAAGGCAGACCAAAAGTCGCGTGGCCTGTTGTCGGATGTCAGTCCGCCGGATCAGTCGACAGTTCCGCCACATCCTTGAACTTGATCGACTCGCCGCAGCCACAGCTTTCGGCGACATTGGGGTTGGAAAAGCGGAACCCGGACTCCAGCAATGTGGTGGCATAGTCGATCTCTGTGCCGATCAGGAACATCTGCGCCATCGGCGCGATCATGACCCGTGCGCCGTCCTGTTCGACGACGGCGTCCATCGGGCCGATGTCCTGCGCGAATTCCATGGTGTATTCCATGCCTGCGCAGCCGCCTTTCTTGATCCCGATCCGCAGGCCGGAGGCCCCGTCGCGGTCCATCAACGCCTTGATGCGCAGGATGGCAGCGGGGGTGAGCGTTACGGCGGGTTTGCCGGGGATGGCGAACATTGGCGTCTCCTTTGCATCAGGGTGCCACAGGGCAACCGCGACGTCCAATCACATGAAGCCCAGTTCCAGCCGCGCCTCGTCGGACATCATGTCCATGCCCCATTGCGGTTCCCAGGTTAGGTCGACATCGACATGTTTCACCCCCGGCACCGCGTTGATGGCGTCCGCGACCCAGCCGGGCATTTCGCCCGCGACGGGGCAACCGGGTGCGGTCAGCGACATGGTGATGCGCACGGCGTTTTCGGGGTCGATCTCGATGGTATAGACCAGACCCAGATCATGGATATTCACCGGGATTTCCGGGTCATAGACCGTGCGGCACGCCTCGACGACCGCATCATACAGCGGATGGTCGGTCGAAGACGGCCGGATCAGCGGCATGCCTTCCAACGGCTCGGTGGCGTGGTTCATCTGGGCCTCGCGTATATCCTGACCGAACATATAGGAATTGCGCGGCGCAAAGTCCAGTCGCACGACGGCGGCGCGGCTGGGCCTGTGCGGGGCATGTGCGAGGCCTGTTCGGGGCCTGTCGCGCTAATTTTTTTTTGCAACGGCCTGTCGAAATGGGCGCGCGCCGCGACTCTTGATGGTATCCGGAGGCGATGGGCCAGGCCGGACAGTCAGGGACACAGACCGATGCAGATCATGATGACCTTTCACGAACCCGAAGCCGAATTCGCCAAGCGCGCCAACCCCGCCGAGGCCGAGGCCTATTGGGGCGGCTGGATGGCCTATATCGGTGCGATGAATGCCGCAGGCATCGTCGTATCGGGCGCGGGCCTGATGCCGCCCGACACCGCCACCACGCTGCGGTTGCGCGACGGGGCGCGGCAGGTGCAGGACGGCCCCTATGCCGATACCAAGGAGCAGTTGGGCGGGTTCATGATCCTGGAAGTGCCGGATCTGGATACGGCGCTGGACTGGGCGGCGCGTGCGCCCGCTGCTGCGGCGGGGTCGGTGGAACTGCGCCCGGTGCTGCCGCCAATGCCCAATGGCTGACGCGGTGGCACACGCGGCCGCCGAAGCGGCGGCGCGTGATCATTATGGGCGGCTGGTCGCGCTGGTGACGCGCGCGACCGGCGATCCGGCCAGCGCCGAGGACGCGCTTGCCGAGGCCTTTGCCGCCGCGCTGCGGGTCTGGCCGGTGACCGGCGTGCCGGATCAGCCGCAGGCCTGGCTCTTGGTTGCGGCGCGGCGGGTGGCGGGCAAGCTGCGCCGCCATGACAAGACCCACGCCGCTGCCGCCGCGGCGCTGGCGCAACTGGCCGCGGAACGGGCCGGGACCGCGCCCGAAGTCCTTGGCGATGCGCGGCTGCGGCTGTTGTTTCTTTGCGCGCATCCGGCCATCGCGTCCGATATTCACACGCCGTTGATGTTGCAGACAGTGCTGGGTCTGGATGCGGCGCGGATCGGCGCGGCCTTTCTTGTGCCGCCCGCGGCGATGGCGCAACGGCTGGTACGCGCCAAGGTCAAGATCCGCGCCGCGCATATCCCCTTTGCCCTGCCCGACACGCGCGATCTGCCCGCGCGGCTGGACGCGGTGCTGGCGGCGGTGCATGCTGCCTTTACCGCAGGCTGGGATGATGTCGGGCTGGGGCAGGCCGGGCACGGGTCGCTGAGTGCCGAGGCGATTTTTCTAGCCCGGCTCTTGGTGGCCGGGATGCCTGATCAGCCCGAGGCGCGCGGCCTCTTGGCCACGATGCTGTTCGCCGAGGCGCGGGCGGCGGCACGGCGCGGGCCGGATGGCCGCTATGTGCCGATGGGTCAGCAGGACCCTGGCCTGTGGCGCGATGACATGATCGCCGCCGCCGAGGCCGAACTGGCGGCTGCAAGCCGGCTGGCCCGGCCCGGCCGCTATCAGACCGAGGCGGCGATCCAGTCGCTGCATTGCGCGCGCGCGGTGCCCGACGCGGTGCGCAAGCGCGTGTTGGCCGATCTTTATGCCGTGCTGGAGTCACAAGCCCCGGTCATGGGCGTGCGCATCGCGCGCGCCGTGGCCGTGGCAGGCGCGGGACAGGTGGCAGCCGGGCTGGCCCTGCTGGATGGGCTGGACAGCGTCACCATGGCCGCGCACCAGCCTTGGTGGGCCGCGCGGGCGCATCTTTTGGCGCAGATGGGCCAGCATGCGGCGGCGCGCGACGCCCGCGACCGTGCCATCGCGCTGGCCCGCGACCCGGCGGTGGCGGCCTGGCTGCGGACGACCGGTCAGTAAAGCCGCGCCGCCTCGCGGGCAAGGCGGCCTTCGTCCATGAAATGGCTGACCATAACCGGGGTGGCCAGCGCATAAGCGTCTTCAAGTGTCAGCCCCAGATGGGCGTCCAGCGCGGCCTTGCCGGCGGCGATGGGGCCGGGGTTGCGGGTGGCGAGTGTCGCGGCGAAGGCTTGCGTGGCATCTGCCAGCGCGTCGGGGTGCATGACGCGGGTGGCCAGTCCCGTGCGCAGCGCCCAATCCGCGCCCATGGCTTCGCCCGACAGCGCCAGTTCCATCACCGCACCGCGTGATATGGCGCGGGATACGCCCACGGCGGGCGTGGTGCAGAAGCCGCCATTCACCACACCGGGCAGGCAGAATGTGGCGCGGTCGGATACGAAACGCAGGTCGCAACTGGCGACCATCTGCAGGCCCGCCGCCGTGGCGATGCCGTTCACCATGGCGATGGTGGGTTTCGGGAACCGGGCAAGCGCCAGCATCATCGCGGCGCAGGCGTCGAACAGCCCGGTCAGAAACGCGCGGCCCTGATCCGGGTCGGCGCGGTGGCGGGCGATTTCCTTCAGGTCATGGCCCGCGCAAAAGATATGCCCCGGCGCGGCGATCACCAGCACGCGGGTGGCGGGGTCAGCGCTCGCGCGGGTCAGCGCGGCGTGCAGGGCGGCGATCATTGCGGATGACAAGGGGTGCGCCTTGCCGTTCAACAGCGTCAGGGTGCGGACGCTGTCGCGGATGTCTTCGGCCAACAGGTCGGGGGTGTGATCGTGCATGGCGGCTCCTTTTGGCGCGCAGTCTGCGCCTCGGGCCCGCGCCGATCAAGCGGGGCTTTATCTTGGCGGCAAAGCGCGCCAGAAGGGCGGGATGACAGAGCGATTTTCCTTTGACCTGCAGGCCACGGACGGGACGGCGCGCAGCGGCGTGATCCACACGCCGCGCGGTGATATCCGCACGCCCGCCTTCATGCCGGTGGGCACGGCGGCGACTGTCAAGGCGATGCTGCCGGGGTCGGTGCGCGCGACGGGCGCGGATATCCTGCTGGGCAATACCTACCACCTGATGCTGCGCCCCGGGGCCGAGCGCGTGGCGCGGTTGGGGGGCTTGCACCGGTTCATGAACTGGGACCGGCCGATCCTGACCGATTCGGGCGGGTTTCAGGTGATGAGCCTCGCCGATCTGCGCAAGCTGACCGAAGACGGCGTGACATTCCGGTCCCATGTGGACGGGTCCAAGCATGTGCTGACGCCGGAACGCAGCATGGAAATCCAGCGGTTGCTGGGGTCCGACATCGTGATGTGTTTCGACGAATGTCCGGCGCTGCCCGCGACGGAGGAGGCGGTGGCGGCCTCGATGCGGTTGTCGATGCGGTGGGCGCAGCGGTCGCGCGATGCGTTCGGCGACCGGCCCGGACACGCGCTGTTCGGGATCATGCAGGGCGGCGTGACGCGCGATCTGCGCGAAGAATCGGCGCAGGCCTTGATGGATATCGGCTTTGACGGTTATGCGGTGGGCGGCCTTGCGGTGGGCGAGGGGCAGGAGGCGATGTTTTCCGTGCTGGATTACGCGCCGGGGTTTCTGCCCACGGATCGCCCGCGTTACCTGATGGGGGTGGGCAAGCCAGATGATATCGTGGGGGCCGTGAAGCGCGGCATCGACATGATGGATTGCGTGTTGCCGTCGCGGTCGGGGCGCACCGGGCAGGCCTGGACCCATCGCGGTCAGGTCAATTTCCGCAATGCGCGGCATCAGGACGACCCGCGCCCGCTGGACGAGGATTGCACCTGTCCGACCTGCCAGGGCTATTCCCGCGCCTATCTGCATCATGTGGTGCGCACCGGCGAGATCATCGCGTCGATGCTGCTGACCTGGCACAACCTGCATTATTATCAGGAGTTGATGGCGGGGATGCGCGCGGCGATTGCAGCGGGGCAATTTGCGGCATTCGAGGCGGCGTTTCATCTCCGGCGGGCCGAGGGCGATATCGCACCGGCGTAAAAGGGGGGCCAGCCCCCCTTCACCCCCCCCCCAGCCCCCCTTCACCCCCCGGAGTATTTTCAGCAAGATGAAAGGGAAAGGAGGCGCGATGCCCGCCCCATGATGCCGTCTTTGTGTCGCGATTGTCTGACGCTGTTTGAGGAGGGCGCGCGCTGTCCCGCCTGCGGGCGGCCTCGTATCGTGCGCCACGCTGAATTGGCGGACCTGAGCATCGCGCACATGGATTGCGACGCCTTTTATGCCAGCGTGGAAAAGCGCGACAACCCGGCCTTGGCCGACAAGCCGGTGATCATCGGCGGCGGGACACGCGGCGTGGTGTCCACGGCCTGTTACATCGCGCGAATCCGGGGCGTGCGGTCGGCGATGCCGATGTTTCAGGCGCTGAAGCTGTGCCCGGATGCCGTGGTGATCCGGCCCCGTATGGCGGCCTATGCCGAGGTCAGCCGCGCGATCCGCGCCATGATGCTGGAATTGACGCCGGCGGTAGAACCCTTGTCGCTGGATGAGGCGTTTCTGGATCTGGGCGGGACGGCGCGGCTGCACGGTGCGCCGCCTGCGGTGTTGCTGGCGGGGCTGGTGCGGCGGATGAAGGCAGAGTTGGGCGTGACGGGGTCCATCGGGTTGTCGCACAACAAGTTTCTGGCAAAGGTGGCGTCCGATCTGGACAAGCCGCAGGGGTTTGCGGTGATCGGGCGGGCCGAGACGCTGGAGTTCCTGCGCGACCGTCCGGTGCGGTTGATCTGGGGCGTGGGGGCGGTGGCCGCGGGCGATCTGGAGGCGGCGGGCATCCGCACCTTCGCCGACCTGTGGCGCTGGGACCGCGCCGCGCTGGAGACGCGGTTCGGGTCCATGGGCGGGCGGCTGTGGCATCTGGGACGCGGCGAGGATGCGCGCGGGGTCAGCCCCGATGCGGCCATCAAGTCGATCTCCAATGAGACAACGTTCAATGCTGATATCGCGGAGCCTGATCTGCTGGACGGGCATCTGTGGCGATTGGCCTTGCAGGTGGCGGACCGGGCCAAGGCGCGCGGGCTGGCGGGGCGGGTGGTGGTGCTGAAATTGAAGCGGCCGGATTTCAGCCAAGTGACGCGGCGGGTGACGCTGGGCGCGCCGACGCAGCTTGCGGACCGCATCCATCGGACCGCAGCCGATCTGCTGGGCCGCGTCGGCGCGGGGCCCTGGCGGTTGATCGGGGTTGGGCTGTCAGACCTGACTGCGGCGGGGCCAGAGGCGGGGGGCGACCTGCTGGACCCGGACGCAGGCCGCCGCGAAAAGGCAGAACGCGCGGCGGATGCGATCCGGGCGCGGTTCGGGGACGGGGCCATCATCAAGGGGCGCGGGCTGCGCTGAAGCTATTCTGTGGCGTTATTCGGCGGCCAACGCGCCGGGGGCGGCCCCGATGGCCACGATATCGGCGATGACATCCGTCAGGCGGCGGCGCAGCGGGTCAAACCCCACATGCGGGGTGATCGCCGCCTCGTCCATATACAGCGCGCGGTCGATCTCGATCTGGACCACATGCTGCCTGCGCGAGGGGCGGCCATAGGTCTGGGCCATATAGGCTCCGGCGAAGGGCGCGTTGCGCACCACCTTGAGACCCGCGCGCAAGAGCGCGGCCTCGACCCGGTCGGTGATTTCGGGCGCGGCAGAGGCCCCGAACCGGTCGCCCAGCACCACATCGGGACGGCGCGGGCCAGAGCGGGCCATGCCGTCAAGCGCCTCATGCGGCATGGAATGGCAGTCGATCAGGATCGCCTCGCCGCACAGCGCATGCGATTGCGCCAGCAGATCGGCCAGCGCCGCATGATAGGGCCGCCAATAGCGCGCGATGCGGCGGTCCGCTTCGGCCAATGTCAGTTTCCCGGCATAGATCGCGCGGCCATTCGCCACCACGCGCGGGATCACGCCCAACCCCGACGCGATGCGCGGGTTGTGCGCGGTGGCGCGGTAGCCGTCGATCAGCGCGGAGTCCAGTTCTTCGGCGGCGCGGTTCAGGTCCAGATAGGCGCGCGGCACCGTGGCGCACAAAAGCGGCGCGCCCAGCGACGGCGCGGCGGCGAACAGGTCATCGACAAAGGCATCCTCGGAGGACCGGATCGCGTGGGCGTCAAGCTGTGAATTGCGCAGGAACGACCACGGGTAATCCCGCCCGGAATGGGGCGAGGCAAAGATCACGCTGGACTGCCGCACCGGCGGCAATGACAGAACATAAGGCGCGCGGGCCATGCGGGTCTCCTTGGCACGCACAACATAGCGCAGGATAGGAAGATTTCGAAAGCCCTTGATCCGGTATGCGGAACCTTTTATAGCGCTCAAACCGATGCGGGCGTGCCCGCTGCGGGCGATTAGCTCAGTGGTAGAGCACTTCGTTGACATCGAAGGGGTCACAAGTTCGAACCTTGTATCGCCCACCATTTCACCGGCCCGGTCCGCAGGATCATGGTCAACCGTAGTTGCCGCCCCTGCGGCCTGACAGATGGAGTAGACCATGAAGGTCGCAAATTCGCTGCGCTCGTTGAAAGCGCGCCACAAGGATTGCCGCGTCGTGCGCCGCAAGGGCCGCGTTTACGTGATCAACAAGACGCAGCCGCGGTTCAAGGCGCGCCAGGGCTAAGGTCCGCGTTTAATCTGCGAACCTGTATTGCGTAATGTTTCCAAGGGCCGTGCCGGGCAATCCGCACGGCCTTTTGGTGTTAACCGTGGCGGTCGGCCCAGGCGGGTTGGGTGTCACCGGGCAGGGCGCGGGCGGCAAAGATGGCGCGGGCAATCGCGCGGGCCATCGCGGTGGCGGCGGCATGGCCCAGATACAGCGCATCGGCCAATGGATTGTCCAGCGGGCGTGCGCAAGTGGCCGCGGCAAAGATCAAATCACCATCCATCGGGGTATGCGCGGGCACCAGCGCGCGGGCAAAGCCGTCATGCGCGGCGGTGGCAAGCCGGGTGCAACCTGCCTTGGTCAGCACCGCGTCGGTTGCGATGATGCCGATGGTGGTATTGGCATGCGCGCGCAGTTTGGTGGCGGGAATCGCGGGTTTGGGATAGGTCTGCGCCACGCCGCGCCCGCCGTATTCCGCGTCGATCTCAAACGGCGCAGCCCAGAAATGCGGGCCATCGCCCACAGTGGCAGACCCCAAGGCATTGACCGCCACCAACGCGCCCACGGTATGCCCCGATGGCAGCACGACCGAGGCCGACCCCAGCCCGCCCCGGAAGTTCGCCGTGGTGGCCCCGGTGCCCGCGCCCTCAGAGCCTAAGGCAAATGTTTCAGAGGCGGCCATAAGCGCCTGCAAACCCAACGCTTTATAGGGGTTCTCGGCCCAGTCTTTGGCCCCGCCATTGCCCAGATCGAACAGGATCGCCCCCGGCACGATGGGCACACGCACAGCGCCCACGACAAAGCCGCGCCCCATCGCACGCAAGCCGTCCGCCACGCCAGACGCGGCATCAAGGCCAAAGGCCGACCCGCCCGACAGCACCAGCGCATCGACCGCCTGCACCGTCTTGTCGGGGGCCAACAGGTCGGTTTCGCGGGTGCCGGGGGCGCCGCCCATCACATGAACGCCCGCGACAAAGGGCACATCCCCCAGCAGCACCGTTACCCCGGTCTTGACCATCAAATCCTGCGATTGCCCGACGCGCAGGCCCGCGACATCGGTGATCAGGTTGCGGGGACCGGTGCGCATCTGGCCGTCCATTCAGGGCGCGTCCAGTCGGATCACATAGTCCTTCAGCGTGGTTTCCACGGTTTCCCAGATGCCCACGGTGCCCGACCGTATCACCAGCGCATCGCCGGGGCGCAGGTGAATGGGCGCGCCGCCATCCGGCGTCAGGATGGAATGGCCTTGGCGGATGTGGAAATACTCCCACTCGTCATAGATCACGCGCCATGTGCCCGGCGTTGACTGCCATTGCCCGACGTGCAGGCCGCCACCCTCGTCGCTGTTCCAGGTGGTATGCACGGGATCGCCCGCGATGACCCGGTCCGGGGCAGGGCGGGTGATCTCGGGCGCGGCGGCGGCGGGCATGGCGGAGGGGATCATGGAGACAGGATGGCGCGGCGCAGGGTTTGACGCAAGGGGGGCCCCTGTCACAGCGGCGTCTTTTGCGCGGCGTAACAGCGGTGGCGGCAAAGGCCCTAAATCCCATGTGGCGAAAAACCACCGGGGCAGGTATCACGCGGTCAGGTGCGACAACACGGGATGGGGCAAGCGGCATGGTGGGATTTCTGCGCCTTGTGGTGTTCGGCTTTATCGCGCTGAGCGTGATCTATCTGTGGCTGTCGTTTTCGGCCCGTGCCGCACAGCGCCGCGCGCTGCGGGCGCAATGGGACGAAGAGGCGCGCAGCGGTGATCAGGAGGCCTTCGTCGCCGAGGGGATGCGGGTCTATGAGCGATCCCTGCGGCACAAGCTGATCGTGCTGGTCTATGTTATCCCGGTGATCGTGGTTGCTGCGATCATCTACGTCACGAATTATTCCTGAGAGGGTAGGGCATGCGGTACATACGTTGGACGATCTGGGCGCTGTTCTGGCTGAGCATTGCAGGGTTTCTGCATTACACCCTGCCGCAGCATGATGTGGTGCGGATCGTGAACACCTATGAAGAAAGCACCAGCGTCAGCGGCTGGACCCGGATGTTCTGGTCCACGCCGGATGATCAGGCCGCCGCCGAAACCACGCGCTTTGTGCAGTTCATTCAGGCGGTGCGGCCCAACGGCGATGTTGAAGTCTATCGCAACGAGGACACCGGCTGGAGCTGGCCACCTTATTTCAAGTTCGACACCGCCAACCTCTATGCCGAGGCGAATGATCTGGTGTCCACCTCGGCTGCGCCAAAATGGACGGTGATGACGCATTACGGCTGGCGCAACGAGGTGCTGTCGATCTTCCCCAACGCGATTGCGGTGCGCCCGGTGGTCAGCCCCGATGTGCGGATCATCCCGTGGTTCAATATCGGGTTGCTTTTGGTGCTGTTCGCGATCTTCTGGGCGATCCGGGTGAGGTGGCTGCGGTTTCGGGCGCGCCGGATTGACCCGGTGCTGAACGATGTCGGCGAGGCGTTCGATGCGGCGGGGGATCAGATTTCCGACACCCGTGGCTGGTTGGGGCGGCAATTCGGGCGCAAATAGGCGCACTTGCCGTGAGGCGGGGCTGTGCTAACTTCGACGGCATGAAACATGTGCTGTTCATCCTTGCATTGCTGGCGACGCCCCTGCGGGCGCAGGACGCGCTGTCGGACGTCATATCGGACCAGTTCCGCGATTTCGCCGCCGATGATTTCGCAGGCGCGTTCGATCATGCCAGCCCCGGCATCCAAGGCATGTTCGGCAGCGCGGACCGCTTTGGCGCGATGGTGCGCCAGGGCTATCCGATGGTCTGGCGTTACAAATCCTTTCGCCTGACCGACCAGCGCCCAGCCGAGGACGCGGTGTATCAGAACGTCGAGGTGATCGACGCGGACGGTGTGGCTCATACGCTGGAATACAAGATGGAACAGGGCCCCATGGGGTGGAAAATCGACGGCGTCCGCCTGTTGCCCCCGGTGGTGCCCAATGTCTGACCACCGTGACGGTGGCGTCAGCGGGCGTTAACGCGGCCCGCCTACCCAGAACCCCGATCAGACTTGAAAGGGGTTTCCATGAACAAGGCCATCACCGACGGGATTATCTTCATGCCGCCCGCCTTTGCGGCGGGCTTGGCGCAATGGTCGCGCGGCGATGGGGTGCCGGGGTCTGACAGCTATGTGAACGCGACCAATGCCGCGCTGGTGCCGGCCGATCAGGATTTCGGCGGCTGTCTGGAATTGCAAAAGGTCGATACGGTGCAAAAGCTGCGGTTTCGCGGCCAGACGCCGATCCTGCCGGGCTGCTATCTGCGCATCACCGCGCGGGTCAAGGCGGTGGCCGGACCGCTGGCCAAGGTGCGCATTGCGGGCTATGCCGCGCAGGCAAATGGCACGGCGGTCGCAGGTGTCGTGACCACAGCCCCCGAAGTGCAACTGACCACCTATGGCGGTGTCACCGAGATCACGGCGATTGTCGGCACCGGGGTGCGCAATGGCGTAACGCTGTCCTGGGGCACGGCGGCGGCCTATGGCCATTTCGGCATCGACATGACCGGGCCGAATGGCGCGGTGATCCGCATCGACGATCTGGTGATCGAGGATATCACCTCGGTGTTCCTGCGCGATCTTCTGGGGATCGTCGATGTGCGCGATTACGGCGCGCGCGGCAATGGCACCACGGATGACGCGCCCGCCTTTCTGGCCGCCGATGCTGATGCCGATGGCCGGACCGTGGTGGTGCCTGCGGGGACCTATTTCCTGAACGTCGATGTGACCTTCGACAATCACGTCAAGTTCGAGGGCCGGGTGACCATGCCGGTGGACCGCATCCTGTCACTGACCAAGGATTTCCACCTGTCGGCCTATGTCGATGCCTTTGGCGACGAGGTGACGGCGTTCAAGAAGGCGTGGCAATCGCTGTTGAACAACGCCGACCATGAAAGCCTTGATCTGAACGGGCGGCGGATTCAGGTGCGCGCGCCGATCGACATGGCTGCCGCCGTGCCGAACCGCGTGGAATATGCGCAGCGCCGGGTGATCCGCAACGGGCAGTTCTTTGTCGAAACCGCGTCGGATTGGGATGACACCGTGGTCACCAGCCAGGCGCGCTATAGCCCGGCTGTGCCGCTCAAGCTGACCAATGTGGTCAATGTGGCGAATGTGCCGGTGGGCGCGCTGATCACCGGGGGGGGCGTCGGGCGCGAAGTCTATGTGCGGTCGAAATCGGTCGCGACGCAGGAAATCGAGCTGTCGCAGCCGCTGTATGACGCGGACGGCACGCAGAACTATACCTTTCGGCGGTTCAAATATGTGCTGGATTTCTCGGGCTTTCAGAAACTGTCGCGGATCATCCTGTCGGATATCGAATTCAATTGCGCCTCACGCGCCAGTGCCATTCTGCTGGCCCCGGCGGGGTTGATCTTTCACGTCAAGGATTGCACCTTTGGCGACCCCAAGGACCGCAGCATTACCAGCCATGGCGAGGGCTGTCAGGGCATGCTGCTGGACCGCAATCAGTTCCTGTCGGCGCAGGCCGGGTTGCCGGCGCAGGATCGCACCAATGTGGCGATCAATACCAATGCCGCTGATGTCAAGGTTCGCGACAATCGCATTTCCCAGCACCGCCATTTCGCAGTCATGGCCGGGGCCAGCTCGCTCATTCAGGGCAATCACTGGTTCCAGGGCGAAGGCGTGGGGTCCGGCGTCCGTCTGGGCGGGCTGGTCATCACGGCGTCCAATCCGCGCGCCTCGATCGTGGGCAATTACATCGACAATTGCTCGGTGGAATGGACCAATGAGCATGACCCGGCCCCGGAGTTTGCCAATGAGTTTTCCTTTGCGGCGCTGACGATTGCCAATAACGTGTTTCTGTGTGGCAATACTGTGCCGTGGTTCCGGTTTGTCGTGGTCAAGCCCTATGGGCCGGGGCATTTCATCTCGGGCCTGACCATCACCGGCAACAGTTTCCGCACCATCGGCACGGCGATTGACCGGGTCGAAGGCGTCGATACCAGCTTTGCCACGCTGGACTGGAACCGCGCGCGCAACATCTGGATCAAGGGCAACAGCTTTAACGGGATTGAGCAGGGCATCGAAAACCCGGTGGCCCTGACCGCGACCCAAGCCAGCGCGGCCACCACATGGACGGTGAATTTCGCCGCGCAGATGCCGTTTGGCGCGCGGTTGCGCAATGTCGAAAGCGTGGTATTGCGCGGTGCTTTGCGGTCGGCCACGAATGCGGTGGTCTGGGAGACGCCTTATGTCGATGTCGCCCAAGGCGCCACGCAACAAGAGGCGCGGTTGATCTGGCCGCAGGCCGTGCGTGGCAGCGCGACGGTGGTCGGGCGCATGGATAACTGATCAGGCTGCCGGGTCAAATCATTGGCGGCGCAGCGATATCCTGCGCCGTCAGCACGAACGCCCGCCCAAAGCCGCCGTTCAGATGCGCCTCGGTTACCGCGAACCGCCAAAAGCTGAAATCGGTGAACCCGATATAGAGTTTCGCCTTGGGATGCTGGTCCAGCCAGCGCGCCGCCAACGCGTCATGGTCGGACCCGTCCGTCACTTGTGTGGCCCGCGCCAGCAGGGTCAGACGCGGATGGGTCAGGGGATCGCCCTTGGCCCCCGGCTCGCCCACCAACAACGACGCGCGCGGATCGGCCGTCAAGGCGCGGGTATGCGCCGACAGGGTGGAGATGAACGTCAGCGGCGCGCCCGCCATATCCGTGCCAATCGCCACCCGCGTCACCATTGGAAATCCGCAGGCGGGGTCGATCACACCCAACGCGCCATGTCGCGCCGCAGCGATCAGGCTTTGCGCCAGCGCACGGGCGGCGTCATCGGTAGGGCGAATCGGGGTGTTCGGGTTTTCGGCCATGGCGTCAGGCTAGGGCGAGATCCCCGCCGCCTCAACCCGTCCGCCGTGGTGTCAGAACGTCCGCCACAGCCCCAGCTTGACGCCCGATGTGCCGCCGCGCATCAGATCCTGCGTCAGCCCGAATTCCAGTTGCGTCCCGCCCTTCAGCCGCCAGAGCACCGATGGCACAAGGCGCAGGAATCGCGGGTCATGCCGTGGTTGCCCCGCCTGCACCTGCACCATCGCGATCACGCGCGGCGACAGTGTCACCCCCAGTGTGATGTCTGCCTTCAGGTCCATCGCGCCGTCGCGCCCGATTTCCGCCAGCACATCGCTGGCGATCCAGCCCGACCGCCCCTGCACCGTCACGCTGCGGCCCAGCGACAGCCCCGGGCGCAGCACCTGACGGTGATCAATGATGCCCGCGCCCAGTTGAAGGCCCGCCGCCATCTTGCCCTGCCGCAGCGGCCAGCGCAGGAACATCACGGCCTTTTCCTTGCCCGTCACCGACCGGCCCCAGTCAACGCCCAGCCCCAGCCGCGCGGTGACCCCGTAATCCAGATAGACCCCGGAATAGCCGCCACCCGGATTGGCATAATGCGCGGCGGCCACGAACAATTCGCCCTTGGCGCGCGGCCAGCCCCCGGCCAGCGCACCGCCCGCGCCGCACCACACCATCACGGCGATCCAGACTAGCAGGCGCAAGGCGGTTACGGCGGTCACGGCAACTCCGGGCACAGATCGCCGCCAGACTGACCCGGTCCCGGTTAATTTGCCGTTAACCGCCGCGCAAATCACCCCGCGCCCTGATCCCGGTCAAGACAAACGCCCCGCGCCTCTGGCATCATGCGATATCCGCATCAAGGAGGACCGCCGATGTATGCCCATGTGCTTGTGCCGATCAGTTTCGACGCCGACCGCGACACCACGCGCGCTTTGGCAGCGGCCCGTGTGCTGGCCGGGCCTTCGGGGCGGATTTCCCTGCTGCATGTGCAGGAAACCGTGCCTCCCTATGCGCTTGGCTATCTGCCCGCCGATTATCTGGCGGAGACCCGCGCCGATCTGGAACGCGCGCTGATGACGCTAGCAGGCGATCTGCCGCGTGTGTCGGTGCATGTGGTGGATGGCCACGCCGGACGCACAATCAGCGATTGGGCGGCGCAGAACGCGGTGGATTGCATCGTCGTGGCCTCGCACCGCCCCGGCATGCAGGATCTGCTGCTGGGCTCGACCGCAACCACCGTGGTGCGCCACGCGCCTTGCGCCGTGCATGTGATGCGCTGACGGGGGCCTTTCACCCCCACAGCGCGGCATCTGCCGGGAACACCTTGCTGCCGTCATAGCGTAAGGGCGGCACGCGGTCCTCGGCCAACAACAGCGGCCCGTCCAGATCGACCACATCCGCACCCTGCGCCACCAGCACGGCGGGCGCCATGGCCAGCGACGACCCGACCATGCAGCCCACCATGACGCCGAACCCCGCCGCGCGGGCGGCATCGCGCAGCGCAAGCGCTTCGGTCAGCCCGCCGGTCTTGTCCAGCTTGATGTTCACCATGTCATACTTGCCCGCCAGATGGCCGAGCGAGGCGCGGTCATGGCAGGATTCATCCGCGCACACCGGCACCGGCCGCACCATGCCCAGCAGCGCGTCATCTTCCGACGCAGGCAACGGCTGTTCCACCAGCGCCACGCCCAGCCGGACCAGATGCGGGGCCAGATCGGCATAGACCGCCGCGCTCCAGCCCTCGTTGGCGTCCACGATGATACGCGCGGCGGGCGCGCCGCGCCGCACCGCCTCCAGCCGTGGCATGTCGTCCGGCGTGCCCAGCTTGATCTTCAGCACGGGCCGCGCGGCATGCAAACGCGCCTGCGCCGCCATCGCGTCGGGCGTATCCAGCGACAGGGTATAGGCGGTGACACAAGGCGCGGGCGCTTCCAGCCCCGCCAAGTCCCACACCGGGCGACCCGCGCGCTTGGCCTCCCAATCCCACAACGCGCAATCCACCGCGTTGCGCGCCGCCCCCGGCGGCAGCAAGTGCTGCAACGCCGCGCGGTCAAACGCCCCAGGCAAGCCTGCGATCTGCGCCGCCACCGTTTCCAGCGTTTCGCCATAGCGGGCATAGGGCACACATTCGCCGCGCCCGGTAATGCCCTGATCCATAACGGATACCGTCAACACCTGCGCCTCGGTCCGCGACCCGCGCGAGATGGTGAACACCTGCGCCAGCCGGAACACATCCCGCGTTACCTCGATGTGCATGCGCCTTGTCCTTCTCTGGTTTCCAACTATCCCGGGGGGGCCCGGAACGGGCGGGGGGCAGCGCCCCCCTCCACGCGGTCACACCCGCGCCAGCGCATCGACCAACACACCCGCGCCAAAGCGGAAAGGGTCGGTCGCGGGCAGGCCCATGCGGTCCTCGACGGCCTTCAGATGGTCGCGCGCGACAGCCTCGTCCATGTGCTGCGTGTTGATCGCACAGCCCACCGCGACGCAGGCCGGGTTCGCCACGCGCGCCAGCGCCACCCCCATGTCGCGCACCGCTTCCAGCGTGGGCAGCTTATACCCCGGCAACCCGCGCATATGCGCTCGCGTCGGTTCATCGCAGATCACCAGCGCATCGGGTTGCCCGCCATGCACCAAGGCCAGCGTGACGCCGGAATAGCTGACATGGAACAACGAGCCTTGCCCCTCGATCAGGTCCCAGTGATCCGGGTCATTGTCGGGCGTCAGACATTCCACAGCACCCGCCATAAAATCCGCCACCACCGCGTCCAAGGGCACACCGCCGCCGGTGATCAGGATGCCGGTCTGTCCGGTAGCGCGAAACGACGCCTTCATGCCGCGCGCGCGCATTTCACGTTCCATGCACAGGGCCGTGTACATCTTGCCCACGGAACAATCCGTGCCGATGGCCAGCATCCGCTTGCCGGTGCGTTTCACGCCATTGGCGATGGGATAATCGACCGACGGCACCCGCACATCATGCAGGGCGCGCCCTGTGGCGGCGGCCACGGCGGCCAGATCAGGCTCGTCACACAGCAGATTGTGCAGGCCGGATGCCAGATCGAACCCGTCTTCCAGCGCCGCCACCAGCACCTTTTTCCACGACTGTGAAATCACCCCGCCCCGGTTTGCCACGCCCACCACCAGCGTCTTGACGCCGCGCGCCTTGGCCTCTGCCAGCGTCAGGTCGGGCAGGCCAAGGTCGGCCTTGCAGCCCTCCATGCGGTATTGCCCGATGGCAAATTCGGGCCGCCAGTCGCGGATGCCGATGGCCACTTTCGCGGCCAGCATGTCGGGCGCGTCGCCCAGAAACAGCAGATAGGGGGTGTCGATCATGGTGGCCTCCGGCAATTCAGGTCGCCCCAGCTTGCGCCGGATCGCGGGCAATACGGTTGCGAAATCGGCGTGTTTGGGCGGGAATACGCAAGATTTGCATCGCAAACGGGCAGACTGCGACAGAAACCTGCGCAGAAGGCGCCACGCCGCGTCAGTCTTTCTGCGTCACGTTCTGTGCAAAGGCCACCGCAAACGCGGCCTGTGTCGCCGCATCCGCGTCGGTCTGGTGCTGCGCGCGCCACGCGTCATAGGGCATGCCGTAATACAGTTCCCGCGCGGCGTCCTTCGTCATCTCGACACCCTCCGCCGCCGCCGCTTCCTGCACCCAGCGGGCCAGACAGTTGCGGCAAAACCCGGCAAGGTTCATCAGGTCGATGTTCTGCACCTCGGGGCGGGCCTCCAGCAGGTGCTGGCGCAGGGCGCGGAACGCGGCGGCCTCGATCCGGATCATGGTCTGCGGGTCGATATCTGGCATGATGCTCTCTTTCAAAGGCCGGACTCTGTCAGCGTTGCAATCAGGATCGGGGCCAGCCGCGCGGCCCATGCGGCTTGCGCGTCAGGCGTGGCGATCAGGTCATTGCGCAGTTCAATCAGCACATTGGGCCGTCCGGGGGTCAGGGCATGACGGTCGATGGCATCGCCGGGCAGGTGCCCCGCATAGGGTTCATTGTCACCCACGCAGAGATCAGGCTCTGCCCGCAGCCGCGCGATCAGCGGCAGCGCCAGCCGCGCATCCAGATGCGAATAGAGCACGCCGACATGCCAGGGCCGGGGGGGCCGCGCGCGCAGTTGCGGGGTGAAACTGTGCACGGCGCAGATCACCATATCCGCGCGCGCCGCCGCCAATTTCGCATAGGCCGCGTGATAGGGCCGATACAGCCGGTCCAGCCGGTCCGCCACGTCGGCCCCGGTTACATGCCGGTTTCCCGGAATGATCGTGCCGTCATACAGTTTCATCACCAGCGTCGGGTCATCCTCGCCCCGGTTCGGATCAATCACGAGGCGCGAGAAATTCGACAGGATCGCCGCGCCGCCCAGTTCCGCCGCCAGCGCGCGCGTCAGCCCCGCTGCGCCCACATCAAAGGCGATGTGGCGCGCCATGTCGGAAGGCGCGACGCCCAGACACCCCCCCGCAACGAACGGCGGCACCGTGTTGGCGGCATGGTCGCACGTCACCAGCCAGCGCGACGGCGCAGCGTTGGCAAGGATTTGGTAAGGTTGATAGGTCATGTCACACAGGTGTTGTTTCCGCCAAGTTTATGCGAGATCAAACGCAAAGGAAACCGCCGCGCCCGTCGTGCGGCCCCATCGACAGGGACAGACCATGAAACGCGCCCGTAATGTCAAGATCGTGGCCACGCTTGGTCCGGCCTCCTCCACTTATGCGATGATCCGCGCGCTGCACGAGGCAGGGGCCGATGTGTTCCGCCTGAACATGAGCCACGGCAGCCATGCCGAGATCGCCGAGAAACACGCCCATATCCGGCAGGTCGAACGCGATCTGGACACGCCGATTGCCATTCTGGCGGATTTGCAGGGGCCGAAACTGCGGGTTTCAACGTTTGCCGATGGCCCCGTCGATCTGGCCGTGGGCGCGGCTTTCCGCATGGATCTGGACCCCGCGCCGGGGGACGCGACCCGCGTCTGCTTGCCGCACCCCGAGATTTTCGCAGCATTGGAACCCGGCGCGCATCTTTTGGTGAACGATGGCAAGATCCGGCTGCGCGTGCTGACCTGCGGCCCGGATTTCGCCGATTGCACCGTGATCGCGGGCGGCATGATTTCCAACCGCAAGGGCGTGAACGTGCCCGATGTGGAACTGCCGCTGGCCGCGCTGTCGGACAAGGATCGCTCCGATCTGGAATTTGTCTGCGATCTGGGCGTTGACTGGCTGGCGCTGTCGTTCGTGCAGCGCCCCGGCGATGTCGAAGAGGCGCGCGCGCTGGTCGCAGGCCGCGCCGCCATCATGTCCAAGATCGAAAAGCCGACCGCCGTGCGCTATTTCGATGAAATCCTCGCCGTGTCCGACGGCATCATGGTGGCGCGTGGCGATCTGGGGGTGGAATTGCCGGTGCAGAACGTGCCGCCGATCCAGAAGCGGTTGGTGCGGCGCTGCCGCGCGGCGGCGAAACCGGTGATCGTGGCGACGCAAATGCTGGAATCCATGATCGAAAGCCCGATGCCAACGCGGGCCGAAGTGTCGGATGTTGCCACCGCCATCTATGAAGGCGCGGATGCGATCATGCTGTCGGCCGAAAGCGCCGCCGGACATTTCCCCATCGAGGCCGTGCGCACCATGGATAATGTCGCGCGCGAGGTGGAACATGACCCGACCTACCGCGAGGTGATCGACGCCTCGCGCCGTGCCGTGCGCCACAGCGTCGCCGATGGGATTGTCGCCGCCGCGCGCGAGATTGCCGAAACCACCGATATCCGAGTGATCTGCTGCTACACCCAGACCGGCCGCACCGCGGCACTGGTGGCGCGCGAACGCCCACGGGTGCCGATCATCGGCATGACCTCGCTGCGCGCCACGGCGCGGCGCATGGCGATGACCTGGGGCGTGACCTGCGTGATGACCCCGGAACTGGAACGCTTCAAGCAGGCGGTGGTCAATTCGGCCCGCGCGGCGCGCGCGCTTGGGTTTGCCACAGAAACCGATCAGATCCTTGTGGTCGCAGGCGTGCCGTTCAACGTCCAGGGCAGCACGAATATCCTGCGCGTGGCCCCTTGCGCGGAACGTTTGATTTATGCCGCTGATCCAGAGTAATGTGGACGGGCGCAATACAACCGGAGGATAGCTTGTGGATACCGACCTCGCCCTTGTCATCGGATTGATCCTCGCCGGGTTTTCGATCCCGTCCATCGTGTCGGCGCTGTCCGACGGGCGCGCGCCGCGCGTTGCGGCCATTGTGGCCATTCTGGGCGGCGGCATGGTGGTCTGGGCCATTCAGGGCAAACCCGGCGGTTACAGCATAGATCAGGTGCCCGAAGTCTTTGTGCGCGTCGTCGCGCGTTATGTCGGATGATGGTGCACTGACCCTGTCACACATCTGTGGCAAAACCCCTTGCACCGGCGCGCGCCCCCGCCTATACGGCGCGCCTACCCCGTGCGGCCGGCCAACGTGGCATGCCGAGTCGCGCGTTTTGACCGACCCAAAGTCCGAGGAGACGGAAATGCCCAAGATGAAGACCAAGTCGAGCGCCAAGAAGCGCTTCAAGATGTCCGCCACCGGCAAGGTGATCTGCGGTCAGGCCGGCAAGCGCCATGGCATGATCAAGCGGCACAAGAAGTTTATCCGCCAGGCGCGCGGGACCACCACAATGTCGGCCTCTGACGCGAAAATCGTCAAGATCTACATGCCCTACGACCGCTAAGAAGGAACCACAGCATGTCCCGCGTCAAAGGTGGTACCGTCACCCACGCCCGTCACAAGAAAATCCTGAAGGCCGCCAAAGGTTATTATGACCGCCGTGGCAGCAGCTTTAAGGTCGCCACGCAGGCCGTTGACAAGGCAAACCAATATGCAACCCGCGACCGCCGCGCGCGCAAGCGGAACTTCCGTGCGCTGTGGATTCAGCGCATCAACGCCGCCGTGCGCGCGATTGATCCGGCGCTGACCTATTCGCGCTTTATCAATGGTTTGCTGAAGGCCGAGATCGAGGTGGACCGCAAGGTTCTGGCCGACCTGGCCGTGCGCGAACCGGCGGCATTTGCCGCCATCGTCGAGCGCGTCAAGGCCGTGATGGTCTGACCCCTCTGCATGTCCCGAAAAGGCCGCCCCCCGTGGGCGGCCTTTTGCGTTTCACAGCCGCCGTTGCGTCAGCGCAATCAGCGCGCCGGTGACCAGCAATCCGGCCGCGACCAGCAGGCTGATGCCGATCGACCCCGCCTGATCCCCGATCCAGCCCGCTGCATAGGGCCCCGCCGTCTGCGCCACCGCGAACACCACGGTGAACAGGCTGATCGCACGGCCCCAGGCGGCGGGGGGCAGGTTTTGGCGCGCGAAATTCGTCACCGCGCCGGGGGCCATGAACACCGATGACCCGAACACCACCGCCGACACCACCAGCCCCGGCAGCGTCGGCCAGATCACCGGCAGCGCTGATCCGGCGGCGATGCCGCTCAGCACCATCGCCAGCGGCACCCCGCCCGCATGGCGCGCGAATATGCCGCGCCACAGGAACGGCGACAGGCTGATGCAGACGCCCAGCAACACCCAGACCAGCGTGATTTCGATGGCGCTTGCCGCGCGTTCGCGCATGAAGGCCGACAGAAAGGTGAGGTAAACGATATAGCCCAGCCCGAAACTTGCATATCCGCCAAGCATCGCCAGCATCCGCCAGACGGGCAGGGGCACCGCCGCCGCGCCACGCCCGCCCAACCCGCGCAAGGCCCAAGCCGCCCACAGGCCCAGCGGCGCGGCCAGCAGGCTCGCCGCGCCCACCATCACCCAGGCCAGCGGCCACGCCGCATCGCCCATTGCGCCCAGCATCGGCGGGATGCCCGCGCCTGCCAGCATCACACCAAGGCCGCCGCCAGTGCCGAACAGGATCGCAATCGCCAACGCGTTCTTGCGCGCATCACCCGGAAACAACCCCGCTGTCAGCGCACCTGCGGTCGAAAACGACATCGCGCCAAAGAACCCGGCCAGAAACCGCAGCGCCGTCTGCCAGGTCAGGTCCGCGTTCACCCCGGTCAGCAGCAGCGCGATCACGGTCATGCCCAACCCGACCGCGAACAACACCGCAGGCCGCACTCGCCCGATCAACGCCATCGTCAGCACCGCGCCGCCGATATATCCCAGCGCATTGGCCGTGTTCAGCCATCCCGCCTGCGCATAGGTCCAATCCAGTTCGGCCCGCATCGACGGCAGGATCAGCCCATAGGCAAAGCGCGCAAAGCCATTGGTGATCGTCACCCCCAACGTCAGCCCCGCCAGCAACAGCCAATCGCGCATCATCGTCCCCACTTCGCGGTCACCAAATCCCAGCGGGCAAGGCGGCGCAATCCCCCATGCTTGCAATCAATCTCGCGGCTGGATAGCACGGGCGCAACCGTTCGGAGGATGCCATGACCCTTGATGCGCTTGCCCAGAAATACCGCGCCGCCATCGCCGGAGCCGCTGACGAGGCCGTGCTGGAGGATCTGCGCATCGCGGCCATGGGCAAGCAGGGCGAGATCAGCCTGCGGATGCGCGAGTTGGGCAAGATGTCGCCCGAAGAACGCATGGTCATGGGTCCGGCGCTGAACGCGCTGAAGGATGAAATCACCTCGGCCTTGGCCGCGAAGAAGGCCGCGCTGGCCGACGCCGCGCTGGACGAACGGCTGCGCGCCGAATGGCTGGACGTGACACTGCCCGCGCGCCCGCGCCGTCAGGGCACATTGCACCCGATTAGCCAAGTGACCGAAGAAGTCACCGCCATCTTTGCCGATATGGGGTTCTCGGTCGCCGAAGGCCCGCGTATAGACACCGACTGGTATAATTTCGACGCGCTGAATATCCCGTCGCATCACCCGGCGCGGGCGGAAATGGATACGTTCTATATGCACCGCGCTGCGGGCGACGCTCGCCCGCCGCATGTGCTGCGCACGCATACCAGCCCGGTGCAGATCCGCAGCATGGAGGCGATGGGCGCACCCCTGCGCATCATCTGCCCCGGCGGCGTCTATCGCGCCGATTACGACCAGACCCATACGCCAATGTTCCATCAGGTCGAGGGTCTGGCGCTGGATCGCGACATTTCCATGGCCAACCTGAAATGGGTGCTGGAAGAATTCGTGAAAGCATTCTTCGAGGTCGATCACGTCGAGCTGCGCTTCCGCGCCTCGCATTTCCCGTTCACCGAACCCTCCGCCGAAGTGGACATCCGCTGTTCCTGGGAGGGTGGCACGCTGAAAGTGGGCGAGGGCGATGATTGGCTGGAAATTCTGGGCAGTGGCATGGTCCACCCCAAGGTGATCGCGGCGGGCGGGATTGATCCCGACGTGTATCAGGGCTTTGCCTTTGGCATGGGCATCGACCGCATCGCGATGCTGAAATACGGGATACCGGATTTAAGGGCGTTCTTTGAGTCTGATTTGCGCTGGCTGCGGCATTACGGGTTTGCGTCACTGGATGTGCCGACCTTGCACGGGGGGTTGTCGCGGTAGTGGGGCTGAATTTCTACCCCCGATCCGGGCAGATTTTCGTCGGGGATTTCACCGACCTCAAACCGCCCGAGATCAACAAGAAGCGACCCGTGATCGTGATCTCGCCGAAACTGCCCTACCGGTCGGAACTTGCAACGATCGTCCCGATCAGCACCACCGCGCCCCGGCACAGCCTGCCATTCGTACACAAGTTGGCCAAGAATTACACACCCTGGGGCATCGAGACGGATGATTGCTGGGCGAAATGTGACCTTGTGATGAACATCTCATTGCGCCGGATGTCCGCGTTCAAAGTGGACCGCCGGAAATACATTTATCCGACACTGTCGCCCGAAGACCTTGCTGCGGTGCGCAAAGCCGTCTTGGCGGGTCTGGGGCTAGACAGTCATTGAAAATTCATAAACGCGGGCGTATATTACCAGCGTAGCCCGGCCGTCGGGCACTGAGACCTAGAGTACTAGGCAGGCTGCTCGCCCGTCGATGACAAGACATGAGTAGTCTAAATACTGTCACGTCCCTTGACCCCGCTTCGGCGGGGTCATGTGTTTGTGCGCCCCGCTTCGGCGGGGTCATGTGTTTGTGGACAACAGTTTCCTTTCGCAATACCAAGCGCCAAGGTTACGAGGACGCCCCCCATGAAATTCACCCTCTCCTGGCTGAAAACCCATCTCGACACGACCGCCTCGGTGGCCGAGATCGCGGAAACGCTGACTGATCTGGGGCTGGAGGTCGAGGGGATCACCGACCCGGCGGCGAAACTGGCGCCGTTCACGCTGGCCAAGGTGATCCATGCCGAACAGCATCCCGATGCGGATCGGCTGCGGGTCTGCCGTGTGCTGACGGATGAGGGTGAAAAGCAGATCGTCTGCGGCGCGCCCAATGCGCGGGCGGGGATCACCGTGGTGCTGTGCAAGCCCGGTGATTACGTGCCCGGCATTGATACCACGCTGGGCGTGGGCAAGATCCGCGGCGTCGAAAGCCACGGTATGATGGCGTCGGAACGCGAGCTGGAACTGTCGGACGAACACAACGGCATCATCGAATTGCCCTCGGGCGAGGTGGGGCAGCGTTTTGTTGATTGGCTGGCCGCGAATGCGCCCGACACCATCGACCCGGTGATCGAGATCGCCATCACCCCGAACCGCGCCGATGCACTTGGCGTGCGCGGCGTGGCGCGCGATCTGGCGGCGCGGGGGCTGGGCACATTGAAGCCGGTCCCCGAGGCGCAGGTGGACGGCGCGTTTTCCTGCCCGATCCATGTCAGCATCGACGATGACACCCGCACGGGCGGCTGCGAGGTGTTTGCCGGTCGCCTGATCCGGGGTGTCACCAACGGGCCCAGCCCGGACTGGTTGCAACGGCAGTTGCGCGCAATCGGGCTGCGGCCGATTTCGGCGCTGGTCGATGTCACCAACTGGTTCACTTATGACCGCAACCGCCCCCTGCATGTGTTCGACGCCGACAAAGTGACGGGCGACCTGCGCATCCATCGCACGGCGGGCGGCGAGACGATGGTGGGGCTGGACGACAAGACCTATACGTTCGCCCCCGGCATGGTGGTGATTTCCGACGATACCGGCGTGGAATCCATCGCGGGCATCATGGGCGGCGCGGCCACGGGATGCACCGACGCCACGGTGAACGTGTTCCTCGAAGCCGCGATCTGGGACCGGGTGCAGATCGCGATGACGGGCCGCGCGCTCAAGATCAACACGGACGCGCGCTATCGCAATGAACGCGGCATCGACCCGGCCTATAACATGCAGGGGCTGGAGGATGCGACGCAGATGATCCTTGATCTGTGCGGCGGCGAAGCGTCCGATGTCGTGGTGGCAGGCGCGGTGCCCGAAACATCGCGCGCCTTCAAGCTGTCGCCCTTGCGGGTGCAAAGCCTTGTGGGGATGGAGATTTCCGAATCCGAACAGCGCCAGACCCTGACCCGGCTGGGGTTCCGCATGGACAGCGACATGGCCTGGGTGCCGTCCTGGCGCGCGGATGTGATGGGCGAGGCCGATCTGGTCGAAGAGGTCGCGCGCATCGCATCCCTCACCAAATTGCAGGGCCGCCCGTTGCCGCGTCTGCCCGGCGTGCCGAAACCGGTGCTGACGCCCACGCAAACCCGCGAACGCATCGCGCGGCGCACGGCGGCGGCTTTGGGCTATAACGAATGTGTCACCTACAGCTTCATTGATCAGGCGGCGGCGGCGCTGTTTGGCGGCGGGTCCGAGGCCACGATGCTGGCCAACCCGATTGCGTCCGACATGAGCCATATGCGCCCCGACCTGCTGCCCGGTCTGTTGCGGGCGGCGGCGCGCAATCAGGCGCGCGGGTTCATGGATCTGGCGCTGTTCGAGGTCGGCCCGGTGTTCCACGGCGGTGAACCCGGCGAACAATCGGTGCAGGTCGCGGGCCTGCTGATCGGGCGCACCGCGTTGAAAGACACCCACGGCACATCGCGCGCCGTCGATCTGTTCGACGCCAAGGCGGATGCCGAGGCGATCCTGACCGCGCTTGGCGCGCCGCAGAAGGTGACGATCCTGCGCAATGGCGCGGCGTGGTGGCACCCCGGACGGCACGGCCAGATCGGGCTGGGACCAAAGAGAATCCTTGGCACCTTTGGCGAGGTGCACCCCCGCATCCTGCGCGAGATGGACATCAAGGGGCCAGCGGTCGCCTTTACCTTGCTGCCCGCCGAAGTGCCCGAACCCAAGGTGCGCAGTGTCGCCCGCCCTGCCTTGGTGCAACACGCGCTGCAACCGGTGGAGCGCGATTTTGCCTTTGTCGTGGATGCCCGGACCGAGGCGCTGACGCTCGTCAACGCGGCACTTGGCGCGGACAAGGCGCTGATTGCGGATGTGCGGGTGTTTGACGAATTCATCGGCGGCGCGCTTGGCGAGGGCAAGAAATCCATCGCCATCACGGTGCGGCTGCAACCCGTCGAGGCCACGCTGAAGGATGCCGATATCGACGCCGTCGCCGCCCGCATCGTCGAAAAGGTGGGTAAGGCGACGGGTGGCGTGTTGCGCGGGTGATTATGGCATTTCGGGGGCAGGTTTCCCCTTAACAGTGTCATCTGGCCGTGGCACGGCGCATGTACACGTCATGCGCGACATCGCCGCAGGGCGGCGCACCACAACCATGCAGCACACAGGGATCAAGCCATGCTGAACGAGTTCAAGAATTTCATCGCCAAAGGCAACGTCATGGACCTTGCCGTGGGTATCATCATCGGGGCCGCCTTTACCGCGATCGTCAGCAGTCTGGTCAGCGACCTGATCAACCCGATCATCGGCCTGATCCTGGGCGGGGTCGATTTCACCAACATGTTCGTTGTGCTGTCGGGCACTGTGCCGGATGGTGTCGGCCTGCAAGCCGCGCGCGACGCCGGAGCCGCCGTGTTCGCCTATGGCGCGTTCATCACCGCTGTCATCAACTTCCTGATCATCGCCTTTGTGGTGTTCATGCTGGTCAAGGCCGTCAACGCGTTGAAAGCGGCCGCTGAAAAGCCCGCAGCCCCCGCCGCTCCGGCCGCGCCTGCCGCACCCACCGAAGTTGAATTGCTGATGGAAATCCGCGACGCCCTGCGCAAGCAGGCGTGATCTGAAAACTGACGCCCTGCGCAAGCAGGCGTAATCATCCTGTCGCCCTGCGCAAGCAGGTGTGATCTGAACCACAAAGGCCGGGGGCTCCCCCGGCCTTTTGCAATCAATACGGCAGATGCAGCGGATACTCCGCCATCACCTCATAGACCGGGCCATCCTTGGTCAGGATGCTCTCGTACAGGCAAAACGCGCGCACGGTGAAAGCGGGGACCGCGAAATCCCCCCGCGCCGCCAGAAACCGGCCCATCCGCGCCGCCTGCTCCGGCGCCAGCCCGCGATTGAACCGCGCCAGCGTGACATGCGGGCGGAACCGCGCCCGGTCGAGCGTGACGCCCGCGCCATGCAGCGTGGCGCGCAGCCGCGCCTGCAGCGCCTCCAGCGCGGGGCAAGGCGCAACTCCGATATGCAGCGCTTCGGGGTCGGTGCGGTCAAAACAATCCAGCCCCGCCAACCGCAGATCAAACGCAGGCACCCGCAGCGCCTCCAGCGCGAAATGCAGGTCCTCCAGCGCGGCCACGCTGCGATCCCCCAGAAACACCAGCGTCAGGTGCAGGTTTTCCCCCGGCACCAACCGGCCCACCGGGATTTCCTGTTGCAGCCGCTCCAGCGTGACCACCGCCGCATCAGGCAGCGGCAGGGCCAGAAACGCGCGCATCATCGGACCTCCCTCGGTCAGGCACCGGGGACGACCAGATCAGATCAGCGTTCTCGGATCAACCACCGGCAGGTTCAGCGCCGCGCCCACGGCGGCATAGGTCAGCATCCCGTCATGCACGTTCAGCCCCGCCAGCAGATGCGCGTCGTCAGCACAGGCGCGCTGCCAGCCCTTGTCGGCCAGCGCCAAGAGAAACGGCAGCGTGGCATTGCCCAAGGCCAGCGTCGAGGTGCGCGCCACAGCGCCGGGCATGTTGGCCACGCAGTAATGCACGATGCCGTCCACAGTATAGATCGGGTCCTGATGCGTGGTGGCGCGGCTCGTCTCGAAACAGCCGCCCTGATCGATCGCCACATCGACCAGCACCGCGCCGGGTTTCATCAGGCTAAGCTGCGCGCGGCTGACCAGTTTCGGCGCAGCCGCACCGGGGATCAGTACGGCGCCCACCACCATGTCGGCCTGCACCAGCAGGTCTTCCAGCAAACCCGCGCTGGAATAGCCGGTCTTGAACTGGCCGCCAAAGGCATCGTCCAGCGCCCGCAGCCGTGGCAGCGACCGGTCAAGGATCGTCACATCCGCGCCCATCCCGGCGGCGATCCGCGCCGCATGGGTGCCGACCACGCCGCCGCCGATGACCAGCACACGCGCGGGCATCACGCCGGGAACACCGCCCAACAGCACACCGCGCCCGCCATTGGCCTTTTGCAGCGCCAAGGCCCCCACCTGCGGGGCCAGCCGTCCCGCCACCTCGGACATCGGGGCCAACAGCGGCAGTCCGCCCGCCCGGTCCGTCACCGTCTCATAGGCGATACAGGTCGCGCCCGAGGCCATCAGGTCGCTGGTCTGATCCGGATCGGGGGCCAGATGCAGATAGGTGAACAGAATCTGCCCGCGCCGCAGCATGGCGCGTTCGCCTGCCTGCGGCTCCTTGACCTTGACGATCATGTCGGTGCCCGCGAAAACTTCGGCCGCCGTGCCCGCGATGGCTGCCCCCGCCGCGACATAATCCGCATCCGAAAACCCCGCGCCCGCACCCGCGCCGGTTTCCACCAGCACACTGTGGCCATGCGTCACCGCCTCGCGCGCGGCATCGGGCGTCATGCCGACGCGAAATTCCTGCGGCTTGATTTCTTTCGGGCAACCGATCTTCATGGCGTTCTCCTGTGATGTGCTGCACCGATCATGGCAGGCCCGCCGCGCAATCCGCTTGATATTTGCCGCGCCTATCCGCCAATCTGGCGAAGAAACGTGCAAGGAATGGCCGCCATGGCGAAGAATTCTGCGAAAGCCACGCTGGACGCGACAGACCTGCGGATTCTGACGCAGTTGCAGCGCGACGGGCGCATGTCCAACGCGGACCTGTCCGAGGCGGTCAACCTGTCGCCCTCCGCCTGTCATCGCCGGGTGCAGCGGCTGGAAGAGGCAGGCATCATCCGCGCCTATGTCGCCCTGCTGGACCCGCGCAAGATCGGGGTGCCGACGACCGTTTTCGTGGAAATCACCCTGTCCGGGCAGGCTGACGAGGTGCTGGACGCCTTTGAACGCGCCGTGGCCCGCATCCCCGATGTGCTGGAATGTCACCTGATGGCGGGCACGGCGGATTACATCCTGAAAGTCGTGGCCGAGGATACCGAGGATTTCGCCCGAATCCACCGCCAGCACCTTGCGCGCCTGCCCGGCGTGGCGCAGATGCAATCCTCATTCGCGCTGCGCACCGTGTTCAAGACGACCGCGCTGCCGCTCTGAGCGGTCCTGCAATTCTTCGGTTCATAACTATCCCGGGGAGCGCGAGGGGCTGGCCCCTCGCTCCGCCCCTCGCCACGCACACCTTGCGTCGGCGGTGTGCCCCGTTACTCTGCGCGCCAAGGGAGAGTGCGATGCAGGACTGGGATTACATCATCATCGGCGCGGGGTCGGCGGGGTCGGTGCTGGCGGCGCGGCTGTCGGCGGCGCACAAGCGGGTTCTGCTGCTGGAAGGCGGGGGCAGGGGGCTGAACCCTTGGGTGCATATCCCGGTGGGGTATCTGTATTGCATCGGCAATCCGGCGACGGATTGGATGTTCCGCACGGCGGCTGAGGCGGGGCTGAACGGGCGGTCGCTGCTTTATCCGCGCGGGCGCGGCTTGGGCGGCTGCTCGGCGATCAACGGCATGATCTATATGCGCGGGCAGGCGGCGGATTATGACGGCTGGCGGCAGATGGGGCTGACGGGCTGGGGCTGGGACGATGTGCTGCCCTGGTTCAAACGGTCCGAGGATTACGCCGATGGCTCGTCCGAACACCACGGCACGGGCGGCGCGTGGCGGGTGGACAATCAGCGCCTGCATTGGGACGTGCTGGACGATTGGCGCGCGGCGGCTGTTGCGGCGGGCATCCCGGCCACGCCGGATTTCAACACCGGCGACAATGCGGGCGTGGGTTACTTCAAGGTGAACCAGCGCGGCGGCTGGCGGTTGACCACGGCGCGGGCGTTCCTGCCGCAGGCGGGACAATCGCTGTGCGTGGAAACAGAGGCGCGGGTGACGCGGGTGATGGTCACGGATGGCCGCGCGGTCGGGGTGGAGTACACCCAGGGCGGCGTGACCCGGCAGGCCCGCGCGCGCGGCGAGGTGATCCTGGCCGCTGGTGCGATTGCCAGTCCGCAAATCCTGCAATTGTCCGGCATCGGGCCGGGAGCGCATCTGCAATCACTGGGACTGCCGGTGGTGCTGGACGCGCCTGAAGTGGGCGCGAACCTGCAAGACCATCTGCAACTGCGTTGCGCCTGGCGGCTGACAGGGGCGCGGACGCTGAACACGCTGGCCAATTCCTGGCTGGGTCAGGCGCGGATCGCGGCAGAATACGCGCTGTTCCGGTCGGGACCGATGTCGATGGCCCCCTCGCAACTGGGCGCTTTCACGCGATCCCGGCCTGATATCGCCACGCCGGATTTGCAATATCATGTGCAGCCTCTTTCGCTCGAGGCGTTCGGGCAACCCTTGCATGATTTCCCGGCGCTGACCGCGTCCGTGTGCAACCTGCGCCCCGAAAGCCGGGGCACCGTGCGGATTGCCAGCCCCGACCCGACCGCCGCCCCCGTCATCGCGCCGCAGTATCTGACCACCGAAGGCGACCGCGCCACAGCGATTGCCGCGATCCGGCAGGCGCGCGCGATCATGGCGCAGCACCCGATGGCGAAATACGCCCCCGCCGAGATGAAACCGGGGACAGATGCGCAGACGGATGCGGACCTGAAACGCGCGGCGGGCGACATCGGCACCACGATCTTTCACCCTGTCGGCACGGTGCGGATGGGGGCGGATGACGCCGCGCCCCTTGACGGGCGGCTGCGGCTGCGCGGAATTGCGGGGCTGCGCGTGGTGGACGCTTCGGTCATGCCGCGCATCACGTCCGGCAACACCAATTCGCCCACCATCATGATCGCGGAAAAGGCCGCCGCCATGATCCTTGAGGACGCGCGCTAAGATGCCGAATATCGCCATTGCCTATTTTTCGGGGGCCGGTCACACCCGCCGTCTGGCCGAGGAAATCGCCAACGCCTTGGGCCAGGCCGAATGCAACGCGCGGCTGATCGACGTCGAGGTGATGTTCCGCATCGACTGGAACGCGCTGGCGTCGGCGGATGCCATCCTCATGGGCTCGCCCACTTACATGGGGTCGGTGGCGGGGCCGTTCAAAGCGTTCATGGATGCCACCAGCGATATCTGGGAAAATCAGGGCTGGCGCGACAAGATGGCGGCAGGGTTCACGGTGGCGGGCTATCCGGCGGGCGACAAGCTGGCGACGCTGATCCAGATGGCGGTGTTTGCCACCCAGCATGGCATGATCTGGGTGGGGCAGGACCAGATCGGCGCGCCGGTCAACCCGGACAACCCCGGTATCAACGCGAGCGGCACCTGGATGGGGTTGGCGGCAACAGCGGACGCCGATCATGCCCGGAAGCTGTCCGAGGCCGAGTTGGAAACCGCCCGCCGTTTTGCGCACCGCATCGCGCGGGCGGTGCAGCGTTGGTCGCCCCCAGCCCCGGAAAATCCCGCATAAGACCGCTACAAAACGTGGCAGACGCGGCGCGCGCCACCACCTCTTGCGTCCGCCTATGCGGATTAGCCTTAAATCCCTGCGGTTTTGCACAGCTTTCCGTTGCCAAACCCTGCACCCGCTCTTGCCCTTGGCCCGGTCCCCCGGCATTGTGAGGCAACGGGGAAAGATGGCAGTTGAAACTGTCCGCACAGCGCCCCAGATTAATCCCCTTGGACGGAAGCGACCGGGGCTGCCGATACGCGGGGCCCGCCGACTTGCCGCAGATCAGGAAGACGCGCATGAAAGAGACTTTGAACCCCTCCTATCCGGTGCTGCCGCTGCGTGACATCGTGGTATTCCCGCACATGATCGTGCCCCTGTTCGTGGGCCGTGAAAAATCGGTGCGCGCGCTGGAAGAGGTGATGCGGGACGACAAGCAGATCCTGCTCGCGTCGCAAAAAGACCCCGGCATTGATGATCCCGATGTGGACGGCATCTTTGACGTTGGCGTGCTGGCCAATGTGCTGCAACTGCTGAAACTGCCCGATGGCACCGTCAAGGTGCTGGTCGAAGGGCAGCGCCGGGTCAAGATCGTCGAATTTCTGCGCGCGGAACCCTATTTCGAGGGTCGCGCGATCATTCTGGACGAAACGCTGGGCGACACGAACGCGGTCGAGGCGCTGACGCGCACCGTCGCGGTCGAGTTCGAACGCTATGCCAAGATCAAGAAGAACATCCCCGAAGAGGCGCTGGTCGCCGTGTCCGAAACGTCAGAGCCCTCTACACTGGCTGATCTGGTGTCCGGCCATCTGGGCATCGACGTGGCGCTCAAGCAGGAACTGCTGGAAACGCTCGAGGTGGCCGAG
>CAMCVS010000013.1 GCA_945881965.1 Paracoccus haematequi | reverse complement strand
CGCTCGCTGCCCCCCGGCACCAGCAGCATGCCCGCTAAAGCCGACAGGGCCGCCCCGCCGCCCAGCATCATCGCGCCACCCAGACCTGACGCGGTGCCTGCCAGATGTGGGCGCACCGACAGCATCCCCGCCGTCGCATTTGGCAGGGTCAGGCCGTTGCCGATCCCGACCGCTGTCATCGCACCGAAGAATGCCAAGGCCGAGGCATGGCCTGTCACCGAAATCACCCAGGACGCCGCCGCGCCCAGAATGGTGGCGATAGCCCCCGCCAGAACCATGCGGTTGGCCCCGATGCGGGCCGAAAACTGCCCCGTGAACCAGTTGCCAAAGAAATACCCCACCGAGGGCGCGGCAAAATAAATCCCAAGTTGCGAAGGGGTTAGCCCGAATACTTGCATGCCGACAAAAGGCGCGCCGCCAAGATAGGCAAAGAACGCGCCCGCCCCAAAGGCGGACGCCAGCGAATAGCCCCAGAACCGCGGGCTGCGCAGCAATTCGGGATATTCGGCAAACTGCCGCAGCAGCGAATTTTGCGATGGCGCGTGGGTTTCGCCCTGGTCAGCCCAGACCAGCGCCAAAACTGCGACCCCACAGACCAGCAAAAACCAGAAATTCGCGCGCCAGCCAAAGGCTTCTTCCAAGAGGCCGCCGATGGTCGGGCTGATCATCGGCACCACCGACATGCCCATGGTGACATAGCCCAGCATTGCCGCCGCGCGGTCCTGCGGGTGGATGTCGCGGACGATGGCGCGGGTCAAGACCATCGCGACGGCGACTGTCGCCTGCAGCATGCGGAACAAAAGGAACACCGCCGCATTGGGCGACAGGATGCACCCCAAGGTGGCCACACAGAAAATTCCCAGCCCGCCCAACATGATAGGTCGGCGGCCAAAGCGGTCGGCAAGGGGTCCGATGATGGTTTGCAACACCGCGTTCATCAGCAAATAGACCGAAACGGCCAATTGCATGACGGAATAATCGACGCCGAAATCCACCGCCATGCCGGGCAGCGATGGCAGAAAGATGTTGGTCGCCAGCGCCGATCCCCCAGCGACAAGGATCAGCGTCGCCAAGGTGGGCGGGGTGCGGCGGTTCAGGAATTCAGGTTTCTGCATGGCCGAATGGGTAGGCCCGCCGCGCGCCAAGGTCCATGTCGGCAGGCAATGTTTTGCAAGATTTGCGATTAGCGCAGCCTGCCGCGCATTGACTTTGCAAATTAGCGCAATTCCGCTTTGCCCGCCGCGCGTCGCACCTTATAGGGGGAGAAACATTCAGGGGACAGCCATGAAAGACATCCTCCAGCAGCTTGAAACCCGGCGTGACGCCGCACGCGCGGGCGGTGGTCCGGCGCGGGTCGCGGCGCAACATGCCAAGGGCAAACTGACCGCGCGCGAACGCATCGAATTGCTGCTGGACGAAGGGTCGTTCGAAGAGTTCGACATGTTCGTGAGCCACCGCTGCACCGAATTCGGCATGCAGGACAGCCGACCGGCAGGTGACGGGGTCGTGACCGGCTGGGGCACGATCAACGGGCGTCAGGTCTATGTTTTCAGCCAGGATTTCACGGTGCTGGGCGGGTCGGTTTCGGAAACCCATGCTGCAAAGATGTGCAAGATCATGGACATGGCGATCCAGAACGGCGCGCCGATCATTGGCCTCAACGATTCCGGTGGCGCGCGTATCCAAGAGGGCGTTGACAGCCTTGCGGGCTATGGCGAGGTGTTCCAGCGCAACGTGTTGGCGTCCGGCGTGGTGCCACAGATCAGTGTGATCATGGGCCCTTGCGCGGGTGGCGCGGTTTACAGCCCCGCGATGACCGACTTTATCTTTATGGTGAAGGACAGTTCCTACATGTTCGTGACCGGCCCTGATGTGGTCAAAACCGTCACGAACGAGGTTGTGACCGCCGAGGAATTGGGCGGGGCGTCAACGCATACCAAGAAATCCAGCGTGGCCGATGGCGCGTTCGAGAATGACGTCGAAGCCATGGCCGAGGTGCGCCGTCTGGTCGATTTCCTGCCGTCGAACAATCGCGAAAAGCCCCCGGTGCGGCCGTTCTTTGACGCGCCCGACCGGATCGAACCGTCGCTGGACACGCTGATCCCGGAAAATCCGAACCAGCCCTACGACATGAAGGAACTGATCCTGAAAGTCGCGGACGAGGGCGATTTCTATGAGATTCAAGCCGATTTCGCGCGCAATATCATCACCGGCTTCATCCGGCTGGAAGGCCAGAGCGTCGGCGTGGTGGCGAACCAGCCGATGGTGCTGGCAGGTTGCTTGGACATCGACAGTTCGCGCAAGGCGGCCCGGTTCGTGCGGTTCTGCGACGCGTTTGAAATCCCGATCCTGTCTTTGGTGGATGTGCCTGGGTTTTTGCCGGGGACCAAGCAGGAATATGACGGCGTGATCAAGCATGGCGCGAAGTTGCTGTTTGCCTATGCCGAAGCGACCGTGCCCAAGGTCACGGTGATCACCCGCAAGGCCTATGGCGGGGCCTATGTTGTGATGTCATCAAAGCATCTGCGCGGCGATTTCAACTATGCCTGGCCGACATCCGAGGTGGCAGTGATGGGGGCAAAGGGCGCGACCGAGATCATTCACCGCGGCAAATCGGCCGAGGATATTGCGCGATTGGCAAAGGAGTATGAGGACCGCTTTGCAAATCCGTTTGTGGCTGCCGAACGCGGGTTCATCGACGAGGTGATCCAGCCGCGATCAACGCGGCGGCGGGTGGCGCGGGCTTTTGCATCATTGCGCGGCAAAAAGCTGAGCAATCCGTGGAAAAAACACGATAATATCCCGTTGTGATCCGGGTGGGCGCAGAGGGGGCGCTGCCCCCCGGCTTCGCCGCCCCCCGGAGTATTTTGGGCAAAATGAAAGACGGAATCGTGGCGCGAAACGGCTGGATTGAATGCGAAGAGGACGGCGGCGGGTGGGTTCACGCGCGGCGTTTGCCTAGCCGCATGGACCTGTCGGTGTGCGTTGCGGTAGCGGCCAGACCGGGGCGGCGGTTGGCCCGGGCGATCCGGCAGGACATGTGGCGCGCGTTGCGTGATCTGCGGGGGTTTTCGCCCGTGGTGCGCGTGACGGCGGCGGGCGACGTGGCACAGGTCACGGCGGGCGGACAGATTGATGCGGCCTGGCCCCGCGCGGCGACCGAGGCGCGGTTGGCGGCCCTGTTGGCGGACCCGGCCCATGTGGCGCGCTGGCGAGCCTGGGCAGGGGTCATGCTGTTGGGATTGCTGCCATTTTCGGCGATGGCGCAAGTGGTGGCTCCGGTCCCACCGCCCGAAGTTGTCGCGGGCGCGCCGTCCGGGTTGGCGCTGGTGCTGCAAGAGGTGCTGGTCGAGCCGCAGGCCGAGGGCGCGCCCTGGGTGCGTTTCAGGTTGGTGGCGCCCGATCTTGGCACAGTCGATTTCGCGCAGGTCGAGGCGGATTTCCCCTGGCTTTGCGAGAGGTTCGCCCTGCCGCGACTGGCGCAGGATGGCCAGGTGGCGGCGCAGGTCATCATCTCGATGGCGTCCGAACCGGTGCCGTTCGGCGAGACGGTGCCCGAGGTAATCCAGTATTTCGAGGTTTTCCGCCCGGTTTCAGAGCCGGGCGGCGACCGCTGCATCTGGGAGGTTTTTTGATGCATCCACAATATGTTGCGGGGCGTTGTTCAAGCTGTTGCAAAGAAGTTGCGATCCCGGCGGGTCGGCGTGCGTGCCGTAGCGGCGGCTTCGCGGCGCGCAAAAAAACTGGTATCTTGATGGCTGGCTGTCACGTGACAGTCGAACCGTGGAACGATCGGGGCCAAGGCGCGCGGCGCGTGGTCCTCAACTCGCAAAGAGACAGGAGATACCTATGTCGAACAGTGTCAAGAGCGTGCTCGCGCTCTGCCTCGTGGTTGTTGTCGCCGGCTGTGGCAACAAGCAATCCCAGGAAGAATTCGTTGTGGTTCAACCCGAGCCCATCTCGGTTGAACCGGCCTATACCGGCAAGTTCAAGTAATCCTTTCAACAGGATGACAGCGAGGCGGGCGTTCGCGGCCGCCCCGACACGCGCATGGGCCATGGTGCGGCCATGCTGAAACATCGCGGTTTTCCGGGGCGGATGCCCAGCACCGATTATCAATTCGTCATTCGCCGCGCCAATCCCAAGGGCGTCACGCCTTTGGTCAAGCGCGAGCGGTACAAGGACCGCAAGCAGGTTGACCGCATGGCGGACGCGGCCTTTATGGCGGCGCTGTGGGACCATTTCGGCACCGAACCGTTCGAACGCGGCAATCTGGACGCGGGGCGGCTGTCGTTCCTGTTCGGGCGCGAGGTCAAGCCCGCGACCGACCCCTTTGACCCCAAAAGCTATGATGCGATGCTGGTCATCGACGAAAAGCTGGTGCGGGCGAATTTCCCGGCAATCTTTGCCGAGGACGCCGAGGGCGGTTGGGACGCGGACGAGGATGACGCCGACGATGACGCTGCTGACGATGATGACGCAGATGATGACGACGACGAAGGGGCGTCGGCATGATCGCCCTGTTGGCACATGTGCGCCACTGCGGCGGTGCGCGACGCCTTGCTGATCGCGTTTATTTGCGATTGTCGCGCCACGTTTTTGTGGCAGGATCAGGATCAAGAAAATCAACATCAAGGGGTTTCGGGACATGCGATACACAAGATGGACGGGTGCGGCCTTGTGTCTTTTGTTGGCCGGTTGTGGCGACACAGCGCTTGAACAGGGTCTGTTGGGGGCTGGCGCGGGTGCTGCCACGGCGGTGGTTGTCGGCACCGACCCGATCAAGACGGCGGCAGCCGGGGCTGCGGCCAACCTGCTGTATTGCCGGACCAAGAACGCGCGCTGCTGAGCGCAGACTGATTTCTGCTGTCGGGGCCATCCGTGCTGTGCGCGCGGGTGGCCTTTTCCATGCCATGCCGGGGCGGATACGCTCTGGGACGAGACTGAAAAGGGACTGAAGATGTTCAAGAAGATCCTGATTGCCAACCGGGGTGAAATCGCCTGCCGCGTCATCAAGACCGCGCGCAAGATGGGGATTCAGACGGTGGCCGTCTATTCTGACGCGGATCGTGGCGCGTTGCATGTCGCGATGGCGGACGAGGCGATCCACATCGGCCCGCCCCCCGCGAACCAGTCCTATATCGTGATCGACCGCATCATCGACGCCATCAAGGCGTCGGGGGCCGAAGCCGTGCATCCTGGCTATGGGTTCCTGTCCGAAAACCCGCGTTTCGCGGCGGCGCTTGAGGCGGCGGGCGTGGCGTTCATCGGCCCGCCGGTGAAAGCCATCGAGGCGATGGGCGACAAGATCACGTCGAAAAAGATCGCGCAGGCGGCAGGCGTCAACACCGTGCCCGGTTACATGGGCCTGATCGCGGATGCCGAAGAGGCGGTGACGATTTCGGATCAGATCGGCTATCCGGTGATGATCAAGGCGTCGGCGGGCGGCGGCGGCAAGGGGATGCGCATCGCGTGGAACGCACAAGAGGCGCGCGAAGGCTTTGAATCGTCGAAGAATGAGGCGGCCAACAGTTTCGGCGATGACCGTATCTTCATCGAGAAATTCGTGACCCAGCCGCGCCATATCGAAATTCAGGTGCTGGCCGACAGCCACGGCAATTGCGTTTACCTGCACGAACGCGAATGTTCGATCCAGCGCCGTAACCAAAAGGTGGTCGAGGAAGCGCCGTCACCGTTTCTGGATGCCGCGACGCGCAAGGCGATGGGGGAACAGTCGGTCGCGCTGGCCAAGGCGGTGGGCTATGCGTCGGCGGGCACGGTGGAATTCATCGTCGACGGGGCGCGGAATTTCTATTTCTTGGAAATGAACACGCGGTTGCAGGTCGAACATCCGGTGACGGAACTGATCACCGGGGTTGACCTGGTGGAACAGATGATCCGGGTAGCGGCGGGCGAGGCTTTGCCATTTGCACAGGATGATTTGCAAATCAAAGGATGGGCGATTGAAAACCGGCTTTATGCCGAAGACCCCTATCGCGGGTTCCTGCCATCCATCGGCCGTCTGACGCGCTATCGCCCGCCGGTCGAGGTGATGGCGGGGCCGATGGCGGATGCCGGCACCTGGCATGGCGACGCGGCGCGCGGTGCGCGGGCGGTGCGCAATGATACCGGCGTCTTTGAGGGCGGCGAGATCAGCATGTATTACGATCCGATGATCGCGAAACTGTGCACCTGGGGCGAAACGCGGGACGCGGCGATTGCGGAAATGCGCCTTGCGCTGGACACATTCGAGGTCGAGGGTATCGGGCACAACCTGCCCTTCGTCGCCGCCGTGATGGATCACCCGCGGTTCACGTCGGGCAACATCACCACCGCCTTCATCGCCGAGGAATATCCCGACGGGTTTCAGGGCGCGACCCTGCCCGAGGATCAGTTGCGTCGTATCGCAGCCGCCTGTGCCGCCATGCACCGCGTGGGCGAGATTCGCCGGACGCGGGTGTCGGGCCGGATGGACAACCACGAACGCCGCGTTGGCGATGATTGGGTCGTCTCGCTGCAAGGCGCTGAATTTGCGCTGAAAATCGCGGCGGATCATGATGGCGCGACGATCCGTTTCGCGGATGGTGCAGCGCAGCGCGTCACATCCGATTGGACGCCGGGGCAACCCTTGGCCAAGCTGATGGTGGACGCCGTGCCTTTGGTGCTGAAGACCGCCAAGATATCGGGCGGGTTCCGTATCCGTACGCGCGGGGCCGACCTGAAGGTGCATGTGCGCACCCCGCGTCAGGCCGAACTCGCGCGGCTGATGCCGGAAAAACTGCCCGCCGACATGTCGAAATACCTGCTGTGTCCGATGCCGGGGCTGGTGGTGAAGATGTATGTGGCCGAGGGTGACGAGGTGCAGGACGGGCAGGCGCTGTGCACGGTCGAGGCGATGAAGATGGAAAACATCCTGCGCGCCGAACGTAAAGGCGTGATCAAGGCGATCAAGGCCCAGCCCGGCGACAGCCTTGCGGTAGACGCCGTGATCATCGAATTCGCGTGACGGGGATGCCGTATGGCCTGACGGAACATTGGCTGCTCCTTTTGCTGATCTCCGCGATCGTTTTTGTGATCGCCTTTCAGCTGGGGGACACAGCCTCTGTTGCGCGCAGGGTTTTCTTTGACTTTGTGTTTCTGATTGCATTGCCCCTCGGCGTTCTGGTGAGTTGGGCGCTGGTGCTGCTGTCAGCCGTGACGGAATTGCCAGTCCCGGTTTGGCAGGCACTGATTGCGGGCTTGGCTCTGGCTTGTGGCTGGCTGGCGAGCGCTATTTTCAAGGAACTGGATGCGGCCCGGTCGAAAGCAGAACGTCTGCGCGATTATCACAAGGCGCTGTATGCCGAAATTCGTAATGCAATGTCGGTGCTATGGGGCGAAGGCGAGGGCGAAAAGCAGGGCGCGGCCACGCTTGCGGCAATGTCTGCCAACCATGGTTTTGTGCCGTTCATTCCTGCGGAACGCTATGACCATGTCTATGACGCGATTATTGACAAGATCGAAGTGCTTCCCCGTCAGACAATTGACGCCATCGTGGCCTATTATGGACAGATCAAATCCGTTGCGGCGATTGCCGATGACATGCGGGCGGAAGGGTTTCGTGACCTGCCCCAAGACAGACGCATTCTGGTCTATCAGGACTTTCTTGAAATGCGGGTTCGTGCCTTTGACCTTGGTCAATACGCCTTGAAACTGATTGCAGCCTATGCATCCGACGGTGGCGATGCCGCAGACGCGGTAACCCGCGCGCTCAGTAACCCGGACGCGGGCCAGACCGTCCGGTCACCGGGATCGGAGTGAAGGGGATGTTCGGATCTTTATCCATCTTGCTTCTCCGTCAGGTTCAGTTGCTTGGTCCGTACTTGAATACTAGTCGAAACCTGCGCAAAAAACAATCCTGTCATTCCTTGCCCAGCCCGTCGCGGATTTCCTGTTGGCGGGTCGGCAGCGCGTCGATCGACCGGCTAAGCTCGCGGATCGACAGCGGCGCAGGTTTGCGGTGTTTGACCTGCCCGTCCTTGTCGATCAGCACCAAGGCGAACCCGCGCGGGCGCAGCGCCAATCGCAGCGGGCCAAGCGCGGCAGGATCGGAATCGGTCAACACGACGACATCGCGCAGCAGCAACGCCGCGACGCCTGCCTGCAACAGCCGCACCTGTTCGATGAAACGCGGGTCGGCGGCACTGTCGGCAAAGACCACGATGGGCCGTTTTGTCCAGAGAAACTCTTTCAAATCTGCCGTTTCGCCGGGGATGATCGTCAGGGCGGGCGCGTCTTCGGCGCGGGTCTGTATCGCGGTGAACGACAGCGCGGCCAGAAAAAAGGCCAGTGTTGCGAGGGTTTTGGCAGCGGTCATGGGGTCTCCCTTCCCTTCGGATATAGGCCGGAACGGTGGGGATGCGAAGGGCGCGCGGGCGGGAATGGCGAAAGTTTTCCAGTTAAGCCCTTGGTCAGGGATACGCGCAAGGATGGCGCAGGTTTCCCTTTTTCCCGCAAAGGCGCGCGCGGCCGCCATGGACGTGATCCTGCATCTGGGTGCGCATCGCACCGCTACCACGGCCCTGCAAACCGCGTTGCGCGGGCAGGGTCAGCGCCTGACGGCCCAAGGGCTTGCGGTCTGGACGCCGCATGACACCCGGCATGGCCTGTTGGCGGGCGTGTTGCCAGAGGCGGGACCGATGGCCCCCGCGCAACAGTTGCGCCGGGCGCAGGGGCGGATCGCGTTGGCGATGACGCAGATGGCGGACCGGGGGCTGTCGCGGCTGCTGATCACGGATGAAAACATCCCCGGCACCCCGCGCGGCAATATCAAGGCGCGCGCGCTGTATCCGGCGGCGGGGCTGCGTCTGGCGCGGCATGCGCTGGCATTTGGCCCCGCGTTGCGGCAGGCGCATCTGACGGTGCGGGCGTTGGACAGCTATTGGACGTCGCTACTGGGCTATGCCGTGGCGCGCGGCGCGCCGGTGCCGGGGCCTGCGGCGCGCGCGGCGATTGCCGCCAACCCGCGCGGCTGGCGCGCGGTGATTTGCGACATCGCCTGCGCTTTGCCGGGGGTGGACTTGCAGGTAACGCTGCACGAACAAACCCCGGTTGCGCACCGGCTTGGCGTGATGACGGGTGGCGCGCTGCACCTGACCGGAGGTCTGCCATACCTGAACGCCACACCCGATCTGCCCGCGCTGCGCGCCGCGCAAACCGACGCCGGGGGCAATCCGGCCCTGTTGGGCGCGGGTGATGGCCGTTGGCAGCCCTTTACCGGGGATGACGCCGCGCGCTTGCGCGACACTTGGGCCGATGATCTGCATTGGTTGCAGGCGGGGGCCGACGGGCTGGCACAGATGATCACAGACACCAAAGGGGCGACAGACCCCATCACATTGACAAGAGGATATCCCGATGACCAACCCGAAGGATGCGTGGCGTAAGCTGGCCGCACAGGAACTGAAACAGCCGGCCGAAAAGCTGACCTGGAAGACGCTGGAAGGGATCGAGGTCGCGCCGCTGTATACCGCCGAGGATACTGCGGACCTGCCCCATATGGGCACCTTGCCGGGGTTTGAACCGTTCACGCGCGGCGTCAAGGCCACGATGTATGCCGGACGGCCCTGGACAATCCGGCAATATGCCGGGTTTTCCACCGCCGAGGCGTCGAATGCGTTCTACCGCAAGGCGTTGGCGGCGGGGCAGCAGGGCGTGTCGGTCGCCTTCGATCTGGCGACGCATCGCGGCTATGACAGCGACCACCCCCGCGTGGTGGGCGATGTCGGCAAGGCGGGCGTGGCGATTGACAGCGTCGAGGACATGAAAATCCTGTTTGACGGTATCCCGCTGGAAAAAGTCAGTGTTTCCATGACGATGAACGGGGCGGTCATTCCGATTCTGGCGAATTTCATCGTGACGGGCGAGGAACAGGGGGTGGATCGCCGGCTGTTGTCGGGTACGATCCAGAATGACATCCTGAAAGAATTCATGGTGCGGAACACCTATATCTATCCGCCCGAACCCTCGATGCGGATCATCGCGGATATCATCGAGTATACGTCCGCCGAGATGCCGAAATTCAATTCGATCTCGATTTCCGGCTATCACATGCAAGAGGCGGGCGCGAACCTGGTGCAGGAATTGGGGTTCACGCTGGCGGACGGGCGCGAATATGTGCGCGCGGCCATCGAACGCGGCATGGACGTGGATGATTTTGCGGGCCGCCTGTCGTTCTTTTTCGCCATTGGCATGAATTTCTTCATGGAGGTGGCGAAACTGCGCGCCGCTCGGATGCTGTGGCACCGCATCATGACCGAATTCGGCGCGAAAGACCCAAGGTCCAAGATGCTGCGCACGCATTGCCAGACGTCGGGCGTGTCCTTGCAGGAACAAGACCCCTATAACAACGTGGTGCGCACCGCCTATGAGGCGATGGCGGCTGTGCTGGGCGGCACGCAATCGCTGCATACCAATGCGCTGGACGAAGCGATTGCATTGCCCACCGAATTTTCGGCGCGGATTGCCCGGAATACGCAGTTGATCCTGCAAGAGGAAACCGGGGTGACCAAGGTGGTCGATCCGCTGGCGGGCAGCTATTACGTCGAAACGCTGACCGCGCAATTGGCGGACGAGGCTTGGAAACTGATCGAAGAAGTCGAGGCGATGGGCGGCATGACCAAGGCGGTCGCCACCGGCATGCCGAAACTGCGGATCGAGGAATCGGCGGCCATGCGGCAGGCGATGATCGACCGGGGCGAAGAGGTGATCGTCGGCGTCAACAAATACCGCAAGGACAAGGAAGACCCGATCGACATTCTGGACATCGACAATCAGGCGGTGCGCGCGTCACAGGTGGCGCGGCTGGAACAGGTCCGCGCGCATCGTGACGAGGCCGCCTGTCAGGCGACGCTGGCGGAACTGACCCGTCGCGCGCGCGAGGGCGGCAATTTGCTGGCCGCCGCAGTGGACGCTGCCCGCGCGCGCGCCACGGTGGGCGAAATCAGCACCGCGATGGAGGTGGTGTTTGGCCGTCACCGCGCCGAGGTCAAGACCTTGGCCGGTGTCTATGGCGCGGCCTATGACGGCGACGCGGGCTTTGCCGCGATTCAGGCCGACGTCGAGGCATTTGCCGCCGAGGAAGGCCGCCGTCCGCGCATGTTGGTGGTCAAGATGGGGCAGGATGGCCATGACCGCGGCGCCAAGGTGATCGCCACCGCATTCGCCGATATCGGGTTCGATGTTGATGTCGGCCCGTTGTTCCAGACCCCGGAAGAAGCGGCGCAAGACGCGGTGGACAATGACGTGCATGTCGTCGGCATTTCGTCCCAGGCCGCAGGCCACAAGACGCTCGCCCCGCAACTGATTGCCGCGCTGAGGGACAAAGGCGCCGAAGATATCCTCGTGATCTGCGGCGGCGTGATCCCGCAACAGGATTACGATTTCCTGAAAGGCGTGGGCGTGAAGGCGATCTTTGGCCCTGGCACCAACATCCCCGACGCCGCGCGCGATATCCTGTCGCTGATCCGCGCCACGCGGGTGTGATCGCAGGCCATGTCACCGGCAACGGCGGCGTTCGCGCCGCCTTGGCCGGTGACATGGCTGTCATGGACAAGGCAGCTGCAATCCAAAGCGAAACCACTGGCAACGCCTTCGCGCCAGAATAGTGGCCTGCGATAAAATACTTGCGTTTTTCAACCAAATTTCCACGAACAGTCTTTTTTGACGAAACAAAACTTGGTAGGTTTAATGCGGAAAATCGCAGTTGAACGCATGATATAGATCGGGTGATGTGGATGTCGGGTAAGGTGACGTCGCCGGGTTTCCCCGGTCTTGGCCCGACAATCGGCCGTTGCGCCGGTGAAATTCATCCGATTGCCGCTATTGTTCTCAGTCAAACGCGTTCGGCGCGGCGCTGTGTGCCGCCCGTGCGGTCATCTGCCTGCGCCAGACTGCACACCCCGATTACCCCAACCATTTTGGCGCAAAGCGCCTGATCCCTTTTGCCGGAGTAGCTTGTCATGCCCAATATCATCGCCATCGGAAACATCGGTGCATCTCAGATCGTGGTGGACATGTTCGTCACGCTGGGGAATACGGTCCAGAATCTGACGGTTCCGCTTGATTTCGACAGCACCGCCATCGCCGGGGCGGATGTTGTGGTCTGGGCCTCGACTGCATCCCAAGACGATCTGCTGACAATGGACGAGGCGGCAGTGCTGCGCGATTACGTCGCCGGTGGCGGCACCTTGATGATCGTGGTGGACGACCCGACCAACGCGTCCGAACTGGCCGAAGTGCAATCGCTTGCGGCAACAGTCGGGATCAGCGCGTCGGTCGGCGGGACGCAAGGTTTCGGCGTCGCCAGTTACAGTGAAAATGCCTATACGCAGGCTTATGGCCTGACCGGTGGGTCGTTTTTCGGGTTGTATGCGCCGATCGTGTCCAATGCCGCGACGGTCATCGCCGCGACGGACATGGGCGAGCCTGTGGTGACGCGCGAAACAGTGGGCGCAGGTGGCGGTCAGGTGTTCATGGTCGCATTGACCACAAACTTTGGCGCGGGGCTTGCGGCGGCGGTGACGACTGATCTGCCGCCGGCACCCGAATTTGCGCTGACCTCTGACACGGGGGCGCTGGACACCGATGGTGTCAGCACAGAGGACACCGTGACGGTGGTCCGTGACCTGACGCCGGGATGGTCCTATGAATAAAGCCTCGACGACGGCGCGACCTGGCAAAGCGGCAATGGCACGTCCTTCACGCTGGGTGGCGCGGGCACCTATACCGTGCGCACCCGCCAGATTGACGAGAACAACGTGACCGGACTGGCCAGCGCGCCCAAGACCTTCGTGATCGACACCACCGCCCCTGGAACGCTGTCGGCGTCGCTGCAAAACGACACCGGCACAGACCGGGATGACAATATCACGGCAGATTCCACGGTGATCGTGTCTGGTCTGGAACCGGGCGCGACATGGGAATTCAGTCTGAACAACGGCGCGTGGCTGGCGGGCAGCGGGGCTGCATTCGAATTGCCGGGCGCGGGCAGCTATGACGTCACGCTACGGCAGACCGATCTGGCGGGCAATGCGGGGCAGGTCAGCGCGCCGGTCAGTTTCACGATTGATCCGGCTGTTGCCGATCCGGTTTCGGTCAACCAAGTGACACAGGCGTTGAATGACGGCGATATCATCATTTCCGGAACGGCCCCGGCGGGTGCGCTGGTGTTCTTTGATGTGGTTTCCAGCGCCGGGGCCAACATCGCACGCATTGACACATTTGCGGGTCCGGACGGAAATTGGTCCGTCAATCTGACGAACTATCTGGCGGGTCAGGTCGGCCCCGACCTGACGGCTGGAACCTATCAGATCGAAGCGAATGCGTTTAACTTTGCAACCGGTGACTTTTTCGCGGATCAGACCACCAATGAATTGATCCTGACGGTGCCGGTTGGTGAATTACCGCCTGCGCCGGGCTTTACACTGACCGACACGGGCAACTCGACCACTGATAAGCTGACATTCAATCCGGTTATCAATGTGACCGGGGTTTTGCCAGGCGCGACATGGTCCTATTCGCTGGATCAGGGGACGTCATGGTTGACCGGGATGGGCAACAGTTTTCAATTGCCCGCTGACGGGGCCTATTCGATCCTGCTGCGGCAAACCGATACCGCAGGCAATACCAGCCTTGTGGGCGGCGATGCCGGTCGGTCGGCGATGGATTTCGACGGCGTCGATGATATCCTGATCGGCACGAACCGGGTCGCGGCGGCCTCTGATTTCACCTATGTGGTCACGGTCGAATTCGACCGGCTGGATGGCGATGTCGCGCTGTTCGGCAGCGGCGATGCCAATACCGGCAATCAGCGGATGATCCGCATTCTTGGCAGTGACACCGGCCCCAGCACGATCAATATCCATGCGGCGAATACCGGCGATGAACAGGCGGGTAGTTTCGCATTTCAGACCGGTGTCACCTACAGCTTTATTGCCACCCGCACGCATCTGTTCGTGCATGATGGCACCACGACGCATCTGATCTGGGACAATGCCAATTTCGCGCAGGATCGCGGGCCGGACCTATTGCTGGGGGCTTGGGTCGGGGGGCCGATCCGGGTGCTCGACGGGCGGATCGGGGCGGCGCTGGTGTTTGATCAGGCGTTCACGGACCCGGCCAGCTTTCCGTTCGATTATGACGGCACGGTGACGGATGCAACCGGTCTGGTCAGCCATTATGATTTCAGCCTGTCTGATCCGCTGTCCAGCCAATTGGACAATGGCGATGTGCTGCAAGGCAATGGTGGCGGGCCGACGCTGGTTTCGGTCGCGCCTGCGGTCATCCTGGACCGGACCGCGCCCGTGCAACCGACCCTCGCGCTGGCGGATGACAATGGCGTCTCGGCCTTTGACGGGGTGACCGAAGATGCGACCGTGTTGGTCGGCGGATTGGAAGCAGGCGGGACATGGGAATACTCGCTGAACGCGGGCACGAACTGGACCAATGGCAGCGGCGACAGTTTCGAATTGCCCAGCCCCGGCACCTATGATCTGCGCGTCCGCCAGTATGACGCCGCAGGTAACGTGAGCGATTTCGACGCCTTGCCCCCTGCCGCGCGGTTTGATGGCGACGGGGATTTCCTGACCGCCAACAGCCCGATCGTTGGCGCAACGCAATTCACCTATGTCGCCACCGTGACGTTCGACACGCTGTTTGGACGGGAATTTGCACTGTTCGGCAACGGCGATCTGGCGACGACGGCCCAGCGGATGATCCGCATCGTGGGGGCCGAGGGCGACGCCACGCAGATCACCATTCACACCGCCAATGTCGGCGATGAGAAATCGGTGAATTTCAACCTCAGCCCCGATGTGGCCTATACGTTCATCGCGACCTACAACAGCTTGTATGTGCATGACGGCAGCATCACACATCTGATCTGGGATGACGCCAGCTTTGCGCAGGACCGGGGCAATGCGTTGCAGTTCGGGGCCTGGGCGGGGGGGCCGATCCGGGTGCTGGCGGGCAGCCTCAGCAATGTGCAGGTCTATGACCGCACCCTGACCGGGTCAGAGATTGCGACTGTCGCCGCCGGCGGCCTGATCGCGGACACGAGCCTGAAGGCGTATTACCCGTTCACGGGGGCGACCCCGCTGGCAGACCGGTCCGGCAATGGCAATGACCTGACCATCGCGTCGGGCGATCCGCAGTTTTCCGGCTCGATCACGGTCGTGACATTGGAGGCGGGCGAAGGGCCCGACACCATCCCGCCCGCTGCCCCCGGATTGGCGCTGCGCCAGGACACAGGTGCGTCCGACACCGATGGCGTGACGCAGAACGACACCTTTGACGTCACCGGCCTCGAAGCGGGCGCGACTTGGGAAATCAGCTTTGACGGCGGCACGAACTGGGTTACTGGCGGCGGGACGCATTTCGCGCTGGTCTATGACGGCACCTATAACATCACCCTGCGGCAGACCGACGCCGCGGGCAATGTCAGTGACATCAGCGCATCGCGCCGCATCGTGCTGGACCGGACGGCCCCGCTGGACCCCGTTCTGGCGCTGGTCAATGATACCGGTATGGCCGACGATGGCATATCCAGCGATGGCCGGGTGACGATCACCACGCTGGAACCGGGCGACAGCTGGGAATACCGGCTGGATTACGGCGATTGGCTGCCGGGGTCGGGCACGTTCTTTGATCTGAACCAAGAAGGCAGTTTTGATCCGCAGGTCCGCGTCACCGATCTTGCAGGCAACAGCCGCGAATTGCTGCCGTATTACGGGTTCACCGTAGACACAACAGCCCCGGACGCGCCTACTGTCGTGCTGCGCTATGACTCTGGTTCCAGCGACAACGACGGCGTGACCGTCGATGGATTGCTGATCGTAACTGGTATTGGTGACTATGAAGCCTGGGAATACAGCCTTGATGCCGGTGCAAATTGGACCGCAGGCGACATCGCGGCCGAGAAATACATCGATCTGAACGTGGACGGCGTCTATGAGGTCGCGGTGCGCACGATCGACGCGGCGGGCAACATCGGTGACGCCAACCCGACCCTGCGCGTGGTGTTGGACCGTCAGGTCGTGGCACCGTTCTTGTTGATCAACGGCGTCAGCAACGGCGATGTCGTGACCACGGTCCCGACGGTGCCGGTATTTGACCTCGAAGAGGGCGCGACCTGGGAATACACCCTTGACGGCGGCATCACATGGCTGGCGGGCAGCGGGTCATCGTTCGACCTGCCCGACTATGGCAGCTATGAAATCGCCGTGCGGCAGGTCGATCTGGCAGGCAACAGCGCATCAGGGACAGTGGGATCGGTCACGCTGGAACCAGCGCTTCCGCCGCTGGACACACCCACGGTGCAGGCGATCAACCTGTCCACCTTCGAGGACAGCGAGTTTATCCTGACCGGCACAGCCTCGACCGCGCCGGGTGCCGTGACCACGGTGCGGGTCTATGACGGCAGCGGTAATTTTGGCGGTGTCGAAGTCACGGTTCAGGGCGACGGCACCTGGGCGCTGGCGGCGAGCCAGACCATGTGGCCCAATTCCACCGTGTTCAACGGGCTGTATCGCCAGTTTGCCGATTTCGTCGGCAATCCCGGCACTTACGAGGTGGTGGTGACAACCACGCTGGACGAACAGGTGGCGACCGACACCAGCACCGCTGAAATCATCCGCGATGCCAATGTCATCGTGCCGCCCGTGACGGTGGACCTGCTGACCGCGTCTTTGGGGGCGGGCGACATCATCATCACCGGCACCGCGCGCGCGAATGCAGGCGTGACGCTGGAGGTCATCGGCGAAGGCTATACCTATATCGGCTATGCCTATGTCTATGCAGACGCGAACGGCCAATGGGCGCTGAACGCGACCGAACAGGTTGCCTTCGGGAATTTCGCGGCGCTCACCCCCGGCCAATTCGAGGTGCGGGCCAGCTATTTCGCCTATAACATCTACACCGACATCAAAGACACGACGTCGAACGAATTGACCATCACCGCATCGCTGGCCGCGCCCGAATTTGCGCTGGCGAACGACAGCGGCGCAGATGACTCCGACGGCGTGACCAATAACGGACAGGTCAACGTCATCGGCATCGCGGATGGCGCGACGTGGGAGTTCAGCCTTGATAACGGCGCGACGTGGAACCCTGGCAGCGGCACCGCGTTCACCTTGCCGTCTGATGGCAGCTATGGCGTGACGGTGCGCCAGTCACGCGACGGCACGACTAGCGATCCGGCCGCCTTGCGCAGCCTGACGCTGCGCACTGCTCTGCCCGATGCTCCGTTCTTTACGTTGGATCAGGACAGCGGCGTGTCGGCGCTGGATGGCATCACCAACTCTCCGTTCGTCACCGTTGGTGGTCTGGAAAGCAGCGCAAGCTGGGATTACACGCTGGACGACGGCGTGACATGGACAGAAGGCAGCGGCACAGGCTTTCAGGTCAATTTCAACGGCGAGGGCAGCTATGGCGTCGCGGTGCGGCAGACCGATTTTGTCGGCAACCAAAGCGCAGCCTCGCCCACACAGACCATTGTCTATGACGTCAGCATCGCAACACCCCAGATCGCGCTTAATTTCGATACCGGCGCGGATGGTGCTGATGGTTTGACCAATGATGGCAGCATCCGGTTGATGAATTTCGAAACCGGGGCGGTGTGGGAATACACGCAGGATGGTGGCACGACGTGGCTGACCGGCAGCGCGCTTGGCTATCTGATCTTTGAGGCGGATGGCGATTACAGCGTCATGGTGCGCCAGACAGATCTGGCGGGGAACGCCAGTGAGAACAGCAATCTGCTGACCTTCACGCTGGACACGGCAGCGCCTGTGCTGGACGCGGGTTTTGCGGTGGACGATGGGCCGTCGGGCAGCGACGGCATCTCGACCCTTGGCACGGTGGATGTGACCGGGTTGGATGCGGCGGTGGACTGGTCCTATAGCATCGACGGCGGTGCAACCTGGTTTGTGGGCGCAGGCACGTCGTTCGACCTGCCTGCGCTGGGTCAATATGCGGTCACGGTGCGGCAGACCGATCTGGCGGGCAATACCGGGCAATCTGCGGTTCGGCAGTTGACCATGGCCGTTGCGGTCAATGGCACCGAAGGGGCAGACGATCTGACCGGCACTGACGACCCCAGCTTTGCCGATCTGGGGGATGGGGCGGATACGTTCCTTGGGGGCAGTGCCGATGACACCATCCTTGGCGGTGCCGGGGCCGACAGTCTGTCAGGCGGCGATGGCAGCGACAGTTTCTGGGTTCAAGATGGCGATCTGGCCGCAGGCGAGGTGATCGACGGTGGCGCGGGGCATGATGCCGTGCTGCTGGATGGCGGCAGCCACGACATGTTCAATGTCACGCTGAACGACATCGAAGAAATCCGCCTGATCAACGCCGCAGGCACCGAAGTCATCCTGCGCGACTTTGATCAGGCGTTGCTGATTGCCGCAGCCATGGGCGACACCGACATGGTGATGCTGGGCAACAGCAATGCGGGCGGCCGCGACGCGGCGGCGTTGTTCCTTGATGTCCTGGCCGCAGGGATCGAGGAAATCCGCTGGACCACCGCCCAAGGCACCAGCCGCGCCACGCAAGTGTCAGACGATACGGTGCAGATCGTGCGGGGCGATGGTTTGACGACAGAGATCAGCTTTGACAACGGACTGCGCAGCACATCACGGGCCACCGATGTCGGAGACACTCAGACCTATGAGACTTATGATATCGACTATGACGCGATGGGGCGCTTGCTGAAAACGGACATCCTGTCTGACGAAGGCCTTAGAATTCAGCGGGAATACACAGATGGCGTCATCTCGCGCCAGGTCCGCGAGGATACCTCTGTGGCGGGGTCCGCCGTGAATTATGTCAGCATCGAAACGATTTACGATTCCGCAGGTAACGCTACCCGGACGACCCAACTGTCGGACAGTGGGTTGGAAACCGTGACCACGTTCGCCAACGGCAAGTTCGCTACTCAAACCATCACAGACCTTTCCCTTACGGGGCGTGCGGCTTCGTTCAGCGTATCTCAGGCCAGCTATGACACCAGCGGGGTCTTGATCCAGAAAACAGTCTTGGGCGACAACCTGCTCGAAACCGAAACGACCTATGTCAACGGGCGCGCGTCGCGCGTTGTTGTCAATGATCTATCAGTGACAGGCAGGGCCGCCGGTTATAGTCAATCAGAAACCGAATATGATGCGTCGGGCAGCCGGACGTCCGAGCGGGTTCTGCTGGACAGCGGGCTGGAAAAGGTCACCACCTTTGTCGCCGGTAAAGCCACCCGCGTGGTCCAGACCGATTTGACGCCGGATGGCACAGCGGCGACCTATGCGTCCTCCGTCAGCGACTATTCCAGCGATGGCAGGCTGTTCCAGCAAAGCCGGACCAACAAGAATGGAACCTTGCAAGTGGTTGGGCGCGATGGCGACAACCTGCTGACCGGTGGCGCATTGGCCGACAAGCTGTATGGTTATGCCGGTGCGGACACGTTGAACGGGCAGGCGGGGAACGATTACCTGTCGGGCGGCACCGGGGCGGATACCTTCGTGTTCGGGCTTGGATTTGGCCGTGACAGGATCGTTGATTTCTCGGGCGAGGACCGGCTGCAAATCTCGGCGGAACTGCTGGCACTGACGGGGGCCGCAGACCTTGCGGGTGTGCTGGCCGAAGTCGCGGTGCAGCGTGGCACGAAGCTGGACCTCCGGTTTACAGGCTCGGACGTGATCACGTTGGACAACACCGAGCTTGCAAGCCTCATCCTGCGCGATGATCTGTGGGTGCTTGGCTGAATTTTTGACGGACAGGCGGCGCTGTGATGCGCCGCCCGTTCCTGGATTATTCTGCCAAGGCAGGCTTCGCGGCAACGGTCGCTTTGCTGGCGGACAGCATCAGCACCACAAAACCCAGCAGCGCGGACGCGATCGACCCGGTCAACACGCCCAACCGGACCGCGTTCATCTGCGCCGCGTCGTCATAGCTGAGCGATCCGATGAACAGCGACATAGTGAACCCGATGCCTGCCAGACAGGCGATGCCATAAACATGCGCCCATGTCGCGCCGACGGGCATCTTGGCAATGCCAGTCTTGACCATCAGCCACGTCACCCCGAACACGCCGATCTGTTTGCCCAGGAACAACCCAAGCGCGATGCCCAATGGCAGCGGGGCCAGCAGGTCTGCCAAGGTCATGCCTTCCAGCACCACACCCGCATTGGCAAAGGCAAAGATCGGCACGATCAGGAACATCACGTAGGGGTGCAGCGCATGTTCCATGGCATGCAGCGGGGATTTCCCCCAGCGGTCTTTCAGCGGGATACACAGCGCGGTGACCACGCCTGCTACCGTGGCATGGACGCCGGATTTCAGCACGAAGAACCACATGATCGCGCCCAGCAAGATCATGGGGGCCATGCGGTGCTGGCCTTTCAGGTTCATCCAGATCAACAGGGCCAGCGGCCCAAGCGCCAGAAACAGGTAATGCAGCTGCAACTCTGCCGTATAGAACAGCGCGATGATGATGATCGCGCCCATGTCGTCCAGAATGGCGAGGGTCAGCAGGAAAATCTTGAGCGACACTGGCGCGCGGCTGCCGATCAGGGCCAGAACGCCAAGCGCAAAGGCGATATCCGTTGCCGCAGGGATCGCCCAGCCGTCGATATTGGCCGGAATCGCCCCGTTGAAGGCCAGAAACACCAATGCCGGCACCGCCATGCCGCCCACCGCCGCCATCCCCGGCAACAATACGTCACGCGGGTTCTTCAGCTTGCCTTCCAGCAATTCGCGTTTCAACTCGAGGCCGATCAGAAAGAAGAAGATCGCCATCAGCCCATCATTGATCCACAGGATCAACGGCTTGGCAAGCCCTTGGCCGTTCAGCGTCACGGACAGTTTGGCGTTCAGAACCGTGTCATATCCCGGCGCCAGCGCCGAATTCGCCACCACCATTGCTGCGGCGGCTGATAGCATCAAAAGGATACCGCCCGCCGCCTCGTGTTGAAACCAACGCTCGATGGCGCGTGTCAGCATATGTCTAGCCCTGATTGCGTTATGTTTAAAGTCCCATGCATATGGGCATAAAGGGACTGTTGGCGAAGGTTTCAAGGTTTTTGGTCCGGAAAGGTGCGACAGGGATGCTGGTTCTGGATCATCTGGCGGTGGCGGCGGCGGATTTGGCAACGGGGCGCGCGGTGGTCGAGGCGGCCTTGGGTCTGCCTTTGCAAGCGGGCGGGGCGCATCCGCGATTTGGCACGCATAACCTGCTGATGGGGCTGGCGGATGGGCTGTATCTGGAGGTGATCGCGGTGGATCCCGCCGCGCCCGCGCCTGACGGGCCGCGCTGGTTCGATCTGGACCGTTTCGATGGGCCACCCCGCTTGGCCAACTGGATTGCGCGCACCGATGATCTGGCGGCGCTGCCGGGGTCGGGCGTCGTCACCGACATGGCGCGGGGCGATTTCCGCTGGCAGATCGCGGTGCCCGAGGATGGCCGCTTACCTGCGGATGGCGGTCAGCCGACGCTGATCCGCTGGCAGGGGCCGCATCCGATGGACCGGCTGACGATACAACCCGTGCGCCTGATCCGGCTGACTATCCGCCACCCCGACGCGCGGGCGCTGGCGGCGCGGGTGCTGCCGCTGTGCGATGATGCGCGGCTGGTTTATGAAACCGCCGCCGCGCCGTCGCTGGTGGCGGTGTTCGACACGCCGCGCGGGCAGGTCACGTTGTGATCACGCCATATCCGTTTGGCGCGCGACAGCGGCGGCGTCCCGCGTTAAGATAAGCCATGTCGATTTGGACCCGGATCACCGAAGCCCTGAAAAGCCTCGCCAGTGGCGAAGGCTTGTCTGCGGTATTCGACAAGCTGCGCACCCCGCCGGAACGCTCGGTCGCCTTTACCATCGCGGTGATTGCGCTGGCGGCCAAGATGGCCAAGGCGGACGGGCAGGTCACGCGCGACGAGGTGACCGCGATGCGCCAGGTGTTCCTGATCGCGCGCGAAGATGAACCGGGGGCGGCGCGGGTGTTCAATCTGGCGCGGCAGGATGTCGCGGGGTTCGAGGATTACGCCCGCCGCATCCGCGCGATGTTTTCCGGTCAAGAGGCGTGCCTGACCGACCTGATGGAGGGGCTGTTCTATATCGCGATGGCGGACGGCGCCTATCACCCGGCCGAAGATGCGTTCCTGACCGAGGTGGCGGGGATTTTGGGCCTGCCGCAGCCCGAATTTGCCGCCCTGCGCGCGCGCTATGTGCCCGATGCGCCCAAAGACCCGTGGACGGTGCTGGGCCTGCCCCCCGGCACGCCGCTTGACGCGGCGCGCGCGCAATTCCGCCGACTGGTGCGCGACACCCATCCCGACGCCATGATCGCGCGCGGCGTGCCGCCCGAGGCGGTCAAGCTGGCCGAGCGGCGGATGGCCGATATCAACCGCGCCTGGGACGCGATCCAGAACGCGCATGCGGGCCATGTGTTACAGACGGGGGCGTGACATGCCGGGGTTTCCCCGTTGCAAACGCGGTCCGGCTTCCCATCTTTGCGGCATGAAACACCTCGCCCTCATCCTTGCGCTGACCGCATCGCCCGTTTTGGCCCAAGACGCCGAGCGCGGGCTGTCATTGATGGAACGCGGCGCGCAACTGTTTCTGGACGGGTTGCTGCGCGAGGTGGAACCCGGCCTGCGCGATCTGGAAGGCGCGCTGCGCGAGATGGAACCGGCCTTGCGCGGGTTCATTGACCAGATGGGGCCGGCGCTGACCGAATTGCTGGGGCAGGTGGATGATCTGGCGAATTACAACGCGCCGGAAATGCTGCCGAATGGCGATATCATCCTGCGGCGCAAGCAGCCCCTGCCGCCCAAAGCCCCGGACCCCGGCGGCATCGAGCTTTAACGCCGGATCCGCACATCGGTATTGGCGGCGAGCGTAGTCGCCAGCGACTGGAACCGTGCCTGCGCCACCTCGCCGAACAAAGGTTCTGCCGCGCGTTCCAGATGCAATTCCAACACCTTGCGGATCGGGAACCAACGCAGTTCCCCCGGCGGCTCGCCGGTGCGCAACCACAGCATCGCGCCGAACCGCATCGCCTTGCCCAGCACCTCGGCCTCGTGGATGCGTTTGGGTTCCAACAGCCCCATCATGGGGTCGAACCGCGCGCTGTTGCGGCTGTTGGAATAGCGGTGCAGCAGGGCCAGCCCCAGAAACACCCGTTCCCAATGTTTCAGCCCGCCCAGATTGGCGCGGGTGGCGTTGTCGAAACAGACCTCGGCGCGGTAATCGGGGTGCGCGCGCCAACTGACATCGTGTAGCAGGCAGGCGGCCTTCACGATGCGCAGAAACTCTTCGGGATGGGATTTGAACAGCGGCAGCACGAATTTGAACAGCGTCTGGCCAAAGCCGGGCAGGCGGGCATCCTTGGCCTCGGCGAAATGGCAGGCTTCCAGCAGCGGATCGCGGTCGCGGAGCGTTTGCGGCATCTGTTCATACAGCATCCCTTCGCGGATACCATAGGACGACAGCGCGATGTCATGCGGGCGGAACACGCGCACGACCTCGCGCAGCGCCTCGGCGGCCAGCGGCACCAGCGTGATGCGGTCGCGCGAAATCCCGGTGCGGGCGCGCAAAAGGTCGATGCCTTGCGTCTCGATATAGTCGATCGTGGCCATCACATCGGCCGATGTCATGCGGTATTCGTGCAGCACCAGCAGCGGGTAACCCCGCCGGTCCATGTCGATGCGCGCAAACGCCCGCCACGATCCGCCGACCAGAAACAGGCGGTTCTTCTGCGGGCCAAGCTGTGCGGCCAAGCCATCGACGATGGCGCGGATATGGTCGCGGCGCGCCTTCTTGTTGCCCTGAAAATCCTTGAGCTTCAACGGCCCCAGCGGCGATGTCACGCGGCGGCCCACCGCACCGTCGTTGATTTCCGCCAGTTCCATCGACGATCCGCCGATGTCGCAGACCAGACCATAGGCGCCGGGCCAGCCCAAGAGAACGCCTTGGGCCGACAGCCGCGCCTCTTCGGGGCCGTCGATGATATGCAGGGTGATCCCGGTTTCGCGGGCCACCTCGGCCACGAAATCCGCGCCGTCCGTGGCCTCGCGCACCGCCGCCGTCGCCACCGCCGTCAGGGGCGCGATGCCCATCCCTTCGGCCAGCAAGGCAAAGCGCCGCATCGCGGCCAAGGCGCGCACCCGGCCTTCGGGGTTCAACCGGCCCGTCTTGGCCAGACCCGCGCCCAAGCCACACATGATCTTTTCGTTATAGAAATACGCCGGGCTGCGCGCCGCGCCGTCGAACACCACCAACCGGACCGAGTTTGACCCCACATCCAGAACGCCCACCCGCGCCAGCGCGCGGGCGTCCACGTCGTTGAAAAGTGGGCGGGCAAACAAGCCCTTGACTGGTCCCTGCTCTGAACTGGTTGTGATGTTGCCATCATCCATGGTGGTCATCCCCGTTCTGTCGCGTTCGCGGTCCTGTGCGGGGGTATGCGTCAATCGTCGGTGTGGGTCAATTTGGGAACGTCACCAGCGCCTGCGGAACCCCGCCCGGACAGCGACGGATTTTCCATGAAGAACCGGTGCGCGGAAAACGCGAACGCGCCTTCCGCGGGCCGCGCGCGGGCAAACTTGCCGTCGCCGGTCATGACCCAGCTTTGCGCGGTATCGGCAAGGTTCGCCGCCATGATCTGGCTGACGATCTGCGCCTTGACGGTGGGGTTCTCAATTTCCACCAGCGTTTCAACGCGGCGGTTCAGGTTGCGACCCATCCAGTCGGCGGAGCTGATATAGACCCGCGCCTGTTTCGTGGTCAGGCCATGGCCATTGCCGAAACACACGATGCGGGAATGTTCCAGGAACCGCCCCACGATGGATTTGACGCGGATATTGTCGGACAGACCCTTGATGCCGGGGCGCAGGCCGCAAATGCCGCGAATGATCAGGCTGATCTTCACGCCGCCTTGGGATGCGGCATACAGCGCGTCGATCACCTCGGGGTCGATCAGGCTGTTCATCTTGGCCCAGATTTCGGCGGGCTTGCCGGCCTTGGCATGATCAATCTCGCGCGCGATCATCTCCAGCAGGCGCGGTTTCAGCGAAATGGGCGAGATGGCGAGGTTCTCCAGCCCCTCGGGTTGCGCGTAGCCGGACAGGAAGTTGAACACCTTGGTGGCATCGCGCCCCAACCGCGCATCACAGGTGAACAGCGACACGTCGGTATAGATGCGCGCGGTGATGGGATGATAGTTGCCTGTGCCGAAATGGGTGTAGGTCACCAGCGCGTCGCCTTCGCGGCGCACCACGGTCGAGATTTTCGCGTGGGTTTTCAGGTCCATGAACCCGTAAACCACATGCGCGCCCGCGCGTTCCAGACGGCGCGATTGCCGGATATTGGCCGCCTCGTCAAAGCGCGCCTTCAGTTCCACCAGCGCGGTGACCGATTTGCCATCCTCGGCGGCTTCGCACAGCGCATCCACGATGGGCGAGTTTTTCGACGTGCGATACAGCGTCTGCTTGATCGCCACCACATTCGGGTCCAGCGCCGCCTGCGCCAGGAACCGGATCACCATGTCGAACGTCTCATAGGGGTGGTGCAGCAGCATGTCCTTTTGACGGATCGCGGCGAACATGTCGCCGTCGTGATCCGTCACGCGTTCCGGCACCCGTGGCACATAGGGCGTCCACAACAGGTCGGGCCGCGCGTCGATCACAAGTTCCTTGAGGTCGGCCATGCCGATCATGCCGTCTACTGAGACCACCTCGTCCGGGGTGACGTGCAATTCGCGCATGATGGTATCGCGCAGATCCTGCGGCGCGTGGGCCGAGATTTTCATCCGGATCACCTCGCCGCGGCGGCGGCGTTTCAGCGCGGTTTCAAACTCGCGCACGAGATCTTCGGCTTCTTCCTCGACTTCCAGATCACTGTCGCGCAGCACGCGGAACGCGCAGTGCCCTTTCAGGTCATAGCCGGGGAACAGCTTGTCCAGATGTTTCAAGAGCAGTTCTTCCAGTGGCAGGAACCGGTGTTGACCCGCAGGGGCGGGCAGGGCGATGAACCGCGCCACCTGCGCCGGGATCGGCAGCAGCGCCTGCAATTCACGCTTGTCGCGGCGGCGTTCCAGTTGCAACGCCAGACAGAAGCCGGTGTTGGGGATGAACGGGAACGGATGCGCCGGATCGACCGCCAAGGGCGACAGCACCGGGAATACCCGGTTCAGGAACGCCTCGGACAGGAACGCGCGATCCTCGTCGGTCACGGTGTGGCGATCCAGAATGTCGATGCGTTCTTCGGCCATCAGGCGTTTGATGTCGATGAAGATGCGCTGTTGCGCATGCATCAGGTTGCGCGCGTCGTCGTTGATCAGCACCAGTTGTTCCGCAGGCGACAGCCCGTCGTCCCCCGGCGTGGTGTTGCCCGCGCGTGCCAGTTCACGCAGACCCGCCACGCGCACCGTGTAAAATTCGTCGAGGTTGTTGGCCGAGATCGACAGGAACCGCACCCGTTCCAACAGCGGCACACGCGGGTTTTCCGCCTCTTCCAGCACCCGCCAGTTGAACCCCAGCCAGCTGAGTTCGCGGTTATAGAACCGCCCCGGCCCGGTGATATCCAGATCGGGGATATCCACCGGGGCCACGAAATCAGAATGCAGGAAATCGGCGTTGGTCATGATGCGCGGCCCTTATGGTCAGTTCATCCTGCTGTAGCAGGCGGATTGTAACGGGTTCGTGGCAAAGCCTGCGGGCTCTACGCCGAATTGTCCAGATCAGTCCAGATCAAGCTGCGCCTGTTCGTCCAGCGCCAGCACATCCTTGGCCAGCCCGCGATTGACCGGGCGGCCCGCGTCCAGCGCGGCGCGGTCCAGCAGATCGACCAGCCGCTGCGCTGTTGCAAAAGACCGGTCCATGCGCGTCACCAGATAAGGGATCAGGTCGGGGGCGGGGGCAATCTGGCGGTCCGCGAACAGTTTCGCCAGTACCGCCGCCAGCGCCGCATCATCGGGCGCGGCCAGTTGCGCCACCGCCGCCGCCTGCATCCGCGAGGCCAGATCGGGCAGGGTCAGACCCCATTGCGCGGGCGGTTTCGCGGCGGTCAACAACAGCGGCTGCGCCTCTGCGGCCATCAGATTGTGCAGATGGAACAACGCGGTTTCCGCCTCCGGGTCACCCGCGACGGCCTCGGCATCCTCAATCACCACGGGGCTTACGGCCAAGACCGCGATGTCCAAGTCCGCCAGCCCGCCGGCCACGATCCGCGCCCCGGTCATCTCGGCCCAGATATGCGCCAGATGTGTCTTGCCCGCGCCGGTGGGCCCCAGCAACACCAGCTTGCCCTGCGGCCAGTCACGCCAACCCTCGATCATCGCCAAGGCCACGCTGTTGGACGGACCCACCATAAATGCGTCCCGTCCCAGCGCCGTGCGCGCGGGCAAATCAAAGCTCAGTTGACGGCTCACGCGGCGTTGTCCTCGTCGTCGTCCGCCACGTCCAGCAACCCGCGATACAACCGGCTGTCGGTATAGCGCGCGATCACATAGCGCAGCAGCACGCCAATGGCCGCCGCCACCGGCACCGCCACCAGCAACCCCACAAACCCGAACAGCGCGCCGAACACCGCCAGCGCAAAGATCAACCAGACCGGGTGCAGCCCCACGGATGAGCCCACCAGACGCGGGGTCAGGAAATTGCCCTCGATGAACTGGCCGAACAGGAAAATCGCCGCGATCAGCCCCACAGTGACCCAATCGCCCCAGAACTGGAACAGCCCCAGCCCGATGGCCAATGCGCCGCCCACCAGCGATCCGACGTACGGGATGAACGTGATCAGCCCCGCCACTGCCCCGATCACCAGCCCGAACTGCAACCCCACCGCCATCAGCGCCGCCGCGTAAAACGTGCCGAGGATCAAACAGACGGTGCCCATGCCGCGGATGAACGACGCCAGCACCGCGTCGATTTCCCCCGCCAATTGCCGGATCACCGGGGCATGATCGCGCGGCAACAGCCGGTCAACCTGCGCCACCAGATGATCCCAGTCATACAGCAGATAGACCGCCACAACCGGCACCACGAACAACAGCACCACCACATTCAACAGCGACGCCGCCGAGGACAGCACGGTATTTAGCAACTCCCCGCCCTTGGCGCTGACCGTCTCGCCCAGGGATTGCAGCGACTGGTTCAGCACGCTGTCGGGTTCCACCAGGCTGGGAAATTGCGCCGTCAGAAACCCGCGCAATTCGGTGAACAGTTGCGGTGCGACGTTGAACAGCGCGATGGACTGGTTGACGAGCGTCGGCAGCACCAACAGGATCATCACCACAAACGCCAGCACGGCCATGACCGTAATCGTCCCCACAGCCATGGCGCGCGAAAACCCCATCCGCTCCAGCCGGTCGGCGATCGGGTCCAGCAGATAGGCGATTGCGCCCCCCAGCACGAAGGGCAGGATCACGTCGCCCAGCAGATACAGCAGGACAAAGAACACCACCGCCGCGATGCCCCAGTAACGTAGCTGATCCTTGACGGGCAGGGCCATGACGCACTCCTTTGGGGAGTGTTGTGGGGGTTTCGGGCGCGGGTTTCAAGGTGTGGTGGGGGGAGGGGGTGCCCGCATCCTCTTTGGTGTCATGCGTTGCAGGTAGGCTTGAACCGGCTCAAGACATTTAATGAAAAAATATACCGTTCATCGAGCCATTTAAGCCAATAGGCACCGCCCCCCACAAGCTGGGGCGGACAGCAGCTTACCGTGCGAGACCTACAACGGATTTCAGGACGTCGCGCGAAATGCTGTTGAATCCATGCCCCCCGTTGACGATCAATGCCTGCGCTGAAAGACCAAGGGCAGACGCTTGCTCGACATAACTTCTTGCGAGCGACGGACGTGTGTTAGAATCGTTCTGGCCAGTGATCGCTACGATGCGCGTCTGCTTGGGCACTGACTTGAGAAAGTCAGCAGGGGATTGGCTGTTTGGCCATGGCGATCTATTGTTTGATGACCGCCAAGCTTGAATGTCGCAAGGGCAAGAAACAAGAACGGCTGAGTCTATAAGACCCGGAAAACGTCCAATAATGGCCCCGACTTGTGCCGCTCCTCCGGAATGACCAACGGCAACTACCCTTTGCGGTTTCACGGATTTCCGAAAGGCGTCTATAGTTGCTGCTACAAGGTCATTGTTGGTTTTTGTGTATTGGTCTCTTTTTCCGTTGTTTGATCCCGGAGACTTCAACCCACGGCTATCAGCATAGCCTGGTCGTACAATTGCAACCACAGTCGCATTTCGAATTTTTTCAGACACTTCCCTCGCGAAGCTTTGGTGGTAATCGGCCGGCGATCCGTCTGATAAATCTCCATGCAGCACAAATATCAGATTGCTAGTTCCGTTGCCAAAAACACGGCTCGCAAGTGGACCAATCTGCTGGGCATGCGCATAAGCTACGTTGAGAATAAGCAAGAGCGCTGAAACTAATCCAGTATTCTGTATTCGTGCTAATGAAATCATAATCCAACACCGACGCGAAAACCTTATCACCTTTAAGTACACGATTCGGCCGACTGCGACAAGTGAGCACATTCTGAAGCAGGGCGTCGCGCATCCCGCCACCCTTTCAAGTTGCACACATCCTGCCTGCATCCGGCAGTCGGGGGAAGGGGCCGCCGCTTGCTCCGTGGGCGCATCCCCGGTAACAGGGGGGCAAACCAACCGGAGCCATCCCATGCGCCTGTCCCGCTATTTTCTGCCCGTGCTCAAGGAAAACCCCGCCGAGGCGCAGATCGTGTCGCACCGCTACATGTTGCGGGCGGGGATGATCAAGCAGCAGGCGGCGGGGATCTATTCGTGGTTGCCGCTGGGGTATCGCGTGCTCAAGCGCATCGAACAGATCGTCCATGAGGAACAGATCCGCGCGGGCCATATTCCGCTGTTGATGCCGACGCTGCAACCGGCTGATTTGTGGCGCGAAAGCGGGCGCTATGACGATTACGGGCAGGAAATGCTACGCATCAAGGACCGGCACGAGCGCGACATGCTCTATGGGCCGACCAACGAAGAGATGATCACCGACATCTTCCGCGCCCATGTCGGCAGCTATAAGGACCTGCCGCTGACGCTCTATCACATCCAGTGGAAATTCCGCGACGAGGTGCGGCCGCGCTTTGGCGTCATGCGCGGGCGCGAGTTCCTGATGAAGGACGGCTATAACTTTGATCTGGACCGGGATGCCGCGATCCACGCCTATAACCGCCACATGGTCAGCTATCTGCGCACCTATGAGCGCATGGGTCTGACCGCGATCCCGATGCGCGCGGCCTCTGGCCCCATCGGCGGCGACAATACGCATGAATTTCTGGTGCTGGCGCAGACCGGCGAGTCGGATGTGTTCTATGATGACCGGGTGACGGGCCTCAAACTGGGCGCGCGTGACATCGACTATGACGACCGCGCGCAGGTGGCGGGCGTGTGCCAGGAGTTCACCACGCTGTATGCCCGCACCGATGAAACCCATGACGCCGCCGTGTTCGATGCGGTGCCCGAGGCGCATCGCAAGCAGGGCCGTGCCATCGAGGTCGGGCAGATTTTCTACTTCGGCACCAAGTATTCCGCAGCGATGGGGGCCACGGTCGTCACGCCGGACGGGGCGCGCGTGCCGGTGGAAATGGGGTCACACGGCATCGGCGTGTCGCGCCTGTTGGGGGCCATCATCGAGGCCAGCCATGACGACAAAGGCATCATCTGGCCCGAAGGCGTGACGCCGTTCAAAGCGGGCATCGTCAACCTGAAACAGGGCGACGCGGGCACGGACGCGGCTTGTGACGGGATCTACAAGGCGCTGGCGGCCAAGGGGCTGGAGTGCCTCTATGACGACCGCGACGAACGCGCGGGCGCGAAATTCGCCACGATGGACCTGATCGGCCTGCCGTGGCGGATTACGGTCGGGCCGCGCGGCTTGGCCAGCGGGATGGTCGAACTGACCTCGCGGCGGACAGGTGACAGCGTGGAAATGACGCCCGAGGCCGCTGTGGCCCGTATCGCCGAGATTTACGCCGCGCATCCGTAACCCCGGCGCAGCCCCGGATTACAGTGCGAAGGCCAGCCCCAGCAACAGCGGCAGGCCCAGCAGGAACAGGAAATCCATGCCGACGCCGCCGGAACTGGCGGCGTCTGTGGCGGATTCCGTTTCGGGCGTGTCTGCGGGCGTTTCAGCGGGCGGCGGTTCCAGGATGATATCGGGATCGTCCGCAGGCGGCACCACGATATCGTCCGGGGCGTCATCGGGGTTGTCCTCTGGCGGAGGCATATCGTCGTCCGCGTCCATGATCATCCCGTCCAGGGGCCTGCCCGCCGCGACACGGGCCGCGATCAGTTCCGCCGTCATGTCCGGCGAAAAATTTGCGCCGTTGACCACCACCTGAAGGATTTCAAACGGCTTGAACGTCTGCGTCAGCACCATGCCATCCACGGACGTCGCGGGGTCGATGTCGGTCACCACGGGTTCGGATTGCGGATCACCGGGGTTTTGCCCGTCGCGCACACCCAGCCGGGTCAGTTGAACGCTGTCGTAATCATCCAGATAATTCGACACGTCCAATTCGATGTTTTCCGCGCTGTCATTGGCATTCGCCAGATACATCACCATCTGGCCCGGCTTGATATAGGCGTGAATGTCGATGCCGCCTTGCAGAATGGCATTGGTATGCGGGTCCGCCGGGGCCAAATCCACCACATTCGCGCCCTCGATATTGTTTGCCATCATGCGGAAAATCTCACCGGCAGCGGTCAGGGGCGGCGGTGTCCCCTCCGGTGTTTCCGTCATCCCTGCGAGTGCGGTCAGCGTATTGTGCTGGGGTGTCCAGTAATAGGCCCCGTCCACTTCGTGCGCGCCGAAAACCCCGATCATATCCACCAATTCATGCGCGGATTTCAGCCCGTAATCGGTGTCGTCAAAGACGTCGGTCTTGGCTTTACGTGACCATTCGGTGACCCAGGTTTCAATCCCCGGCACCTCTTCGCCCCAGGTGCTTTCGATGATGTCCAGTGACCAATGGCGGCTGGACTCGCTGTCGGGATAGCGCGAATAAATATGCGTGACCACGCCATCGACCTGATCCAGAACGCCCGCATCCGCAAACTGTTCGATGATGATGTGATTGGCAACGCGGGTCCAGTTCATGTCGCCGGAAGCGGTCAGGAAATTGACATCCGCAGGCAAATCATATTCCGATCGCACCACACTGTCCAATTCTGCACCGCGCGGTACATCGGCGTAATCGGCGCTGAGATCGGCATAGCCGTAATTGGTGCCCATCTGCACCAGAATTGCCACGTCATCCCCGCCGGGCACCGTGGCCAGCGTATCATCCATGATGCGCGTCATTTCGGTTGCCACGCGGGCATATTCCAACGTGGTCATCGAGCCTTGGGCAAAGTCGCCGATGCCCCAATATTCATTGCCGATTTCCAGCGCCTCGATCCGCGCCGCGCCGAATTGCCCGCCGACCAGTTTGGTCACGAAATCGCGCAGACCTTCCGCGTCCACATCGGGCAGGCGGTGGCCAAATGCGTCGGTCGCCGTGCCAAGATATGTCCGCGTGGGCACCACAATCGTCAGCGCGATATCATTGGCGGCGGCAAATGCCGCAACCTCTGACAAGGGTTCAATCGGGACTGCGTCGCTGGTGTTCGGGTCAATGGCCGATGTTGCATCCGGATTGCGGATATCAAACATGGCTTCGGAAATCGCCCCGCCGGGATAGCGCAGCGATGTCAGGCCCAATTCACCGACCAGCTCGTCGAAATTTCCATCCGGCCCGATGTTGTTGCGGTGAAACAACATGTTTCCGCCATATAGAACCGGGTTGACACAGCGGCAGATGTCGAAATTGTCAGGCAATTGCGCGGTCATTGCAATATTCTCCCGGCGGCGCAATCGGCGCCGTCTTTAGTGATGAGGATGCCGCGCAATTCTCCGCCTCAAGACAGCCAAGGGCCGTCCCGCAAATAGCGGACGCATTGCGCCGGACGCCAAAAAGATGAAAATGGCACGGGGTGGGCGGAACAAATCTACCGAACGGGCAACGCACAGGGCGTTTTTGTTACGGAACAGTCACCTGATTTGCAGCCTATGCGCCGCATTACCATACGCGCAATCACGAGCAGAGACGACCATTTGAACCGAAAAGCAGCATCCACAATATATCTATTGCGCTGCGGAACGAGCGACTCTTACTCGTTACGTTATTAATCTATTTGCATCGTTTTGGGTTTTCAAGGGCTCCTGTGGCTGACGTGTGAAGGTCGACACTGACGGGTGTCGGGTTGAAACCACAGCGATCCGGTCAGGCTTTTTTATGGTATTTCTGCGTCGAACGGAGGGAATCGGCATGATCGGACGGGTTCTGACACTGGCAGGCGGGCTGGCGGGGGCGGGGACGCTGGCGCAGTTCCCCGAGTTCAGCCAGCAATATCTGCAACGCCTGGGTGGCGCGGTGCAGGCGCTGGATCAGGTGGTGGCGGATTTCGACGCTTCGGCCGCTGATCTGGGGCTGAACCGCTATCAGGCGCTTGACCAGATGCAAGGCACGCCCTTTGTCGAAAAGCGCCGCGTGGACATGGAAACCACCTTTGCCCGCCACGCACGTCTGACCGGCGATCTGACGGCGCTGCGCGATACCGGGCCGTTCATGCGGGTCTATCACGCGGGCCGCATGGGCGACCGTGATTTGCTGCGCGGCACATGGGGCGATTTCAAACCCGCTTTGCCGCTGACATTCGAAGGCGCGGTGTTTGCCGGATCGGGGCTGGTCATGGGCGGGTTGGCGGTGGCGCTGATGCTGGGCGCGTGGCGCGGGATGCGTCGGCGGATGCGCGCGCCGCGCGCAACGGTGGCTTGACGCCCGCCGCGTCCCGCCGCAAGGTCCGCCCGATTTCAGGAGATACGGATGCCCGCCCCACCGCCTTTTGCGGCCTTTGAATGGATGATCGCCTGGCGTTACCTGCGCGCCAAGCGCGCCGAGGGCGGGGTCAGCGTGATGACCTGGATATCGCTGATCGGCATCACATTGGCGGTGTTTGCATTGATCGCCACGCTGGCGGTGCGGTCGGGGTTCCGGGCGGAATTTGTCGATACCATTCTGGGCGCGAACGCGCATGTCACGGTCTATTCCATCGGGCAGGTGGACGCGGTGACGGGCCGGATTGACCGCACGATGGCCGATTATGACGCGGTGGCGGCGCGGTTGGCCGCCGTGCCGGGCGTGACGCGCGCGGCGCCGCTGATCCGGGGGCACGTCATGGCCAACGCACAGGGCCGCAACACCGGCGTCGAGGTTTACGGCATCACCCGCGCGGACCTTGAAACCATCCCGCGTGTCGGCATCGGCGCCGATGCACAGGGCGATCTGACGCGCTTCGATCAGGGCGTCGCCATCGGATCGGGCATCGCGCGCGAGTTGGGGCTGGCCCTTGGCGACCGCATCCGCATCATATCGCCCGATGGGGTGAAAACCGCCTTTGGAACCAGCCCCCGCGTCAAAGCCTATGAGGTGGTCTATGTGTTCACCGCCGGACGCTGGGACATCGACCGCACCCGCATCTACATGCCGCTCGCCGAGGCGCAAAGTTACTTCAACCGCGAAGGCCGCGCCGACGAGATTGAGGTGATGGTGACGGACCCGGACCGCGTTGATGATCTGTCGCTGGACCTGCTGGCGGCGGGCGGCGCGGGGGCGCAGTTGTGGTCCTGGCGTGACAGTTCCGGCGGGTTCCTGCGCGCGCTGGAAATCGAGGACAATGTGATGTTCATCATCCTGTCCATTCTGGTGCTGATCGCGGCGATGAACATCGTGTCGGGGCTGATCATGCTGGTGAAAAACAAGGGCCGCGACATCGGCATCCTGCGCACCATGGGCCTGTCCGAGGGATCGGTGCTGCGCGTGTTCTTTATCTGCGGCGCGGTGACGGGCACGGTTGGCACGCTGTTGGGGGTCATTCTGGGGTGCCTGTTCGCGATCTATATCGACCCGATTTTCAGCCTGGTGAACTATATCTCGGGCGGCGGGGTTTGGGATCCGGCCATTCGCGGCATCTATTCCGTGCCGGCCAAGCTGGAACTGGCAGACGTTTTGTCGGCTGTCACGCTGTCGCTGGGCCTGTCGTGGATCGTGACCATCTTTCCCGCCCGCCGCGCCGCGCGGATGAACCCGGTCGAGGCGCTGCGCTATGAATGACCCGGTGACTGATCCGGTCTTGGCGCTGGACGGCGTGACCAAGACCTATAACAAGGGCCGCCACAACGCGGTGGACGTGCTGCGCGGCGTGTCTTTGACCGTGGCCCCCGGCGAGGTGGTGGCGCTGGTCGCACCCTCGGGTGCCGGGAAATCGACGCTGCTGCATATCGCGGGACTGCTGGACACGCCCGACGCCGGGTCGGTGCGGATCGCAAGCGCTGAGATGGCCGGCCAATCCGACCGGGTGCGGACGGCGATGCGGCGCGGGTCGGTCGGGTTTGTCTATCAATTCCACCACCTGCTGCCCGAATTTTCTGCCGCCGAGAACATCGTGATCCCGCAGCTTGCCAATGGTGTGGCGCGTAATGAGGCCGAGGCGCGGGCGGCGCAGTTGTTGGCGTCCGTCGGGCTGGGCCCGCGCGCGGATCACCGACCGGCGGCCTTGTCGGGGGGCGAACAACAGCGCGTCGCGTTCTGCCGCGCGCTGGCCAATCAGCCGCGCCTGTTGCTGGCAGATGAACCCACCGGCAATCTGGACCCCGGCACCTCGGAAACTGTGTTCGCGGCGCTGTTGGCGCTGGTGCGCGACACCGGGATGGGGGCGCTGATCGCGACGCATAACCTTGATCTCGCCGCCCGGATGGACCGGCGGCTGCGGCTAGAGGCGGGGCGGCTGGTTCCCTAAACCCGCTGCGTGACGAACACGCCTGCCGCCATCATCGCAATCCCCAAGGCGCGCGGAGGGCTGAACGGCGATATCCGCGCGCCGAACAGGCCGAAATGGTCGATCAGCGCGGCAGACACCAACTGCCCCAGCAGCACGAAAAAGATCGCGTTGCCCACCCCGAACTTGGGCGCGATGAAGGTGATCGACAGCACGTAAAACGCCACCAGCAACCCCGCCAGCAGCAGGTGCTTGGGCGCGGTCGCAATGGCGGGCAGCGCGCCCTGTTGCCGGGTGATCAGCGTGACGGCGATGGCCGCCAGAGCCGCGATACAAAACAGCGCCACGGTTGCCGCCGCAGGTGCCCCGATGGTGCGGCCGAGGGCGGCATTCAGTGCGGCCAGCACAGGGATGCCAACACCAGCGGCGAACATCACCAGCGCGTAAAGGGTGGTTTGCGGCATGACGCTATCCTGCAAAGAATGTGGCAGTGGCCATCGCCACGGGCTTGTCATCGGGCAACGCCACCAGCGTCGCCCGCGCAAAGATCAGCGATTTGCCCGCGCGGATGATTTCGGCGTCGCAGCGGATATGGCTGCCCGCACCGGGGCGCAGGAATTGTGTGTCCAGCGTCACGGTGCCCACGGGGCGCGGTTCGCCGAAATGCCCCGCGCAGGCGATCACCATCGTGGTATCGGCCATCGCGGCCAGGGATTGCCCGCAGACGATGCCGCCCACCCGCGCCAGCGCCGGGGTGATCGGCATCGTCAGTTGCGCGCTGTTCACGGTCACGGCGGTGACCGTCAGGTTCAGCGCCTGCACCCAAGGCGCGAAATCCGCCGCCAGCCAGGCCTGCGCGTCATCGGGGGAAAAGGGCATCTGCGGCCTCCTGTCGCGGGAATGATCGCAGCATGACCGCCCACCTGATCCAGATCAAGACATCGCGCGCGCGCCAACCGCAAGATCATGCGCAGGATGGGTGGTGGCGGTCAGGGATCAACGACCTGCCCGCGCGCTGGCCAGCCCACACAGATTTGCAGGAGGGATGACCATGCGTGATGTGCCCGTTTCCAAGGTCTGGATTTGGCCGATGGCCGCTGTCGGATTGGCGGTGCTGGCCGCTTGCGTTGCCAATGACATGCCCGAACCCGCCGAGGGCGCGGTGCTGTTCGCAGAAAACTGCGCGATCTGCCATGGCACCTCCGCGCGGGGCGATGGCCCCTTGGCGCAAGGTTTGACGCCGCGCCCGCCTGACCTGACGCGGATCGCGCAACGTGCCGGCGGCACCTTCCCGCGCGCCGCCGTGCTGACGCAGATCGACGGCTATACAAAGGCTCCCAGCGCCGCCGGGATGCCGGAATTTGGCGCGCTGCTGTATGGCCCGACCGTGCCTGTCAACGTAGGCGGCACCCAGCCGTCACCAGTGCCACGGTCCTTGGCCGCGCTGCTGGCCTATCTGGAATCGGTGCAGCGTTAACCGCAAATGCCCTGCGTCTGCACGCCCGTCCAGGGGATCAGCACCTCTGGGCTGGTCAGCGATTGCAGCGGGGCCACCGGCATCACCTTGACCAACATGTCGTGCAACCGCGCGGTGCGCGGGGCGTCGGGGGCAAGCGCCCGACAGCAGACATATTCTTCAACGATCACGGCCTGCTGTTCATACCCGAAAGACAGGAAATCCGCGCGGGTGTCAGGATCGAACAGATAGGGGTCTGCCTTGGCCACATGTTCAAACGCAGCTTTCAGCGGGTGATATCCGGTGCGGGCGCGGTTCTGCCACTGCCAGATATGGGTGATTTCATGCGCCAGCAGCAGCGCATCCCACAGATGGATGCGGTGCGGCCAGTCGGGCACGAAATCCGCGCGCCACAGGTCGGCGCGGAACCAGATGCTGCGGAACCCGGCCATAGCACCCGTTGAGACGACCACTGGCCCCGCCGGAAACGGCGGATAGACCCGCTCGGTACACGCCACGCGCGGGCGCGGTTTGCGGGTGTGCAGGCGCGGGTTTTCGATCAGGGTGCCCGCAAGCCGGACCCGGTCCGTATCCAACGTGGCGCCGTGCAGCGTTGCCAGATAGGCGCGTTCGTTGACGGTCAACGGGCGACCGCAGGCAGGCAGCAACAGGCACAGGATCAGGGCAAGACGCATCACCGGATTGGGCATGGCGCGGCGGGGCCGGTCAAGGGGGTGAAGGATGGCGGCTGCAAGCAGCCGCCCTACGTTACGTCGCGCGCGGACAAGCCAAGCGCCTGACGCAACGCCGCATTGGCCCGCGTCTGCCAGCCCTTGCCGGGAGCCTTGAGCGCGGCGATCACGTCCGGGTCCAGATACAGCGTGACGCGGTGCTTCTTTGCCTCGGGCGCGAGGGGCGGGCGGCCCAGTTTGCCGTGCTTTTGCAGGATTTCGACGATGTCGGGAAAATCCCAGATCGTCTGCGCGCGCGCGAACATCTCGTCGGTCCATTCCGGGTTTTCGTCGTCGGGTTCATCCGGTCGCAGGAGAAACGGCGCGGAATCCTCGGCGAGGCCATCGGTCAGTTTTGGCGGCTTTGCCATGTCCTGTGTTCCCTCGCATTGGCACGGCGCAAACTGATGACCCGCCCGACCCCGTTCCGCCGTGTAAAAACGAGCGCATGCAGCCGCCCGTCGATCAACCCCAGCGCCAGCAACCGCACCTCGCCGTAGTCCTGTCGGATATCCGGGTCGATGGTCGCTGACCCAAAGTCAAACCGTTCCACCGCCGCGAAATCCACGCCGCGATCCCGCAAGGTGCGCTGGCGTTTGCCCTCGTCCCAGTCCCACATTGCTATGCATATATTTAGTCGCGGCGTCAATCACCACGCAGGGACTATCGCGCGGCAGGGTTAACGCATGGTCAACGCTGTCGCGTGATCACACATCCAACTCTTCCACAAACCGCGCGTTCTCCTGGATGTACTGGAACCGCAGTTCGGGCTTCTTGCCCATGAGGCGTTCCACCAGGTCGCCGGTTTCGCCGGGCTCGTCCTCGTCGATGGTGACGCGGATCAGCTTGCGGGTCAGGGGGTTCATCGTGGTGTCTTTCAGGTCCTTGGCGTCCATCTCGCCCAGACCCTTGAACCGCTGCACGTCGATTTTGCCCTTGCCGCCCAGACCCTTGGCCATCCAGACCTCTTTCGCGGCGTCATCCGCCACATAGAGCCGCTTTGCCCCCTGCGTCAGCCGATACAAGGGCGGGCAGGCCAGATACAGATGCCCCCGGTCGATCATCGGGCGCATCTGGGTGAAAAAGAACGTCATCAAGAGCGACGCGATATGCGCGCCGTCCACATCGGCGTCGGTCATGATGATGACCTTGTCATAGCGCAGGTCATCGACGTTGAATTTCGTCCCCATCTGCACGCCAAGCGCTTGGCACAGATCGTTGATTTCCTGATTCTGGCCCAGCTTGCCGCTGGCCGCGCCCAGCACGTTCAGGATCTTGCCGCGGAGCGGCAGCAGCGCCTGAAAATTGCGTTCGCGCGCCATTTTGGCCGATCCGCCCGCAGAATCGCCTTCGACCAGGAACAATTCGGTGCCCGCGCGGTTGGTCGCCGAACAATCCACCAGCTTGCCGGGCAGGCGCAGGCGTTTGGTGGCGGTTTTGCGGCTGGTTTCCTTTTCCTGACGGCGGCGCAGGCGTTCTTCGGCGCGCAGGATCAGGAAATCAAGGATCGCGCCCGCCGATTTGGTGTCATTCGCCAGCCAGGTGTCGAAATGGTCGCGCACCGCGCCTTCGACCAGACGCGCGGCGTCGGCGGTGGCCAGCCGGTCCTTGGTCTGGCCAACAAATTCCGGCTCGCGGATGAAACAGGATACCAGCGCGCAGCCCCCCGCCACCAGATCCTCGCGAGTGATCTGATCCGCCTTGCGGTTTTTCACCCGCTCGCCATAGGCGCGGATACCCTTCAGGATTGCGGCCCAGAACCCGGTTTCATGCGTGCCGCCTTCGGGCGTGGGCACGGTGTTGCAGTAGGACTGGATGAAGCCGTCTTGCGCGGGCGTCCAGTTGATCGCCCATTCCACCTTGCCGGGTGTCGCGAATTTCTCATTGAAATCAACGGTCCCGGCAAAGGGCTGATCGGCATAGGTCGCGACCTTGCCAAGGCTATCCTTCAGGTAATCGGCCAGACCGCCCGGAAAATGAAACACCGCCTCGCGCGGCGTTTCGCCATCGTCAATTTCCGATTTCCAGCGGATTTCGACGCCGGAAAACAGATAGGCCTTGGACCGGATCGACTTGAACAGCCGCGCCGGTTTGAACCGGTGGCTGCCAAAAATCTGCTCGTCGGCATGAAAGGTCACCGTTGTGCCGCGCCGGTTCGGGGCCGCGCCGATCCGCGCAATCGGCCCTTGCGGGATGCCGCGCGAGAACCTTTGTTCGTACAGTTCCTTGTTGCGCGCAACTTGCACGATCATGATGTCCGACAGCGCATTGACCACCGACGCCCCCACGCCGTGCAAACCGCCCGAGGTCTGATAGGCCTTGCCGCCAAACTTGCCGCCCGCATGAAGGGTGCACAAGATCACCTCCAGCGCGGATTTGTTCGGGAATTTCGGATGCGGATCGACCGGGATGCCGCGGCCATTATCCCGCACCGTCACGCTGTAGTCGGCGTGCAATTCCACCTCGATGCGGTTGGCATGCCCCGCCACCGCCTCGTCCATCGAATTGTCGAGGATTTCGGCGACCAGATGGTGCAGCGCGCGTTCATCCGTGCCGCCGATATACATGCCGGGTCGCTTGCGCACGGGTTCAAGCCCCTCCAGCACCTCGATACTGCTGGCGTCATAGGTATCTTGGCCGGTCTGGCCCAGCAGGTCGTCGGACATGGGCGGTGCTTCCTTCTGGTGAGGCTGGCTTATGCCAGAGCGCAGTGGCCGGGGGAAGCGGTCACACCGCGTGCGTCTTGGCGCGCAACCAATCCGCAAGCGCCGCGTCCGTGGTCCGCCCCTGCGCCAGCGCGATGATCAGGTCGCCGATTTCGATGGGATCCCATGCGAGGTTTACGCCATTAAGGTCAAGACAGGTATCCATCGTCTGGTGCGCCGTGCGTTTGTTGCCGTCATTAAAGCAATGGCCCTGCGCGATGGCCGCCGCATACGCGGCTGCAAGATCGAACACGTCCGCGATCAACCCATATGCGATCCGATTGTCCACGCGTGCCAAGGCACCTTCCAGCGACTTGTCCCGCGCGCGTCCCGTCAGTTCTCCTGGGTTCAGGACTTGTTCGTGAATGACCTCGACCAGATCGGGTGTCAAAAGAACAAGGGTCATTTGTCTTTAAGATAGTCCAATACGGGTTGATTGACATCGCGGCGCTTGCGAAGGGATGCCATCACCTCATCCAGCGTCGCGCGACGCGGCTCGCCCTGTTGTGCGGCCTCGGCGGGCACGAAATACCCCACCAATTGCGAGTTTTTCAGCACCGCCACCGGGTTGCCGCCCGAGCGTTCCAGCACCTTATGCGGTTCGCGCAATTCGGTCATGGTGCAGATATAGGGCGTCAGCAGCTTCTGAGTCATCGCAATCTCCATCAAAACATGCGGCAGAATATACACCCTGCCGCACATTTTACAAGATCACGCCGGTTCCGCGTTCCGCCGCGCCATCATGGCAACAAACGCAGGTCGCGCCTGACAGCGCGCGATCCAGGCTGACAGGGCGGGAAAGGGCGCCAGCGCGGGGGCATGAGGCTGTGTATAGCGCACCGCCTCGGCCAGCAGGATATCGGCCACAGTGAACCGCCCGCCCATCAGCCAGTCGCGGCCCTGAAGATGCGCCTCGATCCGGGCATAGGGCCGCGCCAGCGCGGCTGTGGCGGCGGCCAGCTTGGCTTGGCCTGCCTCGGTCGCCGTCTCGCCCTTGCCATAGGTATACAGGATATCCAGCGCCGGGGTTTCCACCGCCGATGTCGCCAGCAGCGCCCATTGCACCGCCTCGCCCTCTTCGCGGGCATCGCGGGGGCAGGCCTCGCCCGTCAGCGCGCGCGACAAATAGAATGTGATCGCCATCGATTCCGCCAGACAGAACCCGTCATGATCCAGCGCGGGCACCTGGCCCATCGGGTTCACCGCCAGAAACGCCGGTGACGCGGTGTTCAGGGCCGCATCCGCCGCCTGCGGATCGGCCAGCCGGTAGGACTGGATCACCGGCACCAATTCATACTCTGCGCCCAGCTCGTCCAGCAGCCAGACAGGTCGCGTGGCGCGGCTGCGCAGCACGCCATAGATCGTGATCATCGGGGGTCTCCTCGCGTTATCCCTCGCCAGTGGTGACAGAGCGCGGCCCGCCCGGAAAGCCCCCGTTCCCATTCATCTTGCCAAAAATACTCCGGGGGGGCGCGGCACGCGCGGGGGGCAGAGCCCCCCTCTGCCCTCAGCCCAGTTCGGCCAGCCGGGCCAGCGCACCCCGCAGCACCCGCGCCTCGTCCTGCTTCTGCGCCACCTGCGCGCGGGTCTCGGTCACCACCTCTTCGGGCGCCGATGCGACAAAGGCCGCGTTGTTCAACCGCGCTTCCATGCCCGCCAACTCTTTCAGCAGCTTGTCCAGCGTCTTTTCCAGCCGCGCCTTTTCACCGCCCACGTCGATCACCCCCGCCAGCGGCAGGCCGAAGGTCGCACCATCCGCCGGGATCGTGACGGTGCCCTTTGGGAAGGCGTCCACCTCGGTCAGGGACTCAATGCGGGCCAGACGGCGGATCAGCACCTCGTTGCGCGCCCAAGCGGTGCGGGCCTCCGGGCCGAACCCGGTCACGGCGAGCGGCACATGCAGCCCCGCAGGCACATGCATCTGGGCGCGCACCGACCGGATATCCTCGATCAGCGCGATCACCCAGCCCATCTCGCGGTCGGCGTCCGTATCGGCAATATCCGCGCCAAGGTCGGGCCAATCGGTCGTCACCAGCATTTCGGCGCGTGTGCCGGTCTGCGCCCAGATGTCCTCGGTGATGAACGGCATGAACGGGTGCAGCAGCATCATGCAGCGGTCCAGCACATAGGCCATTACCGCGCGGGTTTCGGCCTTTTCCGCGTCCGTGCCATCCATCAGCAACGGCTTGGAAAATTCCACATACCAGTCGCAGACCTTGCCCCAGACGAATTTATAGAGCGCGTCGGCGGCGTCGTTGAACCGGTAATCGGCCAGCGCCGCGTCCACCGCCGCCCGCGTGCGCGCGGTTTCGCCCAATATCCAGCGGTTCAGCGTCGCCGTGGCGGCGGGCAGCTGGACCTGCGTCGCGTGGCCGTCCCAGACCCCGTTCATTTCGGCAAAACGACAGGCGTTCCACAGCTTGGTGCCAAAATTCCGGTAGCCCGCGATGCGGCTCTTATCCAGTTTCAGCACGCCGCCAAGCGCCGCCATCGCCGCCGACGAAAACCGCAACGCATCCGCGCCGTATTCGGCGATGATTTCCAGCGGGTCGATGACATTGCCTAAGGATTTAGACATCTTCTGTCCCTTGGCGTCGCGCACAAGGCCATGCAGATAGACGGTATCGAACGGCACTTGGCCCACCACGGCCAGTTGCATCATCATCATCCGCGCCACCCAGAAAAACAGGATATCCTGCCCGGTCACAAGGACCGAGGTCGGGAAATAGCGGCGCATTTCCGGGGTATCCTCGGGCCACCCCAAGGTGCCGATGGGCCAGAGGCCGGAGGAGAACCAGGTGTCAAGGACGTCGGGGTCGCGGGAGAGGCCGATGCTCACTTCGCGCCGTTCTGTTTCCCTATTTCGTCGAAACCTCAGTGCCCCCGATTTTGATTGCTGCAATTCGTCGACTGGATGAACACCTTCTGAACCCAGAATCTCTAGTCGCTGGATAAACTCTATTTTCGCTCGCTGATCTCCGATAGATCCGGCCTCGATCGCGTCGGCTTCAAAGAAGTCCAGATCGCACTCTGGGACCATTTCTGCATAGTGCGCTCGAACTTGGCTAACTGCTGTTTCGTAATCGGCAGCGCAGACTACCATTCCCGAGGCCGAGCCGGTTCCGGTTACACTTTTCTCGGACGGCCCATACCAAACCGGAATCTGGTGCCCCCACCAGAGCTGGCGCGATATGCACCACGGCTCGATATTTTCCAGCCAGTGATAATAGGTCCGCTCGCCGGACTCAGGGATGATCTTGACCCGCCCCGATTTCACCGCGTCCAGCGCGGGGCCGACGATTTTCGCGGTATCGACGAACCACTGATCGGTCAGCATCGGCTCGATCACCACCTTGGACCGGTCACCGAACGGCTGCATGATCTTTTTCGCCTCGACGAGCGGCACCAGCACCGCCGCGTCCGCATCCGCGTCACCTTGTAGGGTGGGTTTTGAACCCACCTTTCCCAGACGGGGGTCATCCGCGCGGGTCATCACGGCAAGACCTTCGCTGGTGATCTCGGCCACCACGGCCTTGCGGGCCTCGAAACGATCCAGCCCGCGCAGATGGTCGGGGACAAGGTTCAGCGCGTCCACTGCGGCCTCGCTGAGCGTCTGTTCGCCGCGCGCCACGGCCCCGGCAATCTGCGCCACCTCGTCATAGCTTGCACCATCGCTGCGCATTGCGCCGCGCGTGTCCATCAGGCGGTAGCAGGGGATGCCGTTGCGTTTCGCCACGCCGTAATCGTTGAAGTCATGCGCGCCGGTGATCTTGACCGCGCCGGACCCGAAATTCGGATCGGGATAGTCATCGGTGATGATCGGGATCAGGCGGCGATGCGCTTTCGGCCCCACGGGAATTTCGCACAGCATCCCCACGATGGGCGCATAGCGCGCGTCCGAGGGATGCACCGCCACCGCGCCGTCGCCCAGCATGGTTTCGGGGCGCGTGGTGGCGATGGAAATGTAATCCCGCGTCTCGCGCAGTGTCACGTTACCCTCGGCGTCCTTTTCCACGTATTCATAGGTCGCGCCGCCCGCCAGCGGGTATTTGAAATGCCACATATGGCCGTCGGTTTCGATATTCTCGACTTCCAGATCGGAAATCGCGGTCTCAAACTGCGGATCCCAATTCACCAGCCGCTTGCCGCGATAGATCAGCGGATCAGGATTTCCGTGGCTGTCTTTGTGGTTATACATTGCCACAAAGACCTTGATCACCGCGTCGTGGAAATTGCCTTCCTCGCCCGCAGGGGCGCCGGGGGCACCCGACATGGTGAACGCCTCGCGCGACCAATCACAGGATGCGCCCAGCCGTTTCAACTGGCCGATGATCGTCCCGCGCGATTTCTGTTTCTGTTCCCAGACGCGGGTGGTGAAGGCCTCGCGGCCCATGTCGCGGCGGCTGGGTTCGCCACGCGCGGCCATCTCGCGTTCCGTCACCATTTGCGTGGCGATGCCCGCGTGATCGGTGCCGGGCTGCCACAGCGTGTCATGCCCGCGCATCCGGTGCCAGCGCACGAGGATATCCTGCAAGGTGTTGTTGAACGCGTGGCCCATGTGCAGCGACCCGGTGACGTTCGGCGGCGGGATCATGACGCAGAACGACGGCGCGCCGGGTTTGGCGTTGGCCCCGGCCCGGAATGACCCGGCAGCCTCCCAGGCGGCGGAAATCCGGGCCTCGGCGGTGGCGGCGTCAAAGGTCTTTTCCATGGTCTTCTGAGCGGTTTCTTCTGCGGTCATGGCCGTGGTCCCTGCAATAGATCGCAGGTGATCTAGCGGATGGGGCGTGAAAGGGAAAGCGCAGGATCAGCGGGGCTTGATCGGAGCGGCCTTGCGGGGTCAGATGGCACAAACGGAGGCCGCGATGCGCGAAAGGTTTGTCGATCTGCCGGCGGGGCGGTTTTTCCTCCGCGAATGGGGCGATGCGGATGCGCCGCCCGTTCTGCTGCTGCACGGGTTTCCCGAATATTCCGGGGCGTGGGATGCGGTGGCCAGTCGTCTGTCGGACCGGTTCCGCCTGATCGCGCCGGATCAGCGCGGCTATGGGCAGTCCGTCGCGCCATCCGCCGTCACCGATTATGCCCCTGCGAAACTGGTCGCCGACATGGCCGCGCTGATCGCAACGCTGGACGTGGGGCCGGTTCCGGTGGTGGGGCACGATTGGGGCGCGGCGGTGGCCTATGGGCTGGCGATCCTGCGGGCGGATCTGGTGGCGCGGCTGGTGATCCTGAACGGCGTGCATCCCGGGCCGTTTCAGCGCGCGCTGGCGGCAGGCGGCGCGCAGTCGGCGGCCTCGCAATACATCGACTGGCTGCGCAAGGACGGGTCCGAAGATGTGCTGGCCGCTGATGATTTCGCGCGGCTGCGCGGGCTGTTCGGCGCGAATATGGATATGGGTTGGCTGACAGGAACAACGCTGGACGATTATCTGCGCGAATGGGCGCTTCCGGGGCGGTTGCGCGGCATGGTGAACTGGTATCGCGCCAGCCCGGTGCGGGTGGCGCGGCCCGGTCAGCCCATCACCGACCTGCCCGCGCCCAATCCCGACCGGCTGCGGATCGCCTGCCCGCATCTGCTGATCTGGGGCACGGGTGACCGCGCGTTGCTGCCGGAAGCCACCGAAGGGCTGGAGGATTACGCCCCCGACCTGATCCGTGTCACCATCCCCGGCGCGGATCACTGGCTGCACCATCAGGCCCCCGCGGCGGTGGCGGAGGCGATCGGCGGATTCCTGTAACCGGCTGCCCGTGGCGGGCACAGGGTTTGGGTATTTCCAGCAAGATGAAAGCGGTCGGCGGGGCTTTGCGCAGCGGGCGGCGGCGGCACTGTGGGGCGTTTGCAGCGCGCGCGGCTTGGGCTAGGGTGTGCGCATGATCAAACGCCTTGCCCTGTGCTGTTTCGCTTTTGCTACGCCTGCGGGCGCGCATCCGCATGTCTTTGTCGATGTCGCGTTGCGCATCGAGGCGCGGGCGGGCGGTGTCACCGGCGTCGAGGTGACCTGGAGCTATGACGCGTTCTATTCGCTGCTGCTGTTCGAGGATATGGGTCTGGATAGCGACGCCGACGGAAAGCTGACGCCCAGCGAAGAGGCGCGGTTGCAGGGGTTCGACCTGAACTGGGACGCAGGGTTCAAAGGCGATCTGGAGGCCTACGTGGCCGGGTCCGAGGTGGCATTGGGACGCCCCGAGGCGCGCGGTGCCCGCGTGGTGGACGGGCGGATCGAAACCACGCATTTCCGTGCGCTGGCCGCTCCGGCGGCCAAGGTGGATTTCAAATCTTTCGATCCGACATTCTATGTGGCCTATGATCTGGCTGGCCGTGCCACCGCGCCTGCAACCTGCGCCGTGGCCATCACGCCTGCCGATCTTGATCGCGCCTATACGCTGGTCGAAGAGGCTTTGTATAAAGACCCGCCCAAGGATGATGACAGTTACCCCGAAGTGGGCGCGGCCTTTGCCGATCTGGTGGCGGTGACATGCACACCGTGATGACCCGGATCTGGCTGCTGCCGCTGGCGTTCGGGCTGATGGTTGCGCTGTGGCTCTGGGGGTTCGGGGGCATGGCCGCGCTGGAAGCCTGGGCCGAGGCGGGCCAGCGCGACACGCAGAACGCCATGGCGCGCATCGTGCGCGCGCTGAAGGCGGGGGAACCCGGTGCGATGCTGGGTCTGGTGACGCTGTGCTTTGCCTATGGGTTCTTTCACGCCGCAGGGCCGGGGCATGGCAAGGTGTTGATCGGCGGCTATGGTCTGGCGCAGAAGGTCAGCCTGGCGCGCTTGGCGGTCCTGTCGGTGACGGCCAGTCTCGCGCAGGCGCTGGCAGCGGTGCTGTTGGTGCATGGCGCGCTGTGGGTCTTTGGCTGGGGGCGGCGCGAGATGGAAAGCGTGGCCGAAGACTGGTTCGCGCCGGCGTCTTATGCGGCTATCGCGCTGGTGGGGCTGTGGCTGGCGGGGCGGGGGGCGTTGCGGCTGTGGCGGGCGCGGGCGGTGGCGGTGCCGCATGATCATCATCACCACAATCATGACCATGATGCGGACTGCGGCTGTGGCCATGCGCATGGCCCGACGCCGGATCAGGCGGCGGCGGTTCACTCGTGGCGCGATGCGGTGCTGCTGGTGGGTGCGATTGCCATACGGCCCTGCACCGGGGCGATTTTCCTGCTGCTGATCACCGCCAGCCTGGGCATTGCCGGGGCCGGGATACTCGGGGCCTTTGCGATGGGGCTTGGGACGGCGTCCGTGACGCTGGTGGTGGCCTTTGCCGCCGCCGGGCTGCGCGAAAGCCTGATGGCGCAATGGGGCGACGGCAAGCCCGCGCTGCGCGCGGGCGCGGCGCTGGAAATCGCGGCGGGGGCGTTGGTCGTGCTGGTGGCAGGCGCGCTGCTGCGCAGCGCGCTTTAGCCGCGCAGACCCGCAAAGCGGGTCTGCCAATCCTCGCGCTGTTCATCGGCGATCTTGGCGAATGTCACCTCGGGCACGGCGAAGCCGTGCCCCGGTGCGAGCGCAGCGAGCGCCACGCCCGCGTCTTCGGGCCAAGGCGCGCCTTCGGCGCGCATCGCGGTCAGCAGTTCGGCGGCAGCATCGGGGATGAAGGGCTGCGACAGCACGGCATAGAACCGGATCAGGTTCAGGCCCAGCCGGGTCTGCATCGCGGCGCGGTCCGTATCCGTCTTGATCGTGGTCCAGGGCGCGGCGGATTGCAGGTATTCGTTGCCCAAGACCCAGATCGCGCGCAATTCGCCCGCGGCCTTGCGCACCTCTTTATCGGCCATCAGGGTTTCATAGGCCGCCAGCCGGGTGGCCAGCGCGTTGACAAGTGTCAACTCCTGCTCGCCCCATACGCCACCGTCCGGCACCGTTTCGCCGAATTTCGCCCGGCAGAATTTGGTGATGCGGCTGACGAAATTGCCCAGCACATCGGCCAGATCCTTGTTCACGCTGGCCTGAAAATTCTCCCATGTAAATTCAGCATCCGAGGTTTCCGGCGCGTGGCTCAGCAGCCACCAGCGCCAGTAATCGGGCGGCAGAATCTCCAACGCCTGATCCATGAACACGCCGCGCCCGCGCGAGGTGGAGAACTGCCCGCCGTCATAATTCAGGTAATTGAACGACTTGATGTAATCGACCAGTTTCCACGGCTCGTTTGAGCCCAGAATGGTGGCGGGAAAGGACAGGGTGTGGAACGGCACGTTATCCTTGCCCATGAATTGGGTATAGGTCACGTCATCCGCGCCCTTGTCGGTGCGCCACCAGCGTTCCCAGTCATCACCTTTACCCGCATCCACCCATTCCTGCGCGCAGGCGATATATTCGATGGGGGCGTCGAACCAGACGTAGAATACCTTGCCCTCCATCCCCGTCCACGGCGCGCCCTCGAATTGCGCGGGCACGCCCCAGTGAAGGTCACGGGTAATCCCGCGATCCTGCAAGCCGTCACCGTCATTCAGCCATTTCTTTGCGATGGACGTGGTCAGGATCGGCCAATCCGATTTGCTGTCGATCCAGGCCGCCAATTCATCTTTCAGCGCGGATTGGCGCAGATAAAGGTGTTTCGTCTCGCGCAATTCCAAATCGGTCGATCCCGAAATCACCGAGCGGGGATTGATCAGGTCGGTCGGGTCCAACTGTTTGGTGCAATTGTCGCATTGATCGCCGCGCGCAGAGTCAAAGCCGCAATTGGGGCAGGTGCCCTCGATATAGCGGTCGGGCAGGAAACGGGCGTCTGCCACGGAATACATCTGTTTTTCGGTGACTTCGCGGATCAGCCCTGCCTTGGCCAGCGCCACGGCAAAGGATTGCGTCAGGGCGCGGTTCTGCGGGCTTGATGACCGCCCGAAATGGTCGAATGACAGGCGGAACCCGTCCGCAATCCGCGCCTGCACGGCGTGCATTTCGGCGCAGTATTCCGCCACCGGCTTGCCCGCCTTGGCGGCGGCCAGTTCGGCGGGTGTGCCGTGTTCGTCGGTGGCACACAGGAACAGCACCTCGTGCCCGCGCGCGCGCAGGTAACGGGCATAAAGATCGGCGGGCAGTTGTGACCCCACCAGATTGCCCAGATGCTTGATCCCGTTGATATAGGGGATGGCGGATGTGATCAGGTGGCGGGCCATGGGATGCTCCGGTTGGTTTGGCCTGTCCTAGCGCAGGCCTGCGCGGCGCGCCAGTAGGGGGACCGATCCGGCGCAGGCGCGCGGCGTCATGACACTGCCACCCCATGCCCGCGCCCATCCGGCCCTGTGGTCAGCGTCAGCGCGGGCAATGCGCCGATGCCGCGCGCGCGTATCGCGCGCAGCGCCCAGCAGGCCGCATCGGGGCTGTGGGCGGGGGCCATGTGCCAGCGGCTTTCCACCCCCGCCGCGCCGCCATCGCCCGGTGTCAGGATCAGGCCAAGGGGCCGCGTGCCCGCCGTTTCCGCCGCCAGATGCAGCCGTCGCACCGGGGTCAGCGCGGGGGGCACCGGCAGATCGGCCACCACCACGGCCACTGCACCCGCGCGCAACGCCTCTTCCATGCACCACAGCGCATCATCGGCGCGTTCGGGGCGCGCGATGATCAGGCGGGCCGGGTCAATCAGGTCGGTCATGCCGCAGGTGTGTGGCACCATGCCCGTGCGTATGGGTGCGACCCACAGCACCGGTCCCCGTGTCTGCGCCGCCAGCCACAGTGCCGCCCGCCAGCGCGCCGGACCGCACAATTCATGCACCCGACCCAGCCGCAGCATCACGCCGGGGCAGGGGGTCAGGTGATCCGACTCGGGTCGTTGGGGGCGGAATGCGGCGGTCATGCGATCTTTTAGCATGTTCGCGTAATGTTCTCAATATCGCTGACGGTCCGGCTGTGTCACGGTGATGTCAGGAGATCTGGGAGGATCAACACCATACGGGGGCGTCTGCCCACTGTCGCGCCGTGATGAACAGCGTAGCAACCGGCAGGGCGCAATGCCCTGCGGGACCAGTTACGCGCAGCGCCGTGGTCTTGATCAAGGCCCGCGCCGCGCGGAGGGGGTGGGCGAGAGGAGCCGCCCGCCCCCGTTTATGCTGTCAGCAGTTCGGCACGTTGACGGCCAGCCCGCCCAGCGATGTTTCCTTGTATTTCTCGTGCATGTGAGACGCGCCCGGAAAACGCTCCGGGGGAGCGTTTTCAGCGTCGAACGGGCGGCAGCCCGGACATGCCGATGCGGTGTCAGCAGTTCGGCACGTTGACGGCCAGCCCGCCCAGCGATGTTTCCTTGTATTTCTCGTGCATGTCCCGCCCGGTTTGGCGCATCGTCTCGATGCAGACATCCAGGCTGACCAGATGCTGGCCATCGCCGCGCAGCGCGAGGGATGCCGCCGACACCGCCTTGATCGCGCCCAGCCCGTTGCGTTCGATGCAGGGCACCTGCACCAGCCCGCGCACCGGGTCGCAGGTCATGCCAAGATGATGTTCCAGCGCGATTTCAGCGGCGTTTTCAATCTGTTCCGGCGTGCCGCCCAGCACGGCAGCCAATCCTGCGGCGGCCATGGCGGCGGCAGAGCCCACCTCGGCCTGACAGCCCGCCTCGGCGCCCGAGATGCTGGCGTTGTATTTCACCAAGCCCCCGATGGCCGCCGCCGTCAGCAGGAAATCGGGCACCCGCGCCGCACTCGCCCCCGGCACATGGTCCAGCCAATAGCGCATGACGGCGGGCATAACGCCTGCCGCGCCATTGGTGGGCGCGGTCACCACTTGGCCCCCGGCGGCGTTTTCCTCGTTCACGGCCATGGCATAGGCGCTCATCCAGTCATTGATGACATGCGGCGCGGTCAGGTTCAGCCCGCGTTCGGCCAACAGCGCGTCATGGATGCCCTTGGCGCGGCGGCGCACCTTCAGTCCCCCCGGCAGGATGCCGTTGGTGGCAAGGCCCCGGTCGATGCAGGCGGTCATCACCGCCCAGATCCGCGCCATGCCGTCGTCCAGCCCCGCCGCGCCGCCCCGCGCCACCTCGTTGGCGCGTTTCATCTGGGCGATGGTCAGGCCGGATTTTGCCGCCATATCCAGCATTTCGGCGGCGGTCTTGAACGGGTAGGGTACGGGCGGGCCATTGTCCGCAGCCTTGCCGGCGGCCAGTTCGGCGGCGGTCATGACAAACCCGCCGCCGATGGAATAATAGGTTTCCTTCAGCAGCACGTCGCCCTGCGCGTCGGTCGCGGCCAGCACCATGCCATTAGCGTGGCCGGGCAGGGCCGGGCCATAGTCAAAGATCAGATCGCGCGCCGGGTCAAAGGCCATGGTGTCCAGCCCCGGCGGGGTGATCATGTTTGTGGCGCGGATGTCGGCCAGCGTGGCCTCGGCGCGGGCGTGGTCATAGGTATCAGGCTGAAACCCGGCGAGGCCAAGAATCACGGCGCGGTCGGTCGCGTGCCCCACCCCGGTAAACGCCAGCGAACCGTGCAATGTGGCGCGCAAGCCCTTGGGGTGAAACGGTGCCTTCCGCACAAGGGTCAGAAACCGCGCGGCGGCGACCATCGGCCCCATGGTATGGGACGAGGACGGGCCGATGCCGACCTTGAACATCTCGAACACGGACAGGAACATCAGGTGGCACTCCCTTCGGGCGGGTGCGGATAATGTGGGGCAGAAAGCGGCGTTTCGCCAAGACCTTCGGCAGCGGCGCAGCGGCGCAGGGCGGGGCGGGAGTCAATGCCTTTGACCAAGGTGCAAAGGGCGGGCCATCGGTATAGATCAAACCAACCATGTTCCGACTGGGGATAAAGCGCCATCCAGCGCAGCATCACGACAAGATAAAGATCGGTGGCCAGCGGGGTTTCTGCGCCGCCAAAACCATCCTCTGCGGTCACCGCCGCAGCCAGCAGGTCCAGATGCGCCGCGAGATTGCGCTGCACTTGGGCCGTCAGCGCGGCCTCGGCCCCCGGCGCATAGCGGGCGGGATAGAACAGCATCCGCAATTCCGCGTGCAGGGTATTTGCCAGAAAGAACAGCCATTTCAGGAACGCGGTGCGCGCAGGTTCACCCGGCAACGGGGCCAGTTGGCGGGTCGTCTCGGTGATCCACAGCAGGCAGGCCCCGGTTTCAAAGATCACGCCTGCGGGGGTTTCCAGCGCCGGGATGCGGCCCACCGGGTTCAGGCGGCGAAAGGCCGCGTTGTCCTGCCCGCGCGCGGCCCGGTCCACAAGGGCGGTGCGATAGGGCAGCCCGGTTTCCTCCAGCGCAAGGCGCAGGATCAGGCTGGCATTGTCAGGGGCGTAATGCAGGATCAGGGACATGCTCGCAGCATGGCGGCCCGCGAGTGCCCCCGCCGTCCCGAATACGACGTCGGAACGGGTCAAATCGGCGCGCCGTGTCCGCTTGCTGCCCGTGTCTGGTCCAAAAACGGGCACATTCATTGACTATGCCCATCATATGCGTTCCGGTCGGGCCCTGTTACGGGCCGCTCATTCATCAGACGGACCTGCGCGCCATGCCGATTTTCAGCTTTCTGGCCATTCCCCGCACCGCACTGAACATCGTCGGGCCGGACCCCTTTGCCGATCTGCACAACCGCAATCCGGGCGTCACCAACACCACCACAATGACCATCGACGACAGCGCCTATGCGGAATTGCGGGTCAATGACGACGAGGTGCAACTGCACGACGGCGACATGAATCAGGTGCTGGCGCAGGGGACGACGTTCAACGGCACATTCTATCCCGCCGGGACCATCATCGAGAACGAATACAATTACATCATCCGCCCGGTCGGGTCGGTGAATCCTGCGGATAACATCACGCTGGTGGCGATCAAGATCGGCACCACGATGGTCGGCTTTGCCGCCACCGAACGGCTGTTGCCGGGGGTCGATTACCGGTTTCAGGCGGGCGGCGATGACGGGCCGACCACGGATTACGCGGCGCTGGTGGTGTGTTTCACCACCGGCACGCAGATCGACACGCCCCATGGGCCGCGCCCGGTCGAGACGCTGCGCGCGGGCGATCTGGTGCTGACGCGGGATGACGGGCCGCAGCGGCTGGTCTGGGCGGGGCGGCAGATCGCGCGCGGGCAGGGCGCGATGGCCCCGGTGCGGGTGGCGGCGGGGGTGCTGGGCCAGCCGCGCGATCTGTATCTGTCGCAGCAACACCGGGTGCTGGTCATGCAGGGCCGGGACGAGGTGCTGACACCCGTCAAGGCACTGCTGGGCCAGCCGGGGGTGAAACTGGTGCCGCATGTGCAGGTGGGCTATCACCATCTGCTGTTTGACCGCCATCAGGTGGTGACCGCCGATGGCGCCGCCGCAGAGAGCCTGTTGCCGGGGCCAGAGGCGCTGCGCGCGCTGCCCGCGCCGGACCGCGCGGCGATCCTGCTGCGGTTTCCGGAATTGCGGCGCGGTCTGGAATGGGCTCCGGCGCGGCCCCTGATCAAACCCGGCGTGTGGCGGCGGCGCGCGGGCTAAGCGGCGGATTGTTCGCAAATTCCGGCGTTATCGCCCGCTGCGCCCGGATTGTGCCCGCTTTGTGCCCTCGATAGGCCGTGTTTCCGCGATATCCCGCGCGGGACGGAGTGTTGCGTGTCCTGACCACTGACAGCAAATCAGGGTCATTTTGATCGCAAGGGACGCAAACTGAAACAGGCTTTGGAATCGCAGGCACATGGCGCTCTATTCCTTTTCGGCAATTTCGTTTTCGAACCTGTCCTGGACCGGGCCGAACCCGTTTGCCTCGGATGCCACCCGCAATGCCGCGACATATAACACTACTGTTCTGACCATCGGACCGGGGGCGCAATGGGACGATTTGCGGGTCGATGATGGCGAAGCCTTTCTGCAAGATGGTGACAGCGATCAGGATCTGGCGCAGGCCACCACGTTCAATGGCACCAATTGGCCCGCCGGGACCGAGGTGGAAATCGAATACAGCTATTACCTGCGGCCGGTGGGATCGACCAATCCGGCGGAATGGTTCACCATTTATGTGCTGGAATTCGAAGGCAATGTGCAGGGCATTGCCGCCGATACCCGTGTGCCGCCCGGTGATTACCAGATCCTGAATGGAGGGTCGGATGACCCTTTGATTGCCTATGCCGATCTGGTGGTCTGTTTCACCCCCGGCACGCGGATCGCCTGTCCGGGGGGCGCGCGGGCGGTCGAGACGCTGCGCGAGGGCGATCTGGTCCAGACGCTGGACAATGGCCCGCAAAGGCTGGTCTGGGTCGGGCGGCAGGTCAGCCGGGGCCGGGGGCGGCGCGCGCCGGTGCGGATTGCCGCCGGTCGGCTGGGCAATGCGCGCGATCTGTATCTAAGCCCGCAGCATCGGGTGTTGATCCGCCCCGATCAGGGCCTGCCTGGGCCGGACGAGGTGCTGGTGCCGGTCAAGGCGCTGCTGGGGCAGGCGGGTATCCGCGTTGTGCCGCACCACCAGATCATCTATCACCACCTGCTGTTTGACACCCATCAGGTGGTGCTGGCCGAAGGGCTGGGGGCGGAAAGTTTCTTTCCCGGTCCCGAGGCGATCCGGTCCCTGAGCCAGGCCGACCGCGCGCGATTGTTCCTGCATTTCCCCGAACTGCGGCAGGGGCAATCCTGGCAGGCGGCGCGCCCGCTGCTGGGCCCCGGCGCGTTCCGGCGGCTGTGGCGCGGGCATGGGGGCGGCGCGTTGCGGGCCTGATTGCGCGCCTGATCGTCGGCTTCCCTCTCGCGTCAGGCGTGATCCGCCCGTATAAAGGGCGGGATCAGACACGGAGCGACCCATGGCCGGCGAATTATCCCCCATCGACAAGGCAAAATTCGTCGCGGCGAAACGTGCCGTGGATTTCGTCGAGGACGGCATGCGGGTGGGGCTGGGCACCGGATCAACGGCGGCCTGGATGGTGCGCTGTCTGGGCGAGTTGGTGCGCGAAGAGGGGATGCGGATCAAGGGCGTGCCGACGTCTGCGCGCACCGCGCATCTGGCGCGCGAGGTCGGCATCGAGGTGGTCAGCCTTGACGAGGCGAAATGGCTGGACCTGACCATCGACGGCGCGGACGAGTTTGACGGCGAGTTGAACCTGATCAAGGGCGGCGGCGGCGCGCTGTTGCAGGAAAAGATCGTGGCAACGGCCAGTGACCAGATGATCGTGATCGCCGATATCGGCAAACAGGTGGAACGGCTGGGCGCGTTTCCGTTGCCGATCGAGGTGATCCCGTTTGGCTGGCAGACCACGAAAACGCTGGTGGAAGAAATGCTGATCTCGATGGACGTTTTGGGCCGCGATGCCACGCTGCGCATGGTGGGCGAGCGGCCGTTTGTGACCGACGAGGGCAACCACATTCTGGACCTGCACCTGAACCGCATCGGCAATCCGCGCCAGTTGGCGCTGGTGCTGAATCAGGTGCCGGGCGTGGTGGAAAACGGGCTGTTCATCGACATCTGCGATATCGTGGTGGTGGGCTATGGCGATGGCCGGGTCGAGGTGCGCGATATCAACGCGGGCACGGTGGAACGCGACCGGCTGGATTTTCTGGAAGACGACAACCTGTTCAAGGATCTGATGGATTAAACCCAAGGGTCGCGGGTGAAATCACCCGCCCTACGTCCGCGCGTCCTGTAGGGTGGGTGCTTGTCACCCACCGCCCCTCTGGCCTTTCGCGCCCCCGCATGGGATACCCGGTGTGACCATATGCGGAGCGTTCACCATGACCACATTCGACCATGATCTGTTTGTCATCGGCGGCGGATCGGGCGGCGTGCGGGCGGCGCGGGTGGCGGCGCAGACCGGCGCGCGCGTGGCCTTGGCCGAGGAAAGCCGCTATGGCGGCACCTGCGTCATCCGGGGCTGCGTGCCGAAAAAGCTGATGGTATTCGCGTCGGAATTTCCCGCCCTGATGGCGCAGGCGCGCGATTATGGCTGGGCTGTCACGGATGGCGCGCTGGATTGGTCCGCGTTCCGCGCGCGGCTGGACGGCGAATTGGACCGGCTGGAGGGCGTCTATCGCGGTATTCTGCGCAACAATGGCGTGACCATGTTTGACCAACGGGCAACGCTGGTCGATCCGCACACCGTGGAACTGGCCGATGGCCAACGCGTCACGGCCGCGCATATTCTGATCGCCACCGGCGGACGCCCGGTGCGGCCCGACATTCCGGGGGCGGAACTGGGGATGCTGTCGGATGATATCTTCCGCATGGACCAGTTGCCGGGGTCGGTGCTGATTCTGGGTGGCGGCTATATCGCCTGCGAGTTTGCCTGTATCCTCAACGGCTTGGGGGTGGCGACCACGTTGTATTACCGTGGCGCGCAGGTGCTGCGCGGGTTCGACGACGAGGCGCGCGGGCTGGTGGCGGATGAGATGGAACAATCCGGCATCGCCATGCACATGGGCACCAATATCCTGTCGCTAGAGCGCGATGGGGCGGGCATCCGCGTGACCGCCACCAACGGCGATGAACGCCATTTTGACGCCGTGCTGTTCGCCACGGGCCGCGCGCCCAATACCGCCGAGCTGGGGCTTGACGCGCTGGGCGTGACCCTCAAACGCGGCGGGGCGATTGCGGTGGATGACTACAGCCAGACGGCGGTGCCGTCGATCTTTGCGGTGGGCGATGTGACCGACCGCGTCAACCTGACCCCGGTGGCGATCCGCGAGGGCATGGCCTTTGTCGAAACCGTGTTCAAGGGCAACCCCACCAAACCCGACCACGCGCTGATCCCCACGGCGGTGTTCACCCAGCCTGAAATGGGCAGCGTCGGCCTGTCCGAAGAGGCCGCGCGCGATCACGGCCCGATCGAGGTTTACGCGACCTCGTTCCGGCCCATGCGGACCTCGTTCATCGGGCGGCCCACACGGGTGCTGATGAAGCTGATCGTGTGTGCCGACACCCGCCGCGTGTTGGGGTGCCACATCGTCGCACCCAATGCGGGCGAGATGATCCAGCTTGCCGGGATCGCGGTCAAGATGGGGGCCACCAAGGAACAGTTCGACGCCACCTGCGCGGTGCACCCGACGATGGCCGAGGAACTGGTCACAATGGCGAAACCGGTGCGCACCGCTTGAAATCCGGCGGCTGATGCACAGTTACACCACAAAGCTGCGTGTGCGGGCGCGGCGGAATAACGCAGAAACACCTGACGGAAGGACGACAGCGCATGGCTGGAAATAACGGCGGCCCCTGGGGCGGCGGTGGCGGAAATCGCGGCGATGATGACCGCAACGAGGGGCGCAACGGCGGGCGCAAGCCGCCCGAAGGGCCTTCGCAGATCCCCGAGATCGACGAGCTGGTCCGCAAGGGGCAGGAACAACTGCGCGTGTTGATGGGCGGCGGGCGTGGTCCGCGCGGGCCGCTGAATGGCGGCGGGTCCGGCGGCAACATGGGCGACGGGTTCAAGCTGACGCGCGGCACCGTGGGGCTGGGCGTGCTGGCCGCGCTAGCGCTGTGGGTGTTCTCCAGCTTTTACACCGTGCGGCCCGAAGAGCAGGCGGTGGAACTGTTCCTCGGCGAAACCTATTCGATCCGGGGGCCGGGCCTGAACTTTGCGCCGTGGCCGCTGGTCAAGGCCGAGGTGCTGAACGTGACCTCGGAACGCACCGAGACCATCGGTTCGGCGCGCGGCGGGCAAGAGGCGGGGCTAATGCTGACCACGGATGCGAACGTGGTCGATATCGCGTTCCAGGTGGTGTGGAACATCAACGATCCGGCGAAATACCTGTTCAACATCCGCGACCCGCAGCAGACGGTGACCGCGGCGTCCGAGGCGGTGATGCGCGAGATTATCGCGGCCTCGAACCTTGCCCCGATCCTGAACCGCGACCGGGGTTTGATCGCGGATACCGCGTTGCAGAACGTGCAAGCCGCGCTGGATGAATACGAATCCGGCATCAACATCGTCCGCGTCAACCTTGAACGCGCCGACCCGCCGCGCGAGGTGATCGACAGCTTCCGCGAGGTGCAGGCCGCCGAACAGGAACGCGACCGGTTGCAGCGGCAGGCCGATGCCTATGCCAACACCGTGCTGGCCGAAGCGCGCGGTAAGGCGGCGCAGGTGCTGGAACAATCCGAAGCCTATCGCGCCCAGCTTGTGAATGGCGCCATCGGTGAAGCCAGCCGGTTCTCGGCCGTGTTGGCCGAATACACCAAGGCCCCCGATGTGACGCGCAAGCGATTGTATATCGAAACCATGGAAAAGGTGCTGGGCGGGATCGACAAGACGATCCTTGATTCCGCGCTTTTGGGCGGCGAAGGCGGCAATGGAATCGTGCCCTATCTGCCGCTGAACGAGCTGCGCCGCACGACGGAAGGAAACTGATATGAACAAGCTGTCCATCATCCTGCCAATCGTGTTCGTGGCGCTGGTCACGGTGATCTCGTCGATCTTCGTGGTTGACGAACGCGAAAAGGCGCTGGTGCTGCAATTCGGTCAGATCAAGGCCGTCAAGGAAAGCCCCGGATTGGCGTTCAAGATCCCGTTCATTCAGGAGGTGGTGAAATACGACGACCGCATCCTGAGCCTGGATACCGAAGCCATCGAAGTCACACCGTCAGATGACCGCCGTCTGGTGGTCGACGCCTTTGCGCGCTATCGCATCGCCGATGTGGTGCGGTTCCGGCAGGCCGTGGGCGCAGGCGGTATCCGTCTGGCCGAGGACCGGCTGGCCTCGATCCTGAACGCGCAAATCCGCGAAGTGCTGGGTGCGGATCAGGTCACATCGGACACCATCCTGTCGGAAGACCGGCGCGGGCTGATGAACCGCATCCGCGATCAGGCGCGGGCGGCGGCGCTGTCGCTGGGGCTTGACGTGGTCGATGTGCGGCTGAAGCAGACCAATCTGCCCAGCCAGAACCTTGAGGCCACGTTTGCGCGGATGCGCGCCGAACGCGAACGCGAAGCGGCGGATGAAATCGCGCGCGGTAACGAAGCGGCGCAGCGGGTGCGCGCGCTGGCTGACCGGACCGTGGTGGAAACCCTGTCCGAGGCCGAGAAAGAAGCCCAGATCGTGCGCGGTCAGGCCGATGCACAGCGCAACGGCATCTTCGCCGAAGCCTTTGGCGCGGATCAGGAATTCTTTGCCTTCTACCGGTCTTTGCAGGCCTATGAGCAGGCGTTGAAGGGATCGAACTCGAACATGGTGATGACACCGGACAGCGAGTTTTTCGATTACCTGAAATCGGATCGCGCGACGGTGCGGCCTGCGCCATAATCTGCGCGGCAATCAACGACAGGGGGCTGGCCGCGCGGCTGGCCCTTTATCGTTTCCAGTATCGTTTCCAGTATCGTTTCCTGCCGCGCAACAATCCGGCGATACTGCGCCAAATGATGTGTCAAACGCTCACATCGGGGTGACAGGGTATTTTGCGTGATTGTGTTGCAGGAACGACCGCCTAGATACATCATGTGGTCAGAATGATGGCCCCCAAGACATGCTTCACAAGCCAGAAGGAGAAACGGGTATGAGAACGCAGGCGCTTTCCGTTCCCAACCAGATGCCGGGTGCTGTCCGCGCCCTGATGGTCACGCTATTGACGGCCATCCTGATGCTGGCGCAGGCCACCGGGGCCTTTGCGCGCCCCGACAGCTTTGCCGAACTGGCCACGAAAATCAGCCCCTCGGTCGTGAACATCACCACCTCGACCACGGTTGCCGCGCGCGGCGGGCCGAACCCGGTGGTGCCCGAAGGCAGCCCGTTCGAGGATTTCTTTCGCGAATTTCAGGAACGCAATGGGCAAGGCGACCGCCCGCGCCGCACCTCGGCGCTGGGATCAGGGTTCGTGATTTCGGAAGACGGGTTCATCATCACCAACAACCACGTCATTGAATCCGCTGATGAAATCATCATCGAGTTTTTTTCGGGCGAGGAATTGCCCGCCAAGCTGATCGGGCGCGATCCGAACACCGACATCGCCCTGCTGAAGGTCGAGGCGGGCAAGCCCTTGCCCTTTGTCAGCTTTGGCAATTCCGACAACATGCGCGTGGGCGATTGGGTCGTCGCCATGGGCAACCCGCTGGGCCAAGGGTTCTCGGTCAGCGCGGGCATCGTGTCGGCGCGCAACCGCGCGCTGTCGGGCAGCTATGACGATTACATCCAGACGGATGCCGCGATCAATCGGGGCAACTCGGGCGGGCCGCTGTTCAACATGGACGGCGAGGTGATCGGCGTGAACACCGCGATCCTGTCGCCCAATGGCGGGTCGATCGGGATCGGGTTCTCGATGGCGTCGAACGTGGTCAGCAAGGTCGCGGCCCAGTTGCAGCAGTTCGGCGAAACCCGCCGTGGCTGGCTGGGGGTGCGGATTCAGGACGTGAGCGCCGAGGTGGCCGAATCGCTGGGCCTGCCCAAGGCCGCCGGCGCGCTGGTCACCGACGTGCCGGAAGGCCCGGCCAAAGTCGGCGGGCTGTTGCAGGGCGACGTGATCCTGTCGTTTGACGGCGTCGAGGTCGCGGATACCCGCGCGCTGGTGCGCAAGGTGGGCGAAGCCGAGGTGGGTGCCTTGGCGCGTCTGGTGGTGTTCCGGGATGGCAAGACCGAAACCCTGAAGATCACGCTGGGCCGCCGTGAAGAGGCCGAAGCCGCGACGCCCGCCGCAGCCCCGCTGGATCAGGCCCCGGCCGAGGCCACGGTGCTGGGTATGACGGTGGCCGCGCTGACCCCGGACCTGCGCGCTGAATTGAAGCTGGCGGATGACGCGACGGGTCTGGTGGTGCGTGAGGTCGCGGAAACCACCGAGGCGTTTGCGCGCGGGATGCGCCCCGGCGACCTGATCACCGAGGCCGGCCAAACCGCCATCGAGATGCCGTCGGACCTGACCGATGCCGTCGAACAGGCCAAGGATGCCGGGCGGAAATCGGTTCTGCTGCTGGTGCGCCGTGCAGGCGAGCCGCGTTTTGTGGCGCTGAGCATCGAATAAGCTGTTGATCAAAGAGAGAAAAAAGCGCACCCGCAACGGTGCGCTTTTTGTTTTGCAGGGGGGCAGGGCCGGTCAACCCGCGTCGCGTTCCACGGCCACCAATCCCAGCCGCCGCGCCGCCGCCAGCGACAGGATGCCCGAATCAAGCCCTTCGGGCGCTTGCCAGGCCCGTACGGCGGCACGGGTGCGCGCCGACATCTCGCCGTCAATGGCACCGTGGTAATGCCCGCGCGCGGCCAAGGCGCGTTGCAGCGTGGCGATGAAATCCGGCGTCAGCGCGTCATCGCAGGGGGTTTCGAACCAGGTTTCGCTGCGCTGGCGGACAATTTCCTGCCGGGTCACGGTGCGATAAATCGCCTGCGCGGTCACACTGCCATCCACGCGCACTTCGGCGGGCTGGATCAGCACCTGATCGGTGACGGTTTCGACAATGGCGGGGGTCACCTGTTTGCCCCAGCATGACCCCGGCGCGGCCCCCGGCGGAGCTTCTTGCAGGGCGCGGCTGACCTCGGGTTCGCGGGGCGGCAACACGGTGTCGCACCCCGTCAGGGTGACGGTGGCCAAGACGCAGAAATACAAGGGTCGGATCATCGAAAGGTTGCCTGCGCGGTTTGCCCATTTGGTCTGGGTCTTGCGAGCGTTGGCGCAGTCTAGCGCAAAGCGGTGCGGGGTGAAAGGCGCGGTGAAAGACGGGCTGAAAGACGGGCCGTATCGGCGGTTTCGGTGGAGTCTGGGGCCGTCATCGCCGCGTCCAGCCCCGGCAACAGGTCAAGCATCGGCGTGATATCCTCGATCCCCTCGGCCAGCACATGGGTCACGCCATGATCGCGCTGCAACCGCCCCGTCACCCGCAGCGCGCGCGACGCGATCACCGCGCGGCGGAACTGTTCGAACAGTTTCTGCCAGATGATGACGTTGACCACGCCCGTCTCATCTTCAAGCGTCACGAACACCACGCCCTTGGCCGTGCCAGGCCGCTGCCGCAGGATCACCAGCCCCGCCACCGTCACCCGCGCGCCCACGGGCGGCAGCGTCAGTTGCGCAGCGGTCAGCGCGGCAGGGGGGCGGGGCCAGGACATGGGGAACATTATAGGAACATTTTGCGGCTGCGACAATACCGTGATGGCGGGGGCCGGAAAATCCGCTGGCGCGGCGGCAAGGGCTTGGCTAGGTATAAGCCGGATTTGCAAAGGAGCCCGCCATGGCCAGGATCACCTATATCGAGCACAACGGCACCGCGCATGTGGTCGATGTCGCCCCCGGCCTGACCGTGATGGAAGGCGCGCGCGACAACAACATCCCCGGCATCGAGGCCGATTGCGGCGGGGCCTGCGCCTGTTCGACCTGCCATGTCTATGTTGCGCCGGACTGGGTCGAGAAACTGCCTGCCAAGGATGACATGGAAGCCGACATGCTGGATTTCGCGTGGAGACCCGATCCGGTGCGGTCGCGCCTGACCTGCCAGTTGAAGGTGACGGCGGCGATGGACGGGCTGGTGGTGAACATGCCGGAAAAGCAGATCTGAGTTGCGGCGTCGCAGGGGGGCCAGCCCCCCTGACCCCCCGGGATAGTTATGAACCAGAGAAGCCCAAGATGCGCATTTTGATGATGGTCCTGAGTGTGATCGGCGCGATGTCGGCGGCGGCGGTGTCGGCGCAGATTGTGGCGGCGGAATATACCCAGCCCACGACGCGTTATGATCACGGCGTGTTGGGCGATGCGGTGGAATGGGGCGCGTTGCAGGTCCGGCTGGCGGATGGGCGGACGGAGACCTTTGTTCTGCCCGAGACGCTGGTGTTCGAAGATATCGCGCCGCGTCTGGCGGACCTGGACGGCGATGGCGCGGCCGAGGTGATCGTGGTGGAATCGTCGTTGACGAAGGGCGCGCGGCTGGCGGTGTGGAGCGCGGCGGGGCGGATTACGGCCACCCCGCATATCGGCAGCCGCAACCGGTGGCTGGCCCCGGTCGGGGCAGCGGATCTGGATGGGGACGGGCGGATCGAGATCGCCTTCGTGGATCGCCCGCATCTGGCACAGATCCTGCGGGTCTGGCGGTTTGCGGCGGGGGGTCTGACCGAGGTCGCGGCGGCGGACGGGTTCAGCAATCACCAGATCGGCTGGGATTACATCGCGGGTGGCATTTTCGACTGCGGGCAGGGGCCCGAGATGGTGCTGGCCAGCAGTGACTGGCAGCGGGTGCTGGCGGCGCGGCTGGAGAGTGGTGCTATCGTGACCCGCGATCTGGGCCGTTATGCGGGGCCGGACAGTCTGACCTGTAAGCCGTAAGGCGTGATTAGTCCACGGTTTCCAGCGTGGTTGCGATGTCGGTCGGGGCTTGCCAGAGCCGCGCCCGACCCGGTCCATAGCCGCGCACCAGGCTGAGGCCAAGGAACAGCGCGAGGATTGCGGGCATCGCCCATTCCAGCAGCGCGCCCCAGCCATCGCCGCGCAGCACCGTCCAGACCGGCAGGGCAAGCGCTGCGCCAAGGCTGGCCAGGCCGATGGCGAACAGCGCCAGCGCCTGAACATCGGATGCGCCGGTTTCCACCCGCAGCGCCGGTTGCGCGGTTTGCAGCGCGCGCAGCGTGGCGGCGGCGGCGGCGCGGAAGGCCATGTCATCGGGGCCGCCGATGTACGCGCGGCGGGCCAGATGCTGGCGGATGTCGTGCCACGCGTCCGGCGTGGTCAGCCGCAGCACCCGCGTCAGGCTTTGCCCCGCCTTTGCGCTGCGCCATTCGGCGCGGGTGACGCGGGCGAGGTCGATCTGCCACAGCGCGGAGCCGTCTTCGCGGGAGCAGTGCAACTGCGCGCCGTCGAGGCGGTAAAGGCGCAGTGGCAGCAGCGCGGCCGGACGGACGCGGTGGGGGCGTTGTTTCAAAGGCTGTTTCATGGGCTGTTTCATGTGAGGGCGCGCCAGCCGATGTCGCGGCGGCAAAAGCCCTCGGGCCAGTCGATGGCATCGACCATGGTATAGGCGCGGTCGCGCGCTTCGCGGAGCGTCGCACCGCGCGCGGTGACGTTCAGCACCCGACCCCCATTGGCGATGATCTGGCCATCCTGCGCCACAGTTCCGGCGTGAAACACCATGGCGTGACTGGATTCGGGCAGGGCGTCGAGCCCGCCGATCACGCTGCCCTTGCGGGGGGTGCCGGGATAGCCGTCGGCGGCCATCACCACGGTGAGCGCGTGGTCATCGGCCCAGGTCACCTGCGCGCCCGCCAGCCGCCCTTCGGCGCAGGCGTGGATCAGGTCGAACGCCTGCGCGCCAAGCCGCATCATCAGCACCTGACATTCCGGGTCGCCAAAGCGGGCGTTGTATTCGACCAGCCGGGGGATACCGTCCGCGATCATCAGACCGGCATAGAGCACGCCTTGATAGGGTGTGCCGCGCCGTGCCATTTCGGCCATGGTGGGGCGGATGATGGTGTCCAGTGCGCGCGTGGCCACGGCGTCTGTCAGCACCGGGGCGGGCGAATAGGCCCCCATGCCGCCGGTGTTCGGGCCTGTGTCGCCGTCGCCCACGCGTTTGTGGTCCTGCGCGGTGCCGATGGGCAGCACGGTGTCGCCATCGACGAGGACAAAGAACGACGCCTCTTCGCCTGTCATGAACTCTTCGATCACCACCTCGGCCCCCGGCCCGCCGAAATCGGTGAAAATGGCATCGACGCCCGCCAGCGCGTCGTCCAGCGACATCGCCACGATCACGCCCTTGCCGGCGGCCAGCCCGTCGGCCTTGATCACTATGGGCGCGCCTTGGGTGAGGATATAGGCGCGCGCGGCCTCTGCATCGGTGAACCGCGCCCAAGCCGCGGTGGGCGCGCCGACCGCGTCGCAGATATCCTTGGTGAAGGCCTTTGACGCCTCCAGCCGCGCGGCGGCGGCCGAGGGGCCGAACACCAGCAGCCCCGCTTCGCGTAGCCGGTCGGCCACACCGGTGGCCAAGGGGGCCTCGGGTCCGATAATGACAAATTCAATGGCGTTCTCGGTGCAGAACTCGGCCACCGCGCCCGCGTTCAGGATGTTCAGATCGGCACATTCGGCAATCGCCGCGATCCCCGCATTGCCCGGTGCCACGATCAGCTTGTCGCATTTCGGGTTTTGCAGCGTGGCCCAGGCCAGCGCATGTTCCCGCCCGCCGGACCCAAGGATAAGGATGTTCATCGCGCGCTCCCGCTTGGCCCCATGGCTTTGCTTTCGGTGTCAGGGCGTTCTAAGGTGACGGTTGACCCGTGGCAAGCCGGAGGCGCAAATGGACCTGATCGACGACATGCCATCCGGCAATGCGCCCGAGTTTACCGTGTCGGAATTGTCCGGCGTGATCAAACGCTTCATCGAGGGCGAGTTTTCCCATGTCCGCATCCGGGGTGAATTGGGCCGCATCTCGCGCCCCTCATCCGGGCATATCTACATGGACCTGAAGGATGACCGGGCGGTGATCGCGGGTGTGATGTGGAAGGGCACGGCAAGCCGCCTGACCATGCGCCCCGAAGAGGGGCTCGAGGTGGTCGTCACCGGCAAGCTGACGACGTTTCCGGGGCAGTCCAAGTATCAGGTGGTGATCGAGGATATGGCCCCGGCGGGCTTGGGCGCGCTGATTGCGATGCTGGAAAATCGGCGGCTGGCGTTGCAGGCGGAAGGGCTGTTTGATCCTGCGCGCAAACAGGCGCTGCCGTTCCTGCCCGAGGTGATCGGGGTGGTGACCTCGCCGTCGGGCGCGGTGATCCGCGACATCCTGCACCGGCTGCGCGACCGGTTTCCGCGCCGGGTGTTGCTGTGGCCGGTGGCGGTGCAAGGCAAGGATTGCGCGGGGCAGGTGGCCGCCGCGATCCGGGGCTTCAACGCGCTGGTGCCGGGGGGCGTGGTGCCACGCCCGGACCTGATCATCGTGGCGCGTGGCGGCGGGTCGGTCGAGGATTTGTGGGGGTTTAACGAAGAGGTGGTGGTGCGCGCGGCGGCGGCCTCAAGAATTCCGCTGATCTCGGCGGTGGGGCACGAGACGGATACCACGCTCTTGGATCATGCCGCTGACCGCCGCGCACCGACGCCGACGGCAGCCGCCGAAATCGCGGTGCCGGTGCGCGCCGACCTGTCGGTCTGGGCGGCGGATCAGGGCGCGCGCCTTGCGCGCGCACTGGCGCAGGGGATTGGGGCGCGCAGGCAAAGCCTGCGCGATCTGGCGCGCGCGCTGCCGCGCGCGGGGGGGCTGGTCGAGGGGCCGCGCCAGCGGCTGGATGCGGCAGGCGAACGCCTGCCGCGCGCCTTGGGGCTGGGGGTGGAACGTCGCCACGCCGCGCTGGCGCGCGCCGGAGGCAGCTTGCGTCCCGCGCTGCTGCGCGGGCTGCTGCGCGGATCCGCGCAGCGGATCGCTATGGTGGATGCGCGATTGACGCCCGCCGCGCTGCGGCTGTTCAGCGTCCGCGCCGAGGCGCTGGGCCGCCGCGCGGATCGCCTGACGCCGCAGCCGATCCGCGACCGCATGGCGCGCAGCGCGCGCGATCTGACCAGCCTTGGCGCGCGGATGGACGCGGCCTTGCTGCGCACACAAACCTTGTGCGCCGACCGCCTCGCCGCGATGGACCGTCTGCACGACACCTTGGGCTATCGCGCCACACTGGCGCGCGGTTATGCCGTGGTGCGCGGGGCAGGCGGCGTGCCCGTGACCTCGGCTGCCGTGGCCGGTGCGCAGCCAACGCTGGAAATCGAATTTTCGGACGCACGGCTGGCGGTGACCCCTGCCTCCGCCCCGCCCGCGAAACCCCGCAAACCCAGGTCGGACGCGCCGCCCACTCAAGGTTCGCTGCTGTAGCGCCGCGCGCGCGGGTCCATCACGCGCCGCCACAAGGGCGGAACCAGCGCCAGCGCCGCCATCAGCGGCAGGGGCGCGGGCAGGCGCGGCATCGCGGCGCCAAGGTCCAGTTGGTCGAACCGCCGCCCCGGCGTGATGTGGTGATCGGAATGGCGCGTCGCGTTCAGCATCAGGGCCGATGACCCGGAATGGCCGCTGTTCCACGCATGGTGCGCGGTCGCCGGCGCAAATCCGGTGGCGGTGGCGTGACGGCGCAGACCGTAATGCTGCACGTAATCCGATTGCAGCACCTGCAATTGAAACCCCGCCGCCAGAATCACCAGCGCCAGCAGCCCACCCGGCCCGGCCATTGCCGCCAGCGCCAGCGCAGCCCCGGCAACGGCCGCATTGACCAGATAAGGATGCACAGCGCCCCGCCGCTGTGTTCGCGCCTCGGCCCGCCACCCGGCGCGAAACCCGCCAATCCAGGCGCGGGGCGCATAGGCCCAGAACCCCATGCCCAAGGGCGCGCTCATCGGGTCCAGTGGCGTGGCGACATGGGCATGATGCACCCGCAAATGCGCGCTGACGTGGTGGCCCATCCCAAGCATTGCATAAATTGTCCGGCCCAAGGCGCGCGGCAGCATACGTTTTGCATGGATCAACTCATGCGCCGCCGGATGGCCGACCTGACCCAGCCAGATGATCGCAGCGAGCGCCAGAAACACCCCGCCGGTGCCTCCGGCCAACGCCCAGACCACAGCCGCGACCAACACGGGCGCGGCCAATCCCAGCCCGACCAACAACGCGTCTGCGGCAGGAAATTCCCGCGCCGCACCCGCCCGCGCGGCGATCACGTCAATCGCGAACACTCCCAGCGTGACCGCCGCCAAAGCCCATCCCGCCAATCCCGGCGCAAACAGCGCCGCGATCAGGATCAGGCCCCACGTGCCAGATGTTGCCAGAAAAAATCCCACGCCACCGCCCCTTTGGCATCAGCATCGCGGGCAAGCCTGAACCAATCCTTGCCGCAGGTTAGTGGCAGACCGCGCAAATCACGCAAAACTGGTTCAAATGCATCAGGCTATACCCCGACCTTGGGGCCGGTGCACAGCAGGGGCTCGGCGCTTTGTTCGACCTCATACAGCTCGCTTTGCGCAGAATCGCCGCCAAAACGTGCGATCAACCCGCGTCCGCCGATGGCAAAGCTCCAGCATTGCGGATCGGGGTTGTCGTCATAGACAAAACAGATTTCATCGGCCTGCTCGTACCAGCGCCCGTCCTTGCATTCGCCGTCCAGAAACGACCACCGCACGCGGCGGTCGTCCAGATATTCCTCGCCACCATAGGGCCGCCCCATCGACCCGTAATAGAACGTCTTGCCACGGGTATAGGCGTCGAATTCCGCCGCCGACAGCCGGGTCTCGGCTGCGGTGACCGACCCCGCAAGGGTGCAAAGCAGAACGACAAGGAAAGACAAATGTTTCATGCCCGCAAATTGCCCGATGCGCGGGCAAAGCGCCAGCCCCGCCGCCCGCCCCTCGCGGAATGTTGCGCAGGCGGGTCAAGCGCGATCCGGGATACAGCCAAGCCGGGTCTTTCCAATGCGGGCGGTTGCGCTTAGGTGAGATGACCCGGATGGCAAAAGGCAGCACCATGTCCCTTTTCGGCAAGCTCAAGGACCGTCTGTTCCGGTCCTCGGCGAAACTCGACGACGGCCTGTCCGCGCTGGTCCGTGACGATGCGCCCGCCGCAACGCCGGGCCTCATTGGGCGGCTCTTGGGCCGCGAGGATGGCGCGCGGCGCGTCCTTGACGACAAGATGCTGGAAGACCTCGAAGATTTGCTGATCCAGTCCGATATGGGCGTCGATACCTCGGCCCGGGTCGCGGCTAATCTGGCGCAGGGGCGGTTTGGCAAGCGGCTGTCCGTGACCGAGATCAAGTCCGCGCTGGCCGACGAGATCGCCCGCATCCTTGATCCCGTCGCGCGGCCACTGCCGCTGTTGCCCAAACGCCCGCAGGTGATTTTGGTCGTCGGCGTGAACGGGTCCGGCAAGACCACGACCATCGGCAAGCTGGCATCGCAATTCCGCGCGGCCGGCAAATCGGTGGTGATCGCGGCGGGTGACACGTTTCGTGCGGCGGCGGTGGAACAGTTGCAGGTCTGGGGCACCCGCGCCGGTGTGCCGGTGCTGACCGCGCCCGAAGGATCAGATCCCGCCAGCCTCGCCTTTGATGCGCTGACCCGTGCGCAGGCCGACGGCGCGGACCTGTTGATGATCGACACGGCGGGGCGGTTGCAGAACCGCGCTGACCTCATGGAGGAGCTGGCCAAGATCGTCCGCGTGTTGCGCAAGGTCGATCCCTCTGCGCCGCATACCACGCTTCTGGTGCTGGATGCCACCACGGGCCAGAACGCGCTGGCCCAAGTCGAGGTGTTCCGCAAGATCGCCGATGTCTCGGGCCTGGTGATGACCAAGCTTGACGGCACCGCCAAGGGCGGCGTGCTAGTGGCGCTGGCCGACCGCTTCGGCCTGCCGATCCATGCCATCGGGGTGGGCGAACAGATCGACGATCTGGCCCCGTTCGACCCGCAGGATTTCGCCCGCGCGTTGGTAGGCCTCGACCGGGAATGAGCCTTCCGTATTCATCTTGCCCCAAATACTCCGGGGGGCCCGCAGGGCGGGGGCTGGCCCCCTCTGACGCCCGATCCCGCGTGACGCTGGCATGAGCGCCTGGCTCGTCAGCCTTGCCGATACCCCTGCGGGCGCGCAGATGGCGCTGATCCTCGCGCTGACGGCGGCATTCTTGCATGCGGTGTTCGGTGCGCTGCAAAAGGGCCGTCATGACCCCTGGATCACGCGGCTGGCGATTGATCTTAGTCTTGTGGTGATCTCGGCCCCGGTGGCATTGTTCCTTGTGCCATGGCCAGAGCCGCATATGTGGCCGATCTTTGCCGGCGTGGTGGTGATCCATTTCACCTACAAGGTGTTGATGTCGCTGTCCTATGACCGGGGGGCCTATACCGTGGTCTATCCGGTGGTGCGCGGGATGGGGCCGCTGTTTACCATCTTTGGCGCGATGATCATCTTTGGCGAGACCTATACCCTGACGCAATGGCTGGGGGTGGCGGTGCTGTTGACCGGCATTTTCGGGCTGGCGGTCTATAACCTGATGTATCTCGACACCGCGCGCGACACGCTGTTGCCGGCGCTGGGCTATGCGGTGCTGACAGGGCTGATGGTGGCGGTCTATACCACCTATGATGCGTGGGGCATCCGGCAGGCGGCGGACCCGTTCACGTTTCTGGCGTGGTTCTTTTTCCTGGCCGCGATGGATTTCCCGGTGATGTTCGCGCTGGTGCCGCGGCTGCGGGCGCGGATGTCGGGCGTTGCGCTGGCCCCGCTGATGCGGCGCGGCCTGATCGGGGCGTTCGTGGCCTGGGGCAGTTTCGGCTGCGTGATGATGGCCACCCGGCTGGACAAGGTGGGCGAGGCGGCGGTGCTGCGCGAGACATCAACCGTGTTCGCCGCGCTGATCGGCTGGCTGGTGCTGCGCGAAACCGTGGGGCCGCGCCGCGTTGCGTTGATGTGTCTGATTGCGCTGGGCGCCGTGATCGTGGAATTTGGCGGCTAGGGAGACAGACATGGCCCATCGCGAGTTAAATCCGTTCGTCAAATCCGCGCTGGAAATCGGCCCGGTGCTGCTGTTTTTCGCGGCCTATTTCCTGCTGAAGGATCAGACCTTCATCATCAAAGGCCGCGACTATGACGGCTTTATCCTTGCTACCGCAGGGTTTGTGCCGCTGATGATGTTCACCACCGGGCTGTTGACGGTGCTCAGCGGGCGGGTGTCGCCCATGCAACTGTTGACCTTGGTGTTGATCGTGGTGTTCGGCGGGCTGTCGGTGTGGCTGAACGATGAGCGGTTCTTCAAGATGAAACCGACCTTCATCTATCTGCTGTTCGCGGCGATCTTGGGGGTGGGGCTGATCCGGGGGCAAAGCTATCTGCGCACCGTCATGGAAGAGATGATGCCGTTGCAGCACGACGGCTGGATGATCCTGACGCGGCGGCTGTGCCTGTTCTTTCTGGCGCTGGCGGTGGTCAACGAGGCGATCTGGCGGACCCAGACCACCGAAACCTGGGTCTGGTTCAAGACCTTCGGGCTGTCGCTGGCGGTGTTCGGGTTCTTTGTCGCCCAAGGCGGGCTGTTTCGCCGCTATGGCGAGGGCAAAGAGGACTAGACCTTGCGGGTCAGGTTTTTCGGAGAGGATCAGCGGGGCGCAGGTCAGCGTGCAAGGCACGGCCTGCGACCACACCCGGACGCGCCGCCATTTCTTGCAGCCAGCGCGCCAGATGCGGCTTGTCCTCCAGGCTTTGCTGCTGGCCTTCCCACAGCGACGCCCAAGGCCAGATCGCGAAATCCGCAATAGACAGGAAATCGCCCGCGACGAAGGCGTGCCGCGCCAGTTGCCCATTCAGCACTGTGTACAGCCGCGCCACCTCGGACCGGTAGCGGTCCTTGGCATAGGGGATATCCTGCGGCGGCGTGGCATTGGGCGCGAATTTCAGAAAATGATGCGCCTGACCCGCCATCGGGCCGACGCCGCCCATCTGCCACATGAGCCACTGATCCACCGCGATGCGGTCGCGTTCGGTTGCGCCATAGAACTGCCCGGTCTTGCGCGCCAGATATTGCAGGATCGCACCCGATTCAAAGATCGCAATCGGCGCGCCATCGGGGCCATCCGGATCTACAATGGCGGGCATGCGGTTGTTCGGGCTGATCGCCAGAAACTCGGGACGGAACTGTTCGCCCTTGCCGATATTCACCAGATGCACGGCATGAGGCAGGCCCATTTCTGCCAGCGCGATCGAGATTTTCCAGCCATTCGGCGTGGGCCAGTAATATAGGTCGATCGCGGCAGGAGCGGGTGAAGAAACGGGTGACGGCATGGCGGTCTCCGGGTTGCGGCGCGGTCAGCATCGCCCGCCCGTCCTGCCGGATCAAGCGGTATGCAGCGGCGGGGCAAAGCCCGTGCGCGCGGGCAGGCGGGGGGCAAGTCCGGCGCGCAGACGTGACCAGCGCGGCGCGTGGGTGGTCGGCAGGGCGGCGGCCAACGCCGACAGCGGCAAGGCTTCGGGGCGGCGCAACAGCGCGCTATACAGATCGAACACGCCCGCGCGACGATAGGGCGACCAATGGCAGACCATCGCGCGGGGCGCGTCCACCGCAATGCCGCGCCGTGCCAAGAGGCCCAACAGACCGGGATTGTCGATCGGCAGCGTCAACCGCCCATCCCCCGGTGTCAGCCCGGCCCCCAGCGCCACATCGCCGCGCCGGGGCGCAGGCACGATGCGTTCGAACAGGAAATCGAACAGGTCATTCTCGCGCGAGGTGACGTTGATCACCTCGGCACTGCGCCCGGCGGGCGTATCCAGCATAGTATCCGCCACGCTGCGGTATTCGGCGGCGGCCAGCAACAGCGCGCGCGTCAGATCGCCGGGTTCCAGATGCGGCAGCGCTTGCAGGATCACCCGCGCGCCCATCGAATGGCCGATAGCATGGATGGGGCGGTCGGGCGCTGTGGCACGGATCATGCGGATGGTGCGCGCAAGTGCCACGCCCGCCTCTGCTGCACGGTGATAGACCTGCCCCGGCAACCCGCGCGCGGACCAGCCAAAGGCGACGGCCAGCCCTTCGTCGGCATCGCCCGCACCAAATCCAAGGCGCAGCGGCCAGCTGACTGATTTTGGGCAGGGGTTCGCGTCATCCAGCGCAAGGATATGGCCATGCGGGCAATGCACCGGGTCACCGGGCAGAAACTTGAACCCGTGCAGCATCAGGATGACCGGACCCGCGCCCTGTGCCGCTGCGGCCAAGGCGTCCAGCGGACAGCCGCCCGTGCCATGCAGCACAGGATCGGTTCCTAACGCATTGATTCTGACAAGAGGCACCGGCAGACCCCCAGAGGACAATTCCGGCTGCAATAATGCTGCGGTGCGACGGCGACATGACGGCTGGGTAACGCGGACATGACGCCGCGCGCCGTTGACGTCAGGCAAGCGGCGGCGTAAATCCTGCGGCGTGGCGATTTGTTTCCGGATTGCGGGCCACGTTAAACACACCGCTAAAATGGGCAGCCGAGGGACCCCCCGCGCCTGACCGCGTCCGGGGGTTTTTTCATGCGCTCAGCGCAACGGAGGCAGGTATGGACCGGACCTATGGAAAACGCACCCAGATGGTGCATGGCGGCACCCGTCGCAGCCAGTATGGCGAGGTGTCCGAGGCGATTTTCCTGACCCAAGGATTCGTCTATGCCAGCGCCGAACAGGCCGAAGCGCGGTTTCAGGCGCTGGGGCCGGACGAGTTCATCTATGCCCGCTATGGCAATCCGACCGTGGCGATGTTCGAGGACCGCATGGCGGCGCTGGAAGGGGCGGAAGATGCCTTTGCCACCGCATCCGGCATGGCCGCGGTCAACGGCGCGCTCTGCGCCATGCTGCGCGCGGGCGATCATGTGGTGGCGGCGCGCGCGCTGTTCGGGTCTTGCCTCTATATCCTCGAAGAGGTGCTGACCCGCTATGGCGTCACGGTGACCTTTGTCGATGGCACCGATCTGGACCAGTGGCGCGCGGCGCTGCGGCCGGGCACCAAGGCTGCGTTCTTTGAATCCGTGTCCAACCCGACGCTGGAGGTGGTGGATATCGCCGCTGTCGCGGAAATGGCCCATGCGGTGGGCGCACTGGTGGTGGTGGATAACGTGTTCGCCACGCCGGTCTATTCGCGCGCCATCGCGCAAGGTGCCGATGTGGTGATTTATTCGGCCACCAAGCATGTGGACGGGCAGGGGCGTGCCTTGGGCGGCGTGATCCTGGGCACACGCGATTTCATCCGCAAGACGGTTGAACCCTATATGAAGCACACGGGCGGCGCGATGTCGCCGTTCACGGCCTGGATCATGCTGAAGGGGCTGGAAACCATCGACCTGCGCGTGCGCGCGCAAGCGGACAGCGCGTTGCAAATAGCGCGCGCGTTGCAGGGGCATCCGAAACTGGCCCGCGTGATCTTTCCCGGCCTGGCGGACCATCCGCAACATGCGCTGGCCATGGCGCAGACCGGGTCGGGGGGAACGGTTCTGGCGATGGAGGTCGCAGGTGACGCGGACAGCGCCAAGGCGGCGGCGTTCCGGATGATGAACGCGCTTCACGTCATCGTGATCTCGAACAATCTGGGCGATGCCAAGTCGATTATCACCCATCCTGCCACCACCACGCATCAACGCCTGCCTGCGGATCAGAAGCGGAAACTGGGGATTTCGCCCGGTTTGCTGCGGCTGTCCGTCGGGCTGGAAGACCCCGCCGACCTGATCGCGGACCTGCGCGCGGGGCTGGACGCGATCTGATCCCAACGCGGCCAATCGCGCGATGATTGTGATCCGACGGCGGCGACCCCACGTAGTGATCTGGCAAATGGGACATCGGGGCGGCGTGCTTGGGTATAAGGCGCGGCACCGGACAGGGGGATAGAGATGAATTTTCATACACCGGACTTCAGCCGTCTGCCGTCGCGCGCCGAGGCCGAAGAGGCCCTGTCGCGCTTGCGCGCCTGGGTGGCGCAAGCTTCAGACGCCGAAGTGACCGATCTGGACCCGGCTCTGGCACGGCTGGTCAGCGTCGACCCCGACAGCTATCCGGCGCTGTCGCGCGCCTATCCCTATGCGTTCGAGGTGACGGACGCCTACAAGGACACGTTGCCCGACCTGCAAAACGGCCCGTCCTCGCTGATCAAGGGCGCGCGCCAGCAAATCCAGCATGTGGGGATTTCCAACTTTCGCCTGCCGATCCGGTTCCAGACCCGCGACGGCGGTGATATCACCGTGGAAACCAGCGTGACCGGCACTGTCAGCCTTGAGGCCGACAAGAAGGGCATCAACATGAGCCGCATCATGCGGTCATTCTATAAGCATGCCGAAAAGACCTTTAGTTTCGGCACGATGGAAGCCGCGCTGGACGATTATATCCACGATCTGGGCAGCTTTGACGCGCGGTTGCAAATGCGGTTCCGCTATCCGGTCAAGATCGCGTCGCTGCGGTCAGGGCTGGAAGGGTATCAGTATTACGATATCGCGCTGGAACTGGTGGAAAAGGCCGGGGTGCGGAAAAAGGTCATGCACCTGGATTATGTCTATTCCTCGACCTGCCCCTGTTCGCTGGAACTGTCGGAACATGCGCGGCAGTATCGCGGGCAACTGGCGACGCCCCATTCGCAGCGCTCGGTCGCGCGGCTGTCCTTGGTGATCAATGAGGGTGCGGTGCTGTGGTTCGAGGATGTCATCGGGATGGCGCGCACCGCCGTGCCGACCGAAACGCAGGTGATGGTGAAACGCGAGGATGAGCAAGCCTTTGCGGAACTGAACGCCGCCAATCCGATCTTTGTCGAAGATGCCGCGCGGCTGTTCTGCGAACAGTTGCAGGACGACGAGCGCGTCGGCGATTTCCGCGTGGTGGCCAGCCATCAGGAAAGCCTGCACAGCCATGACGCGGTGTCCGTGCTGACCGGGGGCGACACGTTCGCGTCCGACAGTCTGGAACCGCGGCTGTTTGCCTCGCTGTATCACGTCGGCTG
>CAMCVS010000012.1 GCA_945881965.1 Paracoccus haematequi | reverse complement strand
GCCGACCTACGGGGTCAAAGCGCGGCGATTTCAGACTGGAACGCCCAGTCGATCCACGGCATCAGCGCGGCGATATCCGCCGTTTCCACCGTCGATCCGCACCAGATGCGCAGGCCGGGGGGCGCGTCGCGGTACGCGCCGATATCAAGGCCGACGCCTTGGGTTTCCAGCTGCTTGGCCACCGCCTTGGCAAAACCCGCGCCATCGGTGATCCGCGCGTCGGTGAATTTCAGGCAAACGGACGTATTCGACCAAGTCGCCGGATCTTCGGCCAGATTGGTCAGCCAGTCATGCGTGGCACAGAAATCATGGATCACCTTCGCATTGGCATCCGCCCGCGCGATCAGGCCCGTGAGGCCGCCCTGCGCGCGCGCCCAGTCCAGCGCCACCAGATAATCCTCGACCGCCAGCATCGAGGGCGTGTTGATCGTCTCGCCCACGAAAATGCCCTCAGTAATCTTGCCCTTCGATGTCAGGCGGAAAATCTTGGGCAGCGGCCATGCGGGCGTATAGCTTTCCAGCCGTTCCACCGCGCGGGGCGACAGCACGATCATGCCATGCGCGGCCTCGCCACCCAGCACCTTTTGCCAGCTGAATGTGACCACATCCAGCTTGTCCCAGGGCAGGTCCATCGCAAAGGCCGCGCTGGTCGCGTCGCAAATCGTCAGGCCCGCGCGGTCCGCCGGGATCGCGTCGCCATTGGGCACGCGCACACCCGACGTGGTGCCATTCCACGTAAACACCACATCGGTGTCGAAATCGACGGAGGCCAGATCGACGATCTGCCCGTAGGGCGCGGTGCGCACGATGGCGTCGAGTTTCAACTGCTTGACGGCATCGGTGACCCAGGTTTCGCCAAAGCTTTCCCAGGCGACCATCGTGGTCTTGCGCGCGCCCAGCATCGTCCACATCGCCATTTCAACGGCGCCGGTGTCAGAGGCGGGCACGATGCCGATGCGATAATCCGCAGGGATACCCAGAATATCGCGGGTGCCGTCAATCGCGGCTTTCAGTTTCGCCTTGCCGACGTTGGCGCGGTGCGAGCGGCCCAGGGGCGCGTCAGCCAGCATGTCCAGGGAAAAACCGGGGATCTTGGCGCAGGGGCCAGAGGAAAAACGCGGGTTCGCGGGCCGCGTTGCGGGGGTCGTGGTCGTCATATGCTATCCTTCCAGATCAGCGCCCCTTGTTGGGAAGGGGTGTCCCACGACCACCGCTAAATGGCGCGTGATCACATCGCAAGCGCGAAAATGGCAGGCAGACGACGGATCAGCGCGCAAAAGCGACGCATGGGGCAGCGGATCGGAAACTTTGTGACCGCATCGTTACTTGCCGTGTGCAGGGTCACGGAATACATCTGCGAAATTGAATACAAGAGGCGCGCATGACCGAACTGCCCCATGAAAGCACGATCCGGCTGGCGGCCTTTCTGGGCGTGCTGACCCTGATGGCGATCTGGGAACTGGCCGCGCCGCACAGGCGGGCCGAGGTGCCGCGGCTGATCCGCTGGGCCAATAATCTGGCGCTGGTGGCGGTGGATACCGCGATCCTGCGGCTGGTGTTTCCGGTGCTGGCCACGGGGGCGGCGGTCTGGGCGGCGGCACAGGGCGTGGGGCTGTTGAACATCCTTGCAGCCCCCGCGTGGCTGGCCGTTCCGCTGGGCATCCTGCTGCTGGATTTCGCGATCTGGGGCCAGCATGTGGTGTTCCACAAGGTGCCCGCGCTGTGCCGGTTGCACCGGATGCATCACGCCGACCCGGCGATGGATGTGACAACGGCGCTGCGGTTTCATCCGCTGGAGATTCTGTTGTCGATGGCGATCAAGATCGCGCTGGTGGTGGCGCTGGGTCTGCCGCCGGTCGCGGTGCTGGTGTTCGAGGTGATCCTGAACGCCACCGCGCTGTTCACCCATTCGAATGTCGCGCTGCCCGCACGGCTGGAACGCGCGCTGCGCCGGGTGATCGTGACGCCGGAAATGCACCGCATCCACCATTCGGACCGGCGCGATGAAACCGACAGCAACTATGGCTTTGCCCTGTCGATCTGGGACCATGCCCTTGGCACTCATCGCGTGCAGGCGGCGGGGCCGATCCGGTTCGGTATCGGGATTTACGGCGGGTTGCGTGATCAATGGCTGGACCGTCTGATCGCGCAACCGTTCCGGCGCCGCTGAGTTTTTGGGCTGACTGGCTTTTCCGCCCGCGCTGTGGCATCGGGGCGAAAACGGAGGCTGCGCCATGTTCACCGCCACGCTGATTGCCCGTCCCGGCGGGCTGGACGCCCATCACGTCACGACGCTGGCGCGCGATCTGGGGGATGGGCTGGTGGTCTGGCTGTCTGACGCCGAGGCGGCAGAGTTCCGGCTGGACGCCCTGCCCGATGATCGCTGGACCCTGTGGGAAGATTTGCAGCGCGACGGCGTGGACCTGATTTTCCAGCGCGCGGGCGGGCGGAAAAAGGCGATGCTGCTGGCCGACATGGACAGCACGATGATCAGGCAGGAATGTATCGACGAACTGGCCGACATGGCGGGGGTCGGTGCGCATGTCGCCGCCATCACCGCGCGGGCGATGAACGGCGAGTTGGATTTCGAGGCGGCGCTGATCGAGCGCGTCGCTTTATTGCGCGGTCTGCCGGTGTCGGTCATCGACCGCGTGTTGGCGGAACGGATTACGCTGATGCCGGGGGGGCCGGAATTGCTGGCGACAATGCGGGCGAATGGCGCCCATGCGGCACTGGTGTCGGGCGGGTTTACCGCCTTTACCGGGGCTGTTGCTGCGCGGCTGGGGTTCGACGAACACCACGCCAACACCCTGCTGATGGCGGGCGGCCTGTTGACCGGCGAGGTGGCGCGGCCCATTCTGGGGCGGCAGGCCAAGGTCGATGCCTTGGCGCGGATCACGCACCGGCTGCACCTGACGCCCGCCGATGTCATTGCGGTGGGCGATGGCGCGAATGATCTGGGCATGTTGGGCGCGGCGGGCACGGGCGTGGCGCTGCACGCGAAACCGTCCGTGCAGGCGCAATGCGATATCCGCGTCAACCATGGCGACCTGACCGCGCTGTTGTTCATTCAGGGCTATGCGCGGGCGGAATTAGCTTAATCAAGCCGCAAGCTGGCCCGTGCGACCCGCCCCCGCGCGTCGATCACCGACAGGGCGAGGTAACCGGGGGCCAATCCATCAAGCCAGACTTCGCGCCGGGTCACGCCTGTCAGCAACGGCGCGCCATTGCCCAGCACGGTGAACGGCGGCACCCCCGCGCGCAGTTTCAGCGCCAGCGCGCCCTGATCCAGCGTCAGCCGCGCGCCATCGGGCGGAAACGCCAGCTCTGGCGCGTCCGTTGCGGCGACAAACAGCGCGTCACGCGGGCGGAACCGTTGCAGCGGCGGCGGCAACGCGCTGCCGGGCATCAGCGTGTCGGGCGGGGGTGGCGGCAGGGGCGTGACCGCGCCCAGTTGCTGGAACGCCTGAAACAGCAGTGGGGCTGCCAGATCGGCACCAAATGCGCCCGGCACCGGCGTGCCATCGGGCCGCCCCAGCCAGACGCCCACCACATGCGCGCCGTCATAGCCGATCGCCCAGGCATCGCGGTGCCCGTATGAGGTGCCGGTTTTCCACGCGATAGGCAGCGGCGGTGCTCCGGGGGGCGGCGGCAGCGCGGACAGGATATGCCCGACCTGCCACGCCGCCGCCGCCCCGGTGATGCGCTGACGCGCGGCAGCACTGCGCTGCCAGTGCAGCGGCTGCGCCAGCCCGCCTTGGGCCAGTCCGGCATACAACTGCACCAGATCCTCCAGCGTCAGACCCACACCGCCCAAGGCCACCGCCAGCCCCGCGCGCCCCGCCAGACGTGGCTGCGCGCCCGACCGTTGCAGCGCCGCCATCAGGGCGGGCGGGCCCAGCGCGTCGGTCAGCATGACCACCGGGATGTTCAGCGACAGCCGCAGCGCATCGGCCACCCGCACCTCGCCGCGAAACTGGCGGTCAAAGTTCTGTGGGGCATAGGTGCCAAAGGCCACGGGCCTGTCGGCGATGATCGTGTCGGGATGCGCCAGTCCCTGATCGAAGGCCAGCGCATAGATCAGCGGTTTCAGGGTCGATCCCGGCGACCGAAGCGCCGTTGTCATATCGACATAGCCGCCGCGCGCATCGCTGAAGGCGGCCGACCCGACCGAGGCCAGCATGTCGCCCGTGCGGTGATCCGCCACCACCAGCGCGATGGACAGGTCGGGCCGCATGCCGCGCAGGGTGTCGGCGGCCAGCCGTTCCAGCCGCGCTTGGAGGTCGGCGTCAAGCGTCAGGTGATGCGTGGCGGCCTTCGGGTCCAGCGCGCGGGCGCGGTCGGACAGGTGCGGGGCCAGCGCAGGAAAGGCGCGGCGTGTCATCGGCACAGGATCTGACAGCGCGGCTTGCAGGGCGCTATCGTCGATCACGTCCAGCGCCGCCATCCGCGTCAGCACCCGATCCCGCGCGGCCCGCGCAGCGCGGGGATCGCGGTCGGGGCGGCGCGTCTCGGGCGATTGCGGCAGGGCCACCAGCAGCGCGGCTTGCGCGGTCGTCAGCCGCGCCGGTTCCCGCCCGAACCATACCAGTGACGCGGCGCGGATGCCTTCGACATTGCCGCCAAACGGGGCCAGCGCCAGATACAGGTCCAGCACGCCCGCCTTGCCGATGCGCCGCTCCAGCGCCAAGGCGACCCTGATCTGGCGCAGTTTGCCGGAAATGCTGCCCGTCGGTCCATCCTCCAGCAGCCGCGCGACCTGCATGGTCAGGGTCGATCCGCCTGACACCACACGCCCCGCGCGCAGGGATTGCCAGACAGCGCGGATCAGGGCGCGCGGGTCAACGCCTGCGTGAACGGCAAAGCGGCGATCCTCCCAGGCCAGCAGCATGGCGACGTAGCCCGGATCGACCTTTTCGATCCGGGTCCCCAACCGCCACAGCCCGCCGTCCACTGTATAGGCGCGCAGCAGGGCCCCGTCGCGCTCGCTGACCGTGACCGATTGCGCGACGTCCAGCGCTGGCAGAACAGTCGCCGCGATCCATTCATCGACCCTGTCGCGCCCGACCGCCGCCAGCCACAGCACGGCGACAACCGCGAAGATCCCGCGCGTCATTCCGTGATCGTCACCGCACCCGCGTCGGTCCAGGCGCGGTATTGCGGGCGGTACATGTCCTCGACCGTCGCCGCCGGATGGTGGAACGCCCCCGGCGAGATTGCGCGCACGATATAGGCCAGCCGCAGCGGATCGCTGCCTTGCTGTGTCACTGCCGCCAGGAACCGTTCGCTGCGGAATTCGGCCATGTCTGTGTCTGCGGTTTGCAACCAATCCAGGCCCGCCACATCGCCCGACCGCAGCAGCGACGGGTTGTCGATCTCGAACCCGGCGGGCAGCGGATCGTTGATCATCAGCCGCGCGCCGCCATCCGCAAACGGTTGCACGGTCAGCACCACGACCATCCGCGCGCCTTGGGTCAGGTTTGACAGGTCCGTGACCTCGGCCCCCTCCGGCGTGAAATAGCCCCGCGTGATGGCATAGCCATAGCCGCCCGCAGCCGGGGCCACATCCGGCACGCCCAGCGTGCTCAGCGTGATATCCACCGGTGTCGTGCGCGTGTTCTGCACCGCGACGGGGGTGATCGTCTCGGCTTCCGTCACGCGCACAAGCGGCAGATCACGCGCCGCGCCGTTGAACGTCACGCCCGCCAGCCCCGGCTCCGTTACCAGCGCGCGCGCCGCCAACAGCGACCACGCGCTTTCCTGCGTGGACATCGCGCGCCCCGCACCTGCGATCCGGTCTGCCAGTGCATCGCGGTTGACCACGGTGCTGCCAGCCTCGACAGCCAAGGCCAGCACCCCCGCCGCGTCGCGCAGGTTGCTGCCGTAATCGGCGCGCCAGATCTGATCCGTCTCGTCGCCGGCCCGGTCGGCCAGCATCCGCGCGGCGCGGGCAAACATCGCATCGGCGCGCGTCGGATCGCCATAGGACGCCAGAGCCGCGCCCAGTTGCGCGGCTGCTAGCGGGGTGGAAAACGCATCGCCTTTGACATCGGCGTAATAGCGCAGATCCCCCATGCTGGCCGCGCCTTCACGGGCCAACACCATCAGCGCATAGGCCAGATCCTCGCCGCCTGCCTCGAAATCGGCGTAGCTGTTCACGCGGTTGCGCAGGTTGTCCATCGCCTGGGCAAAGGCCAGATCGGGCACTGCATGGCCCACCGTCCGCGCGCGGCCCAGGAAGTCGGACACATAGCTTTCCAGCCACAGATCGCCGCCGTCGGCCTGCCACAGGCCAAAACCGCCGTTATTGCTTTGACGGGCAAGGATGCGCCCGATGGCCTGATCGACGCGGGCGCGGATCGCGTCTGCGTCGCCCAGACCCAGCGTTTCCGCCAAAGGCGCAAAGGACAATAGCGGCATCGCCTGACTGGTGACCTGTTCGGTGCAGCCATAGGGATAGCGGTCCAGTTGCGCCAACAGCGCGGGCGCGTTGATCTGCGCCAGCGGTCCGGCAGTCAGCACGGCGCTGCCCTCGGTCAGACCAGCGAACACATTGCCGTCCAGCGTGAAGGTATCCCCCGCCGCCAGCGTGAAGCGCCGGGTTTCTGCCAGTTCGGGGTCAAGGCGGCGCACCGGGATCGCCAAGTCCTTGACCAGTTGCCGCCCCTCTGGCGTGGTCAGCGCGACGCGGATCGTGTGATCGCCCGCATCGCCTGCGGTCACCGGCACCGACAGCGCGACCTTGCCCTGCGGGTCCAGCGTGACGCCCGACGGGACCGACGCCGCGTCCAGCGCGACGCCATTGGCCGTCACGTCCAGCCCCATCCGCCCTGCAGGCCCGGTGGCATGGACAATCTCCAGCAGCATCCGCGACGTGTCCCCCGGTGACAGGAAACGCGGCAGCGACGCGGTCACCACAACGGGATCGCGCACCAGCACATCGGCGCTTGCCTGTCCCACGCCCGATGGCGACCACGCCACCGCCATCAGCCGCACCGTGCCGTTGAAGGCCGGAAGGTCAAAGGCGACCTCGGCCTTGCCACCCGCGCCCAGGGTGACGGGACCGGTGAAATAGGCCACCAGATCCTCGGTCGGCGGCGGGCTTTGCAGGCGCATCGACGCACCCGCGTCACCACCGGACCGGACCTGCCCCAACGCGCCATTCATGCCGTCGATCAACCGGCCATAGATATCGCGCAGTTCCACCCCCAGCCGCCGCTGGCCGAAATAGTGCTGTTGCGGATCGGGGGATTTGAACCCGGTCAGGTTCAGGATACCGACATCCACCGCCGCCACTGTGACATGGGCCGTCTCGCCTGCTGCGACGCCATCGACCTGCACTGACGCAGTCAGAGTGCCGCGCGGATCAGCCTCGGCGGGGGCGTTGATCGCCACCGACAGCGCGCGCGCACCCGGATCGACCGTGGCATACGCCAGACCCATCGCGCGGGTCGGGTTCCGTGACGCCGCCGCGTCCATGCCCCGGATCACGGTCGCCGTCACATAGGCGCCGCTGCCCCAGTCATCGGTCACGGGCAGGCGGATGGTGTTCTCGCCTTCGGTCACCGCCACCGTCTGCATCGCGATCAGCCGGTTCGACATCACCTGCACCACGGCCGTGCCCGCCTGACGCGGCACCAGCCGCAGCGCAGCCGTTTCGCCGGGTTTATAGGCGGGCTTGTCCAACGACAATTCCAGCGTATCCGGCGTGGCCGACACATCGGCAGGCGCATACCATCCGGCGTAGAACGACGTTGACGCCGACACGCCCGCACCTTCGACCAGCAATTCGTAATTGCCCCAGTCCAGGCGGGCGGACACTGTCACCGGGTCCACGCCTAAGGTCGCTTCCCCGCGCGCCACGGCGGTGCGGCGCGTGATCGGCTCCCAGTTCCAAGACCCGTAGGATTGATACCACTGATAGCGGGTCTCGACCCGGTGCAACGTCCAGCGCACCGGCATGGCGACCGGGGCCAAGTCAGACCCCAACGCGATCAGTGACAGGTCGGCCATGCCGCCTTCCGGCACCACACCGTCAAAGGCGGGCTTGATGCCGATGACAGGGGCCACAGGGGCCAGCACGCGACTGATGCGGCGCTCGACCGGGCGGGCTGATCCTTCGGCCACGCGCAGGATGAATTCAGCCTCAAGCGGGCGATCCACGGCCCCCGTCCCCGGATAGGGCACGGAGGCCACCGCGCCGCCCTGATCATCGGTCACACCTGCCGGAATGTTCTCTGACACCGGCGAGAACCGTTCATCCGCCAGACCAAACTGCCAGCCCTCCCAACCCGGCAGGGCGCGGGCGGCGCGCAGCACCACGTCGCCCTCGTATTTCAACCCCGCACCGGGCGCACCGAACAGATAGGTCGCGGTCAGGCGCAGGGGCGCGGGCGCATCAGCGGGCAATACGCCTTCGGGCAGGCCAAGCGTGACATCAATGCGTTCGGGCAGAAAATCCTCGACCAGAAAGGTCTTGGCCGCCAGCGCAGATGCGGCGGGGTCTGCAAACACCTCCAGCCGCCATGTGCCGCGCGGGGCAGACGCGCCGATGGGCTGCGCCAGCACATAGCCGCCCGCCACATCCGTCAGCACTTGCCGCGCATATTCCACCCCGTCGGGGCGTTTCACGATGGCCGTCAGCGGCAGGCCGGTGATGGCCTGTGCGTGGGTGTCGCGGGTCAAGAGCGTGGCATGCACCGTTTCGCCCACACGGTAAGCCCCGCGATCAGTGGCCACAAACACGTCAATCGCAGGGGCGGGCTCTGCGCCCTCGACCCCGCGATCCGACAGGTCAAAGGCCGGTTCGGTCAGCGACAGAAAGGCGGCGTCAACGGTGCCATCCTCGGCCATCACCAGCGCGGGCGCAGCGGCCCCGGTGCCGCGCGTGATCCCCGGCGGGAACAGCACATGGCCCTCGGCATCGGTCACCGCCGTCGCCAGCACCGCATTGGCGCGGTTCATCAGCGTGACAGTGACGCCTGCGCGCGGGCTGGCATCCGACAGCGCGCGGATGAACACATGCACCCCGTCCGTGCCCGACAAAGTCGACAGCCCCAGATCGGACAGCACGAACCATTGTGACGCCGGCGCCTTGTCATAGGGGTCGGCCCCCGGCACCGCCGCCGTCAGCACATACAGCCCCGGCGCGCGATCCTGCAGCGCATCGGCCAATGGCAGGCGGGTCAGGACGGCGCGATTGATGTCCTGCGTCACCTCTGCGGTGCCTTTCCAGATCGGCGCGGCGATATCGGACCGGAAGCGTTCGGTATCCCATGTGTCGATGTTGCGCCCGAACAGGCCGTCGCGCATCGCCTGAACCACATTGCCGCCGGACACCGCGAACAGTTCCAGGTTCAGCGCGGTCAGGTTCACCGTTTCCACCGGCAGCGCCGGATCAGACCCGCGCGGCAGCACATAGGCGCGGCCCGGAAAAGCCACCTGCGGGCTGCGGTCGCGCACATAATGCGTCTGGTCCACATCGCGCCGCGTCACCTCGCCCGAGGCCGCAGGCAGACCGGCGCGGAACGTGACCTGATAGCGTTTGCCATGTTCGACCCCCGCGATGCACAGCGTATTGCCTGCCGCCTCGACCGCCATCGTCAGGTCAGGCACCCGCACGAACGGCGCATAATCCACGCCCTTGGCCAGCGGTTCGGAAAAATCGGCGCAGATACGCGGATCGGCCAGATCGTTTTCCACCCGGCTTTCAAGGATGCGAAAGCCGTGCAGGTCAAGCGCGCGCGAAAGCGCTTCGGTCACGTCGGCGCGCGGGGCCAGCCGTTCGGCTAGGCGCAGCGCGGGGATGGTGTCGGATCCGCGCCCGTTCGCCTCCAGCGCCTCGGCCAGCACCACCAGCGCAGTGGCGCGTTCAGCATCGCCATCGGTGCGCAGATAGCCGTTCACCGCCCCCGCCAAGGCGCGGTCGCGCATGTCGGATTGATCATCCCCGCCGGTTGCGGCCTGTTGCGATGCCAGGCGGCCATATTCCGTCCAATGCGCGCCCGCGTCCGATTGTGTCACCGCCGCCCCCATCCAGCGCAGCGCGTTCAGCGTGTCACCCTGCGCGCGGCGTTCGCTGGCACCCGTCAACATCTGGTCCAGCGTCCATTGCCCCGACGGGTGTAGCGCGCCGATGCGCTGTGCCTGTTCGCGCGCCTGTGTCAGGCTGTAGCTGCCGACAAAGCCGATCTCTTTGGCGCGCAGCGCGGCCAGCCGTTTTGCGGCAGATGTCGCCACGACCACCTCGCCCGACCATGCGCCATCATAAGGCACCCGTTCGGTGATCGCGGTTTTCGGAAAACAGGAATTTGACCGGGTGTTGAAGGTGAACCCGACGCAGGCACTCTGGGCCAGACAGGCGCGTTCACAGGCCGCATAGCTGCTGTCGAACAGCGATTGCAAATCCGACCCGTAGAAATCCACGTTCTGCGTCAGCACCAGCCGCCGATCCGGGATTTCGCCCGCCGCGCGCGTCACGTCGGGCAGGGCGGCAAACGGCAGGGCCAAAAGGGCCAGCACGGCAAGCATGGGGCGCATGGGGAAACTCCTTGAACACAATATCCCGATGGTGCCACGCGGGGCGCTTTCTGCCAACAGCCGTGATGGCGCGGCGTGGTGATCGCGGCGCTTAACCGCGTCTTCACCATGTCTGCGCTAGGCCTGTCAGGCGGGGTTGGAACAGGGGCCATGCATGAACGCCTTGGCGCAGAAACTGTCAGAGGAACGGCGCGCGCGGCTGGCGGCCGAACGGCTGCTGGAGTTGAAACAGGCGGAACTACAGGCCGCCAACCGCAAGCTGGGCCGCCATGCGCAGGCGCTGACGGTCGAAATCTCGCAGACCCGCGCGCAGGTCGAAACCTTTCGCGACGAGAATCAGCGCGTCAAATCCGATCTGACGGCGGCGCAGCAACGGATTGCGGTGATCGAACGGCGGCTGTGGCATTCGATCGAGACGATTCAGGACGGTTTTGCGTTCTTTGACGGCGATACCCAGCTGATCGGGGCCAATCGCGCCTATCTGGCGGTGTTCGACGGGCTGGAGGAAGTGGGGCCGGGTGTGTCCTATGCCCGCCTGCTGCAACTGATCACCGAAGAGGGGATCGTGAACATCGGCGATCACAGCGCCGCCGATTGGCGCGCCATGATGATGGATCGCTGGATGACGCCTGACCCCGCCCCGGTGGTGATCAGGCTGTGGAACAACCAATACATCCGCCTGATCGACAGCCGCGGCGCGGGCGGCGACGTGGTCAGCCTTGCGTTGAATATCACCGATTCGGTGCGGTCGGAACGCGCGCTAAAGGTCGCCCGCGACAAGGCCGAAGCCGCAAACCGCGCCAAATCCGCGTTTCTGGCCAACATGAGCCACGAGATTCGCACCCCCATGAACGGCGTGGTTGGCATGGCCGAACTGTTGACCGAAACGCCCCTGACCGAAGATCAGCGGCTCTATGTCGATACCATCCGCAACTCTGCCGAGGCGCTGCTGGTCATCATCAACGACGTGCTCGACTATTCCAAGATCGAAGCTGACAAGATGGTGCTGCACCCGGAACCCTTTGATCTGGAACGCTGCCTGCATGAGATCGTGATGCTCTTGCAACCCAAGGCCCGCGAAAAGGGGCTGGAGATGCTGATTGATTACGACCTGTTCCTGCCCACGGTGCTGATCGGCGATCCGGGGCGGATGCGGCAGGTGCTGACCAATCTGCTGGGCAATGCGGTGAAATTCACCCTCAAGGGGCATGTCATCCTGCGCGTGACGGGCGTGCCGGACGGCAACGCGGCACAGGTGCATATCGCGGTCGAGGATACCGGGATCGGCATCCCCGCCGACAAGGTCGGGCATATCTTTGGCGAATTCAATCAGGTCGAAGATGCCCATAACCGCAAGTTCGAGGGCACGGGGTTGGGCCTTGCGATCAGTCAGCGGTTGATCCGGCTGATGAACGGCGAAATCTGGGTTGATTCGACCGAGGGGCAGGGGTCCACGTTCGGATTCCGCGTCACGCTGCCGGTGCCGGATGGGGCGGCGCCGGTGCTGCCCAAGCTGGGTCCGGGGTTGCGCCGGGTGCTGATCGTCGAGCCGCTGGTGGCGAACCGCGATATCCTTGCGCGGCAGATCGAGATGCTGGGGATGGCCGCCGAGATGGTGGGATCGGGGGATGAGGCGCTGCGGCGGCTGGCCGAGGGCGGCATCGATCTGGTGCTCGTCGAACACGGAATGGCGGTGATGGACGGGTTCGAACTGGCCGAGGCGATGCGCGCCGTGGGCCATGCGCAGCCGATCCTGATGATGACGGCGAACCCGTCCTATGCCGAAACCGACCCGGCGCGCGGGCTGGTGCAGGGCCTGTTGTCACGGCCCTTTGCGCGGCGCGACCTGTTCGACCGGCTGGCGCGTCTGGCCCCGCCGGTTGTCGTCGCAACGCCCGCGGCGAAAGATGCGTCGCTGCGGGTGCTTGCTGCCGAGGACAACCGCACCAACCAGTTGGTATTCTCGAAGATGTTGCAGGATCAGGGGCTTGACCTGCGCTTTGCCGCCAACGGCCAAGAGGCACTGGATATGCTGGAAACCTGGCAGCCCGACCTGATCTTCATGGATATCTCGATGCCGGTGATGGATGGCCAAGAGGCGACGCGCCGTATCCGCGCCCTGCCCGGCCCTTTGGCGCGGGTGCCGATCATCGCCATGACCGCCCATGCCATGGATGGCGACCGCGAGGCGATGCTGGCGTCGGGGCTGGACGGATACCTGACCAAGCCGCTGCGCAAGGCGGATATTCTGTCCGCGATTGCCGCGCACCGGGATGGGGGTGCCGATCAGTCCCCGGCGGCAAGGATCGCGGCCAGCCCGCTGCGGTAATCTGGATAGCGCAGCACGACACCCAGATCACGCTTGATCCGGTCATTCCGCACCCGTTTCGATTCGGCATAGAAACTGGCCGCCATCGGGGTCATCTGTGCGGGGTCGAACGGCATTTCCGGCGGCGGCGGCAGGCCCAAAAGCTGCGCGGCATGGCTCAGCACGTCTTCGGGCGGGGCGGGGTCATCGTCGCAGACGTTATAAATCGCCCCCGGATCGGGCCGCGCGATGGACGCCGCCAACACTTGGGCAATGTCATCAACATGGGTGCGGGAAAACACCTGACCGGGCTTGATGATCCGCCGCGCGGTGCCATTGCGGACCTTTTCGAACGGCCCGCGACCGGGGCCGTAGATGCCCGCAAGGCGAAAGATATGCAGCGGCAGGCCGGGAATGGCGGTCCACTCTGCCTCGGCGAGCACGCGGGCGCGACCGCGTTCTGTGCCGGGGGTCAGGGGGGTGCCCTCGTCCACCCAGCCGCCCTGATGATCGCCATAGACCCCGGTCGTGGACAGATACCCGGCCCATTGCAAAGGCGCGGCGGCAATCGCATCCCGATACAGCCGCAACACCGGGTCACTGGTGGCATCCGGCGCGACCGACGTCAGCAGATGCGTCGCCCCTGCCAGCGCGTCTGTCACCGCGTCGCTGCCCCAGAGCAGCGGGGTGATTCCCGTCGCCGCCAGCCGTTCCGCGCCCTCCGCGCTGCGCGTGGTGCCCGAAATGCGCCAACCCAACGGCAGCAGCACGCGCGCCAGCGCCTGTGCGGAATAGCCGTGTCCAAAGGAAATCATATGCTTGTTCATGACCGAAACATGCCACGCCACACCGCCCACGTGAAGCGTTACGAAAATCATTTTACGAAATCGTTTTCGTAACGTATAACATGTGCAGCGCACGGGAGGAGACCGAAGCCATGTATTCCCAAGGCCTGATTGGCGCCGATGGGCGCAGCACCGAATCCGCCGAATTTCTGGCCCGCTTTCAGGCCCGGATCGACGCCGAGGACAAGATCGAACCGAATGACGCGATGCCCGAAGGCTATCGGCGCACGCTGATCCGCCAGATCGGCCAGCACGCCCATTCGGAAATCGTCGGCATGCTGCCCGAAGGCAACTGGATCACCCGCGCGCCGTCCTTGCGCCGCAAGGCCGCGCTATTGGCCAAGGTGCAGGACGAGGGCGGACATGGGTTGTACCTGTATGCCGCTGCCGAAACGCTGGGCGTCAGCCGCGAGGAGATGACCGAGGAACTCTTGTCCGGCAAGGCCAAGTATTCGTCGATCTTTAACTATCCGACGCTGTCATGGGCCGACATGGGCATCATCGGCTGGCTGGTCGATGGCGCGGCGATCATGAACCAGATCCCGCTGTGCCGCTGTTCCTATGGACCCTACGCCCGCGCGATGATCCGCGTCTGCAAGGAAGAATCGTTCCATCAGCGGCAGGGATACGAGCTGTGCATGGCGCTGGCCTTTGGAACACCCGACCAAAAGGCGATGGTGCAGGATGCGCTGAACCGCTGGTGGTGGCCGTCGCTGATGATGTTTGGCCCGCATGACGCCGACAGCCAACATTCGGATCAGTCGATGGCGTGGAAGATCAAGCGGTTCACCAATGACGAGTTGCGGCAGAAATTTATCGACGCCACCGTGCCGCAGGCGGAATACCTGGGCCTGACCCTGCCCGACCCGGACTTGAAGTGGAACGATGCCAAGGGCGGCTATGATCACGGCCCGATTGACTGGTCCGAGTTCTGGCGCGTGGTGAAAGGGCAGGGCCCGATGGCGCGCGACCGGATCAAGGCGCGCAAAAAGGCCTGGGAGGATGGCGCCTGGGTGCGCGAGGCCGCATTGGCCCATGCCGCCAAGCGCGCGGCGCGCAAGATTGCGGCGGAATAGAACATGACCCAGACCACGCCCTTGTGGGAAGTTTTCATCCGCCCCCGCAACGGGTTGGCGCATAAGCACGCCGGATCAATCCATGCCGCCGACGAGGTGCTGGCGCTGCAAGCCGCGCGCGACGTCTATACCCGGCGCGGCGAGGGCAATTCGATCTGGGTGGTGCGGTCCGCCGATATCTACGCCTCTGACCCCGATCAGACCGCCGAGAATTTCGATCCCGCCGCCGACAAGGTCTATCGTCACCCGACGTTCTACGACATCCCCGACGATGTGGGGCATATGTGATGGTGTGGCAGGCTTTGCTGGAGCTGGCCGATGACCATCTGGTGCTCGGGCATCGGTTGAGCGAATGGTGCGGGCATGCGCCGATGCTGGAAGAGGATCTGGCGCTGCCCAATATGGCGCTGGACCTGATCGGCACGGCGCGCACGCTGTATGCGCGGGCGGGCGAGATCGAGGGCGCGGGGCGCGACGAGGATGCGCTGGCCTATCTGCGCGGCGAACGCGACTATCGCAACTGTCTGCTGGTCGAACGCCCGAACGAGGATTTCGCCCATACCATGCTGCGGCAATTATATTTCGCCGCCCTGATGAAACCCTATTGGGAGGCGGCGATGGGGTCGTCTGACCCGGTGGTGCAGGGCGTGGCGGGCAAGGCGGTCAAGGAAATGGCCTATCACATCCGCCATGCCGGTGAATGGGTGATCCGGCTGGGCGATGGCACCGAGGAAAGTGCCGCGCGGATGCGCGACGCGGTGGCGGCGCTGGCGATTTACGTGGACGAGATGTTCGACGATTCACCTGCGGCGCTGGCCGCCGCAGGCGTGCTGCCGCGCCGCGCCGATCTGCGGGGCGCGTTTGACGCGACGATTGCGGCAGTGTTCAGCGGGGCAATGCTGGATCAGCCCGCTGCGCCCTATGCGCAGCGTGGCGGGCGCGACGGGCTGCATAGCGAGGGGTTGGGGCATATGCTGGCGGTGATGCAATCGCTGCACCGGCAGCATCCGGGGGCGGTGTGGTGACCACTGCTTGGGAGGTTGCCGCAGCGGTGCCGGACCCCGAGGTCCCCTGTGTCACGGTGGCCGATCTGGGCATCCTGCGTTGGGTCAGGATGGACGGCGATGTGGCGGTGGCGGGGGTGACGCCGACCTATTCGGGCTGTCCGGCGGTGCTGGCGATCGAGTTGGCAGTGGAAGCCGCGTTGCGCGACGCGGGGTATCAGGCGCGGATCGAGCGGGTGTTTATCCCCCCATGGACCACAGACTGGATCACGCCCGAGGGGCGCGAAAAGTTGCGCGCCTATGGCATCGCGCCGCCGGTTGCGGGCGGCAAGGCGACGCTGTTCGGCGCGGTCGCGGTGGCCTGCCCGCGCTGCGCCAGCACTAACACGGAGCGGTTGTCCGAGTTCGGCTCGACCGCCTGCAAGGCGCAATATCGCTGCCGGTCCTGCCGCGAGCCGTTCGACTATTTCAAATGCATCTGAGGGGGACGCGATGTTCCATGACCTGACCATCCGTGCCGTGCGCCCTGAAACGTCTGATGCCGTGGCGATCAGTTTCGATTATATGCCGGGGTTTGACTGGCTGCCGGGGCAATACCTGACCCTGCGCGCGACGGTCGCAGGGCAGGATATCCGGCGCAGCTATTCCATCGCCTCGCTGCCCGGTGAACCGCTGACCGTGGGGGTCAAACGGGTGCCGGATGGCGCGTTTTCGGGGTTTGCCATGGGGCTGAAGGCGGGGGATACCTTGCAGGTGATGCCGCCGCAGGGCCGGTTCATCTGGCAGGGCGAGGCCCGCGTGGTGCTGATCGCCGCCGGATCAGGCGTGACGCCGATGCTGTCGATTGCCGGGGCGGCGCTGGCGGCGGGGGCGGCGGTGACGCTGGTCTATGGCAACCGCGCGACCGGCACGATCATGTTCCGGGATGCGCTGGATCGGCTCAAGGATCGCTATATGGACCGCTTCACCCTGATCCATATCCTCAGCCGCGAGGCGCAGGATATCGACCTGCTGCACGGCCGTGTGACGGGCGACCGGGTGGCGCGGCTGGCGCAGGCGGGGGCGGTCGATCTGGACGGTGCCGAGGGGGTATTCCTCTGCGGTCCCGGCGAGATGATCGACGATGTGGCAGCCATGCTGACGGCGCGCGGGATCCCGGATGCGCGAGTGCATCACGAGCGTTTCTTTTCCGCTGGTGCGGTGCCGCGCGCGCGCTCTGTTCTGGCCGAGGCGGTGGCCGCGACCGGCGTCAGCGTCGATTTGGTGCTTGACGGGGTGCGGCGCAGCTTTGCCGTCGCGGCGGATGATGCATCGGTGCTGGAGGCCGCCGAACGCGCCGGACTGGATCTGCCCTATTCCTGCCGCGGCGGGATGTGCTGCACCTGCCGTTGCAAGGTGGCCGAGGGCAGCGCCGAGATGGCGGTGAATTACTCGCTGGAGGCGTGGGAGATCGCAGCAGGCTTTACGCTCGCCTGTCAGGCGCGGCCTACCAGTGACCGGCTGGTGCTCGATTTCGACGCGGCGTGAGTCCGTCTGGTAGGGCGGATGCTAGCATCCGCCCTACGAGATCAGTTCAACAGACCGGCGTGGCGCATTGCGTCGGCGATCCGCGCCTTGGTGGCATCGGTCAGCCCGACCAGTGGCAGGCGCACCTCGTCGGAACACATCCCCAACAGCGACATCCCGTATTTGGCCCCGGCAACCCCCGGTTCGAGAAAAATCGCCTCGTGCAGCGGCATCAGCCGGTCCTGGTATTCCAGCGCGCGGGCGTAATCACCCGCCAGCGTCGCCTCTTGGAATTCGGCGCACAGGCGCGGCGCGACATTGGCGGTCACCGAAATGCACCCCACCCCGCCATGCGCGTTGAACCCCAGCGCGGTGGCATCTTCGCCCGACAACTGCACGAAATCCTTGCCGCAGGTGATGCGCTGTTTTGGCACCCGGGACAGATCGCCAGTCGCGTCCTTGACCCCGATGATACGCGGCAGCGCGGCCAGCTTGCCCATCGTCTCGGGCGACATATCGACCACGGACCGGCCCGGAATGTTGTAGATGATGATCGGCAGCGTGCAGCAATCATGCAGCGCGGTGAAATGCGCGATCAGCCCGGCCTGCGTCGGTTTGTTGTAATAGGGCGTCACAACCAACGCCGCATCCGCGCCGACCTTTTCCGCATGCTGGATCAATTCTATGCCTTCGACGGTGTTGTTCGACCCGGCCCCGGCGATCACCGGCACGCGTCCGGCGGCGGCCTTGACCACCTCTTCGACCATGATCTGATGTTCGCGGTGCGAAAGCGTCGGGCTTTCGCCCGTGGTGCCGACCGGGACCAGACCATGCGTTCCCTCCGCGATATGCCAGTCCACCAGTTTCTTCACCGTCTCAAGATCCAGCGCACCGTTCCTGAACGGGGTGACGAGGGCGGGAAGAGACCCTTTGAACATGGCGCGCTCCTGCTGCATAGGACGGGTTCTGCGTGGTCCCCCGATTAACCTGCATCCAAACCCTGCCGGGATTGTGAGTTGAGGCGGCGGAGGGCTGAATTTATGACGCATGGTGTAGTCCCGGCAAACAGGGAAAGGCAAGAGATGTTGCAGCGCGTGATCCTTGGGGTGCTGGCGGTCTGGATGGCGATGTCGCTGCCGGTTGCCGCGCAAAGCGGGCCGAAACCAATGGCGGGGGCCTTTGCCGCCGCCGAAAAGGGCGATTGGGCCACGGCCGCCGCCTTGGGCGCGCGGGCGGGCGCGGGGGGGCCGGAACTGGTCGAATGGCTGCGGCTGCGCGCCGGGGCGGGAACGCCCGCCGAGGTGCTGACGTTTCTCAAGGCGCACCCCGACTGGCCCGGTCTGCGCCTGCTCCGCCGTCGCGCCGAGGCGGGGTTTGTACAGGCCAATGATGCGCAGGTGCTGGCGTTCTTTGCCACCGCCCCGCAAACCGGCACCGGGGCCTTGCGCCATGCACAGGCGCTGACCCGCGCGGGCAAGGGCGATGCGGCCAAGGCGGCGCTGATCGCGGCATGGCGCACGCTGGACTTGTCGGATGCAGAACAATCGGCCTTTGTCGCGGACCACGCCGCGCTGCTGGCCCCGCACCACACCGAACGGCTGGAAAACGCGATGTGGGCCGGGCGCAGCGGCGATGTGCGCGCGATGCTGCCTCTGGTGCCTGCGGGGTGGCAAGCCTTGGCCCGCGCCTGGACCGCGCTGGAAAACGGCACCGATGACGGGGTGAACGCGTTGATCGCGGCGGTGCCGAAACCGCTGGCGGATCACGCGGTGCTGGCGCAGGCCCGGTTCGACTGGCGTGTGCGCAAGGACCGCGATGCCGAGGCGATCACGCTGATCCTTGAACGCTCGGGCAGTGCTGCCGCTTTGGGGCGGCCCGAGGAATGGGCGGCGCGCCGCCTGACGCTGGCCCATGCCGAGATGCGCGCGGGCAACCACAGCCGCGCCTATGCGCTGGCGGCGCGTCACCACCTGAAAGATGGATCACGTCTGGCCGAACTGGAATGGCTGGCGGGCTATGTGGCACTCCGCTGGCAGAACGACCCCGCCCGCGCGCTGACCCATTTCGCCCGCCTGCGCGATGCGGTGGCCTCGCCGATTTCCTTGGGCCGCGCGCAGTATTGGCTGGGCCGCGCGCATGAGGCCACAGGCAACACCGCAGCCGCCCGCGCCGCCTATGCCGAGGGGGCCAAGCACCAGACGTCGTTCTATGGTCTGTTGGCCGCCGAACGCGGTGGGATCGCCTTTGACGCCAGCCTTGCGGGCAAGGAACGCTTTGCCGACTGGCGCGAGGCGCGGTTCCGGCAGGGTCTGGTCTACAAGGCCGCGCTGCTCGCCTATAACGCGGGCAATCTGGGGCTGGCCGAGACGTTCCTGACCCATCTGGCCGAGGGTCAGGACCGCAAGGGACTGGGCCAGTTGGGCGAGGTGGCCGAGGCGCTGGACGACCCGCATCTGGCCGTGATGATCGGCAAAGAGGCGGCAGGACGCGGCATCACGCTCGCCCGGCCCTATTACCCGCTGCATCCGATGGCGGCGCAGACCCTGCCGGTGCCAAAGGAACTCGCCCTGTCCATCGCGCGGCGCGAGTCGGAATTTGACCCCGTCGTGGTGTCAGGCGCGGGGGCCGAGGGGCTGATGCAGGTCATGCCCCGCACGGCGGCCGAGGTGGCGGGGCAGTTGGGCATCACGCATACCCCCCGCCGCATGATCACCGACCCGTCCTATAACGCGCGGATCGGGTCGGCCTATCTGGCCCGCCTGATCGCGCGCTATGATGGCAACGCGGTGCTGGTGGCGGCGGCGTATAATGCCGGGCCTTCGCGCCCCGACCGCTGGATGCAGGAGATGGGCGATCCGCGTGCCGCCGATGTGGACGTGGTGGACTGGATCGAGGCGATCCCCTTCGCCGAGACCCGCAACTACGTGATGCGGGTGACGGAAAGCCTGCCGGTGTATCGCGCAAGGCTGGGGCTGAAGCCGCACCCGGTGCCGTTTTCGGTGGAGTTGAAGGGGGGGACGTTGAGGTGAGGGGGTGTAATGAACGGCGCATCCTGCGGCTTGATCTACTTCGAGAGCCAGATTAGAGTTAGTGATAGATCGGCAATACGATTGTAATTCTTCTAAGTGGACGTCAGAGTTCAGTCAGGCGTTCATCGTTAGGGCAGGTGCTAGATAGGCCGAGCTCTTTTGGTCTAGCAGAAAGGCATTCAAGTTTTTTGTGTAAGACAATATGAGTTTAGACAAGGCAAGAGACATGGGCGGGATATCACACGCTAGTCACAAAGAATGTGTGGATGCATTCCTTGAGAACTCCATTATGTTGCCTGACGACGCGTCAGAGGATGCTAGGAACGCTGAACTTCACTCGGATCAGTACAGGCTGATTAAACGGTTTCTTGAACTTGCGCGACAGCATTGCGTAGATTCGGGACTGCAGCCGGGTTCTAAAGAGGCTTTGGCCGCTTTTGAGGAAGCCAATGATACTGCCAAATCAATAGTGCATTCATATACGGGTTTGCCATTTGGTGATGATGAGCGCAAAGCTCTTCGACCAGAAGAAGTGACTTCGATAATGGCTCTTTTGGTGCCACATCATGTTAAAAACCTTGCGGCACATATTAAAGAAAAAGGAAAACTGCACACCCACCCTTTCTGGCTGTCAGAAGCCACAAGCGAATACGTTAAGGGTCGCTTTAAGTCAGCATCGGTCGAAAATATTCTTCTTCGAGCCCTTACTCAGGTTGAGATGGTCGCATACATGCATGAAATGCAATCAACCAACATTCTTACGGGAAAAACCAAACTTGACGAAGCCCGTCCGCCAAGTTTTGCACGGGCACTCTGGAATATTTGCAAATGGATACTCGAATTGTGGCTTGTATGTCTTGCAATTGCCCTTGCTCCTCTTGCCCTACCTGCCCTTCCTTCGGAAACAATGCTTCTCACAGGCTTGGGTCTGGCGGCCATCGGCACACTCGCTCTACTAGTATTGCTCATAATAGTTGCGGTTGGAATAAGTCAGATCACGCCAAATAGAAAAAAACAATACGATTCAATTCTTGATATGATTGACAGAATGAACGGATTTTTTCTTGAGTTCGGGCACGCTGGACCTTTCTCCACAGCGCAATTTAGAAAGCGTGTGAATGACCTAGCAGATGCTGGTGTGATTTGGCCGAGCGGACTTTACGTTTTACTGGATGACATGGAGGCGCGCGGTGTGCGCGCCTTTTGAACCATTCTAAGGAACATTGTAGTTTCGCCCTCACCTCAAATCCGGCAACTTATACCCCTCGAACTGCTGCCTTAGCGTCAGCTTGGAGATCTTCCCCGTCGCCGTCAGTGGCAGCGCATCTACCCAGATCACGTCATCCGGCAATTGCCACTTGGCGAAGTGTTCGGACATATGCGCGTGGATCTCCTCCAGCGAGGGCCTATCAGCCCCCGCCGCCACGGCCACCAGCACGGGCCGTTCGTCCCATTTCGGATGCGGCATGGCGATGGCGGCGGCGCTGGCGATGGCGGGGTGGGCGACGGCGACGTTTTCCAGATCAATCGAGGAAATCCATTCGCCGCCCGATTTGATCAGGTCCTTGGACCGGTCCTGAATCGACAGGAATCCGTCGGCGTCAATCGTGGCGATGTCGCCGGTGCCGAACCAGCCGTCCTTGTCGATCACCTTGGCGGTGGCGGCGTCGTTTTCGTAATAGCCCGCGACGATGGTATTGCCGCGCACATACAATTCGCCCATCGACTTGCCGTCATGCGGCACGCGCGCGCCACTGTCATCGACGATCTTTAACTCCACCCCGAACGCGCGGCGGCCCTGCCGGGCCTTGTAATTGATCATCTGGTCGAACGGTTTCTCGCGCACCCAGGTCGGCATCGCGCCGTGGGTGCCGATGGGCGACATTTCCGTCATGCCCCAGGCATGGTTGACGTTGACGCCCATCTTCTCGAATGTCTCGATCATGGCGCGCGGCGCGGCGGACCCGCCGACGATGACATCGCCGAACCCGCGCGGCAGGCGGCCCTGCGCCTTGATCTCGGCCAAGAGGCCCTGCCAGACTGTCGGCACGCCCCATGCGGAAAACACGCCTTCCGCATCCATCAGGCGGAACACCGATGGGCCGTCCAGCGCCGGACCCGGCATCACCATGCCCATGCCGACCAGCGGCGCGGTATAGGGCAGGCCCCAGGCGTTGACGTGGAACAAGGGCACGACGGGCAGCACCTTTTTGCCCTCGCCAAGGCTGGCGCCCATCACCAGCGCCACTTTTAGTGCGTGCAGGACGGTGGAGCGGTGGGAATACAGCGCGCCCTTGGGGTTACCCGTGGTGCCGGAGGTGTAGCAGAGGCCGGATGCGGTGTTTTCGTCGAATTCGGGCCAGTCAAAGGTGGTGGCATGGCCATCAAGGAAATCCTCATAGCACAGCGCATCCAGCGAATTGGCGGGCACATGCGCGCGGTCAGTCATCACCACATAGCGCAGGTCGCGCGGCAGGTGGTCGCGGACGCGTTCCAAGAGCGGCACAAAGGTCAGATCGACGAACAGCAGGCTGTCGCGGGCGTGGTTGACGATGTAGATCAGTTGTTCGGCGGACAGGCGCGGATTGATGGTGTGGCAGACCGCGCCAAGCCCCGCGATGGCGTAATACAGTTCAAAGTGGCGATAGCCGTTCCAGGCCAGCGTCGCCACCCGGTCGCCCAGCCGCACACCATGCGTTTCCAGCCCATGCGCCAGTTGCGCCACGCGGGCCGCCGTTTCGCGGTAGGTCTGGCGGTGAACGTCGCCCTCGGTGCGGACCGACACGATTTCCGCGCGCGGGTGCTGTTCGGCCGCAAAATCCAGAATGCTGCCGATCAGCAGCGGCCTGTGCATCATCATGCCCATCATGGCGGTCTCTCCCTGTTGTCCTCGCTCCACCCCGCAGGCTAGCGCGCGGGCGGGCCGAACCAAAGCGCGAACTTGATCCGGGGCGCGCGGCATGACGTGGCGTCGCGGGATCAGGGGTTGAGGCGGGGGCGTGGCTTGGCCTAGCGTCGGGGGGCCAATCAGGAGCGCATCATGAAAGCCATCATCTGCCGGGGGTTCGGCCCTATCGAGACATTGGACTATGCCGATATGCCCGATCCGGTGGCCGGACCGGGGCAGGTGGTGATCCGGGTCGAAGCGGCGGGGGTGAATTTTCCCGATGGGTTGCTGGTGCAGGGTTTGTACCAGATGCGCCCTGATGCGCCCTTTGTGCCGGGGATGGAGGCGGTGGGCGTTGTCACGGCGCTGGGCGAAGGCGTGACGGGCGTGGCCGTGGGTGACCGGGTCGCCAGCATAGGGGCGCTGGGCGGTTATGCCGAGATGCTGGCGGCGCCTGTTGCCGGGCTGATCCCGGTGGGCGATATGGATGCCGCCGATGTCTGTGCCCTGTTGGTGGCCTATGGCACCTCGCATCACGCGCTGAAACAGCGGGCGGCGTTGCAGGCGGGCGAAACGCTGTTGGTGCTGGGTGCGGCGGGGGCGACCGGGATTGCGGCGATTCAGATCGGCAAGATCCTAGGCGCGCGGGTGATCGCGGTGGCGTCATCCGATGACAAGCGCAAGGTCGCGCGGGACGCGGGCGCGGATCACGTCATCGGCTATGACACCTTGCGCGACGATATCAAGGCGCTGACTGGCGGGCGCGGCGTGGATGTGGCGTTCGATCCGGTGGGCGGGGAAGCGTTCGACACTGTCGCGCGCGGCATGGCTCGGAACGGGCGGCTGTTGGTGGTGGGGTTTGCCTCTGGGACGATCCCCAAGCTTGCGGTGAACCTGACCTTGGTCAAGGAATTTGCTGTGGTGGGCGTGTTCTGGGGCAATTTCACCCGCTTTGAACCGGCGGTCTATGCCGCGAATATGGTGGAATTGCTGGACTGGTATCGCGCGGGGCAGGTGACGCCGTTGATCGAAGGGCGCTATCCGCTCCGCGATGCGGCGGCGGTGCTGACGCGGGTCTTGGGGCGCGGGGCCGTGGGCAAGATCGTGTTGATCCCGTAACGCGTTATCGCAAGGCCGCGATCAACGCCCGATGCAGATCGGGGTTGGCGGCGACCATACCATCCACCTGCGGATGCGGGTTGTTGAACCGTAACGCCGCCCCGCGCCGGTCGCTGCACAGCGCGCCGGATTCCGACAGGATCAGGGCGCCCGCCGCGATGTCCCATTCCCAGGTCGGGCGCAGCGTCAGCGTCAGGTCGAACGTGCCTTCGGCCACCAAGGCCAATCGCCAGGCCAGCGAGGGGCGGTAATGCCGGTCAAGCGCGGGCACCGCGCCCCGCCAATTCGCGGCATCATAGGTGGGCCGTGACGCCAAGGTGCGCGCGCCCGCCAGCGTGGCATGACCTGCGGGCCGGATCGGCGCGCCGTTGCACGTCGCCCCAAGACCCAGACCGGCGGCATAAAGCCGGTCCTTGGCGGGCATGTGGATCACGGCGGCGGTCACGCGGCCATCCTCGACCACGGCCAGCGAATGGGCCCAGGCATCCTGCCCCTCGACAAAGGCGCGTGTGCCGTCGATGGGATCGACCACGAACACACGGGCGCGCGTCAGCCGGTCAGGCGTGTCGGGCGTTTCCTCGGATAGCCAGCCGTAATCGGGCCGCGCGCCCAACAATCGCGCGCGCAGCAGCGCATCCACCGCCAGATCGGCCTCGGTCACCGGGCCTTGCCCGTCGGGTTTGTCATGCAGCACCGGGGTCGGCCCGCTATAGCGCAGCGCCACTTCTGCGGCGGCGCGCGCCGCGTCGATCAACAGCGTCAGATCGTCATGCGCCTGCAAGCGTCATCCCCTCGACCAACAGCGACGGCACCCGCCGCGACAGCCAACTGCGCGCGTCATTGGCCGGGATCATGCGGCGCAGCATGTCAGGCAGCGCACCCGCGACGGTGCATTCGTTCACCGGATAGGCAAGTTGGCCGTTTTCCACCCAGAACCCGGCAGCGCCGCGCGAATAATCCCCGGTATTGGGGTTGATCGTCGCGCCAATCATCGACGTCACCAACAGCCCCGCCCCCATGTCGCGGATCAGGTCGTCGCGTGACCGCGCGCCCTGGGTCAGCGTGATGTTCCAGTTCGACGGCGACGGCGGCGCGGATGTGCCGCGCGCGGCATTGGCGGTGCTGGTCATCCCCAGCTTGCGCGCAGACGCCAGGTCAAGCGTCCAGCCGGTCAGCACGCCTTTGGCGATGATGGCGCGGGTCTGCGTCGGCAGGCCTTCGGCGTCAAAGGGTCGTGACCCGGCAACGCCGGGGCGGTGCGGGTCTTCGATCAGGTCCAGATCATCGGGCAGCACGGGCTGGCCCAGCCGGTCACGCAGCCACGACCCGCCGCGCGCGATGGACGCGCCATTGGTCGCGGCCAGCAGATGCCCGATCAGCGACGACGATATCCGTTCATCGAACAGGACCGGGAACCGCCCTGTGGGTGGCTTGCGCGCGCCCAGCCGTTCAACGGCGCGCTGGCCCGCGCGGGTGCCGATGTCGGCGGCATCGCGCAGGTCCTGCGCCATGGTGCGGCTGTCGCCGTCATAATCGCGTTCCATCCCCAGCCCGGTCCCGGCAATCGCGGTGCAGGACAGCGCGGATTGCGTGCGCGCATAGCCGCCCGCGAAACCGTTGGTCGCGGTCAGCCAGACCTCGGTCCGGCCCCATGACGCCGACGCTGATTGCGCCTGTGTCACGCCTGCCACCGCCAGCGCGGCGGCCTCGGCGCGCTTTGCCTGTTCCATCAGCGCGGCGGGGGCGGGTTCGCCCAAGGAGTCCACCAGCGCAAGTGCATCGGCATCGCGGATCAGGCTGAGTTGGTCAGGATCGGCCAGACCGGCATGGGGGTCTTCGGGGGCTTCGCGCGCCATGGCGACCGCGCGTTCGGCCATCGCGGTCAGCGTCGCGGGGCGAGTATCAGACGCCGACACCACCGCCTGTTGCCGCCCGATGAACACGCGCAGGCCGATATCGGTGCCTTCGGCGCGTTCGGCCTGTTCCAGCCGCCCCTGCCGGATATCTACCGACATCGAGGTGCCATGCACCGCCATCGCATCCGCACTGTCCGCGCCCGCCCGCCGCGCGGCCTCCAAAAGCGCCGCGCCGATGTCCTGCAAGGTCATGCCCGTTCCTTTCGTTGTTGTGATGGAGGTAGAGCCTGCGGCCCCGGCGTGCAAGGCAGAGTGGGACTCGAAAAAAGAACAAAACATGAATATACTGCGAGCATGATTCCCTTTGTCGAACTGTGCGCCACGTCCAACTTTACCTTCCTGACCGGCGCTTCGCACCCCGAAGAGCTGATGCGGCAGGCCGCGCGTCTGGGTCTGCCCGCGTTGGCGGTAGCGGATGAAAATTCCGTGGCGGGCATCGTGCGCGCCCATGCGGCGGCGCGCGAGATTGCGCGCGAGGCGGCGGAACGGCGGGATTTCGATGAAATCGGCCCGCCTGCGCCTATGGGTCTGGGCACCGGGTGGCAGATGACCTGCCCACGCCTGATCCCCGCGGCGACGCTGGTCTTTGCCGAGGGGCTGCGCATGACGGCGCTGCCCACGGACAGGCAGGGCTGGGCCAACCTGTGCCGCATCCTGACCGCCGGGCGGCTGCGCGTGACCAAGGGGGATTGCCTGATCCGGCTGGATGACCTGTTCGCGCGCGCGGACGGCCTGCACCTGATCCTGCATCCCGGTGATGCGCCCGATTGGCCGGATCACGCGGGGCGGCTGGCGCGGCGGCTGGGCGCGCAGATGCATCTGGCCCTTGTGCCGGGCTATGACGGGGCCGATGCGGCGCGGTTTGCGGGCGGTGCGGCGATGGCGGCGCGGCTGGGTCTGCCGCCCTTGGCCACCGCGCGGCCCCTGATGCATGACGGCACGCGCCGTCCGCTGGCCGATGTGCTGACCGCGATCCGGCTAGGCATCACCGTCGATGCGCTGGGCCGTGCCGCATTGCCCAATGCGGAACAGCGGCTGCGGTCGGATGCGGAAATGCGGCGCCTGTTCCGCGATTACCCCGCTGCCGTGGATGCGGCGGGGGCACTGGCGGAACGGCTCACCTTCACCCTCGACAGCCTGCGCTATGAATACCCGTCCGAGGTGGCAGACGGCGAAACCCCCGCCGCCCGCCTGCGCCGCCTGACCGATCTGGGCCTGCGCGACCGCTATCCCGATGGCATCCCCGACCGCGTTCGCGGCATGGCGAACCATGAGTTGGACCTGATCGGGCGGCTGAAATATGAACCCTATTTCCTGACCGTGAACGATATCGTGGCCTTTGCGCGGTCGCGCGGCATCCTGTGTCAGGGGCGCGGGTCCGCCGCCAATTCCGTGGTCTGTTACGCGCTGGGCGTCACATCCGTGTCCCCCGAAATCGGCACCATGGTGTTCGAACGCTTTGTGTCCGAGGCGCGGAATGAACCGCCCGATATCGACGTCGATTTCGAACACGAACGCCGCGAGGATGTGATCCAGTGGATTTACGACCGCTATGGCCGCCACCGCGCAGGGCTATGCGCCACCGTGATCCATTACCGCGCCAAACGCGCAATCCGCGAGGTGGGCGCGGCGATGGGCCTGTCGCGCGACACGGTGGCGGCGATGGCGTCACAGGTCTGGGGCTGGTCCTCGCGGACGGGGATGGAGGATCACCGGTTGCGCGAACTGGGCCTGGACCCGACCGACCGGCGGCTGGCGCTGACGTTGTCCCTGATCCACCAGATCATCGGCTTTCCGCGTCATCTGTCGCAGCATGTCGGCGGGTTCATCATCACCGAAGGGCGACTGGACGAGCTGGTGCCGATCGAAAACGCCACGATGGAAGATCGCACCGTCATCTGCTGGGACAAGGATGACATCGACACGCTGGGGATATTGAAGGTGGATGTGCTGGCGCTGGGGATGCTGACCTGCATCCGCAAGGCGTTCGACCTGATGGCGGCGCATCACGGTGTGCGCCATACACTGGCAACCCTGCCGCCCGAAGACCCTGCCGTCTACGACATGCTGTGCCGCGCCGACAGCGTGGGGGTGTTTCAGGTGGAATCCCGCGCGCAGATGAATTTCCTGCCCCGGATGCGGCCGCGCAATTTCTATGATCTGGTGATCGAGGTGGCGATCATCCGCCCCGGCCCGATTCAGGGCGACATGGTGCATCCCTATATCCGGCGGCGGAACGGGCAGGAAAAGGTCAGCTTTCCGTCCGACGATCTGGGCCGCGTGCTGGCGAAAACGCTGGGCGTGCCGCTGTTTCAGGAACAGGCGATGCAGATCGCCATCATCGGCGCGGGGTTCACGCCCACCGAAGCCGACCGCCTGCGCCGCGCGCTGGCCACGTTCAAGAAACACGGCAATGTCACGGAAATGCGCGAGCGGTTCCTGTCAGGCATGGCGCGCAATGGCTATCCGGCGGATTTCGCGGAACGCTGTTTCAACCAGATCGAGGGGTTCGGGTCATACGGCTTTCCCGAAAGCCATGCCGCGTCCTTTGCCCTCTTGGTCTATGCAAGTGCTTGGCTGAAACGGCACCATCCCGGCATCTTTGCCTGCGCGCTGCTGAATTCACAGCCGATGGGGTTCTACGCGCCGTCGCAGATCATTTCTGACGCCCGCGCGCATGGGGTGCAGGTGCGGGCGCTGTCGATCAACGACAGCTATTGGGACAATGTGATGGAACCGGACGGCGCGGGGGGATTGGCGCTGCGCATCGGGTTCCGGCAGGTGCGCGGGATGCGCGAGGATGACGCGGCCTGGATCACGGCGGCGCGCGGCAATGGTTATCGGTCGGTGTCTGACGTGTGGCGGCGGGCGGGCGTGGCGCCTGCGATGCTGAACCGGCTGGCCGAGGCGGATGCCTTTGCCTGTCTGGGCCTGTCACGCCGCGACGCGCAATGGCAGGCGCGCGCCATTCTGGGCGACGCGCCGCTGCCGTTGTTTTCCGGGATCGAGGGCGAGGGCGACCGCGAACCCGCAGCACATCTGCCCACCATGGCCTTGGGCGAACAGGTGGTCGAGGATTACATCGCCACGCAATTCAGCCTGCGGGCGCATCCGATGGCGTTGCTGCGGCCGTTGCTGTCGGGGTAACATGCATGAAAGATCGGTCAGGCCGTCAGGTGCGGGGCAAATTCCGCCAGAACCGCGCGATACACGTCGCGTTTGAACGGGACAATGTGATCGGGCAAATCGGCGGGCGGCAGCCAGCGCCACGCCTTGAATTCGGGATGCGGCAGGTCGATGTTCACCTGCGCATCGGTGCCATGGAACCGCAGCAGGAAATATTTCTGCTCCTGCCCGCGAAACCGGCCTTTCCAGATCGTGGGGATCAGATCGACGGGCAGGTCATACGTCAGCCAGCCCGCGGTTTCCGCCACCACCGTGACCAGATCGGCACTGACCCCCGTTTCCTCGGCCAATTCGCGCAGCGCCGCCGCCTGCGGGTCTTCGCCGTCGTCGATGCCGCCCTGTGGCATTTGCCAGGCGGGGCCGTCGCTATCCAGCCGCTGGCCGACGAATACATGGCCGGCGTTATTCACCAGCATCACGCCCACATTGCGGCGATAGGGCAGTTTCGCGATCTGGTCGGGGGTCAGTGTCTGCGCCATCGGGGCCTCCTGCGGTTGGCCCTGTCGTAACCGACAACGCCGCGCGGGGAAACCCGGTATGGGCCCGCGCGGCGTCTGCGTCACTGTTTCGGTTGCAGCGCCGCCATGCCCTTGAGGATATCCAGCGCATAGGCCAACTGGTAATCATCGACGCGCAGTTTCGCGGCCTCTTCGGCGCGGGCGCGATCCTCTTCGATCAGACGGATTTCGTCTTCGGTCAGGCTGTCATTGCGCAGGGTGCCGCGCAGGTCGGCCTCGGACCGGCCATCGGGCTTGGCCTCGGCCTCGGGTTCGGCAGCCGGATCGCGGCGGGGCTGTTCCACCAGGATATCGGGCGTCACGCCAAGGTTCTGGATCGACCGGCCTGACGGCGTGTAATAGCGCGCCGTGGTCAGGCGCATCGCGCCCTCACCCTTCAGCGGCATCACCGTCTGGACCGATCCTTTGCCGAAGGATTTGGTGCCGATGACGATGGCGCGGCGATGATCCTGCAACGCGCCCGCGACGATTTCCGACGCCGAGGCCGACCCGCCGTTGATCAGCACCACAACCGGCTTGGCCTGCGCCAGATCGCCGGGGGTGGCGTTGTAACGGTCGCCTTCGGACGGGTTGCGGCCACGGGTGGACACGATTTCGCCCTTGTCGAGGAAGGCATCCGACACCTTGATCGCCTGGGTCAGCAGACCGCCGGGGTTGTTGCGCAGGTCCAGCACCACGCCCGACACGGCGTCCATGCCGCCCGCCTCTTCGACGGCCTTGGCCAGACCGGATTCCAGATTGGCATAGGTCTGGTCGTTGAAGGTGGTCACGCGCAGCACCACAGATTTGCCTTCGGTCCGGGCGCGCACAGCGGTCAGTTTGATCGTGTCACGGACGATGGACACGTCAAAGGGTTCGGGCACATCCTTGCGCACGATGGTCACGATGATTTCCGACCCAACCGGACCGCGCATCATCTCGACCGCGTCATCCAAGGGCAGCCCCAACAGCGATTCGCCATCGACATGGGTGATGAAATCGCCGGACTCAATCCCGGCGGCATCCGCAGGGGTGCCGTCGATGGGCGAGACGACCTTGACGAAACCATCCTCTTGGGTGACCTCGATGCCCAGCCCGCCAAATTCGCCACGCGTCTGTGTGCGCATGTCGGCGGCGGCCTCGGGGGCCAGATAGCTGGAATGGGGGTCGAGCGAGGTGAGCATGCCGTTGATCGCGGCCTCGATCAGCTTCTGCTCGTCCACCTCTTCGACATATTGCGCGCGGATGCGGTCAAAGATGTCACCGAACAGATCAAGCTGTTCGTACACCGTGGTTTTCGCCGCCTCTTGCGCCAGCAGCGGCCCGGCCACTTGCGTCGTGGCAATCGCGCCGATCAGGGTTCCGCCAAGCGCGGCCAGAACGAACTTCTTCATCTGTCATCCATCCTTCAATGCATCGAACCATTCTGCCGGATCGACCGGGCTTTGGTCCACTCTGATCTCGATATAGAGCGTTTCCGGCCGCCCGCTGCCAGTGCCTTCGGTGTTTTCCGGCAAAATGGCGTCCGGATTGCTGTCCGATCCGCCCATCAGCCCCAGCGGTGCCCCGGCAGGCACCACCTCTCCGGTTGCACCATAGACCAGATCAAGACCCGCCAACACCAACAGAGTGCCCGGCCCCGGTTCCAGGATGATCACGTTTCCGTAGTCCAGAAGCGGCCCCAGATAGCGGATCGTGGCGGCGGCGGGGGCCGTGACCAGCGCGCGGGGACGGGTGGCCAGCACCACACCGGGGCGCGCGACCCCGGCGGCGTCCGCCTCATTCGCGCGGCGGATCAGGCGACCCGCGACCGGCAAGGCCAGACGGCCCTTCTGCGCGGTGATGTCGGGCAGTTCGACGTCGGTTTCATCGCGCGCCATTTCCGACAGGCCCGAGGCAAAGCCTTCGAGCGTCTCGGTCGAGGCAATCAGGATCGCGGTGCGAACCGGGTCTTCGGTGAATTTGCGCGGCAGGGGTTGGCGGTTGGCAATCGCTTGGCTCAGGTCGGTGCGCGCGGTCTGCGCGCCGTCAAGGCCCTTGGCCAATGTCGCGGCGGCGCTTTCCTGCAAGGCGCGCAGGATGCGCACCTCGTCCAGACGGGTGCGCAAGTCTGCGGCGCGGGTGTTCAGCGCAGGCGCAACATCGGACAGGATCATCCCGGCGCGTGCCGTGCCCAAGGCCCCCGCCGGATGCAGAAACGCCGTCGGCGCGGCCCCGCGCCCCATGCTTTGCAAAGCGCCCAAGAGATCGGCGATTTCCGCCTCGCGCGCGGCCAATTCGCGGGTCAGCCGCGCCTCGCGCAGGGCCGCGCGCCGCAGCCCGTCGCGCAGCGCCTCAAGGCCATCCTCAAAGGCGCGCACGGTTTCCGACAGGGCAGCCACGCGGTCACGCGCGCTGTCGGCGGCGGTCAGCTGCGCCGCCGCCTCATCCAGCCGGATGGCGGCGATGCGCGCGGCCTCGGCGGCTTGCAGATCGTCAAGGCTTTGCGCGGCCACGGGTGAGGCCAGCAAAGACAATAGAACCAGACGCAGGATCATGCGATCAGGCTTTCGCCGGTCATTTCAGGCGGTTGTGGCAAGCCCATCAGGTGCAGCACCGTGGGGGCCAGATCGGACAGTCGGCCATTGCGCAGCCGCGCCTCCGCAGGCCCGCCCACCAACGCGACGGGAACCGGATTCAGCGTATGCGCGGTATGCGGCCCGCCGGTGACGGGATCGACCATCATTTCGCAATTGCCGTGATCCGCCGTCACGATCATCGCGCCCCCCACGGCGGCCAGCGCGGGCAGCACTTGGGCCAGCCCCGCATCCACCGCCTCGCAGGCACGGATCGCCGCACGCAGATCGCCGGTATGGCCCACCATGTCGGGATTGGCGTAATTCACCACGATCAGGTCATAACCGCGTGCAATCGCCGCCACCAATTCGCGCGTCACTTCGGCGGCGGACATTTCCGGGGCCAGATCATAGGTCGCCACCTTGGGCGAGGGGGCCATATAGCGGTCCTCGCCCACCTCGGGTTCCTCGCGGCCGCCATTCAGAAAGAAGGTGACATGCGGGTATTTTTCCGTCTCAGCGATGCGGAATTGCCGACGCCCATGTTGGGCCACCCAAGCGCCCAAGGCATTGCGGATGTCACGCGCCGGGAACACCGGCGTCATCCACGCATTATGCGCGTCGGAATATTCCACCATGCCGATGGCAGCGGCCCACTGTGGGCGCGCGCCCACGTCAAAGGCGGCAAAGCCCGGTTCCAGCAGCGCCCGCAGGATTTCCCGCGCGCGGTCGGCGCGGAAATTCAGGCAGAACAGCCCGTCGCCATCGCGCGCGCCAGCATAATCGCCAAGTGCCGTCGCGGTGATGAACTCATCGGTTTCCGACCGTTCATACCCGGCGGTGATCGCGGCATGGGCGGCTGCCGCATGCAACCCTTGGGCGCGCAGGATCACCGCCGCCGCCTCGGCCACCCGTTCCCAGCGATTGTCGCGGTCCAGCGCGAAATAGCGCCCGGTCAGCGTCGCCAGCCGCACACCGAGGGGCAGCGCGGCGGTCAGATCAGACAGATAGCCATAGCCCGATTTCGGCGCGACATCGCGGCCATCGGTGATCAGGTGCAGCGCCACCGGCACCCCCGCCGCCGTGATCGCGCGGGCGGCAGCCACCATATGCGCCAGATGCCCATGCACCCCGCCATCCGACATCACACCCATCAGATGCGCGGTGCCCCCCGACGCCCGCAGCGCGGCGATGAACCCGGTCAGCGCGGGGGCGGCAAAGAACGATCCATCCTCAATCGCCAGGTCGATCTGACCCAGATCCATCGCCACCACCCGGCCCGCGCCGATATTGGTGTGCCCGACCTCGGAATTGCCCATCTGCCCCGATGGCAGGCCGACATCCGGGCCATGCGTGGTCAACAGCGCATGGGGGCAGGTCGCCATGATCTGATCAAACGCCGGGGTATGGGCCAGCGCGGGCGCATTCGCCGTCCGGTCCGCGCGATGGCCCCAGCCGTCAAGGATGCACAGGATCACGGGTTTCGGAACGGTCATCGCGGCACCTCTTGATTTGCCGTGCTTTTAGGCCGGATGCGGCGCAAAGGGAACCGTGTCAAAGGCGGTGATACGGCCCACCGGCAAGGATCGACGTGGCGCGGTAAATCTGTTCCGCCAACATCACCCGCACCAGCATATGCGGCCAGACCATGCGACCAAGGGACAAGGTCAGCGCCGCCGCATCGCGCAAACCGGGATCGGTGCCATCCGCGCCGCCGATCACAAGTGCCAGATCCTGCGCGCCCGCGTCACGCCAGCCCTCGATCCGCAGCGCCAGATCCGGCGAGGACAGCAGATGCCCGCGTTCGTCCAGCACCACCACCGTCGCGCGTTCGGGAATGACACGGCGCAACGCCTCTGCCTCTGCGGGCATACCGGGCTTTTTCGCCTCGACCTCATGCACCGTCACCGGACCCAGCGCCAAGGCCCGTCCGGTGCGATCCGCGCGCATCACGTAATCCGATATCAGCGCGGCCTCAGGCGTGCGCAAAGCCAACCGCCCGACCGCGCAGATATGTATGCGCATCAGACCAGCGCGCTACCGGGGGTCGACAGCCACATCTTTTCAATCTGATAGAACTCGCGCACTTCGGGGCGGAAGATGTGGACGATGACATCGCCGGTATCAATCAGCACCCAATCGCCGGTGTTTTTGCCTTCGATCTTGGAATGACGGCCATAAGCCTGTTTCAGCCGGTCGGCCAGCTTTTCGGCAATCGCGCCGACCTGACGCGAGGACCGCCCCGACGCGACCACCATGTAATCGCCAATCGACGACCGCCCGCGCAGATCAATCTGCACGACCTCTTCGGCCTTGTCATCATCGAGGGAAGCGAGCACGGCGGCAAGCAACTCTTCGCTGCTGACATCCGTATCAAGAGAGGCATTGACCGCGCTCACGATCGCGCCTCCGAATGCGGCGGGTGCCGCGGCAGTGTGCAGGGACAGAACATCGTCCTCCTAGGGTTGCGCGTCGATCATGCGCCCCGACGCTGGACGTGGTCACAAGGTAGCAGGCCATGCGTGACATTTCAATGAAACGCAAGCGGGAACGCCGCGCGTCAGGGATTGATGCCTCTGCGGTGGCATTGTATCCCCGTCCGCATGATCCGCATTTTCGACATTGCCGACCGTCTGCGCCTGTCCGAGCGCTTTCATGGCGCTGCGCGTTCGGTGCTGGCGCGCGTCTGACCCGCGATCCGTCGCCCGTTTCCCGCCCTTATCACCCAAGAGGACCACATGTCCGGCAAGACGCTTTACGATAAAATCTGGGATGCCCATATCGCGCATGAAGCCGAGGATGGCACCTGCCTTTTGTATATCGACCGCCATCTGGTGCATGAAGTCACCAGCCCGCAGGCCTTTGAAGGGCTGCGGATGACGGGTCGCCGGGTGCGCGCGCCCGAAAAGACCATCGCGGTGCCGGATCATAACGTGCCCACCACGGCGGGGCGCGAAAACCCCGACCAGATGACCGAGGACAGCCGGATTCAAGTCGCCGCATTGGACAAGAACGCGCGCGATTTCGGCATCCACTATTACCCGGTGTCCGATATCCGGCAGGGCATCGTGCATATCGTCGGGCCCGAACAGGGCTGGACCCTGCCCGGCATGACCGTGGTCTGCGGCGACAGCCATACCGCGACGCATGGTGCCTTCGGCGCGCTGGCGCATGGAATCGGCACGTCCGAGGTGGAACATGTGCTGGCGACGCAAACGCTGATCCAGAAGAAATCCAAGAACATGAAGGTGGAAATCACCGGGTCATTGCGCCCCGGTGTCACCGCAAAGGACATCACCCTGTCGGTGATCGGGGCCACGGGCACCGCAGGCGGCACGGGTTACGTCATCGAATACTGCGGACAAGCGATCCGCGAATTGTCGATGGAAGGCCGGATGACCGTCTGCAACATGGCCATCGAAGGCGGCGCGCGCGCTGGGCTTATTGCTCCGGACGAAACTACCTACGCCTATGTCAAGGGCCGCCCCCATGCGCCGAAAGGTGCGGATTGGGACAAGGCTATGGCGTGGTGGGCCACGCTGTTCTCGGATGACGACGCCCATTGGGACAAGGTCGTGACCCTGAAAGGTGAGGATATCGCCCCCGTCGTCACATGGGGCACCTCGCCCGAAGACGTGCTGCCGATCACCGCCACCGTGCCGCACCCCGATGATTTCACTGGCGGCAAGGTGGATGCCGCGCGGCGGTCCTTAGATTACATGGGGCTGGTGCCGGGCCAGAAACTGACCGATGTGGCGATTGACACCGTGTTCATCGGGTCCTGCACCAATGGCCGCATCGAAGACCTGCGCGCCGCTGCCGAAATCGTCAAAGGCAAGAAAATCGCCGTGAAACGCGCGATGGTGGTGCCGGGATCAGGTCTGGTCCGCGCACAGGCCGAGGCCGAAGGCCTCGCGCAGGTGTTCATCGACGCCGGTTTCGAATGGCGTCTGGCGGGCTGTTCGATGTGTCTGGCGATGAACCCCGACCAACTCGCCCCCGGCGAACGCTGCGCCTCCACCTCCAACCGCAATTTCGAAGGGCGGCAAGGGTATAAGGGCCGGACGCATCTGGTCAGCCCTGCGATGGCGGCGGCAGCGGCAGTGACGGGACGGCTGACCGATGTGCGGGAGATGATGTGAGTCTTGTAATGCCACAGCCGCTTCTGACGCTCAACGACCGAAAAGAACAGCTTTCACCGGCGTACATTGCTGCTTTGGCGGCTGGCTGTGGCTACACCATTTCTATCCCTAACCTTGATAGGGACAGCGTCGATATCCAAGTCTCCTCGGGTTCCAGCCGACGCGCGTCAGTTCAGTTCCAGCTGAAAGCTACGTCTTCGCCGGAATGGTCCGAGGCGGGCGGACTCAAGTTCGAGCTAAAGCAGAAAAACTTCAATGACTTAGTCTTGGAGCGGCAGGTTCCCCTCCTATTGGCGGTAATGGTTCTCCCCGCTTTGCAAGAAAGTTGGCTTAGCATCTCGGCCGAGGAACTAGTACTAAAGCGATGCGTTTGGTGGCACTCTCTCATTGGAGAGGCATCTACCGACCAAGGTTCAAAACAGGTTGTTTTACCTTCTGGGCGTATATTGGACCAAACTGCGCTGACTGACCTGATAAAGAAATCAGAGGATGGAACCCTATGAGAGCGATCATCACTGACGATGAAGCACTGCGTGCGGTATCGGTTCTCTCGATCAATGCTTACTTGAGAACGCAAGGCTGGGAGATTGTCGAGAACCTTGGCAATCGCGGAGTTGTATACAATGGCCCCGCGAACACAGAGGCTTTTGCGCCTGGTTCAGAACGATTGGGCGACTACGCCGCATCAGTCTCTAGTGTCATCGCCAGTATTGCTCGCGCTGAAGAGCGAGATGAGACATCAGTCTATCGGGATCTTGTTCACTCGGATCGAGACGTTATTCGCTTCAGGGCGCCAGACGCAGAAGATGATGGTTCTATAAGCCTGCTCGCAGGGGTTGATCTCGTTCAGCAAAGCAAAGATGCGCTGCTAGCCGCGGCGTGCTCCGCCGGAGCACCGCAGAGATATTTCCGCAGCGGAAGTAACGCGAAAGCAACTGAATACTTGAGGTCGGTAAAACTGGGTCAAACAGAACACGGAAGTTTCGTCGTAAACCTCTATTCTCCCGTGCCACCTCGGTTGGCCGACGGGACTCAAGCAACGCTGTGGCCCGATTTTGATGAGGAACCGTTTTCGCGACAAGTCACCATAACCCTGATGAAAGCTATAGATGCCCTGACGACTGCGCTTGATGAAGTCGGGCGCGGCGGAGACATCGAAGCTTTCGAAGCAGTTGTTCATAAGGGCGTCAGCTCAAATCTCTGTCTTGCAATTGCAGGCCTAATCAAAGATGGAGACGGTCTGGACTTTTCGCTTAATTGGGCAATGACGCGGAGCGCTCCGCAACCCAGATTCCGCCGCGAGTTTTCGGTTAACCAGAGTGAGGTCTTATCCGAGGCGGCTCGGGTACTAAAGGAGCGACAATCCTTCAGGAATGAGGTTCTTGAGGGTTATGTGATGGGTCTGACAAGAGACGTTCAGGAGACAGAAGGCACCATAAAGCTGAAGACCTTTGTCGAAGGCCAGCGCAGAAGCGTGTCAGTCGACCTGTCTGCTGGAGATTACCGCAAAGCAATCGAAGCACATGAGAGTAAATCCGAGATCAGAATAGAAGGCGACTTGGAGTTCGAGGGGCAGCGTTATTATTTGCGGAACCCACGCAACATCCGCATAATCGAAGAAAGTGAAGAGCTGTAATGCAAAAATTTACCACCCTGACCGGCATCGCGGCCCCCATGCCCTTGGTCAATATCGACACCGACATGATCATCCCGAAACAGTTCCTGAAGACCATCCAGCGCTCGGGCCTGGGCAAGAACCTGTTCGACGAGATGCGGTTTGATCGTGAGGGCAACGAGAACCCCGATTTCGTGCTGAACCAGCCGCAATACCGCAGCGCGGAAATCCTGATTGCAGGGGACAATTTCGGCTGCGGATCGTCGCGCGAACATGCGCCTTGGGCGCTGTTGGATTTCGGCATCCGTTGCGTGATCTCGACCTCGTTCGCCGACATCTTTTATTCCAACTGCTTCAAGAACGGCATCCTGCCGATTGCGCTGCCGGCTGACGCGGTCGCGCTGTTGATGCAGGACGCGGAAAAGGGCGCGAACGCGCGGGTGCAGATCGACCTCGCGGCGCAGACGGTGACGGCATCCGATGGCGAGACGTTCCATTTCGACATCGACCCGTTCAAGAAACACTGCCTGCTGAACGGGTTGGACGACATCGGCCTGACGATGGAAAAGGGCACCGCGATTGATGCGTTCGAGGCGCGGGCAGCGGCGGATCGTCCCTGGGTTTGATTGCGGGGTTTGATTGCGGGCGCGCTGCCGGAGCGGGAAACTGCACGGCATTTGCGGCAAGACTGACACAAATCCAACGTGACGCATAGATGTGGCGTCCCTGACAGGGGGCGCCACAAGCCGTTGTAGGGTCAAGCCAGAGTGCCATTTTATTGCACCAGCTTTGATGCAATCCGGCACCACTTCTTTCATGAAATAGCCCGAGACTTGCGGTTTAATGGTCAAGGTTCTTGAGGGGCTGCAAGAAAGAAGGCAAAACTTGGGCAAGAATGAGGCAGTCCGCCCAAAAGGGTGGGATCAAGTTGGAACAGGGACGCGACACCGTATCGCCCCCGGCCAGTTTGAAGGGAAAGAGCAGTGATTGCACGAATGACAAGCGCGCTGGTGCGTGGCCTGCTAGTGGCGCTTTTGGTGGTGACGCCTGCGCTGCTGTTGCCGGGGGTGGCTGCGGACACGACGCAGGTGGTGATGCTTGTCGCGTTGCTGGCGGCGGTGCTGACCATGGTGGAATACAGTTCCGCCTATCCCAGCCTGCTGGAATTCCGCTATGCCCCGCCGTTCAACCGGCTGCGGTATCTGTTCACCCTGCTGGTCGTGCTGTCGATCACGATGATTTCGCGCGGCGCGGTCGATTCGAACGGGGCGTCGCGGCTGTTTCTGTCCTTGGGCCGGATCGTGGCACAGGTGCTGGATTTTCCGTTCTCGCCGGTGCGGTTGCTGACGCTGGTCTTGCCGATCGAGGCGTCGCCGCGTCTGGTGGCCACGCTGCGGTTGTCGGCGGCGATGGCGTATGGGTTGTCGCTGCTGATGGTGCTGGTGTTTTTCGTGCAGGTGCGGCTGCGCGGCTGGCCCGCGCGCAACGGCGCGTTCAACGTGTGGATCAACCTGCCGCTGTTTGATCCAACAGGCGGGGGCGATGTGGTGACGCGGTTGCAACGGGATGCGCGCCTTAACTTTTCCTTAGGGTTTTTGCTGCCATTCCTGATGCCAGCCTTTGCCAAGGCGGCGACCGATCTGCTGTCGATCTCTGCGTTGGAAAACCCGCAAACACTTGTCTGGACAACCACGCTATGGGCCATGTTCCCGGCCATGTTGATCACCCGCGGACTGGCCATGGTCAGGATCGCGGACATGATCGAAACCAAACGCCGCCGCGCCTATGCCCAGGCCGAGGCCGAAGGCGCACCTGTCGGTGCGGCGCAAACCATCTGATTCTGTGGCTCTGGCTAATCTGTCTGCCGCTAACGGCGGCGGCGGAGGGACTGCGGCTTGCGCTGTGGCAGGCGGGGTTGTCGCGGTCGGGGCCGGGGGTGTTGCTGCGCGATGCCGGACGGGATGACCCGCAGGTCGTGGCGGTGCGCGCGATGCTGGATGCGGCGGACGCCGATATAATCGTGCTGCTGGGGGTGGATTGGGATGCGCGGCTGGACGCGTTGCGCGCGGTGAACATGGGTCTGGCAAAGCCCTATCCGCATCTCTTTGCGCTGGCGCCGAATACGGGCGTTGCCACCGGGTTGGACATGGATGGCGATGGCAAGGCAGGCGGGCCGCGCGATGCGCAGGGCTATGGCCGTTTCGCGGGGCAGGGCGGGATGGCGGTACTGTCGCGCTATCCTCTGGGTGACGCACAGGATTTCTCGGCGCTTTTGTGGCGCGACATGCCGGGGGCGGTGCTGCCTGCCACAGACGGCGCGCCGTTTCCGTCCGCGGCGGCGCAGGCGGTGCAACGGCTGTCCACGGTCGGGCATTGGGTGGTGCCGGTTGACACGCCCGCAGGGCCGCTGCGCCTGTTGGTAAGCCACCCGACACCCCCGATCTATGATGGCGACGAGGACCGCAATGGCCTGCGCAATCACGATGAAATGCGGTTCTGGTCCCTGTATCTGGCTGATCATCACGACACAGGCGGCGCGCCGGTGCTGATGGCCGAGGCGGGGATTGATCCCGACCGCGACCAGCATCGCCCCGGGGCCTTGCGCGCGTTGATCGCGGACCCCCGGTTGCAAGACCCGCTGGCGGGGGCCAAGACCACGGAATGGCGCGGCGTTGGCCCGGTGCGCAGCAGTTTCATCTTGCCCGCCGCCGCGCTGCGCGTGACCGCCTCGGGCGTCACCCCCGGCGGCGCGGCCAGCCGTCACGCGCTGATCTGGGTCGATGTCGAACAAAGATGCGCGGTGGCGGCGCGCAGTGCGTCATGCAGCGGCGTGGTGGCAAATCCCGGCAACAGGCTGCGGAACGGTTGATCCGACAGGCGATGCGGCGTGTCCCACAGGTATCGCATTTCCATCACCCCGCCCAGAATTGGCATGAACGGTCGCAGCAGGCGCAATTGCCACCACGGATAAGGCATCAGCCGCAGGGGTCGGCCCCGCGCCGTCATCAGCGCCTGCGCCAGTTCCGCCCCGGTCAGGGTATAGCCGGGGAACGGGATATCGGCGAAATCCGGCAGGGTGCGGCGCATCTCGGCCAACAGCACGGCGGCACGGGTCGCATCGGGCAGGAACGCCCAGGCATGCGCCGCATCGGTGCGCCCCGGATAGCGCAGCACACCTTTTGCTAAAGCAGGCACCAGCATCCGGTCAAACCCGTTGCCGGACGGTGCGTCATCCAGATAATCGCCGCAGCGCAAAACGATCACCTGCACCCCGCTATCGCGCCACGCCTGTTCCATCGCGATGCGCACCCGGCCCAAAGGGTTTTCCGCGCGATGCGGCGTGTCCGACCCCCAGACCGGGCCTGCATCCGGGCCGAACACATAGACGTTTCCGGGGATGATTACGGTGGCACCCGTCGCACGCGCAGCGGCGATGACGCGGGCCTGTTGACCGGGCACTTGTGCGGCCCAATGCTGATAGGGCGGGTTCCACCCCATCACGATCACATCCGCGCCCTGCGCCGCCTGTGTCAGGTCATCGCCGCGACCGGCGTGGCGCACCTGCCATCCTGCATCCGCAAACGCCAAGGCGGCATGGCGGGCAAAGCGGCCCTGACCGCCAAGAATCAACACAGTCTCGGTCATGGTGTCCTCCGTTTGCGCAACAGTAACATGGCCGCGCCGCACCCAGTTTGATCCGTATCAGCCGCGCGCGACGTGGCTTTCTTGACCCCGCGCGTTGGCAGGGTTACGCCAATGCGACGCAATTACGCATGAGGGTGCCCCGACATGACCAACCGTTCGCTTCTGATCCTGCCGGGTGACGGCATCGGCCCCGAGGTCATGGCGGAGGTCCGCAAGATCATCGCCTGGATGGACGCGCGGCGCGGCATCGCCTTTGACGTGTCCGAGGATCTGGTGGGCGGCTGCGCCTATGACGTGCATGGCACGCCCCTGCATGACGACACGATGGCCAAGGCCCTAGAGGTGGACGCGGTGCTGTTGGGCGCGGTGGGCGGGCCGAAATATGACAATCTGGATTTCAGCGTGAAACCCGAACGCGGGCTGCTGCGCCTGCGCAAGGAGATGGACCTATACGCCAACCTGCGCCCGGCGCAGTGTTTCGACGCACTGGCGGATTTTTCCTCGCTGAAAAAGGATATCGTTGCCGGTCTGGACATCATGATCATCCGCGAACTGACCAGTGGGGTCTATTTCGGCGAGCCGCGCGGGATTTTCACCGAAGGCAATGAACGCGTCGGCGTCAACACCCAGCGTTACACCGAATCGGAAATCGCCCGCGTCGCGCGGTCGGCGTTTGAAATGGCGCGCAAGCGGAACAACAAGGTCTGCTCGATGGAAAAGGCCAATGTGATGGAATCGGGCGTGCTGTGGCGGCAGGTCGTGCAAGAGGTGCATGACCGCGAGTATCCCGATGTGGAATTGTCGCATATGTATGCCGACGCGGGCGCGATGCAGTTGACGCGCTGGCCCAAGCAGTTCGATGTCATCGTCACTGACAACCTGTTCGGCGACCTCTTGTCGGATCTGGCGGCGATGCTGACCGGGTCGCTGGGGATGCTGCCGTCTGCCAGCCTTGGCGCGCCGATGGCCAATGGCCGCCCCAAGGCGCTGTATGAACCCGTGCACGGGTCCGCCCCTGATATCGCAGGCCAGGGCAAGGCGAACCCCATCGCCTGCATCCTGAGTTTCGCGATGGCGCTGCGGTATTCCTTCGACCTGGGCATTGAGGCCGCGCGGATTGAACGCGCCGTGGAACAGGTGCTGGCAGATGGGGTCCGCACCGCCGACCTGATGGGCCCAGATGGCGGCACGCCGGTCACCACCACGCAGATGGGCGACAGGATCGTCGCGGCACTGGACGCCAGCCTCTGATCCCTGTCATGACAACAAGCGGGGCGCTTTCCGCCGCCCCGCTGAATTGAGGCGCTGATGCTGTCCAATCCCGTGACGGGTTTCGCCTTTGGTCTGGCGGCTTTTGGCCTCTGGGCCATTCATGACGCAGTGATAAAGCTGTTGGGCCCGGTGCTGCCGGTCTGGCAGATGATGTTCTTTCTGAATCTGTTCTGGCTGCCCTGCGTCGTGGTGCTGTTGATCGCGGACAAGGGCCATCTGACGCTGCGCCCGAACAACCCGCGCTTGCTGGCGCTGCGGTCAGTGCTGTCGATCGCAGTCAGCATGCCGATTTTCTATGCCTTCACCGTGCTGCCACTGGCGGAAACCTATGCGATCCTGTTTTCCACGCCGCTGTGGATCACCGCGCTGTCGATGCCGTTGCTGGGCGAAAAGGTGGGTCCGCGCCGTTGGGCCGCCGTGGTGGTGGGCTTTGTCGGTGTGCTGATCGTGCTGCGCCCCGGCGTGACGGTGCCGAGTTTCGGCCATCTGTCGGCGCTGGTGGGCGCGTTCTTTGCGGCGCTGGTGTTCATGCTGATGCGGCGGTTGCGCCGTGATGAAAGCCCCGGGGTGATGATGCTGTATCCGGTGCTGGTCAATCTGCTGATCCTGCCGGGGTTCCTGATCGCCTTCGGGTTCACGCCGATGACGGGGCCGGTGTTGGCGGGCACGGCGGTGCTGGCCGTTCTGGGGTTCACGGGCACCGTGGCCATCCTGGCGGCCTATCGCCGCGCCGATGCCGCGATGATCGCGCCGTCGCAGTATTCGCAGATCCTGTGGGCCAGCGTGCTGGGCGCGGTGTTCTTTGACGAAGGCCTGTCCTGGCATGTCGCGGCGGGGGCGGTGCTGATCGTCGGGTCGGGCATCTTTATCACCTGGCGCGAATACCGCCTGTCGCGCGCGGCGTGAGCGGTCCCTTGCCAAGCGCCTGCACTGGGTGTATCCGCCACCCCACGGTCGGAGCGTAGCGCAGTCTGGTAGCGCACCTGCTTCGGGAGCAGGGGGTCGGAGGTTCGAATCCTCTCGCTCCGACCATTTCGGACTTGACGGTGCGCAGGTCTGGCCCTTCCCAAACAGTTTTGCGGCGGCTCTTGCAGCGGGGTTGCGCCTCGCATAGATAGACGTCGAGAGGTTGGCGCGGGCGAGTGCCTCGCCAACCCGGTCAGGTCCGGAAGGAAGCAGCCGTAACGAGCCCCACTTGGGTCGTTGTCCAGCCTCTCACCCAATCCCATCCGTCAGATGAAACGGGGCTTTCGCCCGCCGCTGGTCGGGCTATGGTCAAAGGCGGCAATGGGAGGCCAGGGATGAAAATCGCCATTCTGGACGACTGGTCGGACACGGCCCTTGGCATGGCCGATTGGGACAGCCTTGGGGCGGACATCACTGTGTTCACTGCGCCCTTCGCGGATCAGGCCGCTGTCATCGCGGCGTTGCAACCCTTTGACGTGGTCTGTCTGATGCGCGAACGCACGGCGTTTCCGGCAGATGTGATCGCCGCCTTGCCCGCGCTGCGGCTGATCGTGACGACCGGGCCGCGCAACCTGTCCATCGACATGACGGCGGCGCGGGCGCGGGGCGTCACGGTCTGCGGCACGCGGGGGCGCAAGACAACGACCTCGGAACTGACGCTGGCGCTGATGCTGGCGCAATCGCGGTGTGTCATCGACGAGGCCGCGCGGCTGGCCGCTGGCGGGTTTCAGGGCGCGCCGGGGCGGGACTTGGCCGGGTTGCGGTTGGGCATTGTCGGGCTGGGGTCGATCGGATTGCAGATGGCGGCGATTGTGCGGCTGTTGGGGATGGAGGTTGCGGCATGGTCGCCCAACCTGACGCCGGATCGCTGCGCGGCGGCAGGGGTGACGTTGGCCCCGTCGCTGACCGCACTGGCGGCAGGGTCAGACGTGATGACGCTGCACATGGTGCTGTCGGACCGGACCCGCGGGTTGATCTCGGCCGATGCCTTTGCCGCGCTGCCTGCGGGCGCATTGTTCCTGAACACGTCCCGCGCCGGTCTGCTGGACCGCGACGCGCTGTTCGCGTGGCTGCGGCACGATCCGACCGCCCGCGCCGGGATCGACGTGTTCGAGGCGGAACCGCTGCCCGCAGACGACCCATGGCGCGCCGCGCTGCAGGAATTTGGCCCCCGCCTGCTTTTGACGCCGCATCTGGGCTATGTCACGGATGCCACATGGCGGCTGTTCTATCAGGACACCGTCGATGCCATCGCGGGTTTTGCCGCGGGCACCCCCATTCGCTTGCTCGAAGGACACTGACATGACGCTTTCAGGGATCATCTGCCCGCTCTTGACCCCGTTTGAATCCGACGGCCGCATCGCCCGCGACCTGTGGGTGGCGCATGCCAAATCCGTGCTGGATCAGGGCGCGCATTACCTGTCGCCCTTCGGCACCACCGGCGAGGCGCTGTCGATGACCATCGCGGAACGGGTCGAGGCGGTCGAATGGCTGATCGCGTCGGGCATTCCTGCCGCCCGCCTGATGCCCGGCACCGGCATGTGCGCGCTGGGCGATACCACGGTGCTGACCGCGCATGCGGTGCAATCGGGCTGTGCGGCGGCGATGGTGCTGCCGTCATTCTTTTATGGCGCTACCGGCGAGGCGGGGCAGGCGCGCTATTTCTCTGACCTGATCGAGGCGGTGGGCGATGACCGGCTGCGGATGATCCTCTATCATATCCCGCAGAATTCCGGCGTGCCGGTGCCGCCGTCGCTGGTGGCGCTTCTGGCGGGACGGTTCCCGGAGACGGTCGTCGCCTACAAGGACAGCGCGGGGCAATGGGACAACACGGCCGCCGTGATCGCCGCAGCCCCTTCCGTGGCGGTGTTCCCTGGGTCAGAGACGTTTCTCGTGCAGGGTCTGGCGACAGGAGCGGCAGGCTGCATTTCCGCCACGGTCAACCTGAACGCCGCAGGCATCCGCGCGGTCTATGACGGGGTGCGCGAAGGCCGCGACATGACCGAAGAGGATGCACAGATGAAGCGCATCCGTCTGGCCGTGCAACAGGCGGGGCTGATCGGCGGCATGAAGGCGCTGCTGGCGCATCGGTCGGGGGACAAGCGCTGGTTGAACCTGCGCGCGCCGCACCTGGACGCGACACTGGCACAGGGTCTAGCGCTGGAGGCGGCGCTGGCGTAGGGCGGGTGCTCGCACCCGCCTTCCCGGATCAGAACCTGACGGTGCAGCGGGTGCCCGACGTCAGTCCGCCATCCGCGTTGTCAATCCGCAGCCGCAGGCCAAAGCTGCGCGAGGCAGCGTTGATCACCGGGTCGATCGCATCCACCACACCCGTCGCGGCAGGCGCGCCTTCGGATTGCACCGCTGCGTTTTGCCCCAGCGTGATCTGGCCATAGGCGCTGGCGGGCATCAGCACCTCGGCCAGCAGCACGTCCACCGTGACCAGATCCAGCAGCGGGCGGTCGGCGGCGGCATATTCGCCGGGGTCTGCCGCGCGGGTCAGCACGATGCCCGCGACCGGGGCACGGATGGTGCGCAGGTCCACGGCGGCGGCGGCGGCGGCCACCTCCATCTCGGCGGCAAGCCTGAGGTCGGCGGCTTCGGTGACGAGGCTGCGGGCGACCTCGGCCTCCATCGTCACCTCGTCCAACTGGTTCTGGGCAGCCGTGCCGCGTTTGGCCAAGGCGCGCACCTGCGCCAGCCGCCGCTCGGCATCGGCCAGTTGCGCCTCGCGCGCCTGCACTGTGGCGCGGCTTTGCGCGCGGCTGCGGGCGGCGGCAAGCTGCGCTTCCTCGACGCGCGAGACAAGCCGAGCCAGCACCTGCCCCTGTTCCACCCGGTCGCCACGATCCACCGCGACGCTTTCCAGAATCCCCGCCACCGGGGGCACTACGGATATTTCATGCACCGGGCGCAGGATGCAGGAAATCGCGTCCTGCGCAGCAGCAGGTCCGGCCACCAGGATCAGAACAGCGGCGCGGATCATTCCAGCCCCCCGGCAAATGCCATCATGTCGTTCAACCCCTCTTCCATCAGGTTCAGATCGGCGCGCTGCCGGGCATGTTGTGCCGCGATCCGCGCCTGCGCGCGGTCGAAATCGGCCACGCTGGCGCGCGCGGGTGGGCTGCGGCCCAGAATGGGGTCTGCGGCCGACAGGAACATCTCATACAGCCCCGGATCGCCCTGCCGCGCGCAACGCCCGATCAACTGCCGGTCCACGCGCCCCGAATCATGCCGTTCGGTCAACAGCACCGTCAACCCGCCTGCCGCCCGCGCCGCCGCATCCAGACGGATATCCGCGCCGCGCCCCGCCATGTTGGTGGCCACCGTGATGGTGCCCGCGAGGCCTGCGGTTTCGATGATCTCGGATTCGGCGCGGTCCTGGCGGGCCGACAGCACCCGGTGCGGCAGGCCTTGGGCCACCAGCGCGGCGGCGGCGTCTTCGGCGGCGGCAACCGTGCGCGTCCCGATCAGCACCGGACGCCCCGCCGCGCGATGTTCGCCCGCCGCCTGCGCCACCCGCGCCCATTTCGCGGGCAGGTCGGGCAGGATTTCAACGCGCCCGCGCAGCCGCCGCGACGGGCGATGCGGCGGCACCGGCAGGATCGTCAGGTCATAGGTCGCGCGCAATTCGCGCGCCGCCTCGGCCAATGTGCCCGACAGCCCCGACAGCCGCAGATAGCGGCGAAAGAACCGCTGGAACGTGAGCCGCCCCAAGGTTGCGCGCTCGGCACCCGGCGGCAGGCCCTCCTTGACCTCGACCATCGTGTGCAGGCCCTCGCTCCATGTCCTGTCGGCCATGATACGGCCGGTATTTTCATCGACGATCTCGACTTTGCCATTGGCCAGAATGTAATGCACATCGCGCGTCAGGTGGTGCAGCGCATAAAGCGCTTTTTGCACCAGATCACGCGCGCGGCGTTCCCCGGACCAAACTCCGCCCAAGGGCAGGGCCAGCGTGACCACCTGATCGCCGCCTTCGGGGGTCAGTTTCAACGGTACCTCCGCCTGCCGGTCCTGCGTGAAATGCCGCCCCGGTTGCAGCCGCCATGCCAGCGCCACCGCCTGTGCCGCGATGCGCGCCATGTCGGATGATGGCGCCGGGGCCGAGATCACCAGCGGCGTGCGCGCCTCGTCGATCAGCACCGAATCCGCCTCGTCCACGATGGCCGACCACAGCCCGCGCATGATCGGCGGCTGACCCGCACCAAAGGCGGCGTCGATCTTCAGCCCCAGCGCGGTGGCATCGCCATGCGCGATGCGGTCCTTCAGATGGTCAAAGGCGATTTCCTTGGAGGACGCATAGACGATATCGAAGGCATAGACGGCGCGGCGGTCGGGTGGGCTGGCGGCCGGGTCGATGCCGCCGCTGGTCAGCGCCAGATGCCGGAACAACGCTTGGCCCGCCGCGTGATCGCGCAGCGCCAGATGGTCATTGGCAGTGATGACGTGCACGGGCCAGCCCTCGGCGGCCTGCAAGGCGGCGGCCATGATGGTGACAAGGGTCTTGCCCTCGCCGGTGGCCATTTCGACGCCGGTGCGGTCCGACAAAGCGCTGGCGGCCACCAGTTGCACCGGATGCGGCAACATGCCGGTGACGCGGCGGGTGATCTCGCGCAGATAGGCCAGCCGCAGACCGGGGTTTCCCGCCCCACGCCGCGCGGCGAGGGACGCGCTGTGCCACCCGTCCAGCAGCGCGGCATCGCCAAGGTCGCTGACCCAGTCCCCGGCGCGCACCGCCGCGTGCGCCACAGACCAGGCCGCCCGCGCCTTGAACCGGGTCGCCAGCGGCGCTGTCGCCCCGCGCAGGAAGGCGGCCATGTCGAACCCGTCGCGCAGCGGTTCCGCGTCGCGCATGTGGTCTGGCACCGGGGGCAGGCGGCGCAGCAGGGTCATAGCGCCAACCGTTGCAGGAATGTCTGCCGCACCGACCGCCACAGGCGCGGCAACAGCGGTGTGGGCGGGTGATCGAACCGCACCCAGACCCGCCCGCCAACCGCCTGTCCGGCAAACGGCAAATCGGTCGCCACCGTGGCCAGATGAAACGGCAGCGCGGTGCGCCGCCCGGTTTCATCCGTCGGGTCCATCACCAACGGCCCGCCCGCGCCTTGGGCCAGCGCGGCAAATTCCAACTCGCGGGTGGCTTGCGGGGCGAGCGTCACCAGTTGCGCGCGATGCGGTGTCAGCCCCTGACCGGGGATCAACACCCGCACGTCTGGCGGCGCGGTTTCCACCAGATCAATCCGCGTCGCAGGCACCGCCACCCGAAGCGTGACGCGGGCGGTATCTGGCACCAGAAACCCCAGTTCCATCCCCTCGGTCAGCAGCCGCCCCGGCGTCAGCACGCCATCACGGGCCAAAAACCGGCCATCGGCGGCGCTAAGCAGATCCAACTGCGCCAGTTCGTTGCGGGCCTTGTCGCGCGCCTCGGTCAGATAAGCGATTTCGGCGCGGGCAACGGCGGCGTCATCGCGTTGTGACGCCCCCTCGAACGCGGTCAGCCGTGCAAGCGCGGTGTCCAGCCGCGCCTCGGTCACTGCCAGTTGCGATTGCGTCAGCGGCGCGGTCAGCCGCAACAGCCCGGTTCCGTCCTGCACCGCCGCACCGGGCGGGGTCAGCACCTCGGCCACCACCGCCTCGACCGGGGCGGCCAGCCGCGCGGCATCGGGGGCTGCGATCACACCCGGCGCAACTGTGCCATAAGGCAGCGGCAGGAACGCCAGCAGCGCCAGCGGCAGCCCCACCAACAGACCCGATACCAGCAGCGCGCGGCGGCGATGCGTCGTGATCCGGGGCGATGTCACCACATGCCAGACCGCCTGCACCCCCGGCAGCACCAGCGCCGACCCCACCGACCACAGCGCCAGCATCAGCCCGATGGCGCGGTATTCCTGCGCCACGAACAGCGCAATCGACAGTGTCAGCACCACGCGATAGGCATAGGACAACGGATGATAGACGGCAAACCACCACGCCTCGGCCCGGCTGCGCGCGGGATTCTCCCACTCCGCGATGCCAAAGCCGAACCGATGCACCAGCCAGCCCCACCATTGCTGGCTGCGCCCAGCCAGGTTCTGCACCCCGATGGCATCACACAGCATGTAATAGGCGTCGAACCGCAGCAGCGGATTGCCGTTGAACAGGATCGACGACACCCCCGCGATCAGCAGCATGTTGAAGGCCAGACCCTTGATCAGCCCCGGCTCGGCCCCCAGCCAGACATACATCGCAATCGCGGCCAGCAGCACCTCGACCATCATCCCCGCCGCACCCACGATAATCCGCGCCCCGCGCGACGGAAACGCGATCGAGGCAGAGGCATCGACATAAGGCGCGGGCAGGAACACCAGGAACATGATGCCGAAATCGCGCACCTCGCCGCCCCAATGCCGCACGGCCCAGCAATGGCCCAACTCGTGCAGGGCTTTGGCAAAGGGAAACACCAGTGCGGCCAGCACCAGGTTTTCCGCCGCCAGCGCGCCGTCCAGCGCGGCATCGGTCAGCGCGCTCCAATGCGTCACCGCCTGCACCGCCAGCCAGACGACCGCCGCAACCCACACCAGAAGACCGGCGCGCGTGAACAGCGGGCGCACCAGCGGATAGGTCGCCGTGATCAGCGGTTTCGGGTCGAACAGCGGCACCTTGATGAACAGCGGGCTTTTCAGCTTTTGCAGCCATTGCTGGCGGTCCTGACGGCGGGCGCGCTGGCCGAACTCGGCCAATGTCGGCGCGGTTCCGGCGTTCAGCGCATCGGCCTGATGCAACTGGCCCAACAGGCGGATCGTCTCGTCCTGCCCGGGCGTGGCATCGCCAAAGCGGTCCAGCACCGCGCGCCAGATCGCATCCAGCGTGGCGCGCCCGTCCAGCGCGCCGATGATGGCCCAGGCCGCCGGGTCAAGCCGGAAATGCCGGTTCGATTCCGGGATCGACAGGATATGCCAGACCTCGCCTTGCTCGACTCGCCGCGCCACCTGCACACCGGGGCGCAGGCGGGGGGCCACGCGTTCGACCTTGTACCAATAGGACGAAAACAGGGGCGCGTCTGCCGTGGTCATGGCCACAGGCTCCAGACCGCAAGCCGCAACTGTTCGGCCAAGGGGCGCGCCCAGGTCATGACCCACAGGTCGCGGCCCGTCACTATCTTGGCCACGCCCTGCATCCCCAGCCCCAGATCGGGCGGCACATCGCCGGTCAGCTCGGCCTGCACCCGGAAGGTGTTCGCCCCGTCGCGGGTTTCCGTCACCGGGGTCAGCCGCGTCAGGGCGAATTGCAGCGGGCGTTCGGGCATCGCCTCCAGCCGCAGGGTGCCGGTCTGCCCGACCGCCAGCCGGTCAATCCCGGTATCGGGCGCAAACAGCGTCAGGCTGCGCCGGTCACGTGGCGCAAGCGTATACAGATCATCGCCCCGGCGCAGCGGCGCGCCAAGCCGGCCATCGGTGGCATCCAGCGTGACAATCCCGTCATACGGCGCGCGCAGATCGGCGGCGGCAATCTGCGCCCGGGTCAGCGCGGATTCGGCCTGCACCTCGGCGATTTCCGCGCCCAGCACGGTCTGGCGCGCACGGTCACCTGCGGCGATGGCGGCGTCCTGTTCGATCTCTTTCTGACGCTGCGCTGCCTCTTGGCGCAACAGGTCCAGCGACAGGTCGCGCACATCCAGCCGCGCCAGCACTTGCCCCGCCACCACCGCATCGCCCGCGCGCGCCAGCCGTTCCGCCAGAAACCCGTCAAACGGCGCGGCAATGACCACGCGCCCTTCGGCGGTGATCTCGGCATCGGCTGTCATGCGGGCAGGGGCGGTGATGGTCGCCCCGGCAGCAATCAACGCGGCAAGGACAAGGATCGCAGCCTTCCACCCCAACGCTTTTGGTCCCAACAGCGCGGCCGTCGCGGCCTCCAGCCCCTCCCAGGCGCGGACGACCCACAGCCGGTCATCGCGGCGCTTGACCTCCAGCAGCGGGGCCAGCGCATCGCCCGCCACATCCAGCAGCGGCAGCGCAGCAGCGGCCCCATCCGGCGTGCTGAATTCGGCCACCAGCGCGCCCCAGGGCCGTTCCGGCGGCCCAATCGGCAGCACGACCACCGACCCAGCCGCAGTTTCGCGCGCCAGAACCGCGATCTGGTGGCGGGTGCGCGGCGGGGCATCTGCGGGGACGGGCCAGAGCAACGGTTCGGCCTGATCCAGCGCTTCGTTCGCGGCCCCGGCCAGCAGGTCACGGATACGGGTGCGGATGATGGGACCGGCGACATGCGATAATGCCTCGACCCGCGCCCCCCGGCGACGACGGCGCGCGATGGCGACGCGGTCCGCCCCCAGTGTCAGCGCCAGTTCGGTGGCCGCCGTGCGCGCGGCATCACGGTAACCGCGCGTTTCCAGCGACCGCAGCACCAGCCGCAGCGCCCCCAGCGCGGCATCGTTGCGGGGCGCAGCCACCGGCACGGCGGTCTGACGCCGCAGATACGCCTCGACCCCCGCCATGCCCCAGCCCAGCCGTTGCAGCGCCAGCCGCGTGGTGACCTCGTCGGCGGCGGTCACAACCGCGCCTGCGACCGCGACCCCGCTGTCCAGCGTCAGGGCGAGCGCAATCGCCACCCGTCCCGGCCCCGCAGGGCGCGTGGCGGCGCGGCCCTGATCCGCGGCGGCCCCGATGGCGGCGCGCAGCCCTTCTTCGGGGGTCCAATCCTGCGGCGACCGGCCCTGCGGCCGCAACACGCCGTCCGGTTCGCGCATCAGCAACAGCACCGACGCGCCATCGCCCAGTTCGCGCGCCTGCGCCGCCGTCCAGATCGCGGCAAAAGCCCCGTGGGCCATGCCGCGCAACAGGCTGGCGTCAGACGTCGAGCTTGCCGAAAAGCTCTTCATATTCCTTGACCCGCCGGTCCAGCAGCGTGCACAGCCGCTTGGCCGCAAAGGGCGTCAACACGATCCGGTCGGACAGTTTCACCACCAGATCGGTGCCGCCGCTGGCATTCCAGGTCTGGTTGGTGCCGAACAACAGCGTCATTTCCTCGCGCGTGGCCAGCACGTTGACCACATTGGCATAGGACGACGACATCGCGCTGTCGTCCCAGACCACGCGGGGCACAGCGGCCGTGCCGGGTTTGGCGGGCTTGGCCGCGCCGTTGTCCAACGCCTCTTTCAGCGCGTCTTTCAACGCGTCCTTTGCGGCATCCTGCGCGGTTTTGTCGGTCATGATCCATCTGTCCTTTTCTGCGGGCGGACGCGCGTTGCGTCAAACCCATTCGATCACGGCGGAGGGTTGCATCGGCCGGGCCAGCGCCGCAAGCCCTGTCCCGTCATCCACGATGTCCAGCGTGGTGGTGGTCTGGAACCCAGCCTCAGGCAGAACCGCACCCACAGCCGCAAACACCCGCAGCGTCACCTGATCCCAATCCGCCAGCGGGTCGATATCCTGCCGCAGCGTGACGGTTTGCCGCCCGCGCGCGATGATCGCCTCGCCGGTCTGCACCGCATTCCCGCCCGCCTCGATCGCATAGGAAAACGCGACCGGGTCCGTCGCAGGCGCGTCCAGCGAAACGGTGAACACCGCCTGCCGCGCGCCGGTTTCCGCGACGGTGGCGATCTCTGCGGCGGTGATCGCGGCAACCGGCACCGCAGGCGCCAACCGGAACGCTGCCATCATCATCGGCGCGGCGGGCGTTTGCGTCATCACAGTGGCCGTCACCGGCGCGCTGACCCCGCCATTGGCATCGACGGCGCGCAGTTGCACGGTCCAGGTTCCGTCCAGCGTATAGGTATGTTCAAGGCTTGCCGCGCTGCCCGCCACGGTTTGGGCGGCGCTGCCGTCGCCCCAGTCGATCCGCCATTCGGTGATCGGATCATTGCCCGGATCGGTCGCACCGGGTGTGACCGCAACACTCGCCCCGGTATCGGCCACGGCGGGCGCATCAAGGCTGGCCACCGGCGGCAGGTTCTTGACGTTGACGCGCAGCGCACGGGAAGCCGATTGGCCCAGCCCGTCATCGGCGCGCAGGCGCAGCACCTGCACCCCGTTGGCATCCTGCGGCAGGGTCCAGGTCAGGATGTTGGTCGCCGGATCAATCGTGGCATTGCCGACCGGAACGCCGGTGACGGTGATCGTCAGCGGGTTCAGGTCCGCATCGCTGACCAGCGTGTCCAGATCAATGCTGAAGGTCTGGCCCTCGTTCACCGCAAAGGACGTCGGCCCGGTCCAGACCGGCGCGGCGTTATCGACGTCAAAGCTGAGGGCGCGCACAGCCTCGCCCCCGATGCCGTCCGAGGCGATGATCACCATCCGGGTCAGACCTGCCGCCTGATCCGCAGGCACGGCCCAGGACAGGATCCCGGTTGCCGCATCAATCGACGCTCCGGCCACTGTGGCCCCCCGGAACGAGAAGGTGATGGCGTTGCCGTCGGCATCCGTGACCAGCGCGCCCAGATCGACTGTCACGATGTCACCGGCAGAGGCGGCAACCCGTGGCGTGGCCAGCCATTCCGGCAGGTTGTTATCGACATCGACCCAGAACGTCATGCTGGCAAACCCGCCGATACCATCGTCTGCCGTCACAACAAAACTGTAACTGCCGGGGTCCTGATCCGGGCGCAGGGTCAACGTGAAGGCCCCCGTGGCGCGATCCAGCGTGACACCGCGCAAATCGCCGTCCCGCAGCGTGAAATTGATCGGATTGCCATCCGGATCAGTGACGAAATCCGCAAGGTTCAGGCTGACCGTATCGCCGGCAGAGGCGGTCTGGCGGGCGACTTGCTGCCACTCGGGGATGCTGTTGTCGACATCGACGAACACCGTGCGCGCAGCGTAACCGCCGACCGGGTCCGACACCTTGATGGCAAAGCGGAAGCTGCCGGGCGGCAGATCGGCGGGCACGGCAAAGTGGAACTGTCCGGTGGCCACATCCAACGTCGCGCCGGGCAGATCGGCACTGGTCATTTCCCAGACGATGGCGTGGCCATCCGCGTCGCGCACCAGATCGCCCAAGGCAAGGCTGACAGTATCGCCGGGGGATACGGCCTGACGCGCCAGGGCGTCCCATTCGGGGATGGTGTTGTCGATATCCACGAATAGCACGCGTTGGCTGGACGCGCCCAGCGTATCGGTCGCCGTGACGGTAAAGCTGTAACTGCCCGGCGTTTCATCGGCAGGCACCGTCAGCGTGAACACACCCGTCGCGGCATCAACCGTGGCACCCGGAAATCCGGAGGCGACCAGCGCATAGGTGATCGCGTCCTTGTCATAGTCGCTGACATAGTCGGCAAGCGCAAAGGACACGGTTCCGCCCGCTGAAACGGCCTGACGCGGCAGGGCGTCCCATTCCGGGGCATAGTTGTTGACATCGAAGATGATGGTGCGGTTCGCGGCGGCCCCCGCGCTGTCGGTGACGCGCAGCACGATCTTGTAGGGACCGGGGGCCTGCATCATGTCAATATCCCAGGTCAGAACACCCGTGGCGGCATCGACGGTCATCCCCGGCTGGGCGTTCTTCAGGATCGCATAGGTCAGCGGATTGCCATCCGGGTCACGGGTGTAATCTGCCAGCGCCAGCGTGAACGTCTCGCCTGCGGCGACTTCCTGGCGGCGAATGGCTTGCCATTCCGGTGGTTGGTTATCCACATTCAAAAATACCGCGCGCCGTGCCGTGGCACCCAGGGCGTCCGTTGCCTGCAGCGCGAACCGATAGCTGCCCGGTGCCGTGTCCGCAGGCACCGCGAGGGTTGCGATGCCCGTGAGCGGATCAATCGTCATCCCCGGGATCGTGCCGTTCAGCAGGCTGAAGGTGATGGCGTCGCCTTCAGCATCGCTGACATAGTCCGCAAGGTTCAGCGTAAAGGTATCGCCAGCAGAGGCGGACAGGAACCCGGTCGATGTCCAGACCGGCTTGGCGTTTTCGGTCACGATGCTGACTTGGGCGGTCACGGCGGCGCTTTCCGCGCCCTCGCTGTCGATGGCGGTCAGGCTCACGGTGCGGTTGCCTGCAAGGCTGTAGGCGTGGGTCAGGCTGGTCAGCGCGCCCGACACCAGATCGACTGTGCCATCGCCCCAGTTGATCCGCCATGACCCGATCGTGTCCCCGCCCGCATCTGTCGCTGCAGGGGTCACCGTCACAGTGGTGCCGATCAGGGCGCGGTCAGGTGCCGTCAGGGTTGCGACCGGGGCCAGATTCTGCGCGGTGATCGCCACGGTCACCTGATCGCTCAGCGCGCCTGCGCCGTTATCCGTGACTTGCACCAGCACATCATACTGACCAGACGTGCCGCCGGGGGCAAAGCTGATCACACCGGTTGCCGCGTCAATCGTCACCCCATCCGGCCCGGACAGGATCAGCCAAGTCAGCGCGTGGCCTTCGGCATCCGTGGTCAGCGCGCCCAGATCGACAGTCAGCGTGTCGCCTTCGTTCACCACTTGCGGACCCACGGCCCCGATGACCGGCGCGGTGTTGCCCGGTGTGACGTTCAGCGTCACTATTGCCTGACCAGAGCTCAGCGCATTGCCCGGCGTGCCAGCCGGATCGCCGCTGTCCCGCACGGTGAACACCAGCGTTTCGGTGCCGCTGTGCAAAATCGGCGCAGTGTATTCGAACACCAGATCGCTGACCCGCACCAAGGTGCCCACAGCGGGCGGCGTCACGATGTCCGCGCGCAGACCGGACGGCGCGGTTTCCACATCGGTTCCGGCCAGAACGATGGTTGTGGGCACGCCGCCGGTGATGGCGCGTGTGGCAGGCGTTGCCGTCGGCGCATCGTTCACGGGGATCACGTTGATGGTGATCACCGCTTCGGCATGGCCCAGCTTGCCGTCATCCACCGCAAAGCGGAAGGCATCCGTGCGGGTGGAATTGGCGTTCGGGCGATAGGTGATGGTGCCCGCGACACTGTCGAAATCGGTCAGCACACCATAAAGCGGCGTGGTCAGCACCGAGAACGACAGCGGATCGCCATCGGCATCCGTCGCGCCCAGCGTAATCACCACGCTGCCATCCTCGGTCACCTGCGCGGTGGCCGCGTTTGCCACCGGCAGCGCATTGGTGGTGCGGTCCACGGTAAAGGTGCGGACATAATCGCCGCCCTCTGCCCCATTCGCATCGCCATCCAGACGGTTCCCGGCGGTGTCATAGATCGCCAGCGTCCCTGACAGCGTCAGCCGCCACAGCCCATCCGCCAGCGGCGCATCGAACGACAGCGTCAGGTCGGTTTCCGGGAAGGAATAGGACGGCGTCAGCGCCACCAGCACATCATCGCCGGTGTCAAAGATGTCATCCGCTCCCGCGCCGCGCAGTTCATAGTTGGCGGGGCTGCGCGCCGATACCAGTTCCAGCGCCTCGCTGGTGATCACGGTAAAGGCGGTAAAGGCCAGCGCGGTGGTGCCATCCTGCGGCGGCAGTTGCGGGATATCCACCACAACGGGCGGGGTCACATCGCCGGAATCACCCTGGAATTCGAACGCGCCGATGTCGTAATACACCAGCCCCGGTTCGGGCGCGAAATTACGCACGCTGCCATCGGTGGGCGTATTCCCGGTCAGCGTGGACAGAACAAAGGTGTCACCATTGCCCGCCGACAACCCCACAGTGGCGCGGTTGTCCTGATTGCCGGGACCATAATCGAACGCGATCCGGCCATCCGCGAACAGCGTCACGGCAAAGTTCAGCGCGTTGGTGGTGGCCAGCCCCTGCGTCACACCCTGCCAGCGGAAGCGGACCCAGCTGTTGTCTGCCGCCACAGTGCGATGCACGCCATGGCCGCTGACGGTGCCTGCGTTCACATCGGTCCAGAACGGCGCGATGACCGGGTTGGCGCGGAAGAACGCCTCGCTTTGCGTCAGGTTGAACGTCGGGTTGACGGTGCCGAATACCAGATAGCCCTCGGTCGTCACGCGCACGGTGCTATAGGCCGTGCCGTAATAGGTGAACGTGAACGGCAGCGCCTGTTGCGACCAGTTTCCTGATGATGACAGCCCGGAAATCAGCCCCGCCGTGGTGTCGAAAACGCCCGCCGCCGGGGTTTCCACGAACAGGTCATAGCCTTCGCCGGTGTTGGCCGTGGTCGGGTCGTCGGACCGCGCGCGGTCAAAGAAATCGCGCAGCAATTCGCCATAAGCCGTGCCCGCGTCAATCGCCGCCGACAGCGCGTCAAGGTTGAAGTTGTCGTCCGCGCCGCCACCCAACAGGCCATCGACACCGCCCAGCACGTTATCCGCGCCATTGATGTCCAGGAAGGCGGGGTTGGCCGCGATGCTGCGCGCGCCTTCGCCGCTGGCCGTCCGCCAGGCCGCCAGATCGCTGCGGGTGGTGCCCGCCCAGGACCCGGTGACCGCGCTGCCGGTGCCGCGATGATAGAGGTTGAAATTGCTGTTGAACACCGTCGCTGCGCCGGTGACCGTGACAATCGCGCCCTGATCCGATTGCAGGATGTTGTTGCGCAGGAACACCTTGGCCGCCGCATTATCCACCGTCAGCGCCGAGCCCACGGCCTGATACAGCGTGTTGCCGATCAGGTTGACCTGCCCGCTCGTCCGCACGATCACCCCGGCGTTGGTGTTGGCGTAAATCAGGTTCTGCCGGATGTCATAGACGCTGCTGAAGTTGGCATCGGTCTGCACCCCGATGCCGTTGCCGTAGATCTGGTTGCGCAGGATGGTGGTCGTCCCGCCAAAGGCCGTGCTCAGGATGCCGGTGCCATTGTCGAAGATGCGGTTGCCTTCGATGGTGCCGAAATAGCTGTTCACCCCGACGCTGCCGCCGTGAATGACGTTGCCGCGCACCGTCCCGGTAAAGCTGTCGACGTTGAACCCGGCATTGCCGAAGATCACGCTGTTTTCCAGCGTGGCGGTTGACAACGACACGCCATAGCCCGCGCCATCGCGCACCGTCGCATCGCGCACGATGCCGCCATTCTGGACATAGACCGCCGCCTGGCTGCTGGCGGTGGCCCCGACAACGCTGAACCCTTGGGCGATATTGCCTGCGCCCTGCATGAAGATCGCACGCGGCAGGTCATAGAACAGCCCGCCAGTGATCGTTGTCGGCGCGTTTTCGGTATAAATGCCATAGCCGGCGCCGGACAGGGCGGTGCGATGCACCTCAAGATCATTGAGGGCAAAGCCGGTGTTCAGCCCCTCGATCCGGATGCCTTCCTGCCGGGTGTCTCGGATTTCGACCCGTTCAAACGTCACGTTGGTCGTGCCGGTGTTGTACTGCACCATCACGCCGCGATTCCCGCCCGCGATGGTCAGGTCGGACACCACCAGATGATCGACGCCGCGCAGGTCGAATGTTTCGGCCCCGGTGGCGATATTGTCGCGCGTCAGCGTGGTCAGGCCCGTGCCAGCACCACGGATTTCGACCGGGGCCAGCGCGGTGCCGGAATGGGCGCCGGTCAGGATCAGGTCCACCGGCACCACGTAATTGCCGCTGTCGATCCAGACCCGGTCCCCGGCCTGCAAGCCATAGGCGCGGATCAGCGCACCCAGATCAGCCATCGGCGCATCGGCGGATTTGCCGGAGTTGGCGTTGTTGCCGACGGCGGTGGTGTGCACATCGCCGGTCAGGCTGTTGTCGTTGACATAGAAATCGCGCCCGCCGTTGGAAATGCGGAACGGCTGGTCCGAGATATCCGTCAATGTGCCGCCCACCTGCGTGACGCGGATCAGCGCAGTTGCGCCTGCGGTTTCCGGCGAGGCGGTCCATTGCACCCGCCCGATGCCAGAGCGTTCCAGCGTCACGGCACCCGCAATCGGGGTCCAGGTTTCGCCATTGTCGATGCTGACGGCGACATCGAATTGCGGGTTCAGCACAGGGGCTGGGTTTTCACGGATCAGCTCGAACCCTGACAGGATCGGGTTTGCGCCCGGTGTCAGGCTGCGGAATTCCAGCATCAACTGGCCATTGACCGCCTGCACATTGGCGATCTCGGTGGCGCGCGTGACGTAATTTCCGGCCACGCCGCCATTGAAACTGAACCCGGTGGCGATCTCGGTGCCATTGGCGCGGATCGTCATGTTCTGGGCGGTGGCATTCGGGCTCATGCCGAACAGGCGCAGCGTATAGGTGCCATCCGCCACCGGCAGCGTATAGCGCAGCCAATCCTGGCTGGCCTGCGGCACGGTGATGCCATCGCGGAACACCGCTTCGGGCAGTTCCGCCACGGTGTTCACAGCCACGGATTGGAAGGTGTGGAACGACCCGGAATTTGCCGTGCCGCTGCGATAGATCCGGCCCGATTGCCAGGTCACACCATCCGCCGCCTGCGCCGTGATATTGGCGGCGGACATCGACAGCACGACCTCTTCGGCCAAAAGATCGTCAGTGCGGAATTCGACGGTATAGGTCTGACCCGCCTCCAGCTTTTCGCCGGTGTTCTGCGTCGTGACCTGCAATACCGGGCTGTTGGATTGTTCGGCCTCGGCGGTGTTGCCATAGGCCCCGATATTGACGCGCCCGCCATTCGCGCCGGGTTCGGCCGCATGGATCGAGGCCGGGTCGCCCGCATCAATCCCCGCCGCCGTCGCGGCCAGATGGTAATCCCCCGCCGCCGCGTTGACGAACCCCGCCGGGGCGAGGATCGTGTTGCGGTCCTGCCCGGTGGCATAAAAATACGCCGTGCCGCTGGCAAAATCGGTGCTGGCCCAGCCTGCGACGACGGCGGTGCTGTAGCGCGAAAAAAATGTTGGCACAAAAACGAAAGAAACTTGTCTCAAGTTTTTCGCGCGCCAAAGGTCCCTTCAATCGGCCTTCAACGCTTCACGGATCGAGCCGACAACGCGATGTTTGCGGCATTCGGTCCGGCCGGGGGCTGCACTGTGACGTTCCATATTGACCGCAGCTCATAGACGACGGCCGAGAATTCACCAGAGACGTCTTCGCTGAAGTTGAACCACTCCCAGTCGCCGGTCCCCTGAGTATTGAAGTAGTAGACCAAGCCGAACGGCGTCCAGACCCCCTGAAACAGCATTGAGCGGTATAGCCCGATAGACGTTCCTCGGAGCGAGGCCCCTTCATCACCGACTGCGGTACCACGCGCGCGCCCCATCAGATGGGTCGTCCACATCGCGTCAGGCGCGAGATTGGATATCCCGAGGGTCTCTCGCAGGGTCCAGTTGGTTTCGCCCCAGACATACTCGCCGTTGCGATAGATGCGCTGAACATCCGACACCGCTCCGGGCGTCAATGCCCCTCGGTTGATGATGCCTGCACCTTCGAAAACGCCGCTCTGGGTCAAACGGAACCCCGACACCCCAGAGACGAAATTCGCGGATCGCAGATCGCCGCCGAACACAGACAGGCCTGCGACTGACAGGGTCGCGGCGTCTAGGTGGTGCGCTTTAACCGATCCATTCAGCACGATGTTGTCCGCCGCGATGCGCACCAGCGACGGGGCCCCGTTCGGTGCGACCAGAACCAGTTCGGCCTGTGACGGGCCGGACGCCGTTGTGATCCGGTAGGTCGCAGCTGATATCCCCTCGAGGTCCACCAGCGCTGTGGCCTGTGTTTCGACTGTGCTTGTCAGGCCGCCCAACTCTGCCGACAACGTGGTGAGGCGGGTCGCAATGACCTTTGTCGTCCGGTCTTCGATCAACAGCGCGTCCAGCTCGATCACACCGTCCACCGTCACCACCCGCAGGAAAGGGCGCACGGCCACAGTGCCTGCGGGCCAGATTGCCGCAATCTCGCCAGTCAGCTCCTCCCAGATCGTCACAAACCGGACCGCGTCCTCGACCGCCACCCGGTCAGCCAGCCGCGCATCCAGCGCGTCATAGCAGGCAAAACCCGCCTCCACGTCACATGGCCCGTTCGTGGCCACAGCCCGCACTGTGATCGCCAGCACACTGTCGCTGACCACCGAAATCGACTTTGACTGCGCGATCATTGACGGGCCGGTTAGCCGTGCTGCCCCGCGACCGGAGTAGACCAGTGTCATCGGGGCTTACCTCCGCACCTGACGCAGCACCCAAGCGCGACACTCGGGCAGGGATTGCGGGATTTCGCCCTTTAGATACAGCGGATGCCGCCGCACACCGGCGGCGGCGCGATCTGTGTTCCCGATGACCTGCCAGTCGCCGTTGGCTGGATCGACGGCTTGAACGGGCAATCTGGTATCCATAACAAACCAGCTCACATCTTGAACGCGCACCGCGCTGCCTCTCGGGGCAACGGCGGGGGCACCGGCCCAAGTCCGGGTGTATGCATAGGTGCCCGCAGCGAGGTTGGTTGCAATATTCGTTCCTCCGTCACGCACGTCGATGCGCCCCGCGCCGGTGACCGTTATCCGCAAGGTGGCGGTGACGCCAGCCTGCGACCCCAAGAACTGCAGACGGTGGGTGTTGCCGTTCCCCGCGCCGCTCTGGTCCCAGCCGTCGCCGCTGAGTGTCCAGCCGGTGCCGACGAACGAGGCCGCGGTGCCGATCAGATCAGAGCCTGTTTCGTAATTGCCGATCAAGCTGACGGTTTCGGTGCCCGCCGCCGCGCGCAACGCTGCCAGCGTCGTGTAGCTGCCAGCGTTTGTGATCCACGAGCCATAGCCGGAAAACACATTTCGGTCTGCCGCATACAATTCGGTCGGCGATGCGGTGAAGTAATACCAGTAGGCATTGGCCCAGCCTCTGTTTTCAAAAATGGTTCCCCTCAGCGAGAAACGCTTCAGGTCGGATGACGTGTTGCGGAAAAACTGCGGCGCGAACTGCTTGTCCGTCACGTCAACGACAATATGCGAATTGGTGATATCGACATTATAGCCCGTTATCCCCGCCGTCGCGGCCCACCCGCCGGTGGCATACGCGCGCAGGCCGTCCACCTTGACGTTTCCACCGCCAGATTGCGAGAATGACCCGGCGTCCAGGAATACCTCGCTATTAATCCCGGTACGGACGCAATACAGGTCGATAATTTCGACCGATGCAGTTGGATTGCCGGGGATCATTCGTACCCGCCCATCTTGCGAATAGACGCGCTCCATCCTGCCCTTGATCATATCGGCCCAGTTGATACCGCAGTTGATCGCGGCACAATCGAACATCCCGATATACGAGAAATAGTGCGCGTCAGGGGACGAGAACCCCGCGAGGGTATGCCCGCCGAAACCATCGCCCGTATAACCCGGCGGGGCAATCGCCATGCAGTTTTGATAGATGCCGACCTTGCCCGCATCGGTGTTGGTGCGAAAAAACTCCAGCAGAAACCCGCCCGGATGCCGCCCGTCGATCTTTTCCACCCACGCGATACAGTTTCGCATCACGCCGCTTCCGGCCAGAATGGGGTGGATTATGTTGCCGTGGCACAGCACGTTTTCGATGATGCAGTCGTCCGGGGCGTTGATTGCCCCGTTGTCGTGCGCTTGGTTGATCGGCTCGAGAAACCGCACCGCAGAGCGGTTGCCGATCCTGATTGCCCAATCGCGTTCCGTCACCGAATAGACGCGCCCATTGGTCGCCGGGTTGGTCGATCCGGTCGGGTGGATATAAACTGTGACGCCATCCACATTGAATTTTGACCCGTCGTGAAAGAACGACCCCGGCGTGGCCTGACAGGCCGCCAAGGTGGTCGCTGTAACCCAATTCATGATCACGTTGTCCTCATAGACAGACGGCGGGATACCCGCCTGACCATCCGTGATATCGAAGTCCCGGGGCGGCAGGCTGTAAACCTCTGTGTACGCATCGCCGCGCGTGGTGCTGTTACGCCACGTCGTTGTGATGACATCGTCGCCGCGCACCACAGGCAGACCATAGCGGATCAGATCGCCGTAACCCTCGACCGATGCCTCGGTGAGTGTGGACAGGTCCAGCGTCTCCCGCCAGACCGACCCCGCGAGCAGGCGCACATTCACCCCGTTGCCGTAAGCCAGCGCAATGGCCTGCGCCACGGCCAGTGTCTTAACCCGCGTGACATGCGTTCGCCCGTCATTCGCATCGTTTCCCCCAACGCTATCGACAAAAACGAAAGAGGTGGGGAACGACGGGCTCGCGGCCGCCGCATAGCCTGCGGCCAGGACGGCCTTGGCATCGGCCAGCTGCGCTTGCTGTGTGGCAATGGCCGCCTGCGTACCGGCTTCCGTTGCCTTGGTCGTGGCCACTGCGACTTTCGCGTCGATTACATCTTGGCCCGCGATCTGGCCGTTGACGGCCGTTTGAAGCTCGGCCACCGCCGCCAGAACCTGACCCCGCTGTGCGTTCAGATCAACCATTTTCATCTCCGGAAATCAGCAGAACATTTCTCATGATCGCGTTCGCGATCGCGGCCTGGTCAGCCACCTCGAACGCGGTATCGGTCTCGTCGCCGGTCAGGATGCCGACCCGAATGTCGTCCAGCAGCGCAGGATCAGCGGTCAGATCCTCAGAGGTCACCCAGCCGGTCCAGCCGTCCCGGAAATCCCAATTCCCGGTCAGGGCGCGCACTGCGGCGGTAGCGGCCAGATCAAGGGCTGAGACCGATGCCGCCAATCCCTGCCGGTTGCGGTCGACGGCAATCGCAGCTGCTGTCTCTGCGCCCGCCAGCGCGCTTTCAGCCCCTGCGACGTCTTGGGCCGCCGAAGCCGCAGCGCGCGCGATGGCGCCGGTCACGTCGTCTGCCAGATCGTTGATTGACACCCGCAGGTTCGCCGTGACCGCGCTCAGCCAAGGTGTCCGGATGGTGGCGCGATCTGCCAACAGGGTCGCACTGGCCTGATAACCCGTGGCAGGCAGGATCCCGTCCGCCACCACGATGGTGCCAGCAGCCGTGACCTGCGTGGACCCGCTCAAGACGACAAGCTGCGTCGATGCCAGCCGAATTTCCCAAGTGATCCCGCGCGCATCTGGGGGCAGCGCGGACCAAGACAATCGCAGCGCCGGACGCCGTGCCGCACCGGCGCTGTCATAGATGACCTCGGGGGTGACGGACCACCCTGCCACAGCCTCTGCCGCCGGGATCAGTGCCACGCTGGACGGTACCGCTGGCACGGTCACGACCTCGGGCACGAAATCTTCATCGTCGCGTTCGCGCAGGCTGACCTGTTGCAACAGCGTCTGCGGATCGTCGGACACTTGGGCGACTTCGAACACCTTGCCGACATAGCCATTGCGCCCCGAAGTCCAGGCGACCGCGTCCAGGGGTTCAAGGATCGCTGCGTCTGGCGGGAGGGTCAGAAGGTGCCGCCGAAACCGCCGCTCTTCTTTCAGATAAGCGGCCATGACGCGCGCAACTTGGGCAGGATACGGCACCGCCGACATCGTCAACGTCGCCACCGACTGGCGACCGTCGTCTGAGGCGCGCAGCTCTTCGTCATAGATTGGCGGTGCGTCCTTTTGCTGCCACAGCGCATCAGGATCGGGGTATGACCCATGGACACCATTGAAGGTCTTGTCCAGCGTCGGAAACGGCATCAGGTCTTCGGGGCGGGTGACGATAACATCGTCGTCGGTGAACACATAGACCGGCAAACCCGGCCCGCCGACCCGCACCTTGTAGGTGTCGCCAACTGGCGCGATCTGGCCCGCACAGCCCTTGAGCAGATCCTCGATCACCGATGCCGGGGTCTCATCGACTGTGACCTCGAACCCAGCCCGGAACTGCGTGGCATAGGACACCGTTCCGCCGATCTGGTGCGGAACAATAACATCGCATTCGTTCATCGCGGCGAACCAGTTCGCCAAGGGCAGCGCATCGGCCTGAGCATCGCCACCCCAGACCGTGTTGTCTGGCAGGCGGATACCGCGCAGGATGTTGTAGATCATGACGACAGGGTTTTCGGTCTGCGTCCAAGTCGCGGGGTTGTCCCATCGCTGGGCGCCGGTGCCGCCGACCGAACCATCCTGCCGTGGATCATACAGCGGGACGCCGTCTACCTCGAACCGCACCCGTGGCAGCCCGTTGAACTTCTCCCGGTCGAACAGGAACGTCACAATCGCGTAGGACACACCGAACCCCGGCATGTCACCCAGCCAAGGACGTTCGGGGTAGTTCCAGAAGGTACTGGTCAGCCAAGGGTCGGCGGTAGTCTGCCGTCCGTCATGGAACTTGACCCAGCCGTTGCCCAGCAGCCGCCCTTGCATCGGCAGGCCATAATCCGACAGTGGCGTCGGCCCGATGTCAACGTAGGCGTCATCGACGATGATGCGCCGCAGCGAGTGACCCGGCAGATCGCCGACCGAGATCACATAGGTCAGATAGCGGTTGCTCTCGCCATGGCTCATCGGCGGCGCATCCGCGTTCCCGCCGGTGGCATAGCGACCCAGCACGAAGCTGACCGGGTTGATGCCGCCGGTCTGCGTGAAATCAGTCTTGATCCCGCCCTGTTGTGGCGCATCCAGCTTCTGCGGCCGCTTCTGTTTGCTCACCGCCACCTGCAGCGCCGACACCGCGACGGTCAGCAGCAGACGACCTCCGACAGTGCTCAGAAACGTGACGGCCGAGGTGGCTTTCAGCGCCGTCAGGCCTGCTATGATCAGTTCGGCCATCAGCCCACTCCGAGGATGCGGCTGGCACGGTCAATCGACAACCGGCCAATCCCTGCGGGTGTCACGGCATAGATGCACTCGCCCTGCACCACGCCGAGGATCAGTCGCCCATCATCCTCGATCACGGCCAGATCACCCGGCCGCATCAACGCGGGGTGCCGATCCGGTAGGATCGCCGAGGCCAGCGCGACGTGATCGGCATATCCGCTGCGTTTCAGCAGACGCAGTCCGGCGCGCAGGTTGCGATACTGGCCCCGGAAATGATCAGCATGATCCAGCCCACACTGGGCCACCACGGCACCGGCGGCGAAAAGCGCGCAATCGTGAACCCCATATTGAAACGGCGTTGAAGCGGCCTTGACGACGTAGGCAGTCAGGCGCGGTTTCCAGTCTGGCAGGCGATGCATCGTGGGTCTTTCGGGCGGAGGGTGGTTCGACATGGCTCAGCCCAGCCCTGACCGGGGCTCGCCCCACCAGACGCCCACGACGCCGGACACGTCGGCATAGCGACGGAACCGGTCTGCCTGACGGCGCTGCTGCGTGGCGTCTGATTTTTTGGACGGCAGCACCCGCGTCAGATCGCGGGTCAACGGGGCGACCGTGGCCTCGGCCAGTGCCGTGCCGCCCTTTTCAGGGCGCGTCACTGTCAAACTGTCGATGCGTCCAAACTGATACCGATGCGGAACCCCGATCAGCGCATGGGTCACAGGATGAAAGATTGCCCGATGCACTTGAATGGGGGTCAAACGCAGATCATAGCCGCGCACCAAGGCCCGACCCTGCGCGGTTAGGCCGTTGAGGCTCACCTTGAACATCCGCACCGAAAGCCCGGTCTCCATGATCAGCGGATCAACCGACAGCAATCCGGCCGCGTGATAGGTGCGCGTCTCTCCATCGATCACGAAAGCCGCGTCGTCCTCTCCGGTCCACAGGCCCAGATCCTCATCAAGGCCGGTTGTCAGGTTGCGGGCCCGAACCCAGAACAGCAGCCGCGCCACGATATCGGGGCGGGTTGCCAAATGTGCGGCTGTGGCTTCGTCAAATGTTCTCATGGCCGCACCCGTTGAACCCAGTCAAAGCCGACACCGGAGGTCACCGTCTTGAACGTGCTACCCTTTGACACCGAACCCGGCCTGATGATCGCGCGGCACATCGGTGACCGCAGCGCCACCGCCCGACCCGTGGCCGTACCCGGGCGCAGGTTCGGGACCACCTCGAACAGCGCAGTCTGGCCGTTGATGTCGGCAATCACGCTGTCATCCACGATGCGGTGCAGGGCGTGGCGTTCCGGGGTACCATAAGTGAACCCGATGTAGTCGCCCGCGTGCAGCACATACCCTGCGGGCAAGCCTGTCAGCCGCAGCTGCCGGTTATCGCCCTGCAATTCCAGAATGGTGGGTGTGGCGTTACCAAGACCCGCACCGCTGGGATCAGCCGCGGGCGCTGGCCGCCGGATGTCCGTCACGAGAAAGCCGGTGCCGCCCTGCCGCAGCGTTTCCAGCCGTGGCTCAAGCGCCGACCACTCCTCCGAGGACATCTGCACCAGCCCGATCCGGCCCTGCCACAGGCGGGGCCCGAGGTCAGCCGAGATTTGATCGCCGCCCAGCGTTTCGTTGATCTCCAGCGCTTCGCCGAGATCGAACGTGAACTCGCCAACCGGCAAGCGCGACATGAAATCCGACAGCGACAGAGGGAAAACCAGCGCCATCAGCCGACCCTCCGGGGATCATCCTGCACCCGCGACAGGCTTTGCGGCAGTTGCGTGGCATCGTACTGACGCAGTCCGCCCTGCACGATCTGGACGCTGTTGTCGCGCGCCTCACCCAGCCATTGGGCCTTCAATTCAGGGGCCAGCATGATGACCAGGGTGCGCTGGCCAGCGGTGCTGATCACGGTGCTTGCTCCGGACGCGCCACCGCCGACCAAGCCACCGCGCGCAAACCCCGGCAGGCTGCCACCGCTGTTGATTGCCTCCAGCAACGCGCGGTGTTTCTTGGTCTGGCTGGCGCGGACAATGAACTCGCCGTCCGAAATCCAGCTCAGGTTCTCGTCGCTTGTGCCGGTACCGCGACCGGCAAAGTATCCACCCTCTGCGTTTGCGGCAATCGACAACCCCTTGGGCTTCAAAAGCCCTCCGAAGATGCTGCCGGTGATCCCAAACACCTTGGCCAGCGGCCCTTCGCCCAGCACAGCCGCCTTCAGCGCGGCTGAGATCAGCGACTTGATCACGCTGCCCAGCACATCGTCCAAGTCCTTGCCCTGCAAAATCAGCTGGTCCAGCGCGTTGTACCCCATGTTGCCAAAAAACTCGGCGCTTTCGGATGCTGATTTCAGGGCTTCAGTTTCACGAACACGGGCCGTGATCAGCTGCTCGACCTTGCTGCGCTCGGCATCAGTTGCCACTGCCAGCGTCTGGCGGTGCCGGATCATTTCGCGCTGCACCGGATCGGTCTGGCGGGCGATATCAAGGCTTGTAGTCTCGCGCTCGATCAGCCGTTCCAGCGCCTCACGCTGCCGCTCGATCTCGGAGACACCGCCACGACCACCGCCGCTGCGACCCGACCGCGCACCGCTAGATCCGCGCGCAGCTGCTGCATCCGCACGGTTGGCATCGGCTGTCGCCTGCCGAAGGCGCGCGGCCTCACCGGCATTGGCGACAACCTGTGATCGCTGCCGCGAAACCTCCGCCTCGACCTGATCAGCAACAAAGCCCGGTGGCACGGATGCCTGCACATCGAACCTCGCCGCAGCCAAAGCCTTGGCCTTGCCCACAGGGTCGCTGCGATACTGGTTTTCGATCCGTGCCGTCTCGACATCACCGATGCCCTGAGACGCCAGCGCAGCAGCATTTCGCAAAGCCGCCCCGATGTTGTCTGCCAGACGCGCCGCCTCGTTCGCTGCCGCAGAAACACCTGCGGACAGGTTCAGCGCGCCAAACCGTTCGGCATTGTCGAACGCTGCCAGCAGCTCGTCCCGCAATTCCTGCGAGATGTTCAGGGTGCTAAGAACCTCGCTGAACGCCGCCCGTTCCGCCGCTGCGCGCAGGTCGGTCACCTGGACGCTGTCCGCGCCATATTGGTTGATCGCCTGCTGGATCGCCGCTTGTTCGTTCAGGGTCGCGAGCATCGCGCGCGCGGTGGCCTCGTCCTTGACCGATATGCCGTCCGCCGCGCGCAGACCTTCGGCAAGCTTTGCCTGCGCGTCAGCTGCGGCGTTGATCCGCTCGATCAGCGCCGCGCCTTCATCGTTCAGGCCGCCATACCCATTCTTGACCTCAAGGATGCTCGTCCGCAGCGTATTAAGGGCCTCGATCTTCGCATCGGGGCCGTCTGCAGCCGCGACGGCGTTGAACGCCCCGGCAAGCTGCAGCGTCTCTCGGTAGGTCAGTTGCAGCGTTTCCCGCAGCGCATCGAATTCGCGTGTCCGTTCCCCGGCTGCAGTGCCGAACATCTTCTGAAACAACGACGGATCATCCTGTGGCGCAACGCTGCCCATCAGGTTGTTGACCTCTGTCGCGGCAGCGCGCGATGCCAGCTCCACCTGCGACCGGATCAGCGCCTGCACCGATTGGTCCGCGCGCCCATAATCGTCGATCAGCTTCTGGATGCCGGTGGGTGACAGCCGACTGCTGCGATCCCGCAGCACTTCGATGCTGTCGTTCACTTTCTGGAGGATATCCTCGAAACTCTCGGCCTCTTCGCCCGATGCCGAGAACCACTGCACCAGCGCCGCGCCTGCCGCGATGGCGGCAACGGTGATCAGGTTGACCGGCGACAGCATGCCCACGAAGGCCGCCCCCAAGGCCCGCACCGCGCCCGCCGCGCCCAGCGGGCCGATCACCTGGCTGATCTGGGTGCCCTGCTGGATTGCAAGGGTCAGCGGGTTCTGGCCTGCCGCCATCATCACGCCGATATCGTTGAACTGACTGACGAGGTTGCCGACTGACCCCGCCGCAAGGTCCATGCTTTCGCCGGTTTCCTGCGTCTTTTGACTTAAGCGCGAATTTGCGTTTGCCGCTCGCTGTGCCTGCCCCTCGGCGCGGTCAAGTGCCGATCCAAGCTCTGTGGTGGCAGCAACCGCCTGCCGTTCGCCTTGCGCTAAAGTGACGATCTGGGACGCCAGTCTACCGATTTCGGCCTGGACGGCGCGGACTTCCGCCTTCGCCTGTCCCGCCTCGATCTTGACGCTGCCCCCCACCACGAATGTCATTTTTCGTCTCCGTTCAGCGCGCGTCGTGCGCCTGCCTCGATCAGTTGCACTTCGGCCCACAGGTCTGGCGTCACGCTGACACCGGCCAGATCGAACCCGGCGCGCACCGCCGTGTAATCAAGGCCCAGAACATGGCCCGTCCCGGTCATCCGCCACTGGCCCGAGACAACAAGAAACGCTTCGAACGCAGGCACGTGGTCGGCCCACAAGTCTTGCGCGGCGGCGCGGTTTGGCAGGGTGGCCGGGTCGATGCCAAAAGCACGGGCCTCTTCCGCCAGCTCGTCGCGGGCGGGCGCGTCATGGCTCAGTTCGCCGCGCGCCCAAGCCCCGCCGACCCATCGAAGTTTCCCGACCGTGCGCCTGATACAGACGCGAAATACGCCTTGATCACAGCCATGCGCACATAAGGCAGCGTCAGCACTTCACGCCGCAGCTCGTCATCCCAGTCCAGCGGACGACCGTCACCGTCGACCAGGTCGTCGATCCGCGCCACGACCGCCTCGATCAGCAGATCGGCGTTGGTATTCGCCTCGGCCAGCACCTCAGTCGGGGCGAGCTGGAACGTGACCCGGCAGGTCTGCTCATCTTGCCCATGATCGGCGGGCACGAGGACGGTCACGGTATGGACCCAGCGCAGCTTTTTCGAAATCGTCAGCATGATGTCTCTCTTTCCAGATCAGGATCAGGTCAGGACCAGCGTCCACTGGTCGTTGCCGGTGTCGGGCTGCGGCACGAACCGCAGCGGCCATTCGGCGATGTTCTGCTGCTGCTCGACGCCGGTCGGGCGCTGCAACTGCGCCAGCGGCACGTTCAGAGCGGCGCGCGCCCCGGCAATGGTGCCGTGCTGCAGCACCAGCGGCATCCGCTCGTTCGCAGCCGCGCGGGCGTAAGGGTTGAACGTCGCCATCGCGCGCGCCTCGACCGTGGCCTCGATCAGCTCTTCGCGCGCTGTGACGATCATGCTGTCTGCCGCACCAATCAGGAAACGAGGCTCCACCTGGACGCCCGCGTTGAACGACAGCGACCGCAGTGCCATCGCCACACCAGCCAGTGTGAACGTCGGGGTGTTTGCGGCATTGGCAACCACCGGGGCCTTGAACGCGGTCAGGACCGCGACGGGCTGCGCGGCGTCAGTGGCCGGGGCGAACCGACCGGTGAATTCGAATTCCAGATGGGGCACATTGCCGGTTTTCAGCATGAGCTTCACGGTGCCGCGCGCACCCGTCAGCACATGGCGGATGCCATCATAGTGGAAATGCAGCGTGATGCTCTCGAACCCGGCGCTGACCGGGTTGTAGGTCACCGATGTCCCGACCGAGACGGTCTGCGCGCAACCACAGGCGCGCAGCAGCTTGCCCCAGGCGGGCGCGGTACCGGCAGTGCCAGACGGGGCCAGCTCGACCCGGAACGACAGCTTGGCATGCAGATCGGCGACCAGCGTGGCATCGGACGCCATGAACGCGCGTTCCAGCTCGCGCGCCACGTCGTTGCCTTCCATCGGCTGCAGGCTCACTTGCTGCGCAAGAATGGCATCATCCGCCCCCACGGGCGCCGGATCGACGCCATAGGTGGTTTCCAGCACAGCCAGCAGCACCTTCTGGTTCCAGTATTTCTGGGCCATCTTCAGGCCTCCTTCTTCGGGGCTTGAACGGTCGGTTCAACGCCTGTTGACGGGGTCGTGGCGGGCTTCAACTGCCCGCCTTCCAGGACGTAGCTGCCACCCGAGGCAGGCAGCGGCGCTGTGGCAGCGACGGGTTTCTTGCTCATGTGACGATCCTCAATTCCGAACTTGTGGCGAACTCGATCTGGTAAAGGACGATGCCTTTCTGGAAGCTCAGCATGTTCGCGCGCACCAGGCGGAACACGTCCATGGCCCCTGCGGGCTGCCATCCGGCCACGGCTGCGATCACGGCATCGATCCGAGCTTCAAGCGTCAGGTCGGGCGCGGTGACACCGCTTGCCACGCGCAACGCCAGCACCACGGCTACGGCCTCTTCACAGCTTTGAACGAAGGCCGATCCGGTCGACCGCACCGCGCCGCCGCGAAACCCCATCGGCACCACGAATGCGCTTTCCGGGGCGGCAGGCATCTGACCGGCAGCGATCAGCGCGGTCAGCTCGACTGTGCCCTCACAGCGCGCGACGGCTGCGCGCCCCAACAGACGCTGGCGGACCTCCTCGACCAGCATCAGATGTATCCCCGCATATTGTCTTCGGTGAAGGGCCGCGCGCGGTCCGTGACCTGCGCGCCGGTGCTGCCCGAACCAGCGATCTCCGCGCCTGCCAATGGCAGCCGGATGGTGCCCGCCGCGATGTCACGCAGCGCCCGCATTGCGGCGTCGTAGTCCGCTTTCACCTTGGGGTCCGGATCATAGGGGTGCAGCTTCCAGATGGCCACGTCCTCGGCCAGCGCGGCGACCAGCGGCGGCACATCTGCCAGCGGCAGGGCATAGCGACCGGCCAGATAGCCATCGATGACGGCCTGCGCATCTGCGATGGCCTTGGCCACGACGGCCGCGTCAATGGCCCCCGTGGGCACGGCCGCGCGGTCCGTGGCGCGGGTCAGCATGTCGGCACCGAACCGGGCTGTCAGGGCTGCAAGCGTGGTATAGGCCATCGGTCATCTCCTGCTCTGATCCCGAAGGCGGTGACCGCCTTCGGGGAGGCCCCTTTCAGAGCAAGCGCACCAGACCGGGGTCTTAGCCACCAGGGAGGAATGTCCGGCGCGGACCTGTCAGTCCGTAGACGCCCGCAAGGCGGGCCGGACCAGAAGCATCGGGTCATCTTTGATGGCGTCCCGCTGGGCGTCAGTAAGGCTGCGCAGGTCGACCAAGACAGCCTGCAGTCCGAAATACATTCCGGCGCGACGCCGTCCGCGCTTGGGCCCGGAGACGGTCCAGCATTCCGAAAGATCGATATCGCCGTTTGCCAGAACCCCAGACAGCACTGCAGCGGCGTGATCCGCCAGCTCGCTCATTGTCGGCGAAAGAGGTTCGGGGGCGGCACTGCCAACCGCCCCTGCCGACGGCAGGGTGTCCCCACCTACCGCCGCCTCCGGGATCACGGCCCCGGGCGCGGGGGGCGCTGCGAGGGTGTCCGGAGTTTCAGGTTTCACTTTGCGCGCCATGGGTCAGGTCCCCGTCAAAGCCAGGGACAGACGAGCACTTCAGCGGTGCCCTTCCATTCGTTGGTCTCGCCGTTCGCGCCCAGCTCGTTGTTGACGATCTTCAGCGCAGCGCTTTCCAGCGCGGGCGGCACCACCAGCAGGCGAGGCATCATACCCAAGGGCCGACCGTAATCGCCCTTCATGCCCATCAGCGCAGCGCGGGCGATGGCGTAGTTCGCGGCGCTCAGGGTCTGCTTCGACCCCCATGCCATCTGCCAGAAGCCGAAGCCCACGTTCATCCGGGCGTCCGCGCCGTAGAGGAACTCCTTGTTCTTGAAGACGTGGTCATCATCCGTCCGGGTCATGGACACGAACTCGAAATCCTTGCGGACCTGCAGGATCAGCGGGCGGATCGGGCGGCTGACATCCAACAGGAACCAGGGCGTGCCCGATCCGCCATCGGTGTTGGCGACCGAAATCTTGTTGCCATCTTTGTCGAGAACAGGGTGGTCGGTGTCAAAGAAGAACTGGCCGTCATAGCATTCGGTGGCAAAGCCGTTGCCCAACAGGCCGAACGTCAACTGGTCCGCTGTTGCGCCGGTGGATTGCCCCATCGCCTGAAAAAGCGGGCCGTAGATCCCCAAGTTGTCGGTCTCGATATCGTCCTTGTCGACACCAAGCGTCAGCTCGAGGGCTTTTTCCTTGATGGCATAATCATGCTGCATCAGATTTTGGACGATCCGTTCGCCGATCCATTCGCGCACATTGGGGATCTTGCCCAGCCAGCCGTATTTCTGTTCCTTCTGGGACGTCTGCAGCCGGGTTGCCACGCGGGTATGCAACGACGTCGCCTGCGACAGACCCGCCTGAAACTGACCGGAAAAGCCGACCCGCAGGGCGTCGAGGTTTGTGGAATTCACGAGCATTGGGGTTCTCCTTACGAGGCCACGCGGGCCAGAGCTTCATCGAAGCGGACCCAGACGCCGGTGGCGTCGACATCTTCGACGATCCCCGCCTTGGAACGCGTGTTGGTGGCTGAGGTCTTGGCGACCGTCTGATCGTCCACGATCCAGCAGACCTTGCCGATATCGGCGATGGTGATCAGGTCCGTGCTGGCCGAGTTGGCGAACAGGTGCGTCCCTGCGCGGTACCGCAGCGTGTCGGCACCGGCAGCACCGGCGGAATTGTCCACCCGCTCCTCGGCGCGACCAACACCGGTCAGGCCAGTCGCGGTGCTGCCCTTCACCAGATACCCGGCAGAATTGCGGGCAACCAACGCGCCCGCGAAAATCAGCTGCGACGCAGCAACCGGGCCGCTGCTGATGTCGCCGGTGCGGCGGGGCGTATTGCGGTCAGAGGTCAGAGCAACCATCAGGCGTTTTCCTTCTTCTTGTCGGCGGCAAGTGCCTTCGCATAGGTGTCAGCGTCCATGCCCAGCACACGCGCAGCATCACGCTGCGCGGCGTTCAGGGCGATCTGGCCATCCTGGGCGGCAGCGGGCGGCTCGACGGTCATGCCGGTCGGCCCCAGCTTGGGCAGCGCATTGATCGTGGTTTCGGTGCTGGCCGGGTCTGCCATGTGCAGCGCGATGAAGTGATCCCGCGTCCCGGCGCTCAGACCAGCAACCTTCTGCCCAATCGCCGCATCGACGAACGTTTCGGCTTTGGTGCGAAGATCGGCCTGCTGCCGCGCGTTCAAAGCCACGGTCAGATCCGCGACCTGCGCCTGCAGCGATGTGATCGCCGAAGTCGCGGCCTGCATCGCCGCAGGCGGCGCAACGTCCGCCTCCGGCTTTTTCTTCATCATCTCGCCGATGGCCGCGATGATGTCATCGGCGGTGGCGTCCGCCTTCAGGCCAAGGGCCTCGGCGATCTTGGGCATCATATCCACGGGTGTCTCCTCTGTGGCATTCAGGGCGGCGTTCAGGGCGGTGAGCCCCTTGAGGTTGGGGCGATTGACCAGGCTGGCCCGCAGGATCGCGGTGATCCGCTTGCCCTTGGTGTGCGTGATCACCGGGCTGATCCCGCGATAGGCGCGGTCAGCAACCAGGGCAGCGCCCTCGGATGTCCACTCGACGCGACCCCAGACGCCGTCCTCGCGGGACTGCATCTCGACGATCCAGCCGCGCGCGGGTGCGGGCAGGCCGTTCGGAGCGGCGAGGTCGGTCGCATGATCCTGATCAATCGGCAGGCGGTCGGCACCAGCAAAGCTGGCGTCGATCACACTCTGCACGTCGATCACCGAATAGGGACCGCGCGCATCGTCGGTTTCGATCTGGCCCTGGTTGACGGGCAGCAGATGCACCCAATCGGGTGCCGCCGCAGGCGTTGCGGCAGAGGCGGCCATCAGGACGGGCGAAAGGGGGACAGGGTGCAGTGTCATGCCGCCACTCTGGACGACGCAAGGACACCGAATAATCCGCAACGGCTTGCGGGAGCTGCGTTGGCTTGTCTGGCCCCAGACTGACCGACCGACAAGCGCCGGTCAACAGCCGTTCAAGGCGCGTTGTCGGCAGCCCCTTCCAGCCACTTTTCCAGCAAATCCAGAATATGCACCTGGTCCTCAGCCGACACGCCGATGAAGGGTCGCGCCGGGATCGTGCCCCAAGGGATCGACGACCCGTTCGGCGCCGTGCCGAACGCGCCCTTTACTGCGCCGAACTGCATCACGGCGGCCTGGATCGCGTTTGAACCCCAATTCACCTCGGTCGCGTCGGCCTGATGAAAAATATCGTTCCGCATGTCGCCCTGCACATCCAATGGAAGCCCATAGGACATCTTGAGTCTCTGGTATCTGGCGATAGTGACGGGCGACCGAGGCGCGTAGAAACTGCCATCCGGACTTTCGCCAGCCAGCATGCCCTGCTGGTTCCGGTCAACCAGGGCCTCGCCGATCTTCTCCATGACCGGCGTCATGTCCGTCAGGGACCGGCTGAGGGCGACCAGCGCAGCCTCGGCCCACTCGACGTTGATTTCTGTCTTGATCATGCCTATTTTCCTGCTGTGAGGTCGTGTACCCCGACCGGTAAGGGGATCAACCGCAAGGTCGATGGATGTTGGTTCGACCCCAACCCGGCCTCACAACTCTCCTGCAATCACGGTGACGCCCCGACCAAGGTCGGCTTGCAGATCCCGGGCACTGATCAATCGACCGCTCACCAAAAGGTTCAGAACCCCATCGGCGCGCTTCAGCGGCGTGTTTAACTCGACCACCAGCTTCATGTTTGTTGAAGGCCCCTGAAAAACCAACGCGAACACCGGCTCCCGTTTCGTCCGGTCCAGCAGAACGGCACTCGGGCGGCGCAGATGGATCGGCAAGTCACGGATCCAAGTTACGTCAAGGGGGTCCACTTTCGGCTGAACATCGCGATCCTTGGTCGTGGGGGCTGTTACAAGACCCGTACCACGGAAGAAGTGCTGGACGCCTTTGTCGGTGATCGCGATCTCGGCGCTCTCGACCTTGAGGCCCTTTTGCGCCGCCGCCCTGATCCAGTCCGGGCTTAGCGCACCGATGATCATGAACTTTTGTTCGACGCGGTTCGCCAGTGAATGGTCGACGAATTCGCCAAATGCCTCCGCCCAGACCCTGAACACCGCATCCGGCCAGCTTTTCACCATCTCGGCCGAGATCGGCGCGGGCAGCGATACGATCTTGTCCTTCAGCGCATTAAGCGTCCGCGCAGTGCTGCCGCCCGGCGCATAGGCCCAGCCACGGTCGATCCCGGCAGGCGCACCGGTTTTGGGATCGGGCTGGTCCCAGCCGTCCGGCAGTTTGCGACTGGGATTCCCCCCGAGGCGTATGGCCTGCTTCATGCTGATGGCACCAACCACCTTGCAATTGCAGCCCCAGCCGTTCGGCGGATAGTGCGTCTTCCAGAACGGGTGGTCCGCCTCAAGGATCAATCCGTTCCAGCCGAGGTGCTGCATGCGCGGTTCGCGACTGCCGCCATGAAAGTAAATCCAGTATTTGAACCCGGCCTTTTGCAGCTGAGCAAAGCGCCCCGCCATGTAGCTGGTCCGCATATTGGTCCGGTAGATCGTGCGCGCCCGCCAGGCGCGGCCCTTTTCGGTGCCCTCACCCTTCCAGCCCGTCCAGCCGTTCCGCTTGACGATATCCTCAAACGTCGCGCGGAACTGTTTCTCGGTCGTGCCCAGTTCGATGGCCTTTCCGATCTCCGTTGCAAAGTCAGCCAACAGGTCAGCCTTGTTCGCACCTGCGACCATGACGGCGGCGTTATGCTCGTCCTGCCAGAGGTCCGTCCATTTCTCTGTCGGGCGCAAATCCGTCAGCCGCAGCCGATACGCAGCCACCTGTTCCGGGAACGGCCGCCGGAACGTCGCCGCCACATTAGCCATTGGCGTCCTCATCGGTGACTTCGACTTGGCCACCCAGATTGGCCGCCAGCAGCCCCTGCGCAATCACCCGCGACAGATCGCCGGTTTCCAAGTCGGGGAACGCCGACAGCAGCATCTCGCGCAACTCTGGCAACGATGTCGCAGCTTGGGTCATCGCCTCGATCTGCGCCATCAGACGGTCCATCAACGGCGCGGTATCAGCACCCAACCGCTCGGTCAGAACGTCGACCGGGTCACCCCCCGTTTTTTCGCCCGTGGAGGCGGCAAGCGCCGTCTTGGCTGCCTCGGCCCGCAGAACCCCGTCACCCCGTTCAAAAACGCCGCGTTGCCGTTCAATAATCGCATCTGACCCATTGGGGGTGGTCGCCACGCCTTGGGCGCGGGCCATCGGTGTCAGAACCGGCTCATTGGGCTGCGCTTCCGGGATACTGAACCGCTCGTGAAGCGACTTTAACGACACCCGCATGCCCCGGTCCACCAGCGGGCCAATCGCGTCCGAGAACCCCTTCAGGTCCTCCTCTTCGGGATGCTCGATCTTGATCTTGGGGTAAGCTGGCAGCGGGCCATATTGCAGCTGCATCCACGGGATCACCAGATCCCGGTTCAGGATGCCCGCCAGCGCGCGGGCGTCCGACCGCTGGATATCTTCCTGCACTTCGCGGTGTTCCTTGCCCGACCCCAGCCCACCGGTGACCGCGTCGGTGGTCGCCGTCTGCCCGAGCACAGCCTTGGATACCTGCATGTCCAGCCAGTTCGCCCGCTCCAAATACAACGCCGAGGACGCGCCGACCTGTGCCGCCTGGATAAACTCGATGATCATCGTATCCGGGATGATGGCAGCCATGTCGCCCGCGATGTTCGCAACCGCGCGCATCAGGGTCTTCTTGTCGTCATCACTGGCATTGGAGTTGAACTTGCCGACGCGCACCGGCTGCCCGAATGTCTGGGTGAACACGGCCCAGTCCCGCTCTGTGTACTTCTTGAACAGATACGCCCACATCGCCACCCGCGCCAAACCGCCACGCAGCGGCAGACCGGACTTGGCCTGAATGCGCGCCCAGATAAACTTGAAAGGCTCAAGCGGGATCTTGGTGCCGTCGGCGTCCAGACGCATGGGCGTGGTCAGATCATGATCGGCAAACCGGAACCAGCGCGGGTCGCGATATTCGAGGCGCAGCGGCTGCCACTGCCCCATCGACGTGTCCCAGATGATCTCGGTCGCGCTATACCCTTTTCCGATGCAGTCGAGGATATCGAACAGCTCGGACTGCAACTCGTCGCGGTCCAGCCACCGGCGCACCATTTTGGCGCGGGCAACGTCTTCGGGGCTGTCAGAGGCCGCTGTGACCGTGATCGGGATTTGCGTCACGCTGCGCCGCCGGGTGCCCATCACGCCGACATAATGCAGGTCGCGCTCCTCGATGGTTTGCGCCAGCTCCAGATAGGCGACGGGATCGCCCTGGTCTGCGGCCTGCAGGATGGCTGTCAGGCGGCGCGGATCAAGACCATCGCCGGGATACGACGTCACCGGCGACCGCACACCGCCCATCGTCGCGGCGGAAAGCTCTTCGGTCAGCACCGACCGCACAATCGGTCGGCCATGCATGTCCAGCAGGCGGGGTGCCATCAGGTCCATCCCTTCATTGAAACCCCGAGGGGCGGTGTCCACCAATCGCGCGCTTCGGTGTCGGCGTCCGGTCCGCTCAACGCCGACGGCGCGGCTGTCGCAGGCGTATAGCCGTATTCTGTCCACCGCATCCGCGAGGCATAGTGCGCAAGCGCCAAGGCGATGGCGTGGTCGCCGTGCCGCTTCTTGCCGGTGTCGCCCTCACGCAACGCGGGCACCCGGGCGATGCCGCGCACCAGCTTGACCGCCCGCAGGTCCGACAGGTGGTCAGCGTCCGCGATCAGCGCAAGTTGATCATCCTCGAAAGCTACCTTAAGCGGCGGCATGTGCAGGCGGTACCATTCCTCCGAGAACTTCACCGCCATGACGATGCCCGCGCCCTCGGGATCGGGGCGCAGACCGAACAGGCGCCCCATGTCTTCGGCCACGGTCCAGCCCATGCCGGTCGCGTCGAACGCCGCGCCGATCAGCCGGGTGCGCACATGTGTCATCACCGTTCTGGCAATTAACTTCTGTTCGTCGCCGGGGACGTTCCGCAGCTCGTAGGACAGCGCCTCCTGCCGCTTCAGGTTTGGCTGGATCGCCAGCAGCGTCGAGGCGGTCAGATCGACGTGGCGCGCAAAGTCGGACCCGAAGGCATACTGGGATTTCAGGTCCAGCGTGGCCAGTTGCGCCGCCAGCGCCTCAAGGAACGGGGCCATCAGCGCGGCCTGTTCCAGCCGGTGGCGATAGAGGTAGTCGTTCGGCAGCTCCAGCCGCAGCACCGGCACCTGAACCGTCATGCGCGCCTCGATCAGCGGCGCGGGCAACCACGCTCCAGACGACAGCGATGGAACGCAGAACAGTTCCTCGTCGGCTCCGTCGGCGTAGAAGTCGATGATGTCCTGCCGCCACGCCGCCTCGGCCTCGGGCGTCCAGGTCTTGCCGGTGACCAGACAGATGCGCTGATACAGCCCCTCACGCAACGCCTGGTCAAAGTCGATCCGGATGTGGGCATAGCGTGACCGGCCCGCCAGAATGTCCTGTACCGCCGCGTTGAAGGGGTTTTCAACGCCGTCATGCGTCGAACAGACGACGACCTGTCCGCCCCACATCAGGAAGGCCAGCGCCGACTTCAGCAGTTCCTTCAGGCTGTCCACAAAGGCCGCTTCGTCGATGATGACCACGCCCTGCTTGCCGCGCAGCCCGCGCGGGGCCGACGACAGCGCCATGATCTCGAACCCGGAGGCGAACTTGATCCGAAAGGCGTTGATCGCCTTTGCGTCGTCGCCCTGGTCGAACAGCAGCTCGTCCACCGCGACGGCGGCACTGTCAAAAGCCCGCGCCCACATCGCGCAGGCGTCGATGAACTCACGGGTCATCTCGCGCGAGTACGAGATATACATCACGTCCATCCCGCCCGCCGCCTTTTGGCGACCGGCGCGCAGCACGGCATAGGCTGCCAGCCCCCAGGTCAATCCGACCCGGCGCGATTTCTCGACGAACAGCACCGGGGTGCCGCTGTCCAGCAGCGACACCGCCCGCGCCTGATAGGGCAACAGGACGGCAGGCAGGCCCGCCTCGCGCACGAGGTCGGGGATCGCATCCATCGCGGCAGCACGCTCACTGGCCCATTGGTCCTTGGTGGGGATCGCGGTCATGTCGTGATCTTCCGGAATTCAGGCTGCGCGATACCGTGAGCAAGATTGACATTGTTCCCGGCGCGGTCGCCCATGGCCGCCGCAGCCGCGTTGCGCCGTTTCGCCTCGGCCGGAGTTACGGAAACGCCGCCCGGGAACATCGCATCCCGAGCGGTCACAGCCGCCGATTGACCGTCAGCGGATCGAATGGCCGCGAACAATTCATAGAGCTTCTCGCGAAGCCGGAGGCCCATGGCATCCGTGAAGTCCTGAACAGCCCGACGCCGCGATGCAATGGTCGCGCGGCGCTTATAGTTCCGGGTCAGCTTGAACGCCGCGATCTCGCGATCCATCGCACGATCCAGAACCGTGTAGAGGTATGCGGCCACTTCTGGCCCTGCACCCTGACCGACGAATGTCGCGCCCCCGTCCGTGAAGATCAGCGCCGTATTGGTGTTATAGGCGAGGGCGGCGAATACCCGATCCCGGATAGATCGCCCCTTGGTCTTTGCCTTCGCGGACTTCGTCGTAAAGTGAATGTCGGTTTCCGAGAGGCCATGTTCTTGCATCAGGCGTGCGGCCTTCTCTGCCGCAGCCATTGCCTCGGCCTCGGAACAACCCGCCTTGGAAGTCATCTTCAGCAGGGCAGCGATTTTGCGCTTGATGTCAGGATCACCACTCACCGAAACACCCCATCCGCTTCGGCCCAGGCGGCGCGGTGGCGCAGTTCCAGCGCGTCGGGGCAATCCGACTTCTCGTAGAGCCGCGCCCATGCGTCCATATCGTTGGCGATCAGTGCCGGGGATGCGGTCATGGAGCATTTTCCTTGATGTAGTCAATCCTTTCGGGCGAATACCCCAACTGGCGGGCAGCAGCAGCCAGCACGTCGGTCGCTTTGTGACCGGCAAGCATGACGTTTTCGCGCTCGGCCGCGACCAAGAAAAACAGGATCGCCGCGTGATCGTATACCTTGGCCGGATCAGGGGCACTCACTGGAACACCTCATCCGCTTCGGCCCAGGCGGCGCGGTGGCGCAGTTCCAGCGCGTCGGGGCAGTCCTCGGCGCAGCGGGTGGCATAGTGGCCGGACGGGCGATGTTCCAGCAGGTCGGGGCAGAAATCACCCGGCCCCAGCCGCCACAGGTGCCGGAAATTGCCCGCGTTCACCACATCAGCTGACGCCGGATAGACCTCGATGGCGCGCGCCCCGTCACCCCAGACATAGGCCTTGATCGCCTGCATGTCGTCCCATGTGATCGTGCCGTCATGGCCGATTTCCATGTGGCCCAGCCCGTCGTCCACGCTCACCTCGATACGGTGCGACAGCAGCAGGACCAGGCGGCGGGTCGGTTGGGCGATGCTCATGCCACCACCCCCAGAATTTGGCCCTTGATCTCTTCGGTCGTCTCGCGGGTCAGGCCGCGCGCCTTGGCGACCGCGTCGACCGCATCCGCCATTCGCGCCTTGACCGAGGCCTCGACCTTGGACCGGCGATCCGCGCTCAGGTTCTGCGCGATCTGCGCCGCCTTCAGCCCGTCGGCCAGAGCCTTCAGGTCCTTCGGCGCAACGCCGTCGGCGGCATCGCCCAGCATGTGCAGCACGACAGCCTTGATCATCTCGCCCGCGATGATGGTCAGATCGTCGCTGGCCGCCGCGTCATGCTTTTGCGCCAGCACGGCCACGATGTCGCGTGTCTGATCCAGCCGCCGCGACAGGCGCGCCTGGCGGATCGAAAAGCGGTTGAAGCTGGACAGCGACGGGATCGCGAACTCCAGCTCGCCCCGGTGTTCGCGCATCAGCGCTTCGCACTTGCCCACGAACTCGGCGTAGATGTCGGTCTGGGTCTTTTCGCGGTCTGAAAGCTCGCCAGCGGCCCATGCAACGATGTGATCGCACTCGGGCGGCAACAGATCGAGCGAGGACAGACGCCCGCGGCCTTTGGCCATGACTCAGCCCCCCGGACGCGAGGGACGCTTGATGCCCTCGATGATGACGGCGCGGCGCAGATGCCGCGCGCCCTTTTCGGTCAGCGTGGCCACGACGACGGTGCCGACACGGGTCAGGGTGACCGCGCCCATCTCGGCCAGCCAGTCCAACTCGCCATGGACCCATTCGCGCGGACGGTCGATGCCGAAGCGCAGCAGCACCTCGGCCAGAAACCCGGAATGCAGCCGCTCGTCAGTCTGGTCCTGCAGGGCCCGCAGGATAGTCAGACGCGCATCGGGACGAACGTGTTCGTTCTCGTAGTCGCTCATGTCACTTCCTCAGCAGGTGATCTTCGTGCCGCCCGACGATGGCCTCGAGACGCTGCAGGATCTGGACATGCCCGTTCATGGCCTGCGACATCGTCGCCATCTCGCCCTTCAGGCGCTCCATCGCCAGTTCCAGCTCGTGCATGTCGCCCTTGGTTGGCAGCGCGGTCTGGGCGATTTCGACCCGGCTGACACGCAGCGTCAGGTCGTCCAGCTTGCTCCCCAACGCGTCGAGGCGCGCCGCGTTCTTGCGGCTGGGCCCGGAGAACACGGTCCAGATCGCGGTGCCGAACGACAACAGCGACCCCAGCGCGGCCACCCACAGCACGATCACCTGAAACGAGGTGTCGGCGGGCGTCACTGCGCACCGCCTTTTTGCCACTTGGCAACCACGTCCTTGACGGTGTGCCCGCCCATGTAGAGCGTGAAATACAGCGCCGACAGCTGGATCATGCTGTCGAACGGCACCGGCGGCAGGGCGATCTTCCAGACCGCATTCGCCGTGTGCAGCAGCACCGTATTCCACAACCACAGGAACCCGATCAGGTACATGCCGCCCGGTCGCCATGCGCGCATCCAGAGGGGCTCGTCCTGCTCTGCATCCAACGCGGACCGCGCGAACTCTGCTTCGGCCAGCCAGATCGGCACCAGCGCATTCGCCTTTGCCTCGACCTCACGGATGGCGTCGCCCACGGCACCGGGATCCTGCTCGATCAGCGCGGGCATATCGGCGGGGTCCGCGCCCATCCGCTCGGCCACCGCCTCGATCACCCGACCGGCCAGATCGGCATTCGCGCCGCCCAACTTGCGAGCCAGCAATTCGCGGACGAGCGGCGCACCGACCGAGGTGGCGATAGAGATCAACGACATCAGAAGCTCCGGAGCTTGGCCGCCAGTCGCGGCAGCAGGTTTTGCATGTCGACACCGAAGATGTCGCGGTAGGACCACAGGTGATGGCCCCCCAAAAGGGTGATGACCGCAAGTGCCCCAAACATCAGCACATCGGGCACGCCAATCAAGCTGACGGCCTCGGCGGTCTCGAGACCGGCCACACCAACAGCCCCGAACGCGACCCGGTCGATCTTGCGCACACTGTCGATGCGGCGCTGCACCGTCGACAGGGTTGCCCGCCCGATGACACCGTCCACATTCAGGCCATGGTCTTTCTGGAACTTCCGGACAGCACGGGCATCGATCCGCATCGGATCATCACCCGGCGCGTAGCGCAGCTGCTCCAACTCACGCCGCAGGGCCGCGAATTGGTCAGGCGTCAGTTCAAGCGACACACGCGCCCACTGGCCCGCCGCTTCGGGCACAGCGAGCGGAACCGGCGTGGTGGCATAATGCCCATCCCGCAGCATCCGGAACTCGCGGCCCCGCCGCGAAACCAGCCCCGGCAACACGCGGCCACCACCCTTTTTCCAGGCATTGAACCGGCGTTCAACGTCCGCCCAATCGCGCGGGCGGCGCTTCCACGCGGTCACCCAGGACGCGCGGGCGATGGCCCCGGTATTGAAGTGGAACAGGAGCGCGGCGTCGAATTCGTGCTGCGAGACACCGGGCATCGCCTTGGCCACCGCAGGCTCATATTTGCGCCGCAATGCCTGCACCAGCAACTCGCGCGCACGTTCGGGGGTCAGCACCATACCGGGCTTTGGGTCAACGACACCCGACGCCTTGGTCAGGCCAGCGCCGATGGTCCAGAAGCCAACCGCATCGCGGTACGCCTTGAGGACAACGCCCTCTTCCCGTTCAAGCTCGCGCAGCGCGGCCAGGCTGATTTGCATGATTTCCCCCGGAGACAGGCGGGGAGCGGCCCCGCAGACAGGCACATCGTGCCTGCACCCGAGACACGAAAAAACCCGCAAGGGCTTGCGGGTCGGGCGGAGCTTTTGCGGGGGGTCAGATGTCGAGGCGCAAGGTCAGCTGGGCATCATCGCGATCATCGCCGGGGGCTGGGCTGCCCTTGACCCACTTGCGGACCGTCACGTCCGTCGTATGCAGTTTGCGCGCGATCTCTGCGATGGACAAGCCCTGTGATTTCCAGACCTGCGCGATCCAGGGCTTCGCGACCGGGACGCGTTTTTGCGTACACACCTCGGCCAACCGCGCGGCCTTGTCGATGCCGACCAACTGCGCCAGCGCCGACCGGCCTTTGGGCGACGGGGCCAGATACATCTCGGCCCCGCCAAATTCGAGAAACACCTTGATGGCGTCATCCGCGCCCAGCACCCGGACATACGGCTCCAGATGGGCAGGTGGGCGCGGCACGTTACTCATGCCACGCGCCGCCGGAACTCGGGCGCGGCCCCGCCCCCATGCCGGATGAACTCCGCCTTGATCCACGGCACGATGTCGGCCTCACGGCGCGCCAGATCGTCGGCATAGGTCAGATCGGTCGCACGGCGATGATCGACCATCCGCAGCCCATGCAGCACGGTCGTGTGATCACGCGCAATGGCTCGCCCGATCTGACCCAGACTGGCACCTATCAGGTGGTGCGCGATCCAGTAGAACTCCTGACGGGCGTGAGCATACTGCCTGGTGCGATGCGTGGTGACCAGCGACGTCAGGCCGTGCGCCTCGGCAACGGCGTCCAGCAGATACTCCAGTGTCGGCGCAACGATCCTCATGCCGCCCCCTTCCGGATGATGACCCCGAAGGCGTTGTTGATCCGCTGCCAGTCCGCCCGTTCGACAAAGTCGAGCGTGGATTTGCCGGACATCGCGGCGATCCGCGCGCGGAACGCCGTCAGGTCGCGAAGATCGGACACGGGATACAGCTTTTTCCACTGCGCCCAGGCCACCTTGGCGGCGTCGTCGCGCAGCCAGGAATGGCCGTTGGTGTTGCCCAACATCACCCCTTCCCGGCGCAGCATGTCCTTCAGCGCCTCGACCACCTTTTCGGCAGCCTTGGGATCGCGCAGAAAGGCGGTGTCCTCGACCCCGGTCTGCCGCGTCACGAACGCCACCAGCGCCTTGTCATCGCGCGACTGGACCAGCCCAAGGTTCCACGACGCGATCCACAGCGCCTGCAGCTTCTTGGCGAACGGCCCCTGCAGCTTCTTGGCGAACGGCCCCTGCAGCTTCTTCCGCGCCAGCGGCTTGTTGCCTCTCAGCCGCCGCAACTCGGCCGCGACCGCCTGCTGTTCGGTGTCATTCATCAACCGCAGCGACCGCTTGTTGGTCACCCGCTCGAACAGGTCACGCTTGGTGTCCTCGTCCTGCGGATCGAACCCGCAGGCGCGCAGACCGGCGTAGATGGCTTTGATATTGCTCATGTTACACCGCCCCACTGGATCAGCACCCCAGTGAAACTGTCGCTGGCGCGGTAGCTGTCCGCCCAGAACGCGGCCATGTCGCTCGCGTCGTCAAACCCGTCCGCCCGGGCAAAATCGTGACGACTGCCGATCTCGACGTGGTCGACCTCGATCCGCGCGATACCACCTCGCGCGTCGAACAGGATCACGACCGGGCTCACCTTTAGGCAAACCACATCGGGAATGATCTTCACACAGTGACGGGTCCGCATGCCGGTGAAAAGCTGTAGGCTCTCACCGGCATGCGCATGGCGCTTGCGCGGGGCCCGGATCGTCTGAAGCTTTTCACCCCGCCTGATCAAAGGGGCAAAGCGTGGCGCGAAGCTGTAAGCGACCATCGCGGTCACACCCGCGCCAGATCGATGCTGACCGGCACCCAAGCGCCATCATAGGTGTCGCGACGATAGACGCGGACATAGGTCTTGGAGCCCACGACCCGCATCGCGTCCCGGATCGCATTCATGGCGCGCACCCACCGGTCATCCTTGATGTCCAGCCGCAGCAGCATGAAAATCTCCGACCGGTTGATCTGGCCGGGCTTGTCGGTGTTGAACGCCCGGGTGACGATGGCGCGGATTTCATCCCGCGCGCCCGCAGCCCATTCGTTCAGGCATTCATGAACCAGTGCCTTGGCCGTCTGCAGCTCGGGGCCAAAGTCGATGTAATCGGCGACCTGCACCTGCACCTTCATCAGCCCGTCATGGGTCATCAAGGTCATGTTGCCCTTCGCACCGCCCAGCTTGGCGTCATACTCCTCTTGCAGGATCGCACCAAAGGCCCCGACGTCGTCGAAAGTGTGCGCCTTGAACCGGGCGACCTGGTCGGACAGCGCCACGGCATAGCCTACGATCTTGCGAACGACCTCGTCCTGCAACAGGTGCTGCGGCTTGATCAGGCTGACGGGTTGCAGCCCGCCCTTGGCGTCACGCAGATGTTCGACGCCGTCGATAGTGACGCGACCATCGGGGATCGGAGAGGGTTCAAATTCGGTCATGTCTGATCTCGCTTCATGGCTTGGGGTTGCATCAGGTGGGGCGGCAGCGCCCCCGACAAGGCGATGACAGCCGCCATGGCCGCCACCTCTTCGCAGGTCACCAGCGTGGTGCCGCGATGGCCCAGTAGGTCGACCTTCAGGACACCGCGCGCGACGTGGCGCAGCATTTCATCGTGGGTCCAGCGTTCGGGCGGGCAAAGATCAGGCATCGGCCTCGCCCTCCTTGCGGTTGCGCGCGCAGGCCTTGCAGGCCCGGAACATCGTGACCCGCTGCGAGTTGACGCTGACGAACACACGTGCCTTGATCCGCCAGTCCTGACAGACATGGGTGCCGATCTCGCCAAGCGCCGGACAGTCCAGCTTGTTGTCCATCAGCGCGCCGCGCACCGCGTCCTCGAACGCATCCATGTCGCCAGGATACGAACGGCGCAGGACGTGGCTGACCAGACTGGCCGAGCGGTTCAGCCGCTTCGCCACTTTGGCCTGGCTTTGCTGGCCACAGGCTTGCGCCAGCGCCATGATCCAGTCCGGTGGCGTCTCGCCCCAGAACTCGCGGGCGGTCGCAACAGGATCGTGCTTCATGCCGCCACCTCCGACACATGCGCGGTGTTGGTGTTCGGGTCGAACACCCGCTTGACGCGCTGGATTTGCGGCGGTTTGGGGCCGGTGTTTTTGATCAACCGATAGACCGCCTGAGAATGGCCCGGGCGAGCCTGCTTGACGACTTTCAGGTATCCGGCCGCCAGCAGATGCTTGCAGTAACTCTTGGCCGCCTCTTCACTGACCGTGATCAGTTCGTTTGTGCTCAGAACTGCGAGGTCAAGCGGCGTGAACCCGTCCTTCTGCATCCGCATCGACCGCCACAGGTTGTCGTTGCCACTGCCCATCACCACAGGGGTGCCATCGCGCCGCAAACGGGGCGCATGAACGCCCGTGTCGCGCAACAGCCGGTAGGAGATCGCGCCACCCGAGGCCTCGGGTTCCTGACGCTCGACCATGCGGGCCGCGACGAGGCAGCTGAGATAGCTGGAGATTGTCCGCCGCGCCATGCAGGTTTCACGGAACAGGTCAGCTACGGTGAACCACGCACCGGGCACACCGTCGCGGGCGGTATCCCGGATCACCGGCCACAGATCGTCCCGGCCTTGCGGCTCCAGTGATGCGGCCACTTTATCGGCAGATTGACGTGCCATTATTGCCCCTTCCGTGCTTGGGGCGGCAAACCGGTCTTCAAGGCCACTTGCCGCGCTTGGTCCAGTCCCAGTTCATGCAGATGATGGGTGCGCGCATGCTCGTAGAGCGCGTCGAAATTGACGCAAATCCGGCGATGTTTGCCGTGCGACACCTCGGCGACATGCTGGATCAGCTGGTCTGACAACAGCACGTCCGGGCAGTAAATCCGGGCAAGATGCCGCGTATCCGCGACATCGGCAGGTTCGGCGCGCACCCAGTCCAGCATGCGATTATGGACGCGCTCGAACTGCTGAAGCTTCTGCGGCATCTGCTCTTCACCGATCAGGATCACCGGGCTGCCGGACTTCTCATAGATGTCGCGGGCAATCTCGATCAGCCCGTGCTTGACCAGATGGTCCGCCTCGTCGATCAACAGCGCCCCGTCTGTTTCTGCCAAACCCTTGGCGATCTGATCGACCATGTGGGCGACCGTGCCCTCGGGCTTTAGTCCCATTTCGCGGATGACCGCCTCGCAAAAGAACTTCTGCCGCCAGACGCTGGCGACCTGCACCTGGATCAGCTTGTAGCGGTTGGCGCACCAGGTCGCCGCCGTCGTCTTTCCATGCCCGGAATGTCCATAAAAACAGGCCATGCCGGGAAGACCGACACCCCTGTTCTGCACCCTGTCGATGAGCGTCGACAACGCCTCCACGTTCGCGAGTGGCGCGACCGAGTTGATCCGTCTTGCTTCTTGTGCCATTGTTACCTCGTTTCCTTGTTGTCAGGCCGCCGGGCTCATCCCAGTCCGGCGGCCATTTTTCAGCCAAACATCTGGTCTCCGAACTCCGCGAACATCCGCAGATGCGCGCGGTATTGCGCCGTGGTCTGGTAGGACCGCAGCCACAGTTCGTCTTCGGGCCGGATTTGTTCCCCGCGCTTCAACTGCTCTTCAAACGCCAGCGCGCGGCGGAACCGCTGACGTTCGTTCTCTTTCGGCGCGGCCTTGCGGGATGCGCCGTCAAACTGCGCGACAAACGCCGCGCGCCTGTCCGGATCGACCACCGGGGCAGGCGCGCCGCGGCGCTGAACCGCCCCTGCCGCCTCGCCAGCCGCATCAATGGCGGGGGTGGTCCATGTCTCTGTCCGCGCCGGGAAGGCCGCGATGACGCTGGCCTTGCGCGCGCCTTCGTTCTGCATCGCGCGCGCGACGGCTGTTGGGCTCATGCGCCGCATCTGACTGCGGATGTCGGTCAGACGCTCGGTCTCGTGCGCCTTCTGCATTGCCTTTGCCTTGGCGATGACCACGGCAGGGTCCAGACCGGCCAGCTCGGCGCAGATTGCTTCACCGAGGAACGCCTCGGTCTCGGGGTGGAACAGCATGATCCGGCCCATGTCGGCGGGGTCCATCCGGACCAGAACGTCAGTTCCCGGCATCACGCCCATCGGCAGATACGACGCCCCATCGACGCGGACGCCCTGCTTGCCCACCTTCCGGGTGCCTTCGCCAGACGCCAGCGGGGCCAGCAACACGTCCAGTGCGGCAGGGTTCTCGACCCGGCGCACAGATCCCGCCCAGGACGCCGCAGCTGCAAACGGGGTGCGCCCGCCCAGACCGGCGTGACGGTCATGGCCATAGATCGTGTCGGCCCAGACATCGCACCACGCCTGAAACGCGGCCAAATCCATCTCCACTCCGAACAGATCGGCATCGGACGCGCCCAAACGACGCGCAAAAGCCTTGCGGCCCTCGATCACTTTGCGGTCGGCAACCGAATGGCCGATGAACCCCGGACAGGTCGGCAGATCGCGCTGGAAGGTGCCGATGGCGCGCTCCACGATGCCCTTGGATTTCGGGTTATAGGGCGGCGACAACTCGATCTCGACGCCCAAGGCCCCGAACAGCCGCTGGGTCTGCTTCGCGGTGAAGTCGGAGCCGTTGTCGGTGTGGATGCGCTCGGGAACCCCCCAGGCGAGGATGGCCTTGCGGATCAGCAGGCCGACAGCAGATGCGCGCGGCGTGGGTGTGGCCAGAATGATCTGCCGCCGGGAATAAACATCGATGGCAACATAGACCGAATGCCGCCCGCCGGTCAGCATCACGTCGGCGGGGCTGGCGTCGATCTGCCAGACTTCGTTCAGACGGTCCGCGCGCTGCGATCCTGTCGCGGTGAACTCGATCTTCGACCGATACCCGTCCGGGTCGGTCAGCCGCATGATCTCGTTGCGATACTCGGATTTCCACGCGGTCAGCGCGATCTGGAACATGCGCATGCTGGGCACAGGCCGGGTCGTGACCTCGCCCGTCGCTTCGTCCACCAAGGACAGACCGTTGCGATAGCGGTCCATCACCAGCGCCCGCACATGCTTGGCCGACAGAAACGGCTGGCGGGCAATCGCGGCAAGGATCAGCGTCCGCACGGCCCCGCCATCAGCGCGGTCCAGCACCCCAGACCCCTTCGGGCGACCGATGGCAGCCGGGGCCGCGTCACTGGCCCGCCAGCGCGCCAAGGTGCGCGAAGACAACCCCGAAACCGCCTGCGCCACCCACTCCGGCAGCGGGATTGAACCGGCGTTGAACGCCTCTGCAAACAGCGCATCAGCGGCTGTTGCAGGCAGCCCGGACCGCTGGCGAAACCGCTCGGACAGGCGCAGCAGCACCACCCGCGCATCCTGCGCCGGGTTCGGGGCTGCGTCTGTCAGAACGGGCCGCAGATCGTCGGGCGCGCCCCCCATCAGGCGACCGAGCCATGCAGCGCGGGCGGGTGCGGGCAGCAGATCGACGTGATACTCCAACCCGCCACCACCGCTACGCCCGTCACGCACCCGTGTCAGGCCACTGGCCGCCCAGCCGTCACGTTCGGCGACACGGCGCACCCCGCGATCCGTCAGCGGCAGCCCGGGCATCAACCCGGCAGCCGCCGCTTCGGCGATCTCGGTGGCAGACAGCCAGAGCATCAGAACCAGCCCTTCTTCCGCGCCAGCGCGACGATCTCGGCCTTGTGGGCATCCATGAACGCTTCGCGGTAGGGCTTGGACATCCGCGACCAGCTGGCAACCGCCGTGCCATACAACTTGTCCTGCGGCTTGACCGGGGCCTTGCCCGCGATCAGCGCCAGCGCCTCGGCGATGGTCGCTGCCTCGACCGGCTCGACCAGCAGCAGGTCCAGAATGCGCGGCTG
>CAMCVS010000011.1 GCA_945881965.1 Paracoccus haematequi | reverse complement strand
CCCCGTAGGTCGGCTGCTAGCAGCCGACCTACCAGATACACCCCCACATAAGGACCACTGACATGGCCCCCCGCGTACTCATTTCCGACGAACTCTCTGACGCCGCCGTGCGGATCTTCAAGGATCGCGGCATCGACGTCGATTTCCAGCCCCAGCTTGGCAAGGACAAAGACAAGCTGCTGGAAATCATCGGCAATTATGACGGCCTCGCCATCCGGTCCGCCACCAAGGTGACGGAAAAGATCATCGCCGCCGCCACCAACCTCAAGGTGATCGGCCGCGCGGGCATCGGCGTGGACAACGTCGATATCCCCGAGGCGTCGAAAAAGGGCATCATCGTGATGAACACGCCCTTTGGCAATTCGATCACCACTGCCGAACATGCCATCGCGATGATGTTCGCCGTGGCGCGGCAAATGCCCGAGGCCAGCGCATCCACCCATGCCGGCAAATGGGAAAAATCGAAATTCATGGGCGTCGAGTTGTTCAACAAGACGCTGGGCGTGATCGGCGCGGGCAATATCGGCGGCATCGTCTGTGACCGCGCGGTGGGGCTGAAGATGCGCGTCATCGCTTACGATCCCTTCCTGTCCGAGGACCGCGCCCGCGAATTGAAAGTCGAAAAAGTCGAGCTGGACGACTTGCTGGCGCGGGCCGATTTCATCACCCTGCATGTGCCGATGACCGAGCAGACCAAGAATATCCTGTCGCGCGAGGCCTTGGCGAAAACCAAGCCCGGTGTGCGGATCATCAACTGCGCGCGGGGTGGATTGGTGGATGAACAGGCCCTGGCCGATGCGTTGAAATCGGGCCATGTCGCGGGCGCGGGGTTTGACGTGTTCACCGTGGAACCGGCCAAGGAAAACCCGCTGTTCAACCTGCCGAATGTGGTTGTTACCCCGCATCTGGGCGCGTCCACCTCTGAGGCTCAGGAAAACGTCGCCCTGCAAGTGGCCGAACAGATGTCGGATTACCTGCTGACCGGCGCTGTCAGCAACGCGCTGAACATGCCCTCTGTCACCGCCGAAGAGGCGCGCGTGATGGGGCCGTGGATCGCGCTGGCGGGCCATCTGGGGGCCTTTATCGGGCAGTTGACCGATGAGCCGGTCAAGGCGGTCAATATCCTGTATGATGGCGTGGTGTCCGAGATGAACCTGCGCGCGATGAATTGCGCGGTGATCGCGGGCATCCTGAAAGCGGCGAACCCGGACGTGAACATGGTCAGCGCGCCGGTGATTGCCCGTGACCGCGGCATCCAGATTTCCACCACCAATCAGGACAAATCCGGCGCCTTTGACGGCTATATCAAGGTCACGGTCGTCACCGCGAAACGCGAACGGTCGGTCGCCGGCACCTGTTTCTCGGATGGCAAGCCGCGGTTCATCCAGATCAAGGGCATCAATATCGACGCCGAGGTGGGGGCGCATATGCTTTACACCACCAACGAAGACGTGCCCGGCATCATCGGCAAGCTGGGCAGCACCTTGGGCGCGCATGGCGTGAACATCGCGAACTTTACCCTGGGCCGCGCCAAGGCCGGGGGCGAGGCGATTGCGCTGTTGTATCTGGACGAGGCCCCGGCCCAAGCCGCGCTGGACGCGCTGCGCGCCTTGGGCGTGTTCCAGCAGGTGCAGCCGCTGCAATTCGCCATGTAATCCCTCGCGGATTTGCAGACACCCCCGGCATGACCTGTGCCGGGGTAAATTCTTGGGGGCGCGCGCATGGTCTATGTTGTCGGTGATATTCATGGCCAGTTGGGGCAGTTGGAAACAGCGCTGCATCGCATCGCGCGCGATGGGGATGGGCGCGTGGTGTTTCTGGGCGACCTGATCGACCGGGGCGCAGACAGCCGCCGCGTGATCGAAACCCTGATGCAGGGGCAGGCCGACGGGCGCGACTGGCACGTGCTGAAGGGCAATCATGACCGGCTGGCGGCGCGGTTCCTGCGGCCAGAACCGATGTATGACCCGCAAATCCTGATCGGGCTGGACTGGCTGTCACCCAAGATCGGCGGGCGCGAGATGCTGGCGTCTTATGGCGTCACGGTCACCGACCACATGCGGTATTACGAAATCCACGCCGCCGCTTTGGCCGCCGTGCCGCCTGCGCATATCGCGTTCCTTGATGGGCTGCTGCCGTCCTTTGATGCGGGCGACATCTTTTGCGCCCATGCGGGCATCCGCCCCGGCTTCGAGCTGGGCGCGCAATCCGAAGATGACCTCTGCTGGATCAGGAACACGTTCCTTGACGACCCGCGCCCGCATCCCAAACTGATCGTGCATGGTCACACAGCGGTGGACGCGCCGGAACATCACGGCAACCGGGTGAACCTTGACAGCGGCGCCGCATTTGGCCGCGACCTGACGGCGGCGGTGTTCGAGGGCAGCGATTGCTTCATCCTGACCGACCGGGGCCGCGTGCCGCTTTTGCCGCCACGTTGATCTTCCCCTGCCCCCTGCGCCTGCGTTAGCCTGCGCGCAAACTAGGGAGAGGGACATATGACCGACATCGTCATTCTGGGCGGCGCGCGCACCGCCATCGGCACATTCGGCGGCGCTTTGGCCGGGGTGCCCCCCAGCCAATTGGGCAGCATCGTGACGGTAGAGGCGCTGGCCCGCGCCGGCGTCGAACCGGGCCAAATCGGCCATGTGGTGTTCGGCAACGTCATCAACACCGAACCCCGCGACATGTATTTAAGCCGCGTTGCCGCCATCGGCGCGGGTATCCCTGACACCACGCCCGCGATGAACGTCAACCGGTTGTGCGGATCGGGGGCACAGGCCATCGTGTCGGCGGCGCAGAACCTGATGCTGGGCGATGCCGATTTCGCCATCGCGGGCGGCGCCGAATCGATGAGCCGCGCGCCCTATATCCTGCCCGACCAACGCTGGGGCCAGAAAATGGGCGATGTGCGGTCGCTCGACATGCTGTTGGGCACGCTGAACTGTCCCTTTGGCACTGGCCACATGGGCGTGACGGCGGAAAACGTGGCCACCGAGCATGGCGTCAGCCGTGCCGATCAGGACGCCTTCGCGCTGCAATCGCAGGAACGGGCCGCGTCGGCCATCGCGGGTGGACGTTTCAAGGATCAGATCGTCCCGGTCGAGGTGATGGTGAAACGCCAAGCGGTCATGTTCGACACCGACGAACACCCCAAGGCGACCAGCGCCGCCGCCCTCGCCGGTCTACAGCCCGTGTTCCGCAAAGACGGCAGCGTGACAGCGGGCAACGCATCCGGCATCAACGACGGGGCCGCGGCCATCGTGCTCGCCCGCGCGGATGCCGCCGAACGTGCCGGGTTGACGCCGCGCGCCCGCATCCTTGGCTATGCCCATGCCGGTGTGCGCCCCGAGGTGATGGGGATCGGCCCGATCCCGGCGGTGGAAATGCTGCTGCGCCGGACGGGCCTCGACATCACCGATTTCGACGTGATCGAGTCGAACGAGGCGTTTGCCGCGCAGGCCATCGCCGTCAATCGCGGGCTGGGGATGGACCCCGCGCGCGTGAACCCGAATGGCGGCGCGATTGCGCTGGGACACCCCGTGGGTGCGACGGGTGCGATCATCACCATCAAGGCGCTGTATGAACTGGAACGCATCAATGGCCGTCGCGCGCTGATCACCATGTGCATCGGCGGCGGTCAGGGTATCGCGCTGGCGATCGAACGTATCTGAACGGCGCGCGGCGCGGTCAATGCACCGCGTCGCTTTCGCCCAGCGTGTCGTAGAACGGCGTCATATGCGCCACAACGACCGCGTTTTCCGCCAGAGCGCGGTCCATCAGCAGCCGTTCGTCCGGCTCGATCTCGTGACCCTCGGCCAGCCGTTCGTCCAAGGTGCCATAGCCCGACACATCCAGCGGGGCCATATCCGCCTGTTTCAGGATCGCCACGGTTTCGCGCACGGCTTCGGCCTCGTCCACGCCCGAGGCATAGCACAAGAGCGCCGCCCCCGTCGCGCCGTCGGGCAGACCATCGCCCGCCTTGCGGCCCACCTCGACCAGCAGGGTATAGACCTGCTGCGCGCGTTTCGGCTTGTCCGTTGTCATGCGCATCTTCCCCTGTGTTACCGGGTTTTTACCCCGGCAGGCCCTGTGGCGAAAGGGGGGAACGCTTGTTACTCTTGGCCCGTTAAGCATTTGTCACTTTCAGCGTTAATCTGCACACAGGACGGGTGCGCCGGGGTTCCGCACCTGACCACATGACAAGAACCCCGTGGCAAAGGGACATTCATGGAACAAGTGATCATCAGCCTGATTTCGGGGGCTGTCGGCGGCAACCTCGCAGGCGCGGCGCTGAAGAACCAAAGCCTTGGCACGCTGGGCAATTCCATCGCCGGTCTGTTGGGTGGCGGCCTTGGCGGGCAGGTTCTGGCCATGCTGGGCGCAGGCGGCGGCGCGGCGGGTGGTCTGGATCTGACCGCGATCATCGGTCAGGTCGCCTCGGGCGGCGTCGGCGGCGGCGTGTTGATGGTGATCATCAGCCTCGCAAAGCAGGTGCTGTTCAAGCGCTGACGACAGCGGGACGGGCGTGTGATCCGTCAGATGCCCGCTCTTGCCCACGCCAATCCGCGCCTGTAACCCTGATGCGACAACATCAGGAGCGCGCGCATGACCGGGGATGATCCGAAAACGCTGGTATCGACCGAATGGCTGGCCGCCCATCTGCGCGACCCCGATCTGCGGATTCTGGATGCGACGTTTTTCCTGCCCGGCAGTGGCCGCGATCCCCGCGCCGAATATGACGCCTGCCACATCCCCGGCGCGCGGTTTTTTGACATCGACGAGATCAGCGACCTGCGGTCTGACCTACCGCATATGGCCCCACCAGTCGAGAAATTCCTGTCGCGGATGCGGGCGCTTGGCGTGGGTGACGGCCATCAGGTCGTGGTCTATGACGCGCAGGGCATCTATTCCGCGCCGCGCGTCTGGTGGTTGTTCCGCATGATGGGGCAGATGGATATCGCGGTCCTTGACGGTGGCCTGCCAAAATGGCTGGCAGAGGGGCGTGACGTCGAAGACATGCCCCCCCTGATCCGCGACCGCCACATGACGGTGCGCCGCCAGAACCAGATGGTCAAGGATGTGACACAGGTCGCCGCCGCATCGAAACTGGGTGATCACGCCATCCTCGATGCCCGGTCCGCGCCGCGGTTCCGCGGCGAAGTGGACGAACCCCGTCCCGGTCTGCGCCGTGGCCATATCCCGAAATCGACCAGCGTTCCTTTCGCCACGCTGATGAACCCCGACGGCACCCTGCGATCGCCTGACGCGCTGCGCGTCACATTGGCGGCGGCGGGCGTCGATCTGACCAAGCCCGCGATCACCACCTGCGGGTCCGGCGTGACGGCGGCCATCATCAACCTCGCGCTCGAACGGATCGGCAAGACCGACCATGCGCTGTATGACGGGTCATGGGCCGAATGGGGCGCATTTCCCACCCTGCCCATCGCCACCGGAGACGCATGATGTTTGAACGCCTGACCGAACAACCCGTGGACAAGATCATGCTGACCGCGCAGGCGTTCCGCGCCGATCCGCGTCCGGGCAAGGTTGATCTGGGTGTCGGCGTCTATAAAGATGCCACCGGCCTGACGCCGGTCATGCGCGCGGTCAAGCTGGCAGAACAGCAGTTGTGGCAGGCCGAGACGACCAAGGTCTATACCGCGCTGGCGGGTGAACCCGCCTTTGCCGATGCGATGATTGCGCTGGTGCTGGGCGACGCGGTGCCGCGTGCCGCTGTCGCCGCCGTTGGCACGCCGGGGGGCACCGGGGCGGTGCGTGGTGCGCTGGAACTGATCAAGATGGCCAATCCGGATGCGCGCATCTTTGTGTCGGACCCAAGCTGGCCGAACCATGCCGCGATGATCGCCTATATGGGGCTGACCCGTGTCGATTACCGCTATTTCGATGCCACCACGCGCGGCGTGGACATGGGCGGCCTGCTGACCGATCTGGCGCAGGCGGGCCCCGGTGACGTGGTGCTGCTGCATGGCTGCTGCCACAACCCCACCGGCGCGAACCCGACGCTGGCCGAATGGGGTGCGATCATTGACGCCGTGCTGGCCACGGGCGCACTGCCGCTGGTGGACCTTGCCTATCAGGGCTTTGGCGACGGGCTGGAGGCGGACGCCGCCGCCACCCGCATGATTGCCGCCCGCGCCCCGGAATGTCTGATTGCCGCGTCCTGTTCCAAGAATTTCGGCATCTACCGCGAACGCACCGGCATCCTGATGGGCGTGTCGCATCAGGGCGGCACCGCCTTGGCCCAAGGCGTGATGACCGCACTGAACCGGATGAATTTCTCCTTCCCGCCGGATCACGGCGCGCGGCTGGTCACCATGATACTGACCACGCCCGACCTGCGCGCGATGTGGGAGACGGAACTCGAAGAGGTGCGCCAGTCGATGCTGGGCTTGCGGGTGCAACTGGCCGAAGAACTGCGCCAGCGCACCAATTCCGACCGCTTTGATTTCCTGGCCCACCATCGCGGCATGTTTTCGCGCCTTGGCACCACACCCGAGGTGGTGCAGCGCCTGCGCGATGAGCATGCGATCTATATGATATCGGACAGCCGGATGAACATCGCCGGACTGAATACCGCCACCGTGCCGGTTCTGGCACAGGCGATCCTCAGCGTGGGCGTCTGATCATTCGGCCTCAAGCGCGCGCGAACACCAATACGAAATCAGCGCGTTGCGGCTCATCCCCCGCTTGACCGCCACCGCATCAATCCGCGCCAACAGATCGCCATCAAAGCGCAACGCGACCGGCACCTTGGGCGCACGATCCGCCAGCGACGGCGGGGCGATTTCCTCGACCTTGGGTTTCTTGTCTTTCTTGGCCATGCGGCACCTCCATATCCCGATGATATCAGGATAACAGGGTTATGGGGGTGGGCAAAGGGCTCAGATGTCGGCAAAGGTGTTCTCGTCCACCGCCTTGATGTGAATGGTTTGCATCACGCGCACCCCGACATTGTGCCGGATCATCAACCGGGCAAACTCGTTGCCGTCGATCAACACGATCCGATGCTGGACGCGGGTCAGGAAATCACGCGCCTCTGCGGAAAAGGACGACGTGGTCACAAAAACCCCTTTGGTCGCGCCTTCGCCGGTCAAACTGCCGACGAATTGTTGCAAGGCGGGGCGTCCTACTTTCGAGTCAGGGGCATATCGCTTGGCCTGTATGTAGACAGCATCCAGACCCAAGGCGTCCTCATGAATGATGCCATCAATACCACCGTCGCCCGTCGCCTTGGTCGTCATGCGCGACCCCAGACTGCCTGCGCCATAGCCCATCGCCTCAAGCAGGCGCAGAACAAGGCGTTCAAAGGCGATAGGGTCCATCGCGCGAATGAGGGACAAAAGTTCATCGCGCAACTCGGCTTCGATCTCGCTGGCGGCTTTGGTTATCGCCTCTTCTGGGCTGACCGAGGGGGTCTGTTCTGCATCGCGGTGTATATTTACCAACTCATCGCGACCGGTGCGGCGCGCGTTGGCAATCCACGCATCAAAGTCAGAAAACTCGCGCCGCAAGAACTCGTTGTCCAGTCGATCAGGCGATTTGGCCAATATAGCCCTGCCCTTCTCGGTAATTTGATGCCGCCCACGCTTGGGTGAATACAGCAAACCAGCCTTGGCCAAATAGGTCCGCGCCCAGTGTGCGCGGCTGGACAGAACCGTTGTGGTGCCGGACGGCAAAAGCTCTGCAGCCTCGGCATCAGAAATGACATAGGCCGCCTGTATTGTTGGCAAGCATTCCTTGACGCTTGTAGCACCGTCGTCAAAGGCGCGCAGTACCGTGAGCATCAAGGTTTCATAATCAGGTATAGCCATGCGCCACCTCTTTCAGGCCACACCATAACCAAACACAAAGGCCGAACAACCCTCGGTTCAGGCCCTTAACCCCAGCATCTTGACCCCCAGCACCTCCAGCACCTTAGCCTCGATCTGCGCCGCTTGCAGACCTGCGGCGCGGTACATGTCGTCGGGGCTGGCGTGGTCGATGAACGTGTCGGGCAGCACCATGGACCGGAACCGCAGGCCAGTGTCGAACACGCCCTCGTCCGCAAGCAGTTGCGCGACATGACTGCCGAACCCGCCGATTGCGCCTTCCTCGATGGTGATCAGGGCGTCATGCGTCGCGGCCAGATCAAGGATCATCTCGCGGTCCAGCGGTTTGGCGAAACGGGCGTCAGCGACGGTGGGCGTGATCCCACGGTCCGCCAGCGCATCGGCGGCGCGCAGCACCTCGCCCAGACGGGTGCCAAAGGACAGGATCGCCACGCCCGCGCCTTGGCGGATCATGCGACCCTTCCCGATGTCCAAAGGCGTGCCCCGATCCGGCATATCCACGCCCATGCCATCGCCACGCGGATAGCGGAAGGCGATGGGGCCTGCGTCATGCGCCGCCGCCGTCGCCACCATATGCATCAGCTCGGCCTCATCGGCGGCGGCCATCACGACCATGCCGGGCAGATTGGCCAGAAAGGCTACGTCGAAGGCCCCGGCATGGGTCGCACCATCGGCCCCCACCAGACCGGCGCGGTCGATGGCGAACCGCACGGGCAGGCGTTGGATCGCCACGTCATGCACGACCTGATCATAGCCGCGTTGCAGGAAGGTGGAATACATCGCGCAGAACGGCCGCATCCCGGCGGCGGCAAGCCCCGCCGCAAAGGTGACGCCATGCTGTTCGGCGATGCCCACGTCGAAACAGCGCGACGGATAGCGTTCGGCAAACAGGCCCAGCCCCGTGCCATCCGGCATCGCCGCCGTCACCGCCACAATGCGCGGATCGTCGGCGGCCAAAGCGGTGAGGGTGCGGCCAAAGACGGCGGTATAGCTCGGCGCATTCGACGGGGCCTTGGCCTGTTCTCCGGTCGGCACGTCGAATTTCGCCGTCGCATGCCCCTTGTCGCGGGCGCGCTCGGCGGGGGCGTAACCTTTGCCCTTTTGCGTGATGACATGGATCAGCATCGGCCCGGTGGCGCGCGCACGGACGGTGCGCAGCACGGGCAAAAGCTGGTCCATGTCATGCCCGTCGATGGGACCGACATAGGAAAACCCCAGCGCCTCGAACAGGGTGCCACCGACCGCCATCCCCTTGATCAGATCCTTGGCGCGTTTCGCGCCCTCGCGGAAGGGTTCGGGCAGGAAACTGACTGCGCCTTTGGCCGCCGCTTTCAGGTCCTGGAACGGGGCCCCGGCGTAGAGCAGGCTGAGATACGAAGACAGCGCACCCACCGGCGGCGCAATCGACATTTCATTGTCGTTCAGCACCACGAACAGGCGTTTCTTCAGGTGGCCGGCGTTGTTCATCGCCTCGAACGCCATGCCGGCACTCATCGCGCCATCGCCGATCACCGCAATCGCATCGCCCAGACCGCCGTCACAGGCCCCGCCCAGATCGCGCGCCACCGCGAACCCCAATGCGGCGCTGATCGACGTGCTGCTATGCGCCGCCCCGAACGGATCATAAACGGATTCCGACCGTTTGGTGAACCCCGACAGCCCGTCCTTCTGCCGCAAGGTGCGGATACGCGCGCGCCGCCCGGTGAGGATTTTATGCGGATAGGCCTGATGGCCCACATCCCAGATCAGCTTGTCGCGTGGCGTGTCGAACACCGCATGCAGCGCCACGGTCAACTCGACCACCCCCAGCCCCGCCCCCAGATGCCCGCCGGTGACGGATACCGCGCTGATGGTTTCCGCGCGCAATTCGTCGGCGACACGGCGCAATTCGCCGTCCGTCATCACGCGCAGATCGGCGGGGGATTGGACGCGGTCCAGCGTCGGGGTGATCGGGGGCTGGCTCATCGCGGGCCTTCTGTCAGGTGTTGCGCGCGATCACGAAACGGGCCGCCGCGCGCAAATTCTCGGCGGTCCCGCCATAATAGGATAGTGTGTCACAGGCCTGTTGCACCAGATCACCGGCGCGGCGTTTCGCCCCGTCCAGCCCCAGCAGCGACACGAATGTCGCCTTTCCGGCGGCGGCATCCTTGCCCACGGCCTTGCCGACGGCGGCGGCGTCTCCGGTCACGTCCAGCACATCATCCCAGATCTGGAACGCGCGGCCCAAGGCGTGCCCGTAATCCAGCAGCGGCGCGGCATCCGCTCCCGCCATCCGCGCGCCCGCCGCCGCTGACCATGCGATCAGTGCGCCGGTTTTCCCGGCCTGCAACGCCTCGATCTGTGGCAGGCTCAGCGGCGCAGGCGCGGTTTCGGCGGCGATATCCATCGCCTGCCCGCCGACCATGCCCGCGATCCCCGCCGCATCGGCCAGCGTCAGCGCCAGATCGGCGCGCGCTGCCGCAGGCAGATCGGCGCGCAGCACCAGCGCAAATCCCAAGCTTTGCAGCGCATCGCCCGCAAGCACGGCGGTTGCCTCGTCCCATTTCACATGCACCGTGGGCAGGCCACGCCGCAGCGCGTCGTCATCCATGCAGGGCAAGTCATCGTGGATCAGGCTATAGGCGTGGATCGCCTCGATCGCGCCCGCCACCGGATCGGCCACCGCATCCAACCGATGCAGCCGCGCGGATTCGATGACCAGAAACGCGCGCAACCCCTTGCCGCCCTGCACGGCGTAACGCATCGCGTCCGCCACAGGCAGATCGGCCCCGGTCAACGCGGCAATGATCGCACCTTCCGCCCGGTCCCGCGCGGCCAGCAGTCCGGCGCGCAGATTATCCAGCATTGAAGGGCACCGCCCCCGTCACTTCGCCCTCCGCCGACAGGGTCAACTGGCTGACCCGTTCCTCGGCGGCGCGCAGTTTATCCTCGCAGTGCTTTTTCAGCGCTGCGCCGCGTTCATACAGGTCGATGGATTTTTCCAGCGCGACATCGCCCTTTTCCATCTGCGCCACGACGCGTTCCAGATCGGCCATCGCCTGTTCAAAGGTCATCTCGGGGATGGGGATGTCAGTCATGGCAGTCTCCGTTGGTTGCGCGTCACCCTAGCGCCCACGCGGGTCGCGCGCAATTCATCCCGCCATCAGGGCCTGCACATGGGCGGCGGCACTGTCGGCCAGTGCGTCAAGGTCATAGCCGCCCTCTAGCACCGACACCACACGCCCCTCGCAGTGCTTTGCGGCCAGCGCGCACACCTGCTGCGTCAGCCAGATGAAATCCCCGGTCTGCCAGTTCAGTTCCGCCAGCGGATCGGCTGCATGGGCATCGAACCCGGCCGAAATCAGGATCAATTCCGGCGCAAAGGCGTCGATCACCGGGAACACGCGGGCGGCATAGGCGGCGCGCATCTCGGCCCCACCGGACTGCGGCGGCAGTGGGATGTTATGCACCTGCCCATGTGCGCCGCGATCCGACGGATCACCCGTGCCGGGCCACAGCGGCATCTGGTGCGACGAAAAGAACAGCGCGCGCGCCTCGTTCCACAGCAAATCTTGCGTGCCATTGCCATGATGCACGTCGAAATCCACCACGGCGACGCGGGTCAGGCCATGCACCGTCATCGCATGTTTCGCGGCAATCGCCACATTGCCGAACAGGCAGAACCCCATCACCAGCGCGGTTTCCGCATGGTGGCCGGGCGGGCGCGCGGCGACGAAGGCGTTCCGCACCTCGCCTGCCAGCACCGCATCCACCGCTGCCACGGCACCCCCCACAGCACGACGCGCCGCCGCAACCGATCCCGGCGACATATGCGTATCGGCGTCCAAGGCGCGGGTGCCTGTCAACGGTTCTGCGGCCACGATGCCGTCGATATAGCTTTGCGGGTGGCACAGCGCGATCTGGGTGTCAGAACCCAGCGGGCAATCGCGCCGGTCAAGTGCGGCAAATTCCGGCCCGGCCAGCCGTGCGCGGATGCGTTGCACCCGCGCCACCTGTTCGGGATGGCCCATCGGTGTGACGTGGCCGTCGCAATCATCGTGGGTGTAGAGGGCAGTGGTCATGGTGGCCTCGCAGTGTGATCCTCAGGCCGCCATGTTTCCCGCTTTGCGCCGCGATGGCAACAGGATCAGCCCTGTTCTTCCTGACATTCCAGCACAGCCGCCAGCCCCGCCATCGTGCCGGTCAGGTCGATCGACAGCACTTCGGACCCGTCATAGAACATCGTCATGGTCTGACGTTCGGCAATCGACATGAAGAAATCGACATTGTCGAATTCGATATCCGCCCCAGGCACTTCTTTCAGATAGATGCCGCGCGCCTCGCCGTCGAAACTCTGGCGGTCCAGGGTAAAGCTGATGGGATACAGCTTGCCCTCTTCGATGTCGCCCCAGGCCTCGTTGAACACGGTGACGTAACCCACGCCCTTGTTTCGGTCCAGACCAATGCGGACCAGCGAGCCGTCCACAAATTCGCCCTGAATGAGACAGCCATTGCCAAGGCTTTCGTCAACCATCACGTCCCAGTAATCAGAGGCACCCCATTTCGTCAGGCCCTGTGCCGAGACCGGCGCCGCGACGGGTGCAGCGAACAAGCTGGCAGCGGCAAGTATGTGGAAAAAGCGCATTAATAATCCCCTTTGGCATATGTTGCCGCGCCACTCTGACCGGCGGCAACCCGCCGTCAACTCATCTTTCGCATAGGGTCAATCCGGGGCCAACATATACCCCGCGCCGCGCACCGTTTGCAGGTAACGCGGGCTTTTGGGGTCGGCCTCGATCTTGCGCCGCAACCGGGTGATCTGCACATCCACCGCGCGTTCCTGCGCCGCATGTTCACCGTCATGGCGGCCCAGATCCTCGACCAGACGCGCGCGGGTCAGCGGCTCGCCCGGAAAGGCGGCAAAGATTTTCATCAACTGCGCTTCGGTCCCGGTCAGCCGCACTGGCACCTCGCCGCGCCACAATTCGGCGCGCGCGATGTCATAGCGGACGGGCCCCAGATGCAGCACCTTGGGCCCGGTTTCGACCGGCACCGCTTCGGGCATCCGGCGCAGGATCGAATTGATCCGCAGCAACAGTTCCTTGGGTTCGAACGGTTTCGGCAGGTAATCATCCGCCCCCGCCTCAAGGCCCCGGATACGGTCATCGGTTTCGCCCTTGGCGGTCAAAAGCAGGATTGGCACCCGGCTGCGCGCGCGCAAACGCCGGGTAAATGTCACGCCATCCTCGCCCGGCATCATCACGTCCATCACCAGAAGGTCGAACTCCAACCCCAACAGCAACCGCCCCGCGTGCGCTGCATCGCGCGCCGTGGACACCAGAAACCCGTTGCGGATCAGGAATTTCGCCAACAGGCCCCGGATGCGTTCATCATCATCGACGATCAGAAGATGCGGCTGTGGCTCGCTCATGGGCTGCCCTCCTTCAAGGCCTGGTGCCTGCGGCGCAAATCGCCATCCATCATCGCCTCCAGCACGGTGCGAAATCCGGCAACGGCCTGCGGCCCTGCCGCGCGATAGGCGGCGCGCATGCGGTTTCTTTGCGCATCCGACAGCTTGCGTTCCAGTGCGGCACCTTTTTCGGTCAGATACAGGTTGCGCTCGCGCTTGTCGGCGGACCCGACGCGCGCCTCGACCAGACCGTCTTCGATCAGGCTGCGCAGCACCCGGTTCAGCGATTGCTTGGTCACACCCAGAATCACCAAGAGGTTCGTCACCGTGGTCCCCGGCGCGCGGTTGATGAAATGCACCGCCCGGTGATGCGCGCGGCCATAGGCCATGGTGGCCAGAATGCGGTCCGGATCGGCGGTAAAGCCGCGATAGGCAAAAAACATCGCCTCGATCCCCTGCCGCAACTGTTCGTCCGTCAGGAACAAAAGCGCGTCGCTGCTGGTCTGGTCCGACATCAGGCCCTCGTTCGCACACTGCCTTATCCGTGATCACTTTAGGACAGCCTTGTTGACATTCCAAGAGTCAACTGTTAGCCAGCCGCATGATCTGCGCAACATTATGTCCGTTTCGGTCCTAAATTGCGCAACAAATGCAAATTTTCGGGCAGAGGAGCAACCGATGGCAAGCTATGATGATCGTGACGGCAAAATCTGGATGGATGGCGCGCTGGTGGATTGGCGGGAGGCCAATGTGCATGTGCTGACCCATGCGTTGCATTATGCCTCGTCGGTGTTCGAAGGCGAGCGGTGCTATAACGGCAAAATCTTCAAGGGCCGCCAACATTCCGAACGCCTGCATTTTTCCGCAAGCCAGCTTGACTTCGAGATTCCGTGGACCGTGGATCAGATCGAAGAAGCGAAATACGCCATGCTCGCCGCAAATGGCTGGACGGACGCCTATGTGCGCGCGGTCGCGTGGCGCGGCGCGGGTGAGGACATGGGCGTGTCGTCACGGCGCAATCCGGTGCGTCTGGCCATCGCGGGCTGGGAATGGGGCAATTACTATGGCGACGCCAAGATGAAGGGCGCGAAACTCGACATCGCCAAGTGGAAACGCCCCTCGCCGGAAACCGCGCCCAGCCACGCCAAGGCGGCGGGTCTGTACATGATCTGCACGATGGCGAAACACGCCGCCGAGGCCAAGGGATGCAGCGACGCCATGATGTTCGACTATCGCGGCTATATCGCCGAGGCGACCGGCGCGAACATCTTCTTCGTCAAGAACGGCGAGGTGCACACGCCCTTGGCTGACTGTTTCCTGAACGGCCTGACACGGCAAACCGTGATCGGGATGCTGCGGGACAAGCAGATCACCGTGCATGAACGCCACATCATGCCCGACGAGCTGGAAGGGTTCGAACAGTGCTGGCTGACCGGGACTGCCGCCGAAGTGACCCCGGTGGGCCAGATCGGCAACTATAACTTCGAGGTCGGCGCGCTGACCCGCGACATCGCAGAAAGCTATGAGCGGCTGGTGCGGGCGTGACCCATCGGGGGCGGTGCCGTGGTGCCGCCCTCAATAATCCACGCCGCGCTGCGCCTTGATGCCGGATTGGAACGGGTGTTTCACCTCTTCGATCCGGCTGACCAGATCGGCGTATTCGCAGATGGCCTGCGGTGCGTCGCGCCCGGTCAGGATCGCGCCGGTCTTGGCGGCGCGCCCGTCCAGCGCGGCAATCACGGCGGCGGGTGTCAGGTAATCATAGCGCAGCGCGATGTTGATCTCATCGAGGATCACCAGATCATGGCGGCCTGACGCCAGCATCTCGGCCCCGCGCGCGAGCGCAGCCTCTGCGGCGGCGATATCGCGGGCGCGGTCCTGCGTATCCCAAGTGAAGCCTTCGCCCATCGTGTGCCATTCGACACCACCGAGACGGTCAAAGAACTGCCGTTCGCCCGTGACCCATGTGCCCTTGATGAACTGCACCACGCCCACGGATTGCCCCCAGCCCAAGGCGCGGATTGCCACGCCAAAGGCGGAACTGGATTTGCCCTTGCCGTCGCCGGTATGCACCAGCACCAGCCCCCGGTCCGGGTCGTGCAATTCGGCAACCTTGGCGCGCTGATCCTTTTGCATCGCCTGCATGGCGGTCTTGTGGTCGTCGGTCATGATGCGTCCTTTGCGGGTTTCAGCACGCGCTGCAATTTTGCCATGCCGCCGATCCAGCGGTCATAATCGCGCGTCTTAGCCGCCATGTAGTCCGCAACAACCGCATGGGGAAGCACCAGAAACCGTTCGGCCCGGATCGCGTCCACCGCCGCCTTGGCAACGGTTGCGGCGGGCAGGATGCCGTCGGCCACCGCCGGATTATCCTTGGCCCCCGCCACCATCGGGGTATCGACGCCCTGCGGGCACAACAGCGACACCCGGATGCCATCGTCGCGATGCCCGAACGCCAGCGCCTCGGCGAACCCGACGGCAGCGTGTTTGGTGGTGCCATAGACCGCGCTGCCGACCTGGTTCAGCAGCCCTGCGGCCGAGGCCGTGTGCAGGAAATACCCGCCGCCACGCGCGACCATACGCGGCACCAGCACGCGGGCGGCAATGACATGCGCCATGACGTTGACGGCCCAGGCACGGTTCCATACGTCGGACGGCGCATGGGCGATATTGGCGAATGTGGTGTCCATCCCGGTCAGGATACCGGCGTTGGAACACATCAACCCGATGGGGGTGGCATCGTCGATCCGTTCCAGCGTGGCAGCAAACGCCGCCTCATCCGCCACATCGCAGGCGAGGCATTGCGCCGCCCCCGGCGTGGCATGATCGCGCAGATCAAGGCTGATGACTCGCGCGCCGGCATCGGCCAGCACGCTGACCAGCGCCGCCCCGATGCCCTGCGCGCCGCCCGTGACGACCGCTGTCACACCGGCGATGATCATTGCGGGGTGACACCGCGCAGCCGTTCCGACCGCCGCCGCAGCAATTCCACCACCGTCAGCATGGCAATCGACACGATGACAAGGATCGTCGCCACGGCGAGGATCGACGGCGAGATCTGCTCGCGGATGCCGTTCCACATCTGGCGCGGGATGGTCTGTTGTTCGTGGCTGCCGATGAACAGCACCACCACCACCTCGTCAAAGGATGTGACAAAGGCGAACAGCGCCCCCGATACCACGCCCGGCGTGATCAGCGGCAATTGCACCTTGAAAAACGTGCGCACCGGGCTGGCTCCAAGGCTTGCCGCCGCGCGGGTCAGTGACCGGTCAAAGGATGACAGCGTTGCCGTCACCGTGATGATGACAAACGGGATGCCCAGCGTGGCATGGGCCAGGATCACGCCGATGTAAGTCGAGGTGAGGCGCCCGCAGCCACCCTCTGGCCCCAGCGGCCCCAGGATCGAACAGGGGTTGGAGTAAAAGAAAAACAGCCCCGTCGCGGTGATGATCACCGGCACGATCATCGGTGACAGCAATATCGCCGTGATCAGTTTCCGCCCCGGCATTTCCGGGCGCGACAGTCCTAGTGCAGCCAGCGTGCCCAACAGCGTGGCCAGAATGGTGGACCAGAACCCGATGATGACCGAGTTTTGCGCCGCCTTGACCCATTGCGCATTGGCCCAGGCATCCGCCCACCATGCGCTGTCGCGTTCGCCTTCGGGGGCCTGCATCCCCAGCGTCAGCAATTGGTCATACCAGCGCAACGAATACCCGTCAGGGTCCAGCGCCAGCATCTTGGCCGTGAACGTGAAATACGGTTCAACGTTGAACGACAGCGGGATCACGATCAGGATCGGGGCCATCAGGAACAGGAAAATGACCACGCATATCGCGATGCGGGTGCGGTGCCACAGGCGCTCCAGCGGGCTGGCATAGATCGGCAAGGCCATCGGTTCACCCCAGTTTCAAGTTGTCGATGCCGATCAGCCGGTCATAAAGCCAATACAGCACCAGCACCAACGCCAGCAGGATCGCCGCCAGCGCAGCCGCCAGCGACCAGTTCAGGCTGTCCTGCATGTGAAAGGCGATCAGGTTGGATATCAACTGGCCTGATGCCCCCCCCACCAGCGCCGGTGTGATGTAATACCCTACCGCAAGGATGAACACCAACAGCGACCCCGCGCCGATTCCCGGCAAGGTCTGCGGCAGGTAGATGCGGCGGAACGTGGTCCAGCTTGTCGCGCCAAGGCTGCGCGCGGCGCGGGCGTAACTCGGCGGGATCGTCTTCATCACCGAATACAGCGGCAGGATCATGAACGGCAGCAGGATATGCGTCATCGCGATGATGGTGCCGGTCTGGTTATACATCATGGCGATGCGGCCATCCTCACCGATGATCCCCGCCGCAACCATCATGTTGTTGATCACGCCCTGCTGTTGCAACAGCACCATCCAGGACGTCGTCCGCACCAGCAGCGATGTCCAGAACGGCAGCAGCACCAGGATCATCAACAGGTTCGACCACCGCATCGGCAGTGTCGCCAACAGATGCGCCACCGGATAGGCAAGGATCAGGCATGTGAGCGTGATCACCCCCGCCAGAACAAAGGTTTTCACGAACAGGTTGACGTAAACGCGCCGATCCTCGGGCACTTGCACGATAGTGCCATCGGCATCGCGCGCCAGATCGGCCGCGGCCAGAAAAAAGTTGCCGGAATAGGCTTGCGACACCTGCCGCATCACGCCCCACAGCGCGGGGTCATCCCAATCCTTGTCGGCCTTTAACAATGCCTCGCGGTAGGGCGGGGCGAAATCCTTGGCCTTGCGCGCGGTCGATGTGAACAGCGACCGGGTGCCTGACAGCTCATAGTTCACCCGTGTCCCGACAATGCCGGATGTCTTGGCCACCGCGCTGTCCTGCAAATCAAGCGCCAGCGCCTCCCATGCCGCATCATCCGCCGCACCGGGATTGGCGGCGAACCATGCTGTCAGCCGCGGCATATGCGCGGAAAACCCGTCGTTATGCGCGGAACGCACCAGCATCTGCCCGATGGGCGCGACAAATGTCAGCAGCACGAACAGCAACAGGGGTGCCACCAGCCAGAACGCCCGGCGTTTCGCCCGCGCCTGTGCGGCCTGCAATGCCGCCTTCAACGGGCGACCGTCTGCGGTTGTCAGTATCTCGGCCATGCTGCCCCCGTGAATAGGGGCGCGGCAGTCACCCGCCGCGCCCCGTTGCACTCAGTTCGCCACCAGCCAGGCGTTGAACTTTTCGTTCAGCTCGGAATCGCGGTCCACCCAGAAATCATAGGACGACGCCAGCGCGTTGGTCAGGTTGGCGGCCGACGTGGGCATATAGGGGGCCATGTCGGTCTTGCCGTCGTTATATTTGCCGACCAGCGCGCCCGAGGATTTGCGCGCGGGGCCATAGGCGATCCACTTGGCCTGATCGGCCAGCCGCTGGGTATCGGTCGCGAAGGCGATGTATTCCATCGCCAGATCCTTGTTGGGCGCGCCCTTCGGGATCACGAACAGGTCGTATTCATAGACCTGACCATCCCAGACAGTCTGGAACGGCTTGCCTTCGGCCACAGCGGCGGCGAAAATGCGTCCGTTATAGGCGGTGGTCATCGCGACCTCACCATCGGCCAACAGTTGCGGCGGCTGCGCGCCAGCTTCCCACCAGATCGTGTCCTTCTTGATCTTGTCCAGCATCTTGAATGCGCGATCTACGCCGGCATCGGTTTCCAGCATCGCGTAAACTTCGGACGCGGGCACACCATCGGCCATCAGCGCCATTTCCAGGTTCGCTTTCGCGCCCTTGCGCATGGCGCGCTTGCCGGGGAACTTTGTCAGGTCAAAGAAATCCGCCATAGTCGTCGGACCGTTAGGGAATTTCGTGGTGTCATAGGCGAAGACGGTCGCAAACACGATGCTGGCGACAGCACATTCGGTCACGGCACCGGGCAGGAAGTCATCCGCCGCCGACATGCCGTCGGGCGCTGCGGGCAGTTTGGACGCGTCGATAGGTTCCAGCAGACCTTCGTCGCACAGGCGGATCGCGTCGGCATATTCCACGTCGGCGACGTCAACGGTGACGTTCTTGGCCTCGACCATCGCCTTGATCGGCGTGGCGGGGTTATCGACGGCAACCATGTTCACGGTCAGGCCCTTGGCCGCCGCGAACGGCTTGTTATACGCCTCGACCTGGCTGGTTTCATAGGCGCCGCCCCAAGACATCACGGTCAGGGTCTGTGCCTGCGCGGCAAAGGCGGCGCTGGTCAATGCGGTCGCCAGAAGGGCAGTTTTCAGTTTCATGTCATAACTCCCAAACACCCGTTTGCGTTCTTCGGGGGCGTCGTCACGGGTTTGAACCCGCCCCCTGTTCCTGCCCCATCTGCACGGGGCAATTCCGTCAGGCGTCCAGCGCCCGGCAATCCTGTGGCAACCAGCCGATGTCGATCTCGGCCCCCGGTTCCAGCCGCAGCGCATCGGGCGCGTTCCGCGTCTTGATGATGAATTCGTCATTGCCCGCGACCGACAGTCGGGTGCGAAAGATATCGCCCATATAGATGAATTCGCGCACCACGGCCTTGAGCGTATGCGCGCCGGGTTGCAGGCGGGCCGCGTTCATTTCCACCCGTTCGGGCCGGATCGACACGCGGGTGCGTTCGCCGACACGGGTCACGTTGACAGGCACCGCATCAATCAAACCGCCATCGTCCAGACGCACGACACAGGTGCCATCGCCCATCTCGGCCACCACGCCTTCCAGCGTGTTGTTTTCGCCGATGAACTGCGCCACAAAACTGTTCTGCGGTTTTTCATACAACTCGGCGGGCGGGGCCAGTTGCTGGATCACGCCATCGTTGAACACCGCGACCCGGTCCGACATCGTCAGCGCCTCGGTCTGGTCATGGGTCACGTAAACCGTGGTGATGCCCAGATCATGCGCAAGGCGGGTGATTTCAAACTGCATATGTTCGCGCAACTGCTTGTCCAGCGCGCCCAAGGGTTCGTCCATCAGCACCAGTTCGGGTTGAAACACCAGCGCGCGGGCCAGCGCGATCCGCTGTTGTTGTCCGCCTGACAGTTGCGCGGGGCGGCGGTTGGCGAAGGCCCCCATTTTTACCATGTCCAGCGCGCGGGTGATCTTTTCCTCGCGCGCCGCGCGGCCAAGGCCCCTCACTTCCAGTGGAAAGGACAAGTTTTCCGCCACTGTCATATGCGGGAACAACGCGTAGTTCTGGAACACCATACCGATGCCGCGCTTGTGCGGCGGGATGTTGTTGATCGGGCGGCCATCCAGCAGGATCTCGCCGTGGGTGGCGGTTTCAAACCCGGCCAGCATCATCAGGCAGGTTGTCTTGCCCGATCCGGACGGGCCCAGCATCGTCAGGAACTCGCCCTTGGGCAGCGACAGGTTCAGGTCTTTGACGACCAGCGTTTCACCATCATAGCTTTTCTGGACGCGGTCGAAAACAACGAACGCCTCTGCCTTCTGTGCAGCCGCCAAATCCGGATTCCCCATCGGTGTGCGCGGTCTGTGCCGCGTTTCAGATTGCCACTAAACCGCGTTGCGCCCTTGACCGCAACAGGCAGGCGACGGATTTCTGCCGTTTCCGACATCGTCTGCCCGCAAAGGCGGCAATCACGCCGGGTGCCACAGCCCTTCGGCCTTGGCCGCGGCCATGCCCTGATCCAGACTTTTCCACGCGCGTTCGATCAGAACATCCACCTCGGCGCGGGTAATCACCAAGGGCGGGCTGATGATCATGCGGTCGCCGACATGGCGCATCACCAGCCCGTTGGCGAAACACCGCTCGCGGCAGATGTAGCCGACCGTGCCGGCCTCGGCGGCAAATTTCGCGCGGCTCGCCTTGTGCGGGGTCAGCGCCAGCGAGCCCATCAATCCGACCATCCGCGCCTCGCCCACCATCGGGTGATCGACCATCGCGGCCCATTTTTCCTGCAAATACGGCGCGGTGTCGGTGCGGACGCGGTCAACGATGCCTTCTTCCTGCAGGATGCGGATGTTTTCCAGCGCCACGGCGGCAGCCACCGGATGACCGTGATAGGTATAGCCGTGGTTAAACTCGCAGGCCCCGATGACGGCAGCAACCTCGTCACACACGATCGACCCGCCCATCGGCTGATAGCCCGAGGTCAGCCCCTTGGCGATGGTCATGATCTGCGGCCGCCAGCCCACGGTGGTGGACCCGAACCAGTTGCCGGTTCGCCCGAAGCCGGTAATGACCTCGTCGGCGATCAAGAGAATCTCATACTTGTCGCAAATCCGCTGAATCTCGGGCCAATAGCTGTCGGGCGGCACGATCACGCCGCCTGCGCCCTGCACGGGTTCGGCGATGAATGCGGCCACGTTATCCTCGCCCAGATCATGAATGGCCTGTTCCAACTGCCGCGCGCGTTCCAGCCCGAAATCATGCGGGGCCATGTCGCCGCCTTCAGCCCACCAGTTCGGCTGGTCGATATGGTGGATGCCGGGGATCGGCAGCCCGCCCTGTTCATGCATCGGTGTCATGCCCGACAAGGACGCGCCGCCCACCGTGGACCCGTGATAGGCGTTCTTGCGGCTGATGATGATCTTTTTCGACGGCTTGCCCTTTTGCGCCCAATAGGTGCGCGCCATGCGGATGTTGGTGTCATTCGCCTCGGACCCGGACCCGGCGTAGAACACATGGTTCATCCCCGGCGGTGCCAGTTCAGCCAGTTTCGCCGACAGCGCGATCACCGGCACATGGGTGGTCATGAAAAACGTGTTGTAATAGGGCAGTTCGCGCATCTGCCGCGCTGCAACATCGGCCATGCTGTCGCGCCCATAGCCGATGTTGACGCACCAGAGACCCGCCATGCCATCCAGGATCCGGTTGCCATCGCTATCGGTCAGCCACACGCCGTCCGCCCGCGCGATCACCCGTGCGCCACGGGCCGCCAGTTTGTCCTGCGTCGAAAACGGGTGCATGTGATGCGCGGCATCCAGCGCCTGCAATTCCGCCGTCGGCATGTGGTTGGAAATGACGGCCATCAAAGGTGCCTCGCTGCTGCTGGTGAAAATCTGCGCCGCGACGGGGTCACAGCCCGGTCAGAATATGATCAAATCCCACCCTGTCAATCGAATCGCCCCGCGGTCAGCACGGCCCGGATCACCTCCATGCCCTGCACCACGTCGCGTTCCATGGCATCGGCCACCGCGTTGGCGTCGCCGCGCCGCCAGGCAGCGATGGCTTCCTTGTGCTGATCCGGCAGATTCTGTGTGCCCAACCGGCCACAGACCACCCGCAGCGATGGCCCGAACCGCAGCCACAGCCCTTCGGCCAGCCCGGCCAGTATCGGCGCAGCGGCAAGATCGTAGATCGCGGTATGAAAGCGGTGATTTTCCACCAGATAGCCGCGCACATCGCCCCGCGCGATAGCGGCATCCAGCGTCTTGTCGATGGATTCCAGCCGGTCAATGTCGATGGGCGTCGCCCGCTCCGCCGCACGCCGCGCCAATTCGGTGTCCAGCATCCGACGCGCCAGAATCAATTCATCAAGGTTTTCGGGCCGCAAGACCGGCACCGACACCCGCCGGTTGCCCTGAAACGCCAAGGCGCTTTCCGCGATCAACCGCCGGATCGCTTCGCGCACAGGCGTCATCCCCGCCCCCAGATCGGCGGCGATCCCCTGAATCGTCACCGCCTGTCCGGGGGCCATTTCGCCATGCAGGATCTGACCGCGCAAACGGCGATACACCGTCTCGTGTTCCGGCACCGGACCCGCATCCGGAGCTGACATCATCGCGGTTGCTGTCGTATTTCTGACCATGCGCTCCCTTTTCCGTGTGTCAGGGCGTCGCTGGGCAAAGCCTGTTCTTGCCAGAGGCCGAAACCCATGAAAACAATACGCCACTGCCCGCTTTGGGCAAAGTTGATCATATCTGGCCCAACCCCCCTTTTCACTCAAGGGAAAACTCCAAGGAGACCGCAGGGATGACCAAGACGCTCATGACCACCGTTGCAGCACTTGCACTGGCCACAGCAGCCATGGCCGAGGAAGTGCGGGTGTATAACTGGTCCGACTACATCGACGAGGCCCTTCTGGCCAAGTTCGAGACCGAGACCGGGATCAAGCTGATCTACGACGTGTTCGACAGCAACGAAGTGCTGGAAACCAAACTGCTGGCTGGCGGGTCGGGCTATGACGTGGTGGTGCCGACCGGCACCTTCCTGCAACGCCAGATCGCGGCGGGCGCGTTCCAAAAGCTGGATAAATCCAAGCTGTCGAATTACGGCAACGTCTGGGACGTGATCGCCACCCGCGCCGCGAAATATGATGCGGGCAACGAATATGCCATCAACTACATGTGGGGCACCACGGGGCTTGGCGTGAACGTTGCCAAGGTCAAGGAAATCCTCGGGCCGGATGCGCCGATCGACAGCCTGTCCTTGGTGTTCGATCCCAAGAACGCTGAAAAGCTGGCCGCCTGCGGCATCCACATGCTGGACGCCCCTGACGAGGTGCTGCCCGCCGCGCTGAAATACATTGGCGAAGACCCCGATAGCGCCGACGAGGCCGTGATCGCCAAGACCGAAGCGGCGCTGATGGCGATCCGCCCGCATATCCAGAAGTTCAACAGCAGCGAATATATCAACGCGCTGGCGAACGGCGATATCTGCGTGGCCTTCGGCTGGTCGGGCGACATCCTGCAGGCCCGCGACCGCGCCGCAGAAGCCGCCAATGGCGTCGAAATCGCCTATAACGCGCCCAAGGAAGGCGCGCTGATGTGGTTCGACATGATGGCGATCCCGGTCGATGCGCCGAACGCTGACGCCGCGCACAAGTTCCTGAATTTCATTCTGGATGCGCAGAACATGGCAGCGGCGTCGAACTATGTCTATTACGCCAACGGCAACAAGGCCTCGCAGGAATTCCTGAACGAGGACGTGATCGGCGATCCGGCGATCTATCCGTCCGAAGCCGCATTGCAGAACCTCTACACCAAATCCCCCTATGACGCGAAGGTGCAGCGCACCGTGACGCGCCTGTGGACCAAGGTGAAATCGGGCACCTGAGCCTGACCCGGCCCGCGCCGCCACCGGCGCGGGCCATTCTTGCCAAAGGGGCACCAGACCCCGCACAAGACAGGGACGTGACAGATGGCTGTGCCGCTATTCGCACCGTGGAATGACCCGGCCCAAAAGCCGCTGATCCAGTTCAAGAACGTCACAAAGCGCTTTGGCGATTTCGTGGCGATCGACAACCAGAGCCTTGATATCTACACCCGCGAGTTTTTCGCCCTCTTGGGCCCGTCGGGCTGTGGCAAGACCACGATGATGCGGATGCTGGCGGGTTTCGAACAACCCAGCGAAGGCCAGATCCTGATCGGCGGGCAGGACATGAAAGGCGTGCCGCCGAACGAGCGGCCTGTGAACATGATGTTCCAGTCCTACGCCCTGTTCCCGCACCTTTCAGTGTATGAGAACATCGCCTTCGGCCTGCGCCGCATGGGCCAGCCGAAAGACCAGATCGACGCGCGCGTCGAGGAAATGCTGCGCCTGACGCGGCTGTCGAAATTCGCCCGCAGGAAGCCGCACCAGATCTCGGGTGGCCAGCGGCAGCGGGTGGCCCTTGCGCGGTCGCTGGCGCGTGCGCCGAAACTGCTGCTGCTGGATGAACCCCTTGGCGCGCTGGACAAGAAGCTGCGCGAAGAAACCCAGTTTGAACTGATGGATATTCAGGAGAAAACGGGGACCACCTTTGTCATCGTCACGCACGATCAGGAAGAAGCGATGACAGTCTCATCCCGCATCGCGGTGATGGACGAGGGCCGCATCATTCAGGTGGCGACGCCTTCGGTGATCTATGAAGCGCCCAATTCGGTCTATGTCGCGGATTTCATCGGGGACGTGACCATCATCGAAGGATCGGTGCGCAGCGTCGGGCCGGTCTATGACATCGACTGGGCCGAAGGCCAGCCACCGCTGCGCGCCGCCTCGCCCTTGGCGCTGTCGGTCGGGCAAAAGTGCCACATCGCGATCCGCCCCGAAAAGGTCGAGGTGCACCATTCCCGCCCCGAAGATGACAACGCCCTTCAGGGGCGCATCATCGACGTCGGCTATGGCGGCAACCTGTCCACTTTCAACATCCGGCTGGCGAACGGCAAATTCCTGCGCGCGCAAAGTTTCAACACCGAACGCAAGACCAAGCAGGAATTCACCTGGGAAGATGACGTCTGGGTCAGCTGGACCGACCACTGCGCCGTGTTGCTGGCCGAATAGGGGGACATGATGCGCAAATGGCCCTTGATCGCGGTTCCCTACCTTTGGCTTTTGCTGCTGTTTCTGGTGCCGTTCCTGATCGTCATCAAGATCAGCCTCAGCGACGCCGCGCTGTCGATCCCGCCCTATACGCCCACGCTCGACTTGGCGGCAGGCTGGGCCGGACTTCGTCAGTTCCTGTCGGAACTCGATTTCGAAAACTATGCGTTTCTCGCCTCTGACGACCTGTATTGGCGGGCCTACCTGTCGTCCTTGCAGATCGCCACGGTGTCCACCGTTCTGACCCTGATGCTGGGGTTCCCCATCGCCTATGGCATGGCCTGCGCGCCCGAAGAATGGCGGCCCACGCTGATGATGCTGGTGATCCTGCCGTTCTGGACCTCGTTGCTGATCCGGGTCTATGCGTGGATGGGCATCCTGTCGACCGAGGGGTTCCTGAACAATTTCCTGCAATGGCTGGGGGTCATCGACGCGCCGCTGATGATCCTGAACACGCAGAACGCGGTCTATATCGGCATCGTCTATACCTATCTGCCGTTCATGATCCTGCCGATCTATTCCGCGCTGGAAAAGCTGGACGGATCGCTGATCGAGGCGGCCGAGGACCTGGGATGCACGCGAACCAAGGCGTTCTGGCTGATCACCGTGCCGCTGTCGCGCCCCGGCATCATCGCGGGGTGTTTTCTGGTGTTCATCCCCGCGCTTGGCGAATTTGTCATCCCGTCGCTTTTGGGCGGGTCGGAAACCCTGATGATCGGCAAGGTGCTGTGGGAAGAGTTCTTTAACAACCGCGACTGGCCGGTGGCCAGCGCCGTGGCGGTGGTGCTGCTGCTGATCCTGATCATCCCCATCGTGCTGTTCCAGCGCAACGAACAGAAACAGCGGGAGGCCGGGAAATGAAACGCCTGTCCTGGTTCAACATCACCGCGCTGACCGTGGGATTTGCGTTCCTGTATCTGCCGATCCTGATCCTGATGATCTACAGCTTCAACGGCGGGCGGAACGTCGCGATCTGGGCCGGGTTTTCCACCAAATGGTATGGCGAATTGTTCCGCGACCAGGCGTTCCTGGACGCGGCCTGGGTAACGGTCAAGGTGGCGCTGGCGGCGTCAACATTCGCGACCGTGCTGGGTACGATGGCGGCGCTGGTATTGGTGCGGGTGGGCCGCTTTCCGGGCCGCACGCTGTTTTCCGGGATGATCTATGCGCCTCTGGTGATGCCCGAGGTGATCACGGGCCTATCGCTTTTGTTGTTGTTCATCTCGCTGGGGGTGGATCGCGGCGTGTTCACCATCATCCTCGCGCATACGACATTCGCCATGTGCTATGTGTCAGTGGTGGTGTCATCGCGGCTGGTCACCTTTGACCAATCGCTGGAAGAAGCGGCGCGCGATCTGGGCTGTTCGCCGGTCTCGGCGTTTCGGCTGGTCACCTTGCCGATCATCGCGCCTGCGGTGATATCGGGCTGGCTCTTGGCGTTCACACTGTCGCTGGATGATCTGGTGATCTCGTCCTTTACCACAGGTCCCTCGGCCACCACCCTGCCGATGGAAATCTATTCGTCCGTCCGCCGCGGTGTCAGCCCAAAGATCAACGCCCTGTCCACCATCATGATTTCGATTGTGGCACTGGCAGTCATCGGCACCTCGATTGCCGCGAAACGCGCGGCGGTGCGCGCGCAACGCGACGAACAGGCCGCCGCCCGCGCGACCGGCTGATGCGGCGGATTTTCGGGCCGCATGCCTATGGGCCAGCGGCCGCCGCGCGCAATGGCTGGGCGGCCGATGTGCCGGACGCGGATTTGCAGGTGGCCCCGCTCGCCGGGACGTTGACGACGGATGTCGCCATCATCGGCGCGGGTTATGCCGGACTGTCTGCGGCCCTGCATCTGGCACAGGCGGGACTGCGCGTCACCGTGCTGGACGAACATTTCCCCGGCCACGGCGCATCGGGCCGCAATGGCGGGTTCTGCTGTCTGGGCGGATCGCGACTGTCCTCTGGGGATATCGCCAAACGCCACGGCGCGGCGGGACTGGCCGATTGGCGGCGCGCGGAACGGCTGGCGATTGACACCGTAGCGGGGCTGCTTTGCAGCCACGCCATCGACGCACAACGCCATTCGCAGGGCGAAACGATCCTCGCCCATTCCCCCCGCGCCCTGCGCGACCTGACCGCCCATGCGGCAGAGGCGGCGCGGGACTATGGGGTGCAGCCCACGCTGCACGACCGCGCCGATCTGGCCGCACGCGGCATGGCGGGGCCGTGGCATGGCGGGCTGACCATTCCCGTGGGGTTTGGCCTGCACCCCCGCCGCTATTTGCGCGGGTTGCTGCGCGCGGCACAGGCGGCGGGCGCGGTGATCCATGGGGCAACACCGGTCACCGGCATCGCCCCCGGCGCGCCGCATGTCCTGCACACACCGCAAGGCACCGTCACCGCCAAACGCCTGATCATCGCCACCAACGGTTATTCCGCCGAGGATCTGCCGCCATGGCTTGCTGCCCGGTTCATGCCCGCGCAGTCGAACGTGATCATGACGCGGCCCTTGACCCGCGCCGAACAAAAGGCCGGATGGCACAGCGACCAGATGGCCTATGACACCCGCAGCCTGCTACATTATTTCCGCCTGTTGCCCGATGGGCGGTTCCAGTTTGGCATGCGCGGCGGGGTGCTGTCATCGCCCGCGGCTGACCGCGCGATGGCAAAGCTGACCCGGGCGCATTTTGACCGGCTGTTTCCGATGTGGACCCAAGTCGAAACGCCATGGGACTGGTCCGGCATGGTGTCGCTCGCCGCGCATGGCGCGCCTTTCGTCGGGCCGGTGCCGGGGCTGGACAAGGTGTGGACCGCGATCAGCTATCATGGCAACGGCGTGGCAATGGCGACATTTGCAGGCACGATCCTCGCCGATCTGGCGCGCGGGGCCACCCCACCGCTGTATCCAGCCCTGATGCAGGACGCCCCGCCGCGCATCCCTCTGGGCCGGTTCCGCCGTATCGCCATGCCCTTTGCCTATGCCGCGCGCGCGGTCACCGACGCGCTTTAACCTTGGGGCGTCATTGTCTGCCGGGTCTTTTCCCGCTTCAACCCCAGCGCATGTTCGCGCCAGATGATCGCCACCCCCGCCAGCATCACGATCCCGCCGCCCAACAGCGTCTGCCCTGTCGGCACCTCGTCGAACACGAAATACCCGATCAGCACCGCGAAAATCATCGACGCATAATCGAACGGCGCCACCACCGACGCGTCCGCAAACCGATAGGCTTGGGTCAGAAAAATCTGCCCGAACCCGCCCATGATGCCTGCGGTGACCAGCAGCGCGGCTTCGGTCACCGTGGGCACCACCCAGCCAAACGGCAGCGTCAACAACGACAGCCCCGTCGCCGTCAGCGAGAAAAAGAACACGATGGCGGACGTCTGTTCCGTCTGCACCAATTTACGCACATGCACCTGCGCCAGCGCCGCAAACAGCGCCGAGATCAGCACCAGCATCGCGCCCAGCGCCTCGGTCCGGCTGACCACATCGGCCTGCAACAGCGTCAGGCGCGGCGTCAGGATGATCATTACGCCCACCATCCCCAGCGCCACCGCGCCAAGCCGAAACGCCCGCACTTCTTCGCCCAGAAACATCGCCGCGAAGACCACCACCAACAGCGGCGCGGCATAGCCGATGGCGGTTACCTCGGGCAGCGGCAGGAACCCAAGGCTGGCAAAGCCGAACCCCATCGCCGACGTGCCGACCAGCCCCCGCCAGAAATGACCCATCGGATTGCTGGCCCGCAGCCCGGTGGACAGATCACCGCGCAGCCACAGCCACCCCAGAATGACCGGAATCGCAAACAGCGACCGAAAGAACACCGCCTCGCCTGCGGGCACCTGTGGCGCGGTCGCCTTGATGATCGCCGACATGACGATGAATATCAGCACCGAACACAGTTTCAGCGCGATGCCCTTGACCGGATTCATGGATGGCGTCTCCTGCGGTGCCCCGTGATCGTTGCGCGCCCACAGGCAAAGGTCAACGGCAAGACTGATTGATGTTTGCGGCGCGTGTCCGCCGAAATTTCGCTGTTATCAGCAGAGCTTGGCCCATTTTGGCCCGTCTTGGCGCGCCGACCCCGCCGCGGTGTCGCAACGTTTCCGGGCCGACTTGTTAACCAACCGGGCCATGCCCAGTTGACAGGCCCAAGCGCGAATGCCGCGCCATAATCAGGAGCAGAACCATGAAATCCCTTTTGACAACTCTTGCTGTCACCGCCGCCTTTGCCGGTCCGGCGATGGCCGGGTCGCTGGCCTATCCCGCCGCTGATCCGGTCGTTCCCGCCCCGGTCGTGACCTATGTGGCCCCCAGCGGCGACTGGACCGGTGCCTATGGTGGACTGCAACTAGGCTATGGCATGGCAAAGGCCACCGGCAATCTGGATGGCAATGGCCCCATCGGCGGGATCACCTTTGGCTATGACTATGACTTTGGTCAGTTCGTGATGGGCGCAGCCATCGATTATGACGCCGCCGACATCGACATCGGTAACGGCTCCACCATCGACAGCATTGCGCGCCTGAAACTGCGCGCCGGTTACGATCTGGGCCAGACGCTGGTCTATATGACTGCCGGCGGGGCACGCGCCGAAACCTCGAACCTGGGCAGCGACGATGGCTGGCTGGTTGGTCTGGGCTTTGAGCGCCGCCTGACCGATTCCCTGTCGGTCGGGAGCGAGTTGAATTATCACAAATTCGATAACTTCAACAGCTCGGGGCTGGAACTGGAAGCAACGACCGTGCAGGTCAAGGCGATCTTCCGCTTCTGATCGCAGATGGTTCGCCCGGGATCACCCCGGGCGAAGCCGTTATTCCGCCGCGCGCTTTGGCAGCACCCAGCCGGGGCGCGCGAAATGGCAGGTATAGCCATTGGGCCGCCGCAGCAGGTAATCCTGATGCTCGGGTTCCGCCTCCCAGAAATCACCGACGGGTTCCACCTCGGTCACCACGCGACCAGGCCAAAGGCCGGATGCCTCGACATCGGCAATCGTGTCCAGCGCCACCGCTTTTTGCGCGTCATCAACGAAATAGATCGCCGACCGATAGCTGAGGCCGATGTCATTGCCCTGCCGGTTCGGCGTCGTCGGGTCATGGATCTGAAAGAAGAACTCCAGGATCTGGCGATAGCTGGTGCGGGCGGGGTCGAACCAGATCTCGATCCCTTCGGCATGGGTTCCATGGTTGCGATAGGTGGCGTTTTTCACATCGCCTCCGGTGTAACCCACGCGGGTTTTCGTGACCCCCGGCAGACGCCGGATCAGATCCTGCATCCCCCAGAAACATCCCCCGGCAAGAACGGCGCGTTCCGTCGTCATGTCAATCCTCCACCTGATCCAGATAATCACCGTAACCTTCGGCGATCATGTCCTCTTTGGGCACGAACCGCAGCGAGGCCGAATTGATGCAATAGCGCAAGCCGCCCTGATCGCGCGGCCCGTCCGGGAACACATGGCCCAGATGGCTGTCGCCATGGGTGGACCGCACTTCGGTGCGGATCATGCCATGGGTCGCGTCGGTCAGTTCGACAATATGCGCGGGTTCGATCGGCCGGGTGAAACTGGGCCAGCCGCAACCCGATTCGTATTTCGTGGATGACGCGAACAGCGGCTCGCCTGAGACGACATCGACATAGATGCCTGCCGCCTTGTTCGTGGTGTATTTGCCCGACCACGGGCGTTCGGTGCCGTTTTCCTGGGTGACGCGATATTCTTCGGGCGTCAGGCGGGCCAGGGCTTCGGCGGTTTTTGCGTAACTGGTCATTTGTGCTCCCCGCGTGGTTTCCATGTGCATTAGATGGCACGACGGGCGGTTTTGCAAAGAGGCTGTTTCAGGCTGTCCCGCCGCTGTGAACCGCAGAGGGGGGCGCTGCCCCCCGGCTTCGCCTCCCCTCGGAGTATTTGGGGCAAAATGAAATCAGTCGGCGATGCGCGGGCGGCCTGACGCCTCGACGGTGATGTGCGCCTCAAGGAACACCTCACGGTTTTCTACCATGGCCTTGCGGATGTCACGGGTCGCCGTCGTGCGCAGATCATCTGCCCCGGCCGCGCGGGCCGCGGTTTCGGCGGCGTCACGCAGCACCTGTTCCAGCCGGGCCATCGCCGCCTCGGAGGCCGCGAAATCCTCGGGGCCTGCGTCCAGATGCACGCGGAACCGCCCTTCGGACGGGCTGGTGACGGTGCCCGCGCGCCGCATGGTGACGCGGCCCACCACGGCACCGATAGCGTTCGCCACGCCTGCATGGTCGGGCAGGATCATGCGGCAACCCAGCCGCGCGCCCACCGCCGGGTAATAGCTGGGCGCGGAGGCGCCAAGGCCCACCACATCCACCGCCAGACCCGTTTGCAGCCGGGTCAGACCCGCATGGCCCCCCAGCCCGCCTTGCATCAGCGGATGCGCGGCCAGCGCCTCGGGGGCGTCAAAGCCGTCTTCGGCCAGCGCCGCCTCGAGCAGCGCCTGACAGGTCTGGTGCGTCAGCCGGTCGATGATCATCTGTGCCATGGCCTGCGGATCGCGCGCCAGCACCTCGCCCGACCCGATGCGGCGGCGCATGAACAGGCGCAGCGCCTTGTCGGCGGCGGCGGCGTCCCAGGCGTCAACGCGGCCCAGCACGTGGCTCGCATCCGACGGAGTCACGCCCGCCACCTGCACCAGCCCGCGCGCCACCAGCCGCGACAGCGCCGCTTGATCCAGCCGGGTTGTCAGCACCTCGGCCAAGGGGCGCAGCCGGTCAATGCGCGCCAGCAGCGCCGCCTCACGTGCGTTTAGCCCCTGCGCGGCGACACCCGCCACGGGTCGGACAAAGCGCGCGTCATGTTCACCCGGAACCGCCGCCCGCAGCGCTGCGTCCAGCGCGCCATGCACCACATCGGGCGCATCCAGGGCCACCAGCGACACCGGCACCACCCGGCGCGGCCCCAGCGTGACGCCGCCCGCCAGCCCATCGGCGACCATCTGCACCTCGGAATCGCCACCAAGGCCAGTGGTGCGCATCGCCACCGCCTCGACCATGGTGCGCCACCCGCCGACACGCGCGCCCTGCGGGTCAATCGCAGGCCGCCCGCCGCGCAGGAGCGCCACATCGGTGGTCGTGCCGCCGATGTCAGAGACCATCGCCGTATCCGCCCCCGTCAGCCAGCGCGCGCCGACGATGCTGGCGGCGGGGCCGGACAGGATGGTTTCAATCGGGCGTTCCCGCGCCTGCGCCGCCGATATCAGCGCACCATCGCCGCGCACAACCATCAGGGGCGCGGTCACGCCGATCTGCGCAAGGATTTCCTCGGCCCGCCCGATCAGCCGATGCGTCAGCCCGATCAGCCGCGCGTTCAGCACCGCCGTCAGCGCGCGTTTCGGCCCGTTCAGCCGCGCCGACAGGTGGTGCGACAGGCTGACGGGGCGGCCGGTCGCGGCGGTGATCAGGGCGCTTGCGGCCAGTTCATGCGCCGGATTGCGGGTGGCGAACTGCGCGGCGACGGCATAGGCCGACACATCGGCATGCGCGTCCAGCCAGGCGGCCAGCGCGGGCAGGTCAAGGGGCGCGACCTCGGTCCCCGCATGGCTGTGCCCGCCCGCCAGCACCAGCGCCGGATCGCCCGCCAGCGCATCCGCCAGCCCCTGCGCGGTCAGGTCACGCGCGTCAAACCCGATATATACCAGCCCGACGCGGCCCCCTTGCCCCTCGACCAGCGCATTGGTGGCCAAAGTCGTTGACAGCGACGCCAGTGCGATCTCATGGGCCGCGACACCGGCCTCTGCCAGCACCGCGCGCACCGCGCCGCCAATGCCGATGGCCAGATCCTGCCGCGTGGTCAGCGACTTGGCCGATGCGATCACCTCACGCTCGTCCCGGATCAGCACGGCATCCGTATACGTGCCCCCGGTATCCACCCCCAGCAACAGCGCCATCCTAGCCCCCCAATCGCGCCACGGCCCAGCGTGCCGCATCCGCCACCGCCGCATCGCTATCATCAACCCGCGCCAAAGCCACGGGGCGTAACGCGGGCAGACCGGAATTGCCGATGGCATAGAGCACATTGCGCAGGAACCGGTCGCGCCCGATGCGCTTGATCGGGCTGCCCGCGAAACGCGCCCGGAACGCGGCATCGTCCAGCGCGGCCAGTTCGGCCAAGGCGGGCAACACCATGCCGTCGCGCGGGGCATAGCCGGGATCAAAAGGCGCAACCGCAAACTTGTTCCACGGACAGACCGCCAGACAATCATCGCAGCCATAGATGTGATTGCCCATCAGGGGTCGCAATTCCGGGTCCACCGGCCCGCGATGTTCGATCGTCAGATAGGAAATGCAGCGCCGCGCATCCATCTGGTAGGGCGCGACAAAGGCCCGCGTCGGGCAGATGTCCAGACAGCGCGTGCAGACCCCGCAATGGTCGGTTTCCGTCATGTCAGGGTCGATCTCCAGCGTGGTGAACAGCGCCCCCAGAAACACCCAGTTGCCACTGTCGCGGCTGACCAGATTGGTGTGCTTGCCCTGCCAGCCCAGCCCCGCCGCCTGCGCCAGCGCCTTTTCCGGCACCGGGGCGGTATCGACAAACACCTTGATCGCGCCGCCATGCCGGTCGATCAGCCAACGCCCCAGCCGTTTCAGCCGCCGCTTGACCAGATCGTGATAATCCCGCCCCTGCGCATAGACCGAAATCACACCGCGATCCCGCGCGGCCAGCCCCGCCATAGGATCGTCACCCGGCGCATAGCTCTCGGTCATCATCACCACCGACCGCGCCGCAGGCCACAGTGCCGCCGGATCACCCCGCCACTCCGCGCGCTCGGCCAGCCAGTCCATCTGCCCGTGATACCCCGCGTCCAGAAACGCGGCCAGCCGACCGGCCATCTCAGGCACCGCATCCGGCCGCGTCACCCGCGCCGCCGTGAACCCACAGGCCAGCGCCTGCGCAACAACCTCTGCCTTCAGATCGGGTTTCATTTTGCCACAAATACTCCGGGGGGAGCCCCGGTCAGGGGCGGGGGGCAGCGCCCCCCTCGACGTTCGGGCTCAGAAATCCAGATCGGCATAATGCGCGGGCGGCGGGAACCCCGGCACCTGATCCGCCAGGATGGACCGAAACGCCGGGCGCGACTTGATCTTGGCATACCAATCCTTGACCACCTCTGACCGGTGCCAATCCACATCGCTGATGTAATCCAGACAGGACAGATGCGCGGCAGCGGCGAAATCCGCCAGCGTCATCGCGTCCCCTGCAAGCCAACGGCGCTGTTCCAGCAACCGCGTCATGTAATCCAGATGAAACTTGATCGCCTTCGCGCCGTCCTTGACGTTCTTGCTGTCCGGGAACCCCAGCTTCATCACCTTCTTGTTCACCCGCTCGTACACCAGTTTCGATGTCACTTCCGCGTGGAACTTGTCATCAAACCAGCCGATCAGACGGCGCACCTCGTGGCGGGTGTCGGCATCACGCGGCATCAGCGCCGGGTCGGGGTATTTCTCTTCCAGCCATTCACAAATGGCGGCGCTTTCGGTCAGGGTGCGGCCGTCGATTCGCAGGATGGGCACCTTGCCCGCCGGATTGCGGCGCAGGAAATCCGGAGTGGGTTCCCAATACCGTTCCTCTTCCAGCACGCACTCGATCCGCTTTTCGCCCAGGCTCAGGCGGACCTTGCGGCAAAACGGCGACAGGGCGTTATGATACAGGCGGGCGGTCAAGGGCAGGGTCCGATCTGACAGAACATGCACCTGCATGCCCCGGCAGGACGCGGATTTCAATCCCCGGCGGGGCGGTCAAAGCAATCGTCACGGCCATCGGCGGCGATGGTCTGCGCACCGTCAAGGATCGCCGCGGTGCGCCGCCGTTGCGCGGCATCGGGATCACTGGCCGACCGCAGCTTGGGCGCAGGCAGCACCATCGCCAGCCGTGCCGCCTGCACATCGGTCAATTCGTCCGGGCCGACGTTGAAATGGTGCCGCGCGGCGGCGGCGACACCGAACACGCCTTCGTCAAATTCGGCAACGTTGATATAGACTTCGAGGATGCGCCGCTTGGTCCAGAACAGTTCGACAAGCGGCGTCAGCACCCCTTCCAGCGCCTTGCGCGGCCAGGACCGCCCGTGCCACAGGAATGCGTTCTTCACGACTTGCTGCGTCAGCGTCGAGGCGCCGCGATCCGCGCCATCGGCGATGGCATCGCGGATGGCGGCAATGTCGAAGCCCCAATGCAGGCAGAAATTCGCATCCTCGGCTGCCACGATGGCCCGCAACAGCATCGGCGACACGTCATCGGCATCGACCCAGTCCTGCTCGACCTCGCCCAGCACGCGGGCCTCGCCGATCATGTAGAAGGTTGTGGGCGGGTTGATCACCGCATAGGCCGCAACCCACAGCACCAGTGCCACCGGCAGGCCCAGCGCGACCCGCCATACCCACCCGCGCAGCCCCGGGCGCCGCGCGGGCGCAGGGGCTGTCGATCCGGTCTTGCGCCCTGCTGGACGTGCCATGTCCCTGTCTTTCCCGCATCCGTCACAGGGCCGAAGGAACCTCCTGCCCGCCCGTTTCCAGCTACCCCGATCCAGCCGAAAGGGGCAAGCATGGTTCTGCTTGACAAGCCACGGCCCCTCCGGCGACGCTGTGCATGTCGAATATCAGGGTGGTTGCCTTGCTCTGGCCCCGCATCGTTTTCGTCATGCTGCTGATGCTGGCCCTAAACCCCGGTCCGGCCCGTGCCCAGCCATGGACGGCCTGCGAGATGGTCAATCGCTTTGCGCCGGGGGCCAGCGTGGATGTGATGGGCGAACTTTTGCACCAGACAGCCGCCGACGGCAGACGCTTCTTCGTGCTGGTCTCGTCCGATTGCCCCGACCGCCAGGTGCTGCTGAAGCACCCGGCGCGGTTGCGTGAGCGGCTTTTGTCATGCACCGGGCGACAGACGCGGGTTGTGGCCACGCTGATCGAGGATAACTGCATCCCGTTCACCCCCATCTGCGTGCACTACGTCGCGGTGCAGAAGATGGGCTGCTCGTGATCGGGTGGCTCCGTAGGATGGGTGCTTGCACCCATCCCCCGGATCATTCCGCCGGAACCGCCTTTTGTTCCAGTGTCAGCGGATGCGGGATATGCACCAGCATCTCCTTGGGGCAGATCTGAACGAAATTGCCGCGCTCCACCGCCCAGTTCGCCAGAATGCGTTCCGCCTTGGCACTGCGGGTTTCCCGCGCGTGGCGTTCGATCAGGGCGCGCAACTGATCTTCCCAATAGGGCACGGTCACCGGGCAAGTCACCAGCGTTTCCAGGTTCATCAGGTTCAGCGCCGTGCGGTCCGGGTCATGGATATACGCCATCCCCCCCGTCATCCCCGCGCCAAAGTTCGCGCCGATGCGGCCCAGAATGACCGCCACGCCACCGGTCATGTATTCGCAGCCGTTCGACCCACAGCCCTCGATCACCACCTTGGCCCCCGAGTTGCGCACCGCAAACCGTTCGCCTGCGCGCCCTGCGGCAAACAGATAGCCATCGGTGGCCCCGTAAAGCACCGTGTTGCCGATGATGGTGTTGTCCTCGGCGCGCAGCGGGCTCGCCATCGGCGGGCGCACCACGATGGTGCCCCCCGACAGGCCCTTGCCGACGTAATCGTTGGCATCGCCCGACACCTCGATCTTCAACCCCGGTGCCGCGAAGGCGCCCAGCGACTGCCCCGCCGACCCGGTCAGTTTCACCGTGAGGTGATCGGGTTGCAGCGTGTTGCGCATCCCGAACCGCCGCACGATGTGTGACGACACCCGCGTTCCCACGGTGCGATGCGTGTTCTGCACCGCATAGGACAGTTGCATCTTCTCGCCGTCTTCCAGGAACCGCGCCGCATCGCGGACAATCTCGGCATCCAGCGTGTCAGGCACCACATTGCGCGGCTTGTCGCGGTTATAGGTAATGTCGCGCGCGCCATCGACGGTGATCAAGAGCGGGTTCAGGTCCAGGTCATCCAGATGCGCCGCGCCGCGGCTGACCTGCCCCAGCAAATCCGCCCGCCCGATGATGTCATCCATCGACCGCGCGCCGATGCTGGCGAGGATTTCCCGCACCTCTTGCGCATAGAAGGTGATCAGGTTCACCACCTTGTCCGCCGTGCCGGTGAATTTCTTCCGCAACTCCTCGTTTTGGGTGCAGACGCCCACCGGACAGGTGTTCGACTGGCACTGCCGCACCATGATGCAGCCCATCGCGATCAGCGCGGCGGTGCCGATGCCGTATTCCTCGGCCCCCAGCATCGCGGCCATCACGATGTCGCGCCCGGTGCGCAAGCCCCCATCGGTGCGCAGCGTCACCCGGTTGCGCAGGTTGTTCATCGACAGCACCTGATGCGCCTCGGTCAGGCCCATTTCCCAGGGCAAGCCCGCGAATTTGATCGAGGTCGCAGGCGACGCGCCGGTGCCGCCATTATGCCCGGAAATCAGGATCACATCCGCCTTGGCCTTGGCCACGCCCGCCGCGATGGTGCCGACGCCCGATGCCGCCACCAGTTTCACCGTCACCTTGGCGCGCGGGTTGATCTGTTTCAGGTCATAGATCAATTGCGCCAGATCTTCGATGGAATAGATGTCGTGGTGCGGCGGCGGGGAAATCAGCGTCACGCCCTTGGTCGAATGGCGCAGCCGCGCGATCAGGTCGGTCACCTTCATGCCGGGCAGTTGGCCACCCTCGCCGGGTTTGGCCCCCTGCGCGATCTTGATTTCCAGCTCTTCGCAGGCGTTCAGATATTCCGCCGTCACGCCGAACCGCCCCGAGGCGACCTGCTTGATCTTGGCCGACGGGTTGTCGCCATTGGGTTCAGGATGGAAATGCGCCGGGTCTTCGCCGCCCTCGCCCGAATCGGATTTCGCGCCGATCCGGTTCATCGCCACGTTCAGCGTCTTGTGCGCCTCTGGGCCAAGCGCGCCAAGGCTCATGCCCGGTGTCACGAACCGCTTGCGGATCGAGGTGATGCTTTCCACCTCTTCGATCGGAATGGCCTTGCCCAGCGGCTTGATCGCCAACAGATCGCGCAGATGGATTGGCGGGGCCGATTGCATCCGCGCGGAATACTGTTTCCACAATTCATAGGACGCGCGGTCACAGGCAGATTGCAGCAGGTGCATCCCCGTTGCTTCCCAAGCGTGGGTTTCGCCAGACCGACGCGCCTTGTAGAACCCGCCGATGGGCAACACGGCATCGCTGGCGCGCCAGCCTGCGGCATGGATTTCTTCCGCCTCGCGTTGAATCCCCGTCACACCGATGCCGGAAATCCGGCTGGTCAGACCGGGGAAGTATTCGGCGCACATGGCGCGGGACAGGCCCACCGCCTCGAAATTCAACCCGCCGCGATAGGAGGAAATCACCGAAATCCCCATCTTGGCCATGATTTTCAACATGCCCTGATCAATCGCCTCGCGGTAACGCGCGACGGCCTCGGTCAGCGTCAGGTCCAGCAACCCGCGCTGGATGCGGTCGGCCAGGCTGTCTTCGGCCAGATAGGGGTTCACCACCGTCGCACCGCAGCCGATCAGCACCGCGAAATAATGCGGGTCGATACATTCCGCTGCCCGCACGTTCAGCGAACAGAAGGTGCGCAGGCCCTTGCGGGTCAGATGGCTGTGCACCGCACTGGTGGCCAGGATCATCGGCATCGGCACGCGACCCGGCCCTTGATCCATGTCGGTCAGGCAGATATGCCCGGCCCCTGACGCCACAGCATCGACTGCCTCGGCGCGGATACGTTCCAGATTGGCGCGCAGCGCATCGGGACCGGCATCCGCGGGGAAGGTGCAGTCGATCTCGGCCACATCAGCGTTGAAACTGCCGACCATCGCATCCCATTGCGCATTGCCGACAAAGGGACTGCCAAGGACGAAAATCTCGGTCTGCGCGCTGCTTTCGTCCAGCACGTTCTTCAGGTTACCGAACCGGGTTTTCAGCGACATCACCCGGTATTCGCGCAAGCTGTCGATCGGCGGGTTCGTGACCTGGCTGAAATTCTGGCGGAAGTAGTGGCTCAGCGGGCGATACTTCGACGACAGCACGGCAGGCGGCGTGTCATCGCCCATCGACGCCAGCGCCTCTTTGGCATCCTCGGCCATGGGCGCAAGCACCTGTTCCAACTCTTCGATGGTGAACCCGGCGGCAACCTGACGCTTGCGCAGGTCGGCCCCGGTGAACAGCGGGCGCTCTTCGATCTGCGACAGCTTTTCGTCCAGCTCGTTGATCTTGCCGACCCAATCGCCGAACGGCTGCGCGGCGGCGAGTTTGTCCTTGATTTCCGTGTCGTGGAACAGGCGGCCTTCCTTCATGTCCACGGCGATCATCTGGCCCGGCCCCAACGCGCCCTTTTCGCGCACGGTGGTTTCGTTGACAGGCACCATCCCCGCCTCGGACCCTGCGATCAGCAGGTTGTCGCCCGTGACCACATAGCGCATCGGCCGCAGCCCGTTGCGGTCCAGCCCGCCACAGACCCAGCGGCCATCGGTCATCGCCAGCGCGGCGGGCCCATCCCAGGGCTCCATCACCGAGTTGCAATAGGAATACATGTCGCGCCACGCCTGCGGCAGTTCCACCGCCTGCTTGGACCAGCTTTCAGGCACCAGCATGGTCTTTGCCATCGGCGCATTGCGGCCCGCGCGCACCAGCACTTCGAACACCGCGTCCAAGGCCGCTGAATCCGACGACCCCGGCTGAATGATCGGCTTGATATCCTCGGCCAGATCGCCAAACGCGCTGGAGGCCATGCGGATTTCATGGCTCCGCATCCAGTTGGTGTTGCCCTTCAGCGTGTTGATTTCGCCGTTATGGGCCAGCATGCGGAACGGCTGCGCCAGCCACCATTGCGGGAAGGTGTTGGTGGAATAGCGCTGGTGATAGATCGCAAAGGCAGATTCAAACCGCGCGTCCATCAGGTCGGGATAGAACACCGCCACCTGTTCGGCCAGCATCATGCCCTTGTAGATGATCGACCGGCAGGACAGCGAACAGACATACATCCCCTGTATACCCGCCGCCGTGACCGCCTTTTCAATGCGGCGGCGGATGACATACAATTCCCGCTCGAACGTGTCTTCGTCCACGCCCTTGACGTTGGAAATCAGGATTTGCTCGATTTCGGGGCGGGTCGCGTTGGCCTTTTCGCCAAGGCACGAGATATCCACCGGCACATGCCGCCAGCCATAGATGTAATAGCCCATCCGCAGCACTTCGGATTCGACGATGGTGCGGCAGGTTTCCTGCGCGCCAAAGTTGGTGCGCGGCAGGAACACCTGCCCCACCGCGATCAACTGATCGGTGCGGGGTTCGTGCCCGGTGCGGCGGATCTGGTCATAAAAGAACGGCACCGGGATCTGCACATGGATGCCCGCGCCATCGCCGGTTTTGCCATCGGCATCCACCGCGCCGCGATGCCAGACCGCTTTCAACGCCGCGATGCTGTTTTCCACCACACGGCGGCTGGCCTTGCCATCCAGCGCGACCACAAGCCCGACGCCGCAGGAGGAATGTTCCTCGCTTTCGTCATAAAGGCCGTTCGCGGCCAGAAAGACCCGCTTGGCCTCTTCGCGGGCAACCCAGGCGTCATCATAAGTGGTCATGGCGGTTCCCTTTCAGTCAGTGTCCAGAACGGCGGAAATTGCGATGCAACGCGCCGGTATTTGTGTGGTGCGGCCCAATCGGCCCCATGCGCGGATCATTGCGGCACCTGCGACGAATGGGGGATCAGCGGAAACTGCGCGAGCGTGCGACGACGCCCCCCCAGCGGCAAAAGGCTGTGGCGCACCAGTTTCGGCCGGTTGTCCAGCGCCAGCCGCACCACCTCATGCAGCACCCCCTTGGCGCGCAGCACCTGCGGGATGCCATGCCCGGTATTGGGCACCAGAATGTGAAACAGGTTGTCGCGCATGGGAAACCGGTCACGCTGCAACCGTTCCGCCCGCGTCATGCCATGGAACACGTGATAGAGCGTGGTATCCACCAGCCCGTCCTCGATGCTGAGGAACCGGTGATCCTTGATCTTGCGCCGCCAATAGGACCAGCGGCTGTCATCGCCCACCACATCGGGATGCACCGAATATTGGGGACCAAAGGCCACGGCACTGGTCAGCGGCAGGAATTTTCCCATCACCAGCGCGGAAAACCCGCCCATCGAATGGCCGACCGCACACATCGACGTCGCCCCCACCGCAGCTGCCACGGCATTGGCCCGCGCCACGATACGGTCAATCAGACGCGGCGCGGTCAGCCATGTGCGCATCGGTTCGGACACGAACAGCACACTGTCCACGCCATGGCCGCTGGCACTGCCGACAAACTCATAGGCCGGCACCTTGAGGCCGAACGCCCCGATCCCGGAAAAGCTGATCACCAGACGCGAACTTGTGCCACGATAGACCCACATATGCAGGTCATCGTCGTTGCAAACCTGTTCGATATGCAGGTGTTTGCGGTCCGCGACGAACTCGGGCTGTTGCAGGTCTTGTTGGGGATCAGACACGGCCGTTCACCTGTTGCGTCCATCATTCCGCCGCGACGGCGCGCATACCGGCAAGGTAGGACAGCACCGCATCGGCGCAATCGCGCCCGTCGCGGATCGCCCATACCACCAGCGACGCGCCGCGCACGATATCGCCCACCGCGAACACGCCCTCGGCCCCGGTCTGCCCGGTCGTAAACGCGGCCTTGACCGTGCCCCAGCGCGTCGTTTCCAGCCCCTCGGCCCCCCACGTCTTCGGCCAATCCTCGGGTTCAAACCCCAGCGCCTTGATCACCAGATCGGCGGGTTCGTCATGGATGGCTCCGGGGATTTCCTCGGGCATCTGGCGGCCCGTGGCATCAGGCGCGCCCAGGCGCATCTTCTGCACGCGCACGGACGTGACCGGATCGCCGGTGAACCCCACGGGGGCCGACAGCCATTCAAAAATCACGCCCTCTTCCTCGGCATTCTGCACCTCGCGCTGTGACCCCGGCATGTTGGCGCGGTCACGGCGATAGAGGCATTTCACCGACGTCGCGCCCTGCCGGATCGCGGTGCGCACACAGTCCATCGCGGTATCGCCGCCGCCGATGACGACCACACGCTTGCCCGCCGCAGTCAGCGATCCGTCGGTGAATGCGGGCACATCATCACCAAACGACAGCCGGTTCGACACCGTCAGGAAATCCAGCGCCTTGACGATGCCCGCACCGGCCCCGTCCAGATCGCGCGCCTTGTACACGCCGATGGCGATGATCACCGCGTCATGCTTGCCCCGGATCGCGTCAAAGCTGATGTCGCGGCCCACTTCGCAATTCAGCACGAATTCGACGCCCGACTGTTCCAACTGCTGCACGCGGCGCATGACCACGTCTTTTTCCAGCTTGAACCCCGGAATCCCATAGGTCAGCAACCCGCCCGCGCGGTCATGCCGGTCATAGATCGTCACCTGCACACCGGCGCGTCGCAGCATGTCGGCCGCCGCCATCCCACCCGGACCCGCGCCGATGATGCCGACCGACTGATCCCGTTCCATCGCCGGACGAATCGGCATCACCCAGCCATTTTCCCAGGCGGTATCGGTAATGTATTTCTCGACCGACCCGATGGTGACGGTGCCGTGGCCCGAGTTTTCGATGACGCAGTTGCCTTCGCACAGCCGGTCCTGCGGGCAGATACGGCCGCAGATTTCCGGATAGGTGTTGGTGGATTGGCTGATTTCCCACGCCTCGCGCAGGCGGCCCGTGGCCACCATGTTCAACCAGTCGGGGATATTGTTGTGCAGCGGGCAATGCGTCTGGCAATAGGGCACGCCGCATTGGCTGCACCGGCTGGCCTGCTCGGCGGCCTTGGTCGCGGCATATTCGGCATAGATTTCGTCAAAGTCCTGACGGCGCTCCGCGGCAGCCCGCTTTTCGGGCATGTCGCGCGGTATCGTGACGAATTTCAGCATCGGTTGCTTGGCCATGGCGGACTCCTGCCGTCAAACTGCGTTGGCGGCGGTGTAAAACACCTGTGAAAGGAATAAAAGTCATCCATGCTGACCTATATGCGGGTATTTGCCGGGCTGAGGCGCGCGCGCCACGGAAATCTTCGTGAAATAGGTCAGCATGTGACACCTATCTGCCGCTTACGCCATCCCCAACGCCACCAGAACCACCACACCCACGATGATTCGCCACCAGCCGAACAGCGCATAGCCATAGGCCGACACATAGCCCAACAGCCCCTTGACCACGATCACGCCTGTCACAAAGGCGGCGGCAAAGCCGATACCGATCTGCGTCATCGCGGCAGGGTCCAGCAGATCCCAGCTTTTGTACATGTCATAGACAAAGGCCCCGAACATTGTCGGCATGGCGAGGAAGAACGAAAACTCTGCCGCCGCGCGTTTGCTCGCCCCCATCGCCAAGGCCCCCACGATGGTCGCCCCTGACCGCGACACCCCCGGCACCATCGCCAGACACTGGATAAACCCGATGGCAACGGCGCGGCCCATCGGGATCGCCTCGGCGCTGTCATAGCGCGGCGACAAGGTCAGGCGGTCCACCCAGATCAGCACCACGCCGCCCAAGATCAGCGTGACCGCAATCAGGCGGGGGCTTTCGAACAGCACGCCCTTGATGAAATCGCGGCCCAGCACGCCAATCGCCACCGCAGGCAGAAACGAAAGGAAAATCGCAATGATGAACCGCCGCGCCGCCGGGTCGCGATGTGCCGTGGAAAACAACTGCCACAGCTTTGCGGCATAAACCGTGATCACGGCCAACACCGCGCCGAACTGAATCACCACCTCAAAGGTGCGTTCCGGGCTGTCAAAGCCCAGGAAATGCCCCGCCAGCAGGATATGCGCGGTCGAGGACACCGGGATGAACTCGGTCAGACCTTCCAGAACCCCAAGGATCAGCGGCAGGACAAGATCGCCCATCACCGCGCCTTGCGCAGGTTTTTCGCCGATTTCTTGATCGCGGAATATTGCCCCGAAGACCGGAACCGCCACAGGTATTCCGGCAGCACCGCCGCCATCGCCACCGGCTCGATCCCCAGATCGGCAAAGTCCTTGGCATCCGGCGCTACCACGTTGTCGCGGCCAAGGCTGCGCACCTGATCCGGCGTGATCGGGGTCGGGGTCAGGCCAAAAGTCAGGCGGTTGACCATATCCGCCCCGCCCGCCACGATCCGCGCCAGCCAGAACGGCAGCACCAGCACCAGCCGGGTGCGTTCAATCACTGCCAGCATCCGGTGCATCAGCGCAGCAAAAGTTTCAATATCCGGCCCGCCCAACTCGTAGATGCCCTGCGCCTGCCCTTCGACGCCCATCACGGCGGCCCGCGCCACGTCTTCGACATGCACCGGCTGGAACCGGACCGCGCCACCCACTACCGGAATCGCCGGAGACATCAGCGCCATCCCGGCGAAACGGTTGAAAAACTGGTCCTCAGGGCCGAAAATCACCGAAGGCCGCAGGATCATCGCATCGGGCATGTGCCGCAGCACGCCCGCTTCACCGGCGGCCTTGGTGCGCGCATAGGTGCTGGCCCCGGCAGCATCCGCGCCGATGGCCGACAGATGCACCATCCGCGCCACCCCGGCCGCAGCCGCCAGCCGCGCGATACGTTCCGCGCCTTGCGCCTGCACCGCGTCGAAATTGTTCTTGCCGCGCGCGTCAAAGGTGCCGACGCAATTCACCACCGCATCGGCGCCCGCCATCGCAGCGGCCACACTTGCCTCGTCGCGGATGTTGCACAGCACCGGTTCCACCTGCCCCGGCGTGCCATAGGGCCGCACGAACAGCGCCTCGTTCGGACGCCGCACTGCGACGCGCACCCGCCACCCCGCCGCCGCCAGCCGCCGCGCGATATAGCGCCCAACAAAGCCCGATCCGCCATAGATCGTCACCAGTTTCGTCATGGCCCGACTCCTGATTACCGCCCGCCCGTTCCTAGCCCCCTGCCCGCGTCGCGGCAAGCTGCAACAGGCGCGGATTGGCGTTGACAGGGTGCGGCACGCGGGTTACACGCCCACCTCACACGCACCTGTGCCCAGGTGGCGGAATGGTAGACGCGCTAGTTTCAGGTACTAGTGTTCAAAAGACGTGGAGGTTCGAGTCCTCTCCTGGGCACCATCTCCCTCCACAAACCGGGGGGCTTCCCTCACCAGAACGAGGGACGACCATGACGAACTTCCTTTACAAGCACGATCTACCCGATGGGCTGGACTTGGGTCCGGTGGTGGCGATTGATTGTGAAACGATGGGGCTGATGACGGCGCGCGACCGGCTGTGTGTCGTGCAGTTGTCCGGCGGTGATGGCCACGCCCATGTGGTGCAGATCGCCAAGGGGCAGACATCCGCGCCAAACATCACCCGCATCCTGACCGACGCGTCCGTGCTGAAGCTGTTCCATTTCGGCCGGTTCGACATTGCCGCGATGCAACACGCCTTTGGCGCGCTCGCCGCGCCCGTCTATTGCACCAAGATCGCCAGCCGCCTGATCCGCACCTATACCGACCGCCACGGGCTGAAGAACCTGTTGCAGGAACTCTTGAACGTGGACATCTCGAAATTGCAGCAATCATCGGACTGGGGCGCGGATACACTGACGCAGGCGCAGGTGGATTATGCGGCGTCCGACGTGCTGTATCTGCACCGGATCAAGGCCGAACTGGACCGGATGCTGATCCGCGAAGGGCGGATGGACCTGGCGCAAGCGTGCTTTGATTTCCTGCCCGCGCGGGCGCAACTCGATCTGGCGGGCTGGCCCGAGATCGACATTTTCGCCCACGCATGACCAGCGCGGATTTCCTGACCACCGCCCGGCGCGTCATCGCCATCGAGGCCGCGGCGCTGACCCTGCTGGGCGCGGCGCTGGATGACAGTTTCGCCCGCGCCGTGGACCTGATGTTGCAGGCCAAGGGGCGCATCATCGTGTCGGGCATGGGCAAATCCGGCCATGTCGGGCGCAAGATCACAGCCACGCTGGCCTCCACCGGCACGCCTGCGCAATTCGTCCATCCCGCCGAGGCCAGCCATGGCGATCTGGGCATGATTTCCGACAATGATGTGGTGCTGATGCTGTCCAATTCCGGTGAAACCCCGGAACTGGCCGATATCATCGCCTATACCCGCCGTTTCGGCATCCCGATGATCGGCGTGGCGTCCCGCGCCGATTCGACCCTGCTGAAAGCCGCCGATATCGCCATCGTGCTGCCCCGCGCGCCCGAGGCCTGCGGCACCGGCATCGTGCCCACCTCGTCCACCACCATGACGCTGGCCTTGGGCGATGCGCTGGCGATTGCGCTGATGGAACACCGCCGCTTTACGCCCGCGGATTTCCGCGATTTTCACCCCGGCGGCAAACTGGGCGCGCAACTGTCGCGGGTGCGCGACCTGATGCATCTGGGTGACGCGCTGCCGCTGGTGACCGCCGACACACCGATGTCGGATGCCCTCCTGGTGATCAGCCAAAAGGGCTTTGGCGTCGTCGGTGTCACCGATGCAGACGGACGGCTGACCGGTATCGTCACCGACGGCGACCTGCGCCGCCACATGGACGGGCTGTTGTCCCATACCGCAGGCGCGGTAATGACCGCCGCGCCCCGCACCATTGCCCCCGACGCGCTGGCCCAAGAGGCCGTGGCGCGGATGAATGCGAAAAAGATCACCTGCCTGTTCGTGGTAGACCCTGCAGGCGACGGGCGGCCCGAAGGGCTGATCCATATCCACGATTGCCTGCGCATCGGTCTGGGCTGAACATGGGGCCGGTCTAGCGATGCCATGGCGCGACAAGGGCTGGTCCCGCATCGTTTTCTGGCTGAAGATCACACTGCCGCTGGCGGCGCTGGCGCTGTTGTCGACGCTGTTCCTGCTGTCGCGGTCGGTCGATCCGCGCAGCGGGATCCCGTTCACACAGGTCGAAATCGCCGAACGCATCAGCGGGCAACAGATGACCGCGTTGATCTATTCCGGGGTTAGTGCCGAAGGTCATCAGGTGGGCCTCACTGCCGACAGCGCTCGCCCTGATCCTGTGACGTCGTCGCGCATGTTGACGCAGAACCCCGTCGCGGTGGTGAACCTGACCGATGGGTCACAGGTCACGGTGCAGGCGGCAGATGGCACCGTGGACGAAGCCGCCGATCTGCTCACGCTGACCGGGGCGGCGCGGCTGACGTCATCCTTGGGCTATGTCGTGGACAGCGCGGCGCTGACGGCAGCGATGACGCGCCTTGCGATCAACAGCCCCGGCCCCATCACCGGGTCCGGCCCGCCCGGGCGGTTCAGCGCCGGGACGATGGCGCTGGACAGCGATCCGGTCACCGGGCAGGCAACGCTGCTTTTCACCGGCGGGGTTCATCTGGTATACGATCCGCAATCGTAAGGATTGATCCCGTGCCGTTTATTGCATTTCGAATCGCTTTGACCCTTGCCATGCTGTCGCCCGCCGCTGTTTCCGCGCAGGCAACAGTGGCCTTCGGCACCATGACCCAGGATACCAGCGCCCCGGTCGAGGCAACATCGGACGCGCTGGCGGTCGAACAGGACACGGGAACCGCGATTTTCACCGGCAATGTCGTGATCGTGCAGGGCGAGATGCGGCTGACCGCGCCGCGGGTTCTGGTGGTCTATAGCGATGACCAAAGCAAGGTTGAGCGGCTGGAAGCCACCGGGGGAGTGACGCTGGTCTCTGGCCCCGATGCCGCCGAGGCAGACCGCGCCGACTACAGCATCGACACCGGCGTGGTGATCATGCGCGGCAATGTGCTGATGACGCAGGGCGACAACTCGCTGACCTCAGACGAGGCGACCGTGAACCTGACCGAAGGCACCGCGCAGATGGGCGGCCGCGTTAAAACCATCCTGCAACCCGGCAGCACAACGCAACCGCGGGCGGGGACCAAGACACCGTGACCCCCCGCCCCGCCCTGTCAGTCCACACGGGCGCGCAGGGGCTGCGCGTCACCGGCCTGCGCAAAAGCTATCAGAAACGTCTGGTGATCCGCGATTTCTCGATGGAGGTGTCGCGCGGCGAGGTTGTGGCGCTGTTGGGCCCCAACGGGTCGGGCAAGACCACAACCTTCTACATGATCGCGGGCCTCGTTTATCCCGATGCCGGTCAGGTGCTGGTGGATGGGCGCGATATCTCGACCCTGCCGATGTATCGCCGCGCGCGGCTGGGCATCGGCTATCTGCCGCAGGAAATGTCGATCTTTCGCGGGCTGTCGGTCGAAGACAACATCAGCGCCGTGCTGGAAATCGCGGTGCGCGACCGCCACAAGCGCCGCGAACGCCTCGAAGAACTGCTGTCGGATTTTTCCATCGAACACCTGCGCCGTGCGCCTGCGCTGGCCCTGTCGGGCGGCGAACGGCGGCGGGTGGAAATCGCGCGCTGTCTGGCCGCCGACCCGAAATACCTGCTGCTGGACGAACCCTTTGCGGGCGTCGATCCGATCAGCGTCGGCGATATCCGCCATCTGGTCGCCGACCTGAAAAAACGCGGCATCGGCGTGCTGATCACCGATCACAACGTCCGCGAAACGCTGGAAATCGTAGACCGCGCCTATATCCTGCACGATGGCCGTGTGCTGATGTCGGGCGCACCCGCCGAGGTGGTGCAGAACGAAAACGTGCGCCGCGTCTATCTGGGGGCGGATTTCCGCATCTCGTGACGCGCCCCGTTGCCGTGTCACAGAACGGTTTCAATTGACAGCCGCGCGCCGCTGGCCTTCACTGGTTCCATGACAGCCGCGTTGCCCATCGCAGCCCCATCGCAGGCCCCGCAAAGGCCGGGCCGCAATCCGCCCGCGCTGTCTGATCCCGGACGTGTCACTGCCATCGCGCATCTGCCCGAACCCCCGTCCGGTAGCCCATAGCAAAGGAGATGACATGCGTTACCAGATCAGCGGCCGTCAAATCGACATCGGCGAAGCCTTGCAAACCCATGTGAAGGCAGAAATGACCGAAACGCTGGAAAAATATGCAGGCCGGCCCACCGATGCCATCGTCATCTTTTCGAAATCCGCGCATGAAACCGTCTGCGAAGCCGTGGTTCACCTGTCCACCGGCATGCAGGCCAGCGCCAAAGGTCATTCCCCCGAAATCTACGCCGCCTTTGAATCCTGCCGTGAAAAGCTGGACAAGCAGTTGCGCCGCTACAAGCGGCGGCTGAAGGACCATCACAAGGACCGCATCGACCCGGTTGAAGTCATGGCCGCCGCCTCTTATGTGATCGCGTCAGAGGCATCAGAGGAATCAGAGCCCGACAGCCTGACCCCGATCATCATCGCCGAGATGGAAACCAAGATCCCGACGGTGTCGGTCGGCGAGGCCGTGATGCAGATGGAACTGGCGGGGGCACAATTTCTGGTCTTCCGCAATGAAACCCGCAAGGGGTTGAACGTGGTCTACCGGCGTGCTGACGGCAACGTCGGCTGGATCGACCCGAAATAACGTCCGCGCCTCCGGCGCACAGCCAAGATAGGCGAATGATGGATCTCTCCGGCATATTGCGCCCTGACGCGGTCAAGGTCATTGGTGCGGCCACCTCGAAGAAGCGGCTGTTCCATGATCTGGGCGAACTGGTGGCGGGGGCCTATGGCCTCCGCGCCGCGCGCGTCGTCGAGGCGCTGATGGACCGTGAAAGTCTGGGACCAACCGGCGTGGGCCACGGCGTGGCCCTGCCACATGCGCGCATCGCCGATCTGGACCGCATGGTCGGGGCCTTTGTGCGGCTGGAAAGACCCGTCGATTTCGACGCGGTTGACCGGCAACCCGTCGATCTGGTGTTCGCACTGTTCGCGCCGGAAGAGGCGGGGGTGGAACACCTCAAGGCGCTGGCGCTGGTGTCGCGCACGTTGCGGGATGCGGCGATCTGCACCAAGCTGCGCGCGAATGTCGATCCGGTAACGCTGCATACCATCCTGACCGCGCCCAAGGCGCACAAGGCCGCCTGATCACGCGCGCCCTGATCAGCCGCGCCAGGGACCAAAGCCAAAAGTCGCGTAATCGCGGGCATAGGCCGCCTCTGCCGCCGCCTCGATCTCGGGTGTCCAGATATCGGACAGCGCAAAGGGCCAGTCGGTGTCCGTCGGGATCGGCGGCGGGTTGGCGTGGCCCATCTGCATGGCCAGCGCGGGCAACCACACCTCGATCTCGTCCTCGCGCAGGATGACATCGGCGGGGGCAAATTCGGCAAAGCCCTGAATGATCTGCGCCTGGCTGGCCCAATGCGCATCGACCCGCAGCGCGGTCTGTCCGGCGAGGTTCATCTTCACGAACCGCAGAAACGCCAGAAACGCCTCTTGATGCTGCGCGCGGGTCCAGGTCGCGTCCACGCCGTCCTTGGGCAGCGGCAATTTATGCACCCTCCGCAGCGTCTGGCGCACCTCGCCAAAGGCACCCTTGCCGGTGGGCAGGATGCGGTCGCAAAACACCGCATGCGCGCGCGCGACCGGATGGCGGATCACCGCGAAACTGCGATGCCCCGGATGATCCTTTTGCCAGGCGCGCAACGACCCTTGGGTGAACCGCGTCTGCAACGTGCCGGGGGCCACCCCGTCCAGCGCCGCCATCCAGCCTGTCACGATCCGCTCTGGCCCGCCCTTGACCGGCAGGTGCAACAAGGGCGTCCGCGCACCCGCCACATAAGACGGCACCGCCGCGCCTCGCCGGGGTTCGAAATTCGGGGTGCGCGTCAGGTTGAACCGGTCCAGCCCCGCCAGCGCCGCCTGCATCGCGTCGAAATTCGCCACCTTGGCGGACAGGGGTTCGGGATTCTGCACCTTGAGGCTGCGATCAAGATCGGTCAGCCGCGCAGGCACCCCCAACCAGGCCGCCAGCCCGTTCATCACCTCCAGATCCTGCAAATCCTCGTAAGCCAGATAAAACGCGGTCTGCCCCGTGGTTTGCAACGCATGCAGCAGCGTGATCTGGAACCCCTGCAACCGGTCCAGATGTTCGGCAAATTCGGCGGCGTCAAATTCCGCCAGCCCCTCTTTGCGTTTCGTCACATTGGTCAGCTTCCACTGCCCGGTGGCCTGCGCGATCTTCCACGACACATAGCTGTCCGCCGGGTTGCGCGTCAGCACGATCTTGGCGCAGCGCGGATCAGCCAGCGCAATGGCCAACACCCGCGGGTCATGATCGTGGAAATAACGAAACCCGTTCAGGCCGGGGGCGCGTTTCACCTCGGTGATCAGGCGCGCGGGGTCCGCCTCACGCATGGCCTGTGTCACACCCAGCATATCCGCGCGGTTGGGATAGCCGATGAAATGCGGATTGAACGCCTCGCCGTGACAGGTGACACCGTCCAGCGCGTTCAGGTTGGTTTCCAGAAAATTCGACCCGGTGCGCATTTCGGCGAACACGATGAAATAGTCAAACGGCATCAATCACTGCACCAGATAGGGTTTGCGCGGGCGTTTTGTCGGCGGCGCGTCGTCGCGTTCGACCGGGAAATCGCCCATCAGATAAGGGTGCATGCCCTGATTTTTCAGGTTCTGCAAAAACTGCCCGAACCCGCGCAGATCGGCCATTTTCGGCACCTCGGACAGGCGGCGCAGCGCGCGGTGGCCGATTTCGTCGATCACGGTCTGCAAGGGTTCCATCGGCGCCTCGATAAATTCCGCCATGGTCCAGATCCGCACCCGGGCTTTCGCATAGGGCGACCGCAGCGCATCCAGAAATTCGCTTTCGATCTTTTGCAACAGCGCCGCCTCTTTGCGCAGATCGGCGAAATTGCGGTTGGACTGGAACAATGGCACGGCCCAGGCCCCCGAGATCACGCTGATCTGGGCGTTGGGGTCATTCGCCATAAACCAACTTATGTCCTGCGCATCTGACGGCCCAAACTGAAAACACTGCCGTTCGCCGCGCGTGTTCCACACCAGATTGGTCAGAAACGCGCGCGGATTGTAATCGCGCACGGCGGCACTGTCGGACAAGGCCCCCTCGATCACCGGCTGGTTGCCGGCAAATTCGACCCGCTCGGGCGCGAACAGATGCCGGTGCACCCGCGCATCGGTGGCCCGCGCCAGCCAGATATCGAAATCCTCGAACAACTCGGCAAAGCCCGAAAACACCGAATAGGGCCCCGAGGTCACACCGTTTTCCCAGCCCGGATTGGGCCAGCGGCTTTGCATGTACAGCCCGGTGCGCCCGCGCGTCCGCCGTTCCACCGCCTTGGCGAAAATGCGGTCGATCTTGCCGGGGTTGGGTTCGGTGCGGTTCATCGCCGTCGCCGGATCGGTCAGAAACGCCTCATACAGCCGGTCCGCATGCGGCCAGATCTTGCGCGCGACAAAGCAGTCGGACCGCCGCAACAATTGCAGGTGATCGTCATAGAAAATATGCGGCTTGCCCTGAAAGTCGAATTTCGACAACGTCAGCGACCGGCTTTCGATACTTTGCGAATAAAGTCGCACCAGCGTCTGGAAATACGATTCGTCAGGGATCCAGACCTTGGCGAAATAGCGGTCGAACCGCGTGCGTTCCGGGTCTTGCAGGATCGCCGACAGGGTTTGCCGCGTCAGACACCACCATTGGCTGCCCATATGCGGCACGATCCCCTTGGGGATGCGCCGTTTCCACCCGATCCGCCGTTGCAGTGCAACGAAACGATCAAACAGATAGCGGTTCTTGCGCCAGGAAAACGGGAACCGCAGCGTGAACCGTTCCTCGTCCAACCCGCCAACGGTCCAGGGCACATCCGCCGTGGTCGCGCTTTCGATGAAATCGGTGCGGGGCCGCGCGGCCAGATAGTCAATCAATTCCTCGACCGGGCGCAGCGGCAGGCACGACCCGGACGCCAGATAGACATGCCGCACAGTGGGAAACTGCGCCAGCATCATCTCGGACGCGGCCTGCGTCGCGGCGACCAGCCCCCAGGTGCCCCATTCACACCGATAGCGCCGCGAGAACAGCACATCGGGCAAGTCGGACAGCGCCTGCACAAACGCGTCATGCGTGGCCTTCGGCACAATGCGGTCGACATGGATCACCACAGGGCACCCCGCCGCCGCCCAATGCCGCGCCACCTGTTCGGCGCGCCCCAGCGCGGTATGCACCAACATGACGATGCCGACCGTGGTCATGCCCAGTTCCCCTTGGACATCAATCCGAGAATCTCCAACTGTCGCCAGTTGATGTATTTCTCGCTCCACTTGCACCACAATTCAGGGTTGTTTTGCAGGCTGGCGGCATAGGCGCGGTATTCGACGGAGGCGGCGTAGTGCTGTTTCCGGGTCAGTTCCTCGGCGGCTTTGGCGGTGAACGTGTCCAGGAATTTGGTGTGCAACAGAACGCCCGACGCCTTTTCGCCCCCCCATTCGTCATAAACAAGGTTCAGCCCGCGCGGCAGCAGCGTGTGGGTCGAACTGACATAGACATAACGCCGATCCCATTTCACCAACGGGATCTTGTTCAGCGCCGGGGCCTTTTCCGGGGTGTCAGCAAAGAACATCCGCTGCCGTGGCCCACCCTGAATCCACAGATTGCCGAACATCGGATTCTTGGTCATGCCGTAATTGCCGGCGTCAAACCAGCTTGCGATCTGCAACGGGTCTTGTCCGGACAGATAGGGCTGCGCGTCGATGCGCCCCTTGGGATACATGTCCAGCAGCATGGCGGAAAATGATTTGATCGACGATGCGTCCAGCCAATCGGTCAGCGCCCGCAGCGGCCGGGTATCGCAGAACGGATAGACCAGAAATTCATCCGGATCGACCACCAATGTCCAATGCCCGTGCCCATATTTCCGCTGCAACCAGTTCAGCCAATCCACCCCGAACCGCGCGCGTTTATAGCTGCGCCGCGTGTGCCAGACCGACACATCGGGTTGCTCGGCCAGATATTCCAGCCCGCCATCATTGCTGTCGTTATCGACAAACAGGAAATGGTTGACCCCCATCTCGCGGTAATAGTTCAGGAAATACGGCAGCCGCACCTGTTCGTTGCGCAGCGTGGAAAACAGCAGGATATCACCGGGCCGGATCGATGCCGTGCGATCCGCGATGCCGGTCATCTCCCGCCGCTTGCGGAACGCCCGGATCAGCCAGCGCTTGCGCTGCAACCGCAGACGATATGACCGCCAGATGCCCACCCCTGCTCCTTTTTGCCGGGGCCCGTCGGCCCTCTGGCACCCGATTTACGCATGTCACGCGCGCGTTAAGACCGCGTTGAAATGCATATCCCATGTTGGCGGCAAAAACACTGATTGTTTCTTTTCCGCGAACGATCCTGCCTCTGCTACGGCATTTGGCCGCGTGATCCGCGCCCTTATCTGGTTGACCCAAGGATAAGGGTCATGGGCATCGAGGTAAACGGGAATATCGCCCAGTGTCTCGCGCAGCGCCGCAAGGTCATTTGCGATCACCGGAGTGCCCAGAACGGCGGCCTCGACCGGCGGCAGGCCAAAGCCTTCGGCAAAAGACGGGAACAACAGCGCATGCGCCGATGCCATCACGCCCGCCAGCGCCGCATCGGTCAGTCCCGGCATTTCGAACACATGCCCCGCCAGCGGCCCCAACGCGTCCAGCCGTGCGAACACCGCGTCATTCTCCCAGCCACGGCTGCCCGCGATCACCAGTTGCGGCATCACCGGCGGCGGATCGGCCAGCAGCATGTCCCACACCCGCAGCAGCAGCGCGTGGTTCTTGCGCGGCTCGATGGTGCCGACGACGGCAAACATCGGGCGCGCGGGGTCATAGCCCACGGGCCAAGTCGGCGCTTCGGGCGCGGCAACCGTCACGCCAAGATGCGCCACAACCATCTGCGGCGCGCGCGGGGCCAGATGGCGCGCCACATCCGCCGCCGTAACAGTCGAATTGGCAATCACCAGATCTGCATGAACACCGACACGTCGCAGCATCGCGGCAAAGCTGTCCACGGTGCCCGCCCGCTGAAACTGCGGGAAATCCAACGGGATGGTATCGTGGATCAGCACCGCGACCCGCCCCGCCAGCCGCTGTTTCACCGCGCTGCACACCCGGTCGGTCAGGTTGGAATGACCGACGTTGATATAACTGACGCCGCGCGGCAGGTGCCGCGCCAGCATCCGGTGCAGCGCAACCGGCAGGCACCGCGCCAGCGCCAGCCGCCGCAGATCAGCCTCGACACCGTCCATCCGGCGCGTCACCCGTGACAACCGGTCTGGCGCACCCCAGGGCACGGCCCCCGTTACCCGGTCGCGAAACCCGGCACAGCCCGCGCGATCCAGCAGCACATAGCCCAGCGTTGACCGCACCAGCCCGAACAGCGGCACGGGCAATTTGATCAGCCGCTCCAGATAGGCCAGTTCGACCCGGTCAACACCCGTTGGCACACGCCCGCCCCGCCGGGCCAGCCGCGTCAGGTCTATCAGGCGTGCAGGTGGATCAGCGGGAATAGTGGCCAGACTGGTGCCACCTCCAGGCATCGGCGATCATCGTCGCCATGTCGGACCGGTGCGGCGTCCATCCCAGTTCCGCCGCTGCCCGCGTGGACCCGGACACGAGTTTCGTGCAATCACCCGCACGGCGCGGCCCCTCGACCATAGGCACGTCGCGGTTGGTCACAGACCGGCTGGCCGCGACCACCTCACGCACCGAAAACCCGGTCCCGGTGCCAAGGTTGAAGACCCGGCTGCCCTTATTCGCCTGCAACCACCGCAACCCCAGCACATGCGCATCCACAAGATCACAGACATGCACGTAATCGCGGATACAGGTGCCATCCGGCGTCGGATAATCGGTGCCAAAGATCGTCAGCGCGCCGCGCCGCCCGTCAATCGCATCCAGCATCAGCGGGATCAGATGGGTTTCAGGGCGATGAAACTCGCCCACTTCCGCGTCAGGATCGCCGCCCGCCACGTTGAAATAGCGGAAAATCACCGACCGCAACCCGTGGCTGACGCCAAAATCCCGCAGCACATCCTCGATCGCGCGCTTGGACGCGCCATAGGCGTTGATCGGATGCTGCGCCGTTCCCTCGTCCAGCACGACATTGTCCTGATCGCCATAGGTGGCACAGGTCGATGAGAACACGAAATCGAGGCACCCCGCCGCGCAAGCCGCCTCGATCAGGTTCAGCGACCCCAGCACGTTGTTGCGCCAGTATTTGCCGGGCTGCGACATGCTTTCGCCGACCTGTGACAGCGCTGCGAAATGCATCACGGCGACAGGCTTCCACGCCGCAAAAGCCGCGTCCACCGCCGCCCGGTCCAGCAGATCGCCCTGCACGAAGGGGCCGAATTTCACCGCCTCTTGCCAGCCGGTCACCAGATTGTCGAAAGTGACGGGGACAAACCCCGCCGCCTTCAGCGCCTTGCAGGCATGCGAGCCGATATAGCCCGCACCCCCGGTGACCAGCACATGATCCGGCCCAGACCCGGACATGGCTTACTGCGCGGCTTTCTGTTCGGCAGTAACCGAGGTGAGGAACGCCGCGAATTCATCCCGCAGATCGGGACGCGCCAGCGCAAAGGACACCGTTGCCTGCAAGAACCCGGCCTTGGACCCGCAATCGAACCGCTGTCCGCGGAAGCGAAACCCATAGACCGGGCGTTCATTCTCGATTTCCTGGGCGATCGCGTCGGTCAGCTGAATCTCACCGCCCGCGCCAACCTTCATCTTGTTCAGGTTGTTCATCACATGCTGGGTCAGGATATAACGCCCGATCACCGCAAGGTTCGACGGTTCGGTTCCCTTGGCGGGCTTTTCGACCATGCCCTTGACCGACACCATCGACCCCATGTCTTCCTTGACGTCCAGAATACCATACGAGCTGGTCTTTTCCGGCGGCACTTCCATCGCGGCGACAACATTGCCGCCGGTTTCCTCATAGGCTTCGACCATCTGCTGCAAACAGGGTTTTTCGGCGGCGATCACGTCATCGGGCAGGATCACGGCAAAGGGTTCATTGCCCATCAGACGGCGCGCGCACCACACGGCATGGCCCAGACCCATCGCCTTGTGCTGGCGGATATAGGCGATGGCACCGCTATCCATGTTGGTATCCTTCAGGATTTCCAGCAGGTCATCCTTGCCCTTCTTGCGCAATTCGGCTTCCAGCGTGGGGGCATGGTCAAAGTAATCTTCCAAAGCGCCCTTGCCGCGCGAGGTCACGAAGATGAATTCCTTGATGCCGGCGGCGCGCGCCTCGTCAATGGCATACTGGATCAGCGGTCGATCCACCAAGGTCATGATTTCCTTCGGAACCGACTTGGTCGCCGGCAAGAACCGGGTGCCCAGACCTGCCACGGGAAAAATCGCTTTCGTAACTTTCTTGCGCATTTGCCTCATCCTCGATTGCGCCACGGCTTTGCGTTTTGACGCGTGGTTCGCACGGTATACCAATGCCGCTCCTCTAGCATGACATAATGGCCAATCATTGAAAAAAATCGGATGTTGACGGGGAATTATGGGGCGTTCGGGACCACCATCGGGGTGGGATCGCGGCGCGGCGCAACCCGCGCGTGTTCTTCGGCGATCCGCGCGCGGAAACTTGCCCATCGCAGGCGCGGCTGGCTGCGATCGGACCGCCCCCACAGCCCGCCGCGATGTTCCCAGACGCCGGGAAGGCGATAGCGGATTCGATGCGCCAAGACGGTGCGCGACAGCATGTAGACCGTCACGACATGGCCCTGTGCCGCCGCCGCCGCCGCCTCGGCCCGGATCGCGCGCCACCGCCACAACCGCCCCCGGATGACCTTTGCGCCCTTGGTGGACAGGGTGGCAAAGAGCCGGAACGGCTGTGCGGGCGGCCCCAGTGGGGTCAGGGGGGTCGAAGGCGCGGCCAGCCCCTCGCGGATGCCATCTTCCAGCGTGACCATCAGGCGGGCGATGTCGCGCGGCTCGATCTGGCCCGCGACCATCTGCTGGATCAGACGGCGGCGCTGTTCGGCGCGCAGGGCGTCCAGTCGCGCGACGTGAATGGCAGGGTCGGCGTGTCGCCGCAGGAACACCGCCGTTGACGCGCCGATCCGTGACAGATCCCGCACCGCCCGTGTGCGCAACCGCAGGTCTGACGGCGCATAGCCGTGATGCACCTCGGCCAGCGGAACAATCGCGGTGCGGTGGCCTGCGTCATGCAGCCGCCGGTTCAGGTCGGTTTCATCCAAGTAGAACCGATAGGCCGGATCGAACCCGCCCAGCGCCGCCAGCACATCGCGGCGCATGGCCATGTTGGTGCCTTCGGTCTTGACCGCCCAACCCGCGCCGGGATTGGGGACAACAGGCGCATCCCCTGTCAGAACCAGATCACGCGCAGCCCCGCCCGCATCCACTGCGCGCGCGCGCCATTGCAGCGATATGCCGTTACGCCCGCGCACGAACCCACCGACGCAGGCCACATCGGGCAGCGCGAACCCCTGCATCAGATGCTGCAACCAAAGAGGTTCCGGGACTGCGTCATCATCCAGAAACGCGATGATCTCGCCTCCCGCCTGCATAATCCCGACATTGCGCGCGGCCGAGATATTGGCCTCTTCAAAGCCGACGCATGTCAGCCCATCGCCAAACGGCAAAGCCCGCGCCGCCGCCAGCCCCGCCGCATCCGCCACCACCACGATTTCATAATTCGGATAGACCAGCCGCGCGGCCCCGGTCAGAGCAAGCTGCAAACTGGCGGGGCGGCCCCGGCTGACGATCACGACGCTGACCGTCGGACCATGAGCCGGAAGTGGCGTCATGCCATCCCCATCTCGGCCATCATCGCCTGAATCCGCGGCACATCGGCGGGGTTGTTCAATTCCCAGAACTGCCGTCCGCGCGCCTCGACCTCGACGCACAGCACGGCGCGGCCATTTTCAAGGAACCGCAACTGCTCCAGCCCCTCCAGCGTCTCCAGCGGGCCAACAGGCCATGCCGGATAGGCATCCAGCGCGGCCGGGCGATAGGCATAGACGCCCACATGATGAAACACCGGCGTCATCGCGTCATCGGCATAGGGTTTCCCGGTAAAGGGAATGACCTCTTTCGAGAAATACAGCGCCCGCATCCCGGACCCGAACACTGCCGTGGTGCCACCCACGCGGCCATTGCGGCGATCCTCCAGCAGCGCGGCCAACATGCGGCCCTCTGTGCGCAATACCGGCGTGGCAATATCGGCACCTGCATCAGCGCGCAGGCCCGCGATCAGATCCTCGACGAACCACGCGGGCGTCAGCGGCGCATCGCCTTGCAGGTTCACCACGATCTCGAACCCGCCACCCAGAACATCCACAGCCTCGGCGCAGCGTTCAGTGCCGTTCTGGCAGGATTCAGACGTCATCACCACCTCGGCCCCGAAGCCCTGCGCATGGTCGCGAATGCGGGCATCATCGGTGGCAACCACCACGCGGTCGGCACCCTGCACTGTCATCGCCGCCTCCCAACTGCGCCGGATCAGGGTCTTTTCCACGCCCGTCGCCCCCGTCAGCCCGACCAAAGGCTTGCCGGGATAGCGGGTGGACGCATAGCGCGCCGGGATGACGATCAGAACGGTCATTTTTTCAGGTCCACGCCGGGTGCATAGGCGATGAAGAACGGGTTGGCGAAGCCGACCTTGCCATAGCGCAGCGGCTGATGATCGTCGAAACGCACCACATCGCCGCCCGCGCCCACCAGAACAGCATGGCCCGCCGCCGTGTCCCATTCCATGGTGCGTCCCAGGCGCGGATACAAATCCGCCTCGCCAGTCGCCACCAGACAGAATTTCAGCGACGACCCCGCGCTGGTCATATCCTTGACCGCATATTTCGCGATGTAATCATCCGTCGCCTGATCGCGGTGCGATTTCGACGCGACCACCATCAGCGCGGAATTGTCGGGGACCGAGACACGCAGGGGCCGCACCGCGCCCTTGATCTCGGGGTCAAACGGGCCGATTTCCTCGACCGCATTGCCGCCCTTGTCAGTGTAGAACAGCCGCCCCTGCGCGGGGGCATAGACCACGCCGCGCACCGGGCTTCCGTCCAGCACCCAGGCGATGTTGACGGTGAAATCGCCGCGCCGCTGCACGAATTCCTTGGTGCCGTCCAGCGGGTCCACCACCAGAAACGAGGTCACGGATTGCCCATGCGTCGCGGCCTGTTCTTCGGTCACCAGCGGCAGGTGCGGAAACGCTGCCCGCAGCCCCGCCGAGATCAGCGCATCGGCGGCTTCGTCGGCCTCTGTGACCGGGCTGCTGTCCGACTTGGATTTCACCTCGAAATCCGGTGAATTGTAGACATCCATGATGACATCGCCCGCCTGCAAGGCCAGCCGCCGCATCACGGTTTCAAGTTTTTCGTAATCCAAATGTCGCACTCCTATATCGGCGGCACCGGTCACGTTCCCGCGAGTTGCCCGCCGCGCCCGACGCCCTTATGCTGCTGCGTCAAGGGTTCGGCAAGTTCCGCCTGCAATAATCACCCCATCAGAAGGGTTCGCCACCATGTTCCAATCCCGCAGCGTCAGCCCGACCATGTTCGGATCGGCCGTCACGATCCTCGATCTGACATATCACGGTATCGTCCGGTCGGTGCGCAAGATGCATGGCAATGCGCTGATGTCGATCCTAATCAACATCTTTCAGGCGGTGATGTTCGTTCTGGTGTTCTTTCTGATGTTCGAAATCCTGGGCATGCGGTCGATGGCGATCCGGGGGGATTTCCTTTTGTACATCATGACAGGCGTGTTCATGTACATGACGCACGCCAAGACCATGGCGGCGGTGTCAAACGCCGAAGGCCCGACCAGCGCGATGATGCAACACGCGCCGATGAACACCATCATCGCGATCCTGTCAGCGGCGTTTGGCGCGCTGTATGTGCAGGTGTTGTCGCTGTTTGCCATCCTGTTCGTGTATTATGCCATTCACCCCTTCACCGTCGAACAGCCGGTCGCGGCCATGGGGATGCTGATCCTTGCCTGGTACGAAGGGATGGCGCTTGGCATGATCTTTCTGGCGCTGAAACCCTGGCATCCGCCGACGGTCGAAATCTTGTCATCGATGTATCAACGCGCGAACATGATCGCGTCGGGCAAGATGTTTCTGGCCAATTCGTTGCCCGCCCACATGCGGGACCTGTTCGACTGGAACCCGCTGTTCCACATCATCGACCAGACGCGGGGGTTCGTGTTCCTGAACTATGTGCCGCGTTATTCATCGGTTACCTATCCGCTGATCCTGTGCACGGTGTTTCTGGTGATCGGGCTGTTGGGCGAGTTTTACACGCGGCGGTCGGTGTCGCTGTCATGGGGCGCGCGCCGGTAATCGGGGGCGCGGGTGTAAACACCCGCCCTACGAAGTCACCTCTGCAACAACCCGGCAGGTCAGGTTGATCCGCCCACCCTGCGGCAACAGGCGCGACGATCCGTGCCGCACCCGGTCGATGCCGTGGAAACACAGCCGCGCCGCGCCCCCCATCAGCACCACATCGCCCGAATGCAACCACACCGACGATGTCGGCGCAGGCCGTTCGGTGCCCCCGATGCGAAACAGCGCGGCGTCACCCAAGGAAATCGACAGCACCGGCCAGGAAAAATCGCCCTCGTCGCGGTCCTGATGCAGGCCCATGCGCGCGCCGGGCCCATACCAGTTCACCAGACAGCAATCGGGGTCACGCGCGCCGCCAACCAGAGCGCGCCACAGGTCCAGCACGGCATCGGGGATCGGCGGCCAATCCACGCCGGAAGGGTGCTGCGGCGCATAGCGATAGCCCCGCCGGTCACTGATCCATCCCAGCCGCCCCGCCGCCGTCATCCGCACCGACATCTCTTGCCCGCGTGGCGTCACCGGCGTGACCAGCGGCGCGCGCCGCACCACCTCGCGCAGCGCCACGACCAGCGCGTCCTGCGCCGCTGCATCCAGCATCCCCGGCCAGACCTTGACCCCGCGCACATCCATCATCGTCATCGCCACCCCCCTTGTGGTCTTTGATCGCACAAAATGCGCGCGGATTCATCAGCCGCACCGCTGCGCCCGCTTGCGAGGCGAAAACCCGGCTCCTATATACGGCGAGACGCGCGGAGTGGCTGCGCAATCAGATCGGGGCAGGACGCCACAATGGGTCGTGCCTCGGGACATCGCCTTAAATTGAAAGGGATCGAAAATGGGAAAAGTTATCGGGATTGACCTTGGGACCACCAACTCCTGCGTCGCCATCATGGACGGCGCACAGCCCAAGGTGATCGAAAACTCGGAAGGCGCGCGCACGACGCCCTCCATTGTCGCATTCACCGACAATGAACGCCTTGTGGGCCAGCCTGCAAAACGTCAGGCCGTCACCAACGCCACCAGCACCATCTTTGGGGTCAAGCGTCTGATCGGACGCCGCGCGGACGACGCGCATATCGCCAAGGACAAGAAGAACCTGCCCTATTCCGTCGTCAACGGCGGCAACGGCGACGCCTGGGTCGAAGCCCGGGGCGAGAAATATTCGCCCAGCCAGATTTCCGCCGTCATCCTGCAAAAGATGAAGGAAACCGCCGAGAGCTATCTGGGCGAACCCGTCACGCAGGCCGTGATCACTGTCCCTGCCTATTTCAACGACGCCCAGCGGCAGGCGACCAAGGACGCGGGCAAAATCGCGGGCCTTGAGGTGCTGCGCATCATCAACGAACCGACGGCGGCCGCGCTGGCCTATGGTCTGGACAAGAAGAACAGCCAGACCATCGCGGTCTATGACCTTGGCGGCGGCACCTTTGACGTCACCATTCTGGAAATCGACGACGGCCTGTTCGAGGTGAAATCGACCAACGGCGACACCTTCCTGGGTGGCGAAGATTTCGACATGCGTATCGTCAACTACCTCGCCGACGAGTTCAAGAAAGAGCATGGCGTTGACCTGACCAAGGACAAGATGGCGCTGCAACGCCTGAAAGAGGCGGCGGAAAAGGCCAAGATCGAACTGTCCTCGTCGCAGCAGACCGAAATCAACCAGCCCTTCATCGCGATGAACTCCAACTCGGGCGCGCCGCTGCACATGGTGGTGAAACTGACACGCGCCAAGCTGGAAAGCCTGGTGTCGGATCTGATCAAGAAATCCATGGACCCCTGCAAGGCCGCGCTGAAAGATGCCGGTCTGACGGTGGGCGACATTGACGAGGTGGTTCTGGTCGGCGGCATGACCCGCATGCCCCGCGTTGTCGAAGAAGTGACGAAATTCTTCGGCAAGGAACCCCACAAGGGCGTGAACCCCGACGAGGTGGTGGCGTTGGGTGCAGCCATTCAGGCCGGCGTGTTGCAGGGCGACGTCAAGGACGTCGTGCTCTTGGACGTGACGCCGCTGTCCTTGGGGATTGAGACGCTGGGGGGCGTGTTCACCCGCCTGATCGACCGCAACACCACGATCCCGACCAAGAAATCGCAGATCTTCTCGACCGCCGAAGACAACCAGAACGCCGTGACGATCCGGGTGTTTCAGGGCGAACGTGAGATGGCGCAGGACAACAAGATGCTGGGCCAGTTCAATCTGGAAAACATCCCGCCCGCGCCGCGCGGCATGCCGCAGATCGAAGTGACCTTTGACATCGACGCCAACGGCATCGTGTCGGTTGGCGCCAAGGACAAGGGCACCGGCAAAGAGCAAAAGATCACCATTCAGGCCTCGGGCGGCTTGTCGGATGACGACATCGAAAAGATGATCAAGGACGCCGAAGAAAACGCCGAAGCCGACCGCGAGCGCCGCGAATTGGTCGAGGCACGCAATCAGGGCGAAAGCCTTGTGCATACGACCGAAAAGCAGATCGTCGAATATGGCGACAAGGTTGATCCCTCGACGGTCGAGGCGATCGAACTGGCCATCGCCGCGCTGAAGGACGAGCTGGAAAAGAACAACGTCGCCAAAATCAAGTCCGGCATCCAGAACGTCACCGAAGCCGCGATGCGTCTGGGCGAGGCGATCTATAAGGCCACCCAGAACGAGAGCGAGCCGCAGGCGTCAGATGCGCCGCGCGGTGGCGATGATGACGACATCATCGACGCCGATTTCGAAGACATGGACGACCGCAAGCGCCGCTGATCCAGTCCGGATCACGTGGGGATCGGCCTTTGCAGGGCCGGTCCCCGCGTTCCGTTAAGGGGGACCCCTGAATGGCCAAACGTGATTATTACGATGTGCTGGGCGTTGCCAAAGGTGCAAGCGCCGAGGACATCAAAAAGGCCTACCGCCTCAAGGCCCGCGAGCTGCACCCCGACCGCAACTCTGACAACCCCAACGCCGAAGCGCAGTTCAAAGAGGCGAACGAGGCCTATGATTGCCTGAAAGATGCCGACAAGAAGGCCGCCTATGACCGGTATGGTCACGCGGCGTTCGAAGGCGGCGGGCAGCGCCCCGGTGCAAATTACGGCGGCGGTCAGGCCGATTTTGCCAGCGCGTTTTCCGATGTCTTTGACGATCTGTTCGGCGACATCATGGGCGGGCAACGCGGTGCAGCGGGCGGACGGCAGCGCGCGGTGCGCGGCGCCGACCTGCGGTATAACCTGCGCGTGACGCTGGAAGATGCCTTTGTCGGGCTGCAAAAGACGCTGAACGTGCCGACCTCGGTCAAATGCACCGGCTGCGAGGGTACCGGGGCGGAAGGCGGGGTTGAACCCACCACCTGCCCGACCTGTTCCGGCATGGGCAAGGTTCGCGCGCAGCAGGGCTTTTTCACGGTCGAACGCACCTGCCCGACCTGTTCCGGGCTGGGCCAGATCATCAAGAACCCGTGCAAGGTGTGTTCCGGTCAGGGTCGCGTCCATCGTGACCGCGCCTTGTCGGTCAATATCCCCAAGGGCGTGGAAACCGGCACCCGCATCCGGCTTTCCGGCGAAGGCGAGGCCGGGATGCGCGGCGGCCCCGCAGGCGATCTGTATATCTTCATCGAGGTCGCCAAGCACGACATCTTTGAACGCGACGGCACCAACCTGTTTTGCCGCGTGCCGGTGTCGATGACCGCGGCCGCTTTGGGTGGCGAGATCGAGGTGCCGTCGATCGACGGTGGCCGCGCCAAGGTGAAAATCCCCTCCGGCAGCCAATCAGGCCGTCAGATGCGCCTGCGGTCCAAGGGGATGCCCGCCCTGCGCGGCGGGTCCGAGGGCGACATGTTCATCGAACTCGCCGTTGAAACGCCCGTCAACCTGACCCAGCGCCAAAAAGACCTGTTGAAGGAATTCGAGGCGCTGTCAGAAGAAAACAACCCCGAAAGCTCGACCTTCTTCCGGTCGGTCAAAGGGTTCTGGGACAAGATGAAGGGCTAGGCGGCGCGCCCCGCCGCCCGCTCTGACTTTCTGTGCCGCAGTGATGACCACAGTGACAGCCCGATGAACCCGGCACCCACCAGCCCGGTCAGCACTTCGGGCACATGCACCAGCGTCTGTGCAAACATCACGCCCGCAAGGATCAGGATCGACCAGAACGCGCCATGTTCCAGATAACGGAACTCGGCCAGCGTATCGCGTTCCACCAGCATGATGGTCATCGACCGCACATACATCGCGCCGACGCCCAGCCCGATGGCGATCAGGAACAGGTTCTGTGTCAAGGCAAACGCGCCGATCACACCATCAAAACTGAAACTGGCGTCCAGCACTTCCAGGTACAGGAACGCGCCCAGCCCGCCCTTGGCCACTTCAGAGGCGGCATCGGCGCGGTCCAGCAGGTGGCCCACCACCTCGACCGCCAGAAACGTCACCAGACCCGCAACACCCGCGAACAGGAACGCGGCGACATCCGCGGCAGGCAGCACCGCCGACAGGATCAGCATCAGCGCCAACACAATCGCCAATTCCAGACCCTGCACACTGGAAAATTCCGCCATGCGGCGTTCCAGAATGGCGATCCAATGCACGTCCTTGGCGTCATCGACAAAGAATTTCAGCGCTACCATCATCAGGAACGCACCGCCGAACGCGGCAATCGACAAATGCGCCTCACCGATGATGCGCGCATATTCCGCCGGTTCCGACCAAGCCAGCACCAGCGCCTGACCCGGCCCGATGCCCGCAGCAACCACCACGATCAGCAGCGGGAACACGATCCGCATCCCGAACACCGCGATCAGGATACCCCAGGTCAGGAACCGCTGTTGCCACAGCGGCGTCATCGTTTTCAGCTTGTTGGCGTTCACGATGGCATTGTCGAACGACAGGCTGATTTCCAACACCGCAAGCACCGCGCCCACCAGCAGGAACGACAGCGCCCCCTGCATCGTCCCCGTTGACGCCCAGCCCAGCCAGGGCGACAGCACCAGCCCCAGAACCGTGACGGCAAACGCCCAGCGGAAATAATGAAAGAACATGGTCATCGGCAGCCCCCGGCGGTTTGTTCCGGATTACGCAGCGCATAGCGCAAGCGCAAGGTGGCAAGTCAGCATTAATGGGATGTTAACTGCGGCGCGCGATGCTTGGCCCATGACACAGAGCCGCGCCTTTACCGAAATGCCGCTGCCGCTGTTTGCGGGCGATGAAACCCCGGCCTTGGGCGCGGGGCGGTTGCCATCCTATATTGCGGATCATCGCGCGCGGCTGCGGCAACGGTTCACTGATGGCGGGCCGGATGCCTTGCCAGATTATGAAATGCTGGAACTGGTGCTGTTCCGCGCGATCCCGCGGCAGGACGTCAAACCGCTGGCGCGGCGGCTTCTGGACCGGTTCGGCGATTTCAACGGTGTCGTGTCGGCCGCACCGGCGCGCTTGGCGCAGGAACATGGCGTGGGCAACGCGGTCATCTGCGAGCTGAAGATCATCGAGGCCGCCGCCCAACGCCTGTCCCGCGCCCGCATCATGCATCGCCCGGTGCTGTCCGGCTGGGATGCGCTGCTGGGATATTGCCAGACCGCGATGGCGCATCGCGAAACCGAACAATTCCGGGTGTTCTTTCTGGACCGCAAGAACGTCCTGATCGCGGACGAGGCGCAGGCAAAGGGCACCGTGGATCATGTGCCGGTCTATCCGCGCGAGGTGGTCAAACGCGCGCTTGAACTGAACGCAAGCGCGCTGATCCTGGTGCATAACCACCCCTCGGGGGATCCGACGCCCAGTCAGGCCGACATCGACATGACCCAACAGGTCCAATATGCGGCGCAGGCGCTTGGCATCGTGGTGCATGACCATCTGGTGATCGGTAAATCGCGCGAAATCAGCTTTCGCGCCGAAGGATTGCTGTAACAGGCCGCTTTACCGCAACCAGACCTCGACGCGGCGGTTCACCTGCCGTCCCCAGGCCGAATCATCACAGGCCATCGGCATCGCCTCGCCAAAGGCATCAACCTCGATGGCGATCCGGTCGAAATTGGCGGTTTCCGCGGCCCGGCGCACGGCATCCCGCACCGCCTCGGCCCGCCGCAACGCAATGGCCCGATTTGCATCCGCAGGCCCGTCACCATCGGAAAACCCGACAAACACCAAGGTGCGGGTGTCGTATTGCCCCGCCTCCAGCGCACGCGCCAGTTGTTCGACGTTGGACCGCGACTGTGGGTCCAGCCGCGCCGATCCCACCTCGAACCGGAAGGTGGTCGTCACCCGCTTTAGCGGCATCAACAGCCGCACCATGCGTTGCAATTCGTCCAGGCCCACTTCGGGACCGGCCTGCGCAATGGCATTGGCAAACCGGTCGCCCTGCGCGTCAATCGGCACATCTTCGGGCGCCTGATCGGTGAAACCGGCACGCCGCACCACCAATTGTGCGGGCGCGGACCGCAGATAGGACAGGAAATCGCGCCCTACCTGCGGCAATCGCCGCGCGGGCAGATACAGGAACAACGGCGCGGACAGCGGGTAATCCTCGGTCTTGACCGCCTTGCGCGTGGCCGACAGGGCAAACCCGCAATTGCCTGTCAAAGCCAACGGTTTGGCCGCCCCCAGCGCCGCCGATGACGTCACCCCAAGCCCGAACGGATCGCGCGCCACTGCCTCGGCCAAGGCGACGTCCGTCGGATGGCGTTGCACCCCTTCGGCGATGCCGCTGGCTATGGGTTGCAACAGGCGGTCCACCACGGCCTGCGCCAGCCCCGACTCCGCCTCGCGCAGATGCAACGTGATCGGCGCATCCGGCCCGCCAAGGTCGGCCCAGTTGGCGATCCGTCCGGCCAGCACCTCCGCCAGGTCCGGTGTAGCAATACGGTCCAGCGGATTATCCGGGGCCACGATCGGCACCAGCGCATCCAACGCCAGAACCCGCACCCGGCCCCGGCCGCGCAAATCGCCCAGGCCCGCCTCGCGCGCCAGCGCCGCCTCGGTCTCGCGCACCTCGCGCAGCGCCATGACGATATCGGCCTCGTTGGCCAGCAGATCGGCGAAACCTTCGTCGGTATTGGTGGACCGCAACGTGATCCGCGCCAGCGTCTGCCCTGTAGCCGGGTTCGACAGCGTGAACAGATCGCGCACATCATCCAGTGCCGTCTGCGTGACCGTCAGCCCATCGCGCAGCGCAAAGCCCTGGATCAGCGCGGGCATCAATACCTCACCGATGATCGCCGCGCCGGACAGCGACAGTTCGGCAACAAAATCCTCAAGGTTCGGGCACCCCGGTCCGTCACAGGCCACGCCTGACCCATCCACGGTCAATTCGCCATAAACCGTCTCGACCCGGTAAAATTCGCCGTCATAGCCCAACAATGTTCCGTCGATTTGCACCGATCCGTCACGCGATGTCAGCGTGACGTCCTGCGCCCACACCGGTCCCGCCACAAAAAGGAAAAGTGCGGCGAGGGCCGCCGCACATATCCGTGCCATAATGCAAAAACCCCATGATCACCGGTCAGTTGGCGGCGATCTTTAGGTCCTCTGCCATGTTTTTCAACACAATATAGTCGCCCACGGCATCACAGTCCGGCATGCCAAGGGTCAATTCCCGTACTTCCAGCCCGTCACCCGCGATCAATTGCAGGCTTTGCGCTGCGATATCCTTGCCGCAGTTTTCCGCCGTCACCTGCGCTTCGACGCTTAGCGCAATGGTGCCGGACTGTTTCGCGACACCGCGCGGAAAGGTATAGGCCTCGGCGCGCAACCCGTCGGGCAGGGCCGCGTCGCCATGCTGTGTCACCACACCGCTTGCGCCTGCCACGACGTCGTCCAGCGTTCCCGGCGCGTCGCGGTCGCGGTGGCCAGCCTCGCCAAAGGCAGCGCCAAACTCTTGCGCCGACAACAGGAACCCCGCCGCGCCGCGCCATTGCAGAACGATGCGGTCAAAATCCGTGAACCCCTCGACCACGGCCTGCGCGACCGCGCCGTCACGATTGGGAAACTCCGCGATATACAGCGCCTGCGCGGCCAGCGCGGGCAGGGTCATTTCCAGCGCACCTTTGGCGTCGGTCACGCCCTGCACCATCATGCCGTTGTGGTGGATCGTCACCCGCGCCCCCGGCTGGCATGACGCCAGCGCCAGATAGACCATGGCCGCGGCTTTTGGCACCGCTGTCATCGTGGCGTCGCAGGCGCGTTCCGGTTCCGACAGCGGCGCTGCGGGGGCCGGTTCACCGGGTCCGGCCGCCGCCATTTCGATGTTTTCGACCGGTGGCAGCGGAGCTTCTTCCGCAGAAATCACCGCAGACAGCGGCACCGGCGCCGCCACCGTTTCGTCATTTTCGGGGACCGACAGCGGCAAGCTGTCGATCGCATCGGGACGCAGCGCGCCCTCGGGCAATGCGGGCGCAAGGCTGGCCACCTCGACCCCATCGCCATAGCGGGCTTGTGCGGTCGGGGATTGCTGCATGAAAAAGCCAATGCCGACGGCTGCGGCAACCGTGCCACCCATCAGGGCATATCTGCTCATCGGAACCATCATGTCGCCTTCCCATCATCCGTCGGAACAGGATTACCGGCGGATTCGGGCGATGCTGTGACCGCCCGGGGGAACCATCATGGCGCGGTCAGGTGATCTTGCCGTGGCAATGCTTGAACTTTTGCCCGGACCCGCAGGGGCAGGATTCGTTCCGGCCCGGATTGCCCCAGGTTTCCGGGTTGTCGGCATCGAAACCGGGACGCGCGGCCTCGGCTGTCTCGACAGGTTCTGCAAGTGTCACGCTTTGCTGCGCGGTGTATTGCGCCACCATCGCGCGCTGTTCATCTTCGGTCAGCGGGCGCACACGCCCCAGTTTCTCGGTCACATCGGCGCGCAACCCGTCCAGCAAACCTTCGAACAGCTGGAACGCCTCGTTCTTGTATTCGTTCAGCGGATCGCGCTGCGCATAGCCCCGGAACCCGATCACCGCGCGCAGATGTTCCAGCGTCAAGAGATGCTCGCGCCATTTGCTGTCGATGGATTCCAGCAACAACTGCTTTTCGATCATGCGCATGTTGTCGGCGCCAAAGGCTGCGGCCTTTTCAGCGGCGCGCGCAGTGGCGGCCTCTGACAGCCGTTCGGCCATCACGTCCTGATCCACGCCTTCCTCACTGGCCCAGGCGATCACGGGCGCGTCAAAGCCCAGCTTTTCGATGACCGCGCCATAAAGCCCTTCGACATCCCATTGATCGGCATAGGATTTGGGCGGCAGAAACCGGTCCACCAGATCGTCGATCACCTGATCGCGCATGTCGGTCACGATCTCGGACAGATCCTGGCTTTCCATGATTTCGCGGCGCTGGCCAAAGATCACCTTGCGCTGGTCGTTCATCACATCGTCGAATTTCAGCAATTGCTTGCGGATGTCGAAATTGCGCCCCTCGACCTTGGCCTGCGCGCGCTCCAGCGACTTGTTCACCCAGGGGTGAATGATCGCCTCGCCCTCTTTCATGCCCAGCTTGGACAGGATGGAATCCAGCCGGTCCGACCCGAAAATCCGCATCAGATCGTCTTCAAGCGACAAATAGAACGACGACCGCCCCGGATCGCCCTGCCGCCCGGACCGCCCGCGCAACTGATTGTCAATGCGGCGGCTTTCGTGCCGTTCGGTGGCCAGCACGAACAGCCCGCCTGCGGCCTTGACCGCCTCTTCGTCGGCCTTGTGTTCGGCTTCGATCCGCGCGCGGATGTCCGACGGATCGCCATCAGGGTCGGCGGCAATCGCCTGCATCACCTTGAACTCGACATTCCCGCCCAGCTTGATGTCGGTGCCGCGTCCGGCCATGTTGGTGGCAATGGTGATCGCGCCCAGCTTGCCCGCATCGGCGATGATCTGCGCCTCCTGTTCATGCATCCGCGCGTTCAGCACGTTGTGCGGCAGCCCTTCGGCCACCAGCAGCGCCGCCAGCGATTCGGATTTTTCGATCGAGGTGGTGCCGACCAGAACCGGCTGGCCCTTGGCATGGGCCACCTTGATCGTCTCGACGATGGCGGCCAGTTTCTCGCGCGCGCTGCGATAGACAGCGTCATCATCGTCTTTGCGCGAAATGGGCCGGTTCGTCGGCACTTCGACGACGCCCAGCTTGTAGATTTCCATAAATTCATCGGCCTCGGTCACCGCCGTGCCGGTCATCCCCGCCAGCTTGTCATACAGGCGGAAATAATTCTGGAACGTCACCTGTGCCAGCGTGACGTTTTCGGGCTGAATGGTGCAGCCTTCCTTGGCCTCGATCGCCTGATGCAACCCGTCCGACAGGCGACGGCCCTGCATCATTCGGCCGGTAAATTCGTCGATCAGGATCACCTCGCCATCGCGGACGATGTATTCCTTGTCGCGCGTGAACAGCTTGTGCGCGCGCAACGCCTGATTGATGTGATGCACCAGCGTGGTGGATTCCGGGTCATACAGGTTCTGCCCTTCGGGCAGCAACGTACGCGCGCGCAGGTTCTGTTCCAGCCATTCGTTGCCCGCCTCGGTATAGGTGACGTTGCGGGTCTTTTCATCCAGCTTGAAATGGTCGTCGGTGATCGACGGGATCACGCGGTCAATCTCGATATACAATTGCGACCGGTCCTGCGACGCGCCAGAGATGATCAGCGGCGTCCGCGCCTCATCGACAAGGATACTGTCCACCTCATCGACAATCGCAAAGTTGTGCCCACGCTGGTACATGTCACGCAGGTCCATCTTCATGTTGTCGCGCAGGTAATCGAACCCCAGCTCGTTATTCGTGGCATAGGTGATGTCACAGGCATAGGCCGCACGCTTTTCCGCATCGGGTTGGCGCGGATAGACAACGCCAGTGGTCAGCCCCAGCGCGGCAAACACTTGCCCCATCCAGTCGGCATCGCGCCGCGCCAGATAATCGTTGACCGTGACGACATGCACGCCTTTACCCGACAACGCGTTGAGATAGGCGGGGAATGTCGCGACCAGCGTCTTGCCCTCGCCGGTCTTCATTTCGGCGATGTTGCCCTGATGCAGGAAAATCCCGCCCTTCAACTGCACATCGAACGCGCGCAGGCCCAGCGCGCGTTTCGCCGCCTCGCGGCAATTCGCAAACGCCTCGGGCAATAGCGCATCAAGGCTTTCCCCGGCGATGGCGCGCGCCTGCAAGGCGGCGGTGCGGTCTTTCAGACCCTGATCGCTGAGCGCTGTGAACTCTGGCTCCAACGCGTTGATCTTGGCGATCAGGGGGCGTATTGCCTTGATCTTGCGGTCGTTGGGGGTGCCAAAGACCTTACGGGCAAGCGTTCCGAAACCCAGCATGTTCTATCCGATCAACATTGACAGCATCGTGCAAGCCATCTGCTTGCCCCCTGCGGATGGTCCGCATAAAACGGGCCGCAACGGGTCGCTGAAAAGCCAGTGTCGATGTATGCGGCGGCTCGCAGAGTGTCAACGCCGGGGGCCGGGATGGCCACCGCAAGAGGATCACAGCATGACGAAACGCTTCACTTTTCTGGCAGGCACGGCGCTTGCACTTGTGCTGTCCTTGCCGATGCAGGCCCGCGCAGAGGATCCGACGGCCGCAACCGTGGTGGCCCGCGTCGGCGACACGGAAATCACACTGGGCCATCTGCTGATCGCGCGGCAAAGCCTGCCGGACCAGTATCAGCAACTGCCCGACGAGGTGCTGTTTCCCGGCCTCTTGGATCAGCTGATCCAGCAGACCTTGCTGGCCAATGCGGCGGGCGAAGACACGCTGCGCGTCAAGCTGTCGGTTGAAAATGAACGCCGCGGCATCCGCGCCGCCGAGGCCCTGCAAGGTGTGATGGTCGCGGCTGTGTCGGACGCCGCCGTCGCCGCCGCCTACGAAGAAACCTATGTCAAGGCGACCCCCGGTCTGGAATGGAACGCCGCGCATATCCTCGTGAAAACCCGCGAAGAGGCCGAGGCGATCATCGCCGAGCTGGCCGCAGGCGGGCAGTTTGCCACGCTGGCGCAGAAATCATCCGATGGTCCGTCTGCCGCCAATGGTGGCGATCTGGGGTGGTTCGGCGAAGGCATGATGGTCGAACCGTTCCAGGCCGCCGTGGCCACCTTGGACAAGGGCGAAGTCAGTGCGCCGGTCGAAACCCAATTCGGCTGGCATGTGATCAAGCTGCTGGATACCCGCCAAACCGTCGCCCCGCCGCTGGACGAGGTCCGTGGCCAGATCGAACAGACCCTGCAACGCGCCGCGTTGGACGCGCGCATCGCGCAACTGTCCGAAGGCGTAAAGATCGAGAAACCCGGCGAGGGGCTTGACCCCAAGCTGCTGTCGAACTTCGACCTGCTGGGCAAGTAACATGGGCAAGATCACCGCCGTGTCACCACTTGCCCCCGCCGCCTTTCCGGGTCTGCCGGTGATCGGCGGCGTCACCTTTGCCGCAGCGCAGGCCGGGGTGAAATACGCCGGACGCACCGATGTCATGCTGGCGCTGCTGGCGCCGGGCACCAAGATGGCGGGCGTGTTCACCCGGTCCAAGACGCGGTCCGCGCCGGTGCTGGACTGTCAGGCCAAGATTGGCGGCGACAGTGATGCGGGCGCGGCTATTCTGGTGAACTCCGGCAATTCAAACGCCTTCACGGGCAGGAACGGGGTCGACAGCGTCGCGCGGATCACCGCTGCGGTGGCCGCGGCCACCGGCCTGCCGCAGGCGCGGGTTTTCACCTCGTCCACCGGCGTGATCGGCGAACCGCTGCCGCATGACCGCATCATCGCCGCCATCGCCACGCTGCGCGACACGCAGACCGCCGATGGCATCGCGGGTGCCGCCCGCGCCATCATGACCACCGACACCTTCCCCAAGGGGGCGACCGCCACCGTGATGATCGGCGGCAAACCGGTGCAGATCGCAGGCATCGCCAAAGGGTCCGGCATGATCGCGCCGGATATGGCGACGATGCTGGTCTATATCTTTACCGACGCCGTGATTGCGCGCGACGCATTGCAGGCGATGCTGTCGGACCTGACCGATGTCACCTTCAACTGCATCACGGTGGACAGCGACACCTCCACCTCTGACACCCTGCTTTTGGCCGCGACAGGGGCCAGCGGTGTGCGGGTCGACGACGATCCCGCGTTCCGCGAGGCGCTGCATGGCGTGATGCTGGACCTCGCGCAGCAAGTCGTGCGCGACGGCGAAGGCGCGTCGAAATTCATCACCGTGCAGGTGACGGGTGCGGCCAGCGATGCTGACGCCAAGGTTCACGCGATGGCCATCGCAAATTCGCCGCTGATCAAGACCGCGATTGCTGGCGAAGACCCGAATTGGGGCCGCGTCGTCATGGCAATCGGCAAATCGGGGGCGGCGGCGGATCGCGACCGGCTGTCGATCTGGTTCGGCGATATCCTTGTGGCGGATCAGGGCTGGCGCAACCCGGCCTACCGCGAACAGGACGGTGCCGACTACATGAAAGGCGAATACCTGACGATCCGCGCCGATCTGGGGCTGGGGGCGGGGGCGGCCACGGTCTGGACCTGCGACCTGACGCATGGTTACATCGCCATCAACGCGGATTACCGTTCGTAGGATGGCTGATATCAGCCATCCTACCAGAATCGTGCTGGTCGCCGCCGTTGCGCTGATTGACGTCGATGGCCGCGTTTTGCTGGCCCAGCGCCCGCCGGGGAAATCCATGGCCGGGTTATGGGAATTTCCCGGCGGCAAGGTGGAACCCGGCGAGTCGCCCGAGGCCGCGCTGATCCGCGAATTACACGAGGAATTGGGCATCGACACCCACGCGTCCTGCCTGGCACCCCTGACCTTTGCCAGCCACGCCTACCCGGATTTCCACCTGCTGATGCCGTTGTTCGCCTGCCGCCGCTGGCAGGGCATCCCCGCCCCGCAGGAAGGTCAGCGTCTGGCCTGGGTCCGCCCCGAATCACTGCGTGATTACCCGATGCCGCCCGCCGATCTGCCGCTGATTCCGGTGCTGCGCGATTGGCTGTGACGCCGGATTGACCACGTTTTTCGCACAACGCCTGAATTATGACCGATTCGTAACGAAATTGGTCATTCCATGTTGGGATTTTGCGGTTAGTCTGAAGGCTCAATGCACTCTGGGAGGGATGCGATGATCAGAACGATTGAATTGGGCACCTGCGTATCGGTTCAGGGCGTTTTCGTGCGCGCGCTGACCGACGGGCGCATTGTGATCCGCACCGACAGCCGCGAATTTGCCGGGTTCCCGGTGTCGCACAAGGCAGCGTGACGTCATACAGACGGGGCTGAAGCAACAAGGGCAGCCAACAGGCTGCCCTTTTTCGTATCCGCCGTTCAGGCCCCAATCACGCCAGTGACCGTTCGACCGACTCGCGTTCGAAGATTTCGATGATATCGCCGACCCGGATATCTTCGTAATTGTCAAAGGCCATGCCACATTCCTGACCCGAGGTGACATCCTTGACCTCGTCCTTGAAGCGCTTGAGCGTCTTGAGCGTGCCTTCGTGCACCACGACGTTGTCGCGCAGCAGACGCACCCCGGCAGACCGGCGCGCCACGCCTTCGGTGACCAGACAGCCTGCAACCTTGCCGATGCCCGACACCTTGAACACTTCGCGGATTTCGGCGTAACCGATGAACTTTTCCTTGATCTCGGCGGACAACAGGCCCGAGGCGGCCTTTTTGACGTCATCGACCAGATCATAAATCACTGAATAATAGCGGATTTCCACGCCCTTCTGGTTGGCGCTGGACCGCGCGGGCGCATTGGCGCGCACGTTGAACCCGATGACCGGCGCACCGGATGCTTCGGCCAATCCGATATCCGATTCGGTGATCGCGCCCACGCCGGAATGCAGAACCCGCACCCGGACCTCGGCATTGCCGACCTTTTCCAAGGCCTGCACGATGGCTTCGGCCGATCCCTGCACGTCGGCCTTGACCACGATGGGCAATTCCTTGACGTTCTGATCCGCCTTCGCCTTGGCCAGCAACTGATCCAGCGTCGTCGCAGCACCCACGGCGGCGCGTTTGTCCTTGGCGGCTTTCTCGCGGTATTCCGCGATCTCGCGCGCCTGCGCTTCGGTGCCGACCACGTTCAACACGTCACCCGCTTCGGGTGTGCCGTTCAGGCCCAACACCTCGACAGGCACCGACGGCCCCGCCTCTTTGATCCGGTCGCCCTTGTCGTCGATCAGGGCGCGCACCTTGCCCCATTGTTCGCCGACCACAAAGATATCGCCCTGCCGCAACGTGCCCTTTTGCACCAGTACGGTCGCCACCGGGCCGCGCCCGGTGTCCAACTTGGCCTCGATCACCGCGCCCTCGGCGAAACGATCAGGGTTGGCGCGCAGTTCAAGTATTTCCGCCTGCAACGCGATGGCTTCGAGCAGCAGGTCAAGCCCCTGCCCGGTCTTGGCCGACACTTCAACATCCTGCACTTCGCCGGACATCTGTTCCACGACCACCTCGTGCTGCAACAGATCGGTCCGCACTTTCTGCGGATCGGCGTCGTATTTATCCACCTTGTTGATCGCCACGATCATCGGCACCTTGGCCACTTTGGCGTGCGCAATCGCCTCGATCGTCTGCGGCATCACGGCGTCATCGGCGGCCACCACCAGCACAACGATATCCGTCACCTGCGCGCCACGCGCCCGCATCGAGGTAAACGCGGCGTGACCCGGCGTATCCAGGAACGTCAGCTTTGCGCCCGATTCTGTCGTGACCTGATAGGCGCCGATATGCTGCGTGATCCCGCCTGCTTCGCCCGACACCACGTTGGCATGACGAATCGCATCCAGCAGGCTGGTCTTGCCGTGGTCAACGTGCCCCATGATCGTCACGACCGGCGGACGCGGTTTCAGCGATGACGTTTCGTCCTCGATCTTGGCGATCACGTCTTCCACGTCGGAATCCGAGACGCGCATCAACTTGTGGCCGAATTCTTCGACGATCAATTCCGCAGTATCGGCGTCAATCGACTGGTTCGCAGTCACCATCAGGCCCATGCGCATCAGCGCCTTGACCACATCGGCGGACCGTTCCGCCATCCGGTTGGCCAGTTCCGACACCAGAATGGCTTCGGGCACCTGCACATCGCGGACAACCTTTTCGCGGACTTCGATCCCGCCCATGGCCTTCAGGCGCATGCGTTCCTGCTTGCGCTTCATCGCGGCCATCGACCGCTGGCGACCGCCTTCGCCATCGCCGGTGCTGCCGGTGACCTGCGTCAGCGTCAGCTTGCCCGCGCGCCGCGCGTCATCTTCGGTGCGGGCCTTGGCGCGGCCACCACGATCTTCGGCCTCGCGTTCCTTCTTGCGCTGCGGGGTCGGCTCCGGGCCGGGGCGCGAGGTGATCGGCGGGCGCGGTGCCGCAGGGGCATCGGTCTTTGCGGCCGGACGCACCTCTTGGGCCGCCTCGGCATTGCTTCTGGCGTCTTCGGCGGCCAGACGGGCGGCGCGCGCCTCTTCTTCGGCCTTGATCCGGGCGGCCTCGGCGCGCTCGCGCTCTTCGCGCTCTTTGGCTTCGATCTCGGCGCGGCGGCGATCACGTTCTTCTTCGCGAGCCTTTTCGTCAGCGGCGCGTTGCGCGATATCGCCTGCCTCACGCGCCTTGGCGGCGCGCAGTGCGGTCAGACGGCGCTCCATCTCGGCATCGGAAATCCCGGCGGGGCGTTTCGACGGATCGCCCAGCGCGCCATGCGGCCCCGCAGGCTTGGCGCCCACCACGGGTTTCGGCACCACGACCTTCTTGCGCTTCGTCTCGACGACGACGTTCTTGGTCCGTCCGTGGCTGAAGCTCTGCTTCACGTTGCCCGGACGGGCGGCACCAGCAGGAGGCGCGCCGCGCAGACCAAGGGATTTCTTGCCGTCGTTGTCGGTCATAAGGTTCTTTCGTCCTTTAAGGCGGGCGTGCCGCCGTCATCCAGCCGCAGACCCTTCAATCTTGCGGCCTCCTCTACAACACGTCGCGCCAAACCGCCAGCGGCGAGGACCACATGTATGACAGTTTCGCGATTGAACGCCTGCCCCAGCTCATCCGCTGTCAGCCAGCCGATGAATTTGCCTCCCTCCGGCGTGGACAGTTTCGATTTGCCGCGCCCGGACCCGTCGCTGGCCTGAATCAACACCTCGGCTTCGTCCTTGCGCAGCCAATCCTGCGCCTTTTCAAACCCGGCCAGCGCCTCGCCGCTTTTGCGCGCAAGGCTGAGGGTGTCGATCACACGCCGCGCCAACAGCGCCTCGACCTGCGCGGGCAGATCGGGCGACACGGAAACGGCGGCCTTGGCGGCGCGGGCGAACAGGTTCTTCTTCACCGCCGTCTGGATCGCCGCGCGCGAGGCCGACACCCAGATGCCGCGCCCCGGCAGTTTTTCTGCCAGATCGGGCACAACCTGTGCCTCGGGACCAACCACAAAGCGGATCAGCCCGTATTTCGGCTGCACCTCGCCGGTGACGATGCATTTCCGCTCGGGCCCGTCCTCCCGGATCTTTTCGGTTCCGCCTCTGGTCATGTGCTGCGACGCGCGAGGATCAGACCTCGGCGTCATCCTCCTCGATCTCGTCAGCGTCGTCATCCTGGCCTTCGGTCGGATCGACCCAGCCCAGCATGACGCGCGCGGTCATGATCATGGTCTGCGCCTCGGACAGATCGACCTCGAATTTCTCCAGCAGGCCCTCGTCCTTGTGGCGTTCGCCGTTCACCGTGGTCCAGCCGCCCGCCAGTTCCCAATCCGCGCAGGTGGCAAATTCCTCAAGCGTGCGCACACCGTCCTCGGCCAGCACGACCAGCATCTGCGGCGTCAGCCCTTCGAATTCGATCAGGCTGTCCTCGACGCCCAATTCGCGGGCGCGGTCCAGCGCCGCCTTGGCCTGTGCTTCAAGGTTGTCACGCGCGCGGGCCTGCAATTCGGTCGCCGTGCCTTCGTCCACGCCGTCGATCACCAAAAGCTCGTCGATATCGACATAGGCCACTTCTTCGAGGTTGGTGAACCCTTCGGACACCAAAAGCTGCGCAAAGAATTCGTCCACATCCAACGCGTCCATGAACAGCCGGGTGCGGCCCTCGAATTCCTTCTGGCGGCGTTCGCTTTCCTGGCTTTCGGTCATGATGTCGATGTTCAGGCCGGTCAGTTGCGAGGCAAGGCGCACGTTCTGGCCGCGCCGCCCGATGGCCAAGGACAGTTGTTCATCCGGCACCACCACCTCGATGCGCTCGGCCTCGTCGTCCAGCACCACTTTCGACACTTCGGCCGGTTGCAGCGCGTTGACAAGGAACGTCGGCATATCCTGATTCCACGGAATGATGTCGATCTTTTCGCCCTGCAATTCGTTCACCACCGCTTGCACACGGCTGCCGCGCATGCCCACGCAGGCACCCACGGGATCAATCGAGTTGTCATAGCTGATCACGGCAATCTTGGCGCGCGAGCCGGGGTCACGGGCGACGGCCTTGATTTCGATCACGCCATCGTAAATCTCGGGCACTTCCATCTTGAACAGCGCGGCCATGAATTCGGGCGCGGTGCGCGACAGGAAAATCTGCGGGCCGCGCGCTTCCCGGCGCACGTCTTTGACATAGGCGCGGATACGGTCACCCAGCTTGTGCGATTCGCGGCCAATCTTTTCGTTGCGGCGCAGGATCGCTTCGCCGACGCCCTGAATTTCGACCATGACGTTGCCGAATTCCTCGCGCTTGACCACGCCGTTGACGATGGTGCCGGCGCGATCCTTGAATTGTTCATACTGCCGGTCGCGTTCCGCCTCGCGGACCTTTTGCAGGATCACCTGCTTGGCCGATTGCGCGGCGATTCGGCCCAGATCGACCGGGGGCACTTCCTCGATCACCAGATCACCAATGGCCGGATTGGCCAGATAGGGCTTGGCCTGCGCGACGGTCAGTTCGGCCTGATAGTTTTCCACCGCATCATCGGCCACCACAGTCCGCACGCGGGTAAAGCTGGCGCGCCCGGTCTTGCGGTCGATCTTGACCCGGATATCCATTTCCGCGCCGTAACGCGACTTGGCCGCGCGGGCGAGGCTTTCTTCCATCGCCTCGACCACCAGACCGGGGTCGATCATCTTTTCACGGGCCACCGCCTCGGCGGTTTGCAACAGTTCAAGCTGGTTTGCGGATGTGATGGCCATGCTCAGTCCTCCTCGGAACCGTTTTCGGTTTCAATCGTATCGAATTGCGTCTCGTCCAGATCGGCAACGCCCGCGGCCTTTTTCTGCCGCAGCATTTCGGTGATCAGCTCGTCGGTCAGCACCAGCTTCGCGTCCGACAGCCAGTCGAATTTCAGCCCGACCGTGCCTTCTTCAATGTTGATCAATATCTCGTCGCCCTCGACGCCCGCCAGAACGCCCTTGAAGCGGCGGCGGCCGTCGATCATCTCGTCCGTCTCGACGCGGGCCTCATAGCCTTCGAACATCTCGAAATCCTTCAGCCGCGTCAGGGGGCGGTCGATGCCGGGGCTGGACACCTCCAGCATATAGGGATCGGCCAGCGGGTCTTGCACGTCCAGTACCGCGGACACAGCCGTCGAAATCTCACCGCAGTCGTCGACGGTGATGCCGCCCTCGGGCCGGTCGGCCATGATCTGCAAGGTCTTGACCTGCCCGCCCATCAGCCGCACGCGCACCAGTTCGAACCCCATATCGGTCAGAACCGGACCGACGATGTCGGCCATGCGGCGATCCAGAGCAGCTTTGGCGATCAGGTTGTTCATGGGTCAGGTCCGGTTCAATCAAGCACAAAAAAACGGGCGCGCGGCCCGTTTCAGGTTCCGAGGGTATCGGGTGTGGACCCCGACGCGCCGCTGTTGCATGTCACATAGGCCCAACGCGCGCGGGATGCAAGCGCGTCGTTACCGCGCGTCGCTCGCCAGCCGGTCCATGATCCGCACCAATTCGGCGCTGATACCGGGTTCCGACAGCGCGTGACCCGCGTTGCGCACCATGTGCAGTTCCGCATTGGGCCAACGTGCCGCCAGTTTCCACGCCGCTTCGGGCGGGCAGATCATGTCATAGCGGCCCTGCACGATATGGCCGGGCAAATGCGCGATCCGGTCCATGTGAGCCATGATCTGGCCATCAAATTCCAGAAACGCCCCGTGGCGGAAATAGTGGTTTTCCAGCCGGGCAAAGGCGCGGGCATAATCGCCCGGCCCCTCGCCGCCCTGCCCATCGGCCTGCATCGACGCCAGCGCGTTCTCCCACGCCGACCAGGCGCGCCCAAACCGCGTTTCCGTGGGGATATCGCCGCAGAACAACCGCTGCCCATAGGCGGCAATCAGATCGCCGCGCTCATCCTCGGGGATGATATCGGCAAACCGCGCCCATGTTTCGGGCCAGAATTTGCCCGCCCCGCCGCCATAAAACCACGCCAGTTCTGCTTGCGTCGCCAGAAACACGCCGCGCAGCACCAGACGTTCCACCCGGTCGGGATGCGCCTGCGCATAGATCAACGCCAGCGTCGCCCCCCAACTGCCGCCAAACAGCGTCCAGCGGTCGATGTCCAACAGGGTGCGGATCGTCTCGATGTCGCGGACCAGATGCCATGTCGTGTTGTCCACCACGCTGGCATGGGGCCGCGACCGCCCGCAACCGCGCTGATCGAACAAGATCACCCGGTAATGGCGCGGATCGAAATACCGCCGCATCGCAGGGCTGCACCCGCCGCCCGGACCGCCGTGCAACACGACCACGGGGGCGCCGTTCGGGTTCCCGGACTGCTCCATATAGATGTTATGGCCGTCACCCACATCGACCATGCGCTGATCGAACGGGTCGATCTGCGGGTGCAAATACTGGGCTGCGCTTTTTTGGCTCAGGACCTTGTCCATCCTCGTCCTACATATAGGGTCTGAGGTTAAAGATAGCCAAGGAGGCCGAAATGCAAGCCAGCACAGGAACAGTTGACGCCGCAGAGGTCGCCAAATTCGAAGCAATGGCCGCCGAATGGTGGGATCCGACCGGCAAATTCAAACCGCTGCACATGATGAACCCGGTCCGGCTGGATTACATCACGCGCCAGATCGCCGGGGAATTTGACCGCGACCTGACCGGGCCCGCGCCCTTTGCCGGGTTGCGTATCCTCGATATCGGGTGCGGCGGCGGGCTGTTGTCGGAACCGATGGCGCGGCTGGGGGCAACAGTTGTGGGCGCCGATGCTGCCCCGCGCAACATCCCCGTGGCCCGCATCCATGCCGAAAAATCGGGTCTGACCATCGACTATCGCCACACCACAGCCGAGGCGATGGCCGCCGCAGGCGAACAATTCGACGTCGTGCTGAACATGGAAGTGGTCGAACATGTGTCCGACCCGCTGGCCTATCTGACGGCGTGTCGGCAGTTGCTGCGCCCCGGCGGGCTGCATCTGTGTTCGACCATCAACCGCAATGCCAAATCCTATCTGATGGCGATCATTGGGGCAGAACATGTCATGCGCTGGCTGCCCAAGGGTACGCATGACTGGACCAAGTTCATCACGCCGGAGGAATTGTTCGACCTGATGTCGCGCGCGGGCCTCGATCCGGTGGACCGCAAGGGATACGTGTTCAACCCGGTGTCATGGTCCTGGTCGATTTCCGACCGCGACCTGAGCGTGAATTACGTCACAGCGTCGATTCAGCGCGGCTGATCCGCGTCGCTTTCCAGCTTGATCCGCAATTCGCGCAGGGTGGGGACGATGGCGCGCACCTTGTCCTCGCCCATTTCCGTGAACAGTTCGGTCAACACCGGGCTGATCGCCGCCAGCGCCGCATCTCGCGCCTGCCGCCCTGTGGGGCTTAGCGACACCTGCTTGCGCCGCGCGTCGTCCCAATCCGGGCGAATATGGATGTATCCCGCCCATTCCAGCTTGCCCAAGGTGTTGGTCATCGCGCCCCGCGTGACGTGAAACGCGCGTGCCAGTTGTGCAGGGGTGCGTTCGACGTTGAACCGCGCCAGATGGTTCAACACGGAAAAATGGCTGATTTCCATCCCGCCGGGCAATACACGGGTCAGCCGGTGCCGCAGCATCTGGTCAATCGTCAGCACCTCGCTGAACAGGGCAACGGCAAGTGCATTGACCGGAGCATTTTGCGTTTCCGGCATTCACAGACCCGCAAAGTCACGGTCATGACGCAGCGACGGCACCCGCCTGCGCGCATCGGGCACAGCGGTCAGGTCAAGGTCCACCAGCGTGACACCCGGTTCCGTGCCACCATCCGCCAGCACCTCACCCCAAGGCGCAACCGCCAGCGAATGACCATAAGTCCGCCGTTCGCGCCCGTCGGATTGGCGATGCACCCCGGTCTGCGCCGGGGCCAGCACGAAACACCCGGTTTCAATCGCGCGCGCCCGCAACAGCACATGCCAATGCGCCGCCCCCGTGACCGGCGAGAACGCGGATGGCACGGTCAGGATATCCGCCCCCGCCTGCGCCAGACGGCGATACAGATGCGGGAACCGCATGTCGTAACACACCGTCATGCCGATGCGGCCCAATGGCGTCTCCGCCAGCACCGCGCGCTCACCGGGGCGATAGCCAGATGATTCGCGGTAGGTTTCGGTGGCGGACACATCAACATCAAACATGTGGATCTTGTCATAGCGCGCGGCAATCGCCCCATCCGGTGCGATCAGGAACGACCGGTTGGCAAACCGCCCATCGGCATCGCCGGTTTTCAACGCCAGCGACCCGATCAAGACCCACACGCCATGTTGCGCCGCCGCCGCGCGCAGACCGGCCAGGGTGATGTCATCATCTTCGTGCTGCAACACCGCGCGCTGATGATCGCGCGACAGCGACACGCAATTCGTCACCTCGGGCGTGAGGATAAACTGCGCGCCACCGCGCGCGGCCTCGGCCACCAGCGCAGCGGTCACGGTCAGATTGGCGACCGGATCATCCGTCGACGACAGTTGCACCAGCCCCGCGCGCATCATCAGCCCTGCAACATGCGGTCAAGTTTACCCGCCCGGTCCAGCGCATGCAGATCGTCGCTGCCGCCGACATGTACCCCGCCAATGAAGATTTGCGGCACGGTATGGCGACCTTTGGCACGGGCCATCATCTCGGTCCGCAGGGCGGGGTTGCTGTCCAGACTGAACTCGGTAAACGCTACGTTTTTCTGCGTCAACAGACGCTTGGCGGCGTGGCAATAGCCGCAATAACCCATGGTGTAGATTTCGACGGTCTGCATGGCGCGCTCCTGAGACTGCGTTAACCTGCGCGATTTAGCCGTCCTTTGCAACGCGCGCCAGAACCAGAACGGCAATGTGACTGGCCCCGCCCGCGCGACAGATATCCGCCGCCGCCGCCAGCGTCGCGCCCGATGTCATCACGTCATCCACGATCAGAACGGGCCGCCCCGCGATCCGGTGCCGCCGCCGGGGATGCAGCGACAGCGCAGCATCCAGCGTAGCGAATCGCTGGTCCAGCCCCTTGCCGTCCAAGACCGGGGTATGGCGGTGCCGTTGCATCAGGTCCGGGCAGCAATCAAGCCCGGTTTCCTTGGCCAGCGCATTGGCCAACAACGCGGATTGGTTGAACTTTCGCTTCAACAGCCGCAACCAATGCAGCGGGATCGGCGCGATCAACATGCCGTCCCGCAGGATCGGACGCGCCGCCCGCGCCATCCACCGTGCGGCAGGCCGCACGATATCGTGGCGATCGCCATGTTTCAGCCCCAGCACCAGTTTCCGCCCGATATCGCGGTATTCCAGCGCCGCCCGCCCCTGATCCCAGGGCCGCGCCAGCGCCAGACAGGTGTCGCACTGCACGGCAATGTCCGATTGACCCGGCAGCGGCACACCGCAAGTGTCACAGCACAACCCCTCGATGAACGGGGTTTCGCGCCAACACGCGCTGCACAGGCCGAAATCGCTGTCCACCACAACGCCACAGGACAGACAGCGCGGCGGATACAGCACATGCAGCGCGGTTTGCATGTTCATCGCCCGCGCCCTATGTCGTGTCGCATGTCACATCCCTTGCTTACCGACCGCACCGCGCTGTTGCGCAACCGCGCCCGCGCCAGCCAGACCTTCCTGCACGACATCGCGCGGGCCGAGGTCGAGGATCGCCTTGCGATGGTTAACAGGGCGTTTACAGCGCCCGTGATTGTGACCGGGATGGCCGCGCCGTGGCAGGACATGATCCCCGGCGCGCGCGTGATTGCGGATGATGACACGCTGGACGTAACCCAGGGCTGCGCCGACCTGGTCATCCATGCCATGGGTCTGCATTGGGCGAATGACCCGGTGGGTCAGGTGATCCAATGCGCCCGCGCGCTGCGCCCCGACGGGATGTTCCTTGGCCTCGCGCTTGGCGGCCAGACCCTGCATGAATTGCGCGCCGCAGTGGCGACAGCCGAAACCGAAATCACCGGCGGGCTGTCGCCCCGCGTGCTGCCGATGGCCGATATCCGTGACATGGGGGCACTGCTGCAACGCGCGGGGCTGGCGCTGCCGGTGGCTGATTCGGCGCGGATCAACGTCACCTATGCCTCGCCGCTGCACCTGATGCGCGACCTGCGCGCGATGGGCGAGGGCAACGCCATGCTGGCCCGCCTGCGTCACCCGACCCGCCGCGCCATCCTGCTGCGCGCCGCTGCGATCTATACGGACCTGCACGGCACCCCCGACGGCCGTATCCCCGCCACCTTCGATCTTGTAACACTGACCGGCTGGGCCCCGGATGCCAGCCAGCCCCAGCCTTTGCGCCCCGGTTCTGCGGCAAAGCGGCTTGCCGAGGCGTTACAGGCCACGGAAACACCTCTGCAAGATTGACCTTCGCCCGCCAGCGGTTATGTGCAACCCGATGTATCCGCACCATCCGTAAGGAGCCGACGATGCTTGACGCCACGTCGCCGACCCATCTGACCAGACCCGCACATGCCGCTGCTGATCACCCCATGGTGCCGCAGCAGAAAATCGGGGTGCTGCTGTCCAACCTTGGCACCCCGGACAACCATGATTATTGGTCGATGCGGCGCTATCTGAACGAATTTCTGTCCGACCGCCGCGTGATCGACTATTCGCCGTGGCTGTGGCAGCCGCTCTTGCAACTGGTGATCCTGACCAAACGTCCCTTCACCTCGGGCGCGAACTACAAGCTGATCTGGAACGAGGCCAAGAACGAAAGCCCGTTGATGACGATCACCCGCGACCAGACCGCCAAGATCGCGCAATCCATGCAGGATATGTTCGGCGACAATGTCATGGTGGATTTCTGCATGCGCTATGGCAACCCGTCCACGATGTCGCGCGTCGAGGCGATGATCAAGGCGGGCTGCACCCGCATCCTGTTCTTCCCGCTTTATCCGCAATACGCCGGTGCAACGTCCGCCACCGCGAATGACCAGTTCTTTCGCGCGCTGATGGCCGCCAAATGGCAGCCGTCCTCGCGCACCGTGCCGCCCTATTTCGATCATCCGCTGTATATCGAGGCGCTGGCGCAATCGGTTGAACGCGCCTATGCCGCCGAGGAACACCGCCCGGAATTGCTGGTCTGTTCCTATCATGGCGTGCCGAAACGCTATCTGATGGAAGGCGACCCCTACCATTGCCAGTGCCAGAAAACCACGCGCCTGCTGCGCGAACGGCTGGGCTGGGACAAGACGCAGATCATGACCACGTTCCAGTCGCGTTTCGGCCCCGAGGAATGGCTGAAACCTTACACGGTAGATGAGGTCGCGCGTCTGGCCCGCGAAGACGGCAAGAAACGCATCGCCGTCATCGCGCCCGCGTTTTCATCCGACTGCATCGAAACGCTGGAAGAAATCAATGGCGAGATCCGCGAAAGTTTCGAAGAAGCCGGGGGCGACCATTTCGTCTATATCCCCTGCCTGAACGATGATGACGCGCACATCACCGCCCTGTCCGCCGTGATCGCCGACAACCTCAAGGGCTGGATCGGCTGATCCAAGGCGCAACAACGACTTGCACAAATAGAAAAAGGCGGTGGTCACCCACCGCCTTTTTCAGGTCTTTAGCCCAGCGCAGATTACTGCGAGATTGCTGCGGCAACGATGACCAGCAGCAGCAGGGGGATCAGGACGCCGCCCGAAGAGCCGGCAGCGGCTTCTTCAACAACCACGGGTGCTTCCAGAACGGGAGCGGTCAGGTTGCCAGCGAAAGCGGTCGAAGCAGCAGCGGTCAGAGCAGCAGCGAGAACGAGTTTCTTCATGTTATCCTCCAGATATCCGCCCATCGCAGTGATCTGCGACAGGCACCAAGTCTTACCTCGTAATTCGGTCTTAACAAGCAACGCACCGGGATTGCAAATGCATCTTGGTTTTTTTTGCGAAGCCTTGGCCCCGATGTCGTCAAATTAGCAACACTTGTGTGCCCACTTTGGTCATCGCGAAAAGCTGTGCGATGTGTTCGTTGTACAGCCCGATGCAGCCATTGGACGAACGACGCCCGATCTTGCGCGTGTCGTGGGTGCCGTGGATGCGGTAATACTGCCATGACAGCCACAATGCGTGGGTTCCCAGCGGATTATCCGGCCCGGCGGGCACAAAATCGGGCCATTCCGGGTTGCGCAGCTTCATCGACGGGGTCGGGCGCCATTCCGGGCCTTCGACCTTCTTGATGATCTCGGTGCGCCCGCGCCGGGTCAGATCGTCCGACAGCGGCACCGATGACGGATACAGGTGATAAGTGCCGGTCGGTTCCCAGAAATGCAGGGCGCGGCTGTCGATATCGACCAGAATCGCCCCACCGTCCAGCGATGAAAAATATGGCTGCCATTCCAGGGTGCGAAAGCTTGATGTGTTGCGGCGCACGGCAGAGGACAGGTCACGCTCTATTTCGATGGTGGCGGCATTTTCCAATTGCTGCGCGATCGGGTTGGTCGCCTGTGCCAGCGCCGGCGTGGCCAGCGCGGCCACCCCCGATGCTAGAAACGAACGTCTGCCAAGGGTAACGGCGGGTTTCATGGGTCTACCTCATGTCCGGTGATCGGAATTGCGCGCGGGATTGATCCCGTGTGATGACAGTATTATGGCGGGAAAGCCGCAGTCGCAAATCAAAGCCGCGTCAGGCGGCAGCGACACGCCGATGTGGGTTTGATACGCCACGCTTGGCACGATAGGCAGAACGCGAAACATTAACGGCGGTACCCCCATGTTGCGACTGATCAGCCTTTTGCTTGTGGCCTCCTTGGCCTTGGCGGCCTGTGCGCCTGCACCTGAACCGACGCTGGGCCCTGATGGCAAGCCGCTGCCGAAACTCTATCGCATCAACGAAGGGCAAAGCAGCAATATCCAGTTCCGCATGCTGGATTCGGTCAACTCGCTGCGCGCCGCGGCCGCTGCGCCGCCCGTCGCCTTTGATGCGCAACTGAACGCCGCCGCCGCCACCCACGCGCGCGACATGTCGTTGCAGAACCGGCCCTGGCATTTCGGGTCGGACGGGTCTTCGCCCATCGACCGCGCACGGCGCGTGGGTTTCGGCGGGCTGTTCATCGGTGAGGCGATCAGCGAAACCTATGAGACAGAGGTGGAAACCCTCGCCGCCTGGCTCGAAGAAGAAGGTCCGCGCCGCATCATCCTTGACCCGCGCGCCAATGTCATGGGCTTCAACTGGTTTCAGGAAAGCAACGGCAAGATCTGGTGGGTGCTGGAGATGGGTGCCAACTGATCACGGCCAATTGACTACGGGTTAATCGTGATCGGCGTCCCGTCGCGCACCATCGCATAGATCTGTTCGATCTCGCGGTTCTTGACCGTGATGCACCCGGCAGACCAATCCGGCGGCGCGCGACGAAACGCCTTGGGCGTGCCGTGGATGAAAATATCGCCACCGGGGCTTTTGCCCAGCGCGGCGGCAGCGGCCCGGTCAGCAGCGTTTGGATAGGAAATCCCGATCGACAGGTGATAGGCGCTGTTCGGGTTGCGCCGGTCGATCCAGTATTGCCCTTCGGGGGTCCGCCCGTCGCCTTCGACCGACTTGTGGCCGATGGGGGCAAAGCCCAGCCCGATATCATAGCTTTCCAGCACTTTATCATGGTGGAACAGGTGCATCCGCCGCTCGCCCTTGTTCACCAGCACATGGGTGACCTCGGGTCCATCATAGCGTTGGAATTTCGACGCACAGCCCGCCACGGCCAGCAGCGCCAGCAAAGCCAACATCCTGAATATGAACCGCATCGCGCTGCCTCGCTTTTTTGCGCCATGCTCTACACGCCCAAGGCCGCCGCGCCTAGGGGCACAATGCCCCTCACGCGGATGTGAGCGTCAGCCCCGCCACAACCTCGACATGCGGCGACCAGCGGAATTGATCCACCACCTGCACCGCACCCAGCGCATAACCCGCGCGGATCAGGATCGCGGTGTCGCGCGCAAAGGTCACCGGATTGCAACTGACCATCGCGATACGCCGCACCCGCGCGCGGGCCAGCTCCATCACCTGCGCCTCGGCCCCGGCGCGCGGCGGGTCGATCACGGCGGCGTCGAATCGCACCAGCTCGTCGGGTTGCAACGGACGGCGGAACAGATCGCGGGTCTCCACGCTGACGCGGTGCAAACCGGGGGTGTCACGCCAGGCACGGTCCAGCACTGCCGTCATGCCCGCCTCGGCCTCGACAGCATGCACCTCGGCCCGGTCGGCCAGCGGCAGCGCGAACGTGCCGCACCCTGCGAACAGATCGACCACGCGGTCGGCATCTGCCACGATCTCGCGCACCATCGCCAGCAGCGCCGCCTCGCCCTCGACGGTGGCTTGCAGGAACGCGCCGGGGGATGGCGTGACGCGCGCCGCGCCCATCCGCTGCACCGGCGCCGACCGCAGCGCCACCACCTCGCCGTCCCAGGCGATGCGCGCCAGCCGGTCGCGGTCACAGATCGCGCCCAGCACCATGCGCAATTCCGGGTCCAGCGGCTTGCCGCCCGATACCGCCAAATCCGGCCCGCCATCCGACAGCGTGACCTGCACCGACAATTCGCCCTTGCGCGACGACCCCAACACCGCCAATTCGCGCGCCAAGGGCAGCAGCGCGCGCAGTTCGGGACGGATAACCCGGCAATCGGGCACCTCGATCACGGTATCGGACGCGCGGGCGTGGAACCCCGCCAAAGCGCCCTTTTTCGTCCGCCGCGCCGAAAACGCCGCACGCCGCCGCGATTCGGGCGGCGAGGTCAGGACCGGCAGGAATGTGGCGTCGATACCATGCGCGTTCAGCGCCTGACGGACCACGTCACGCTTCCAGTCTGCCACAAACCCGTCCTCGGCGTGTTGCAGCACGCATCCCCCGCAGGCGCGATACTGCGCACAAGGCGCGGCGACCCGCAGGGGCGATGGTTCCACAATCCGCAGATCGGTCAGCCGCGCGCCATCCGGCACCCCCGACACCCGTTCACCGGGCAGGGTCAGCGGCGCAAACAGCGGACCAGACGCGTCTTTGTGGGCGATGCCGTCGCCCAGATGCCCCAGCCGGTCAATCGTGATCTCGATACGGTCCATCCGCAGGCACTACCCCGCGCGCGCGCAGGGACCAAGCCCTATTCCGCCGCCGCGTCCAGCCGCAGGAACCCACCCGACTGCCGTTCCCAATACCGCGCATACAGCCCGCCCTGCGCCAGCAGGTCATCATGCCGCCCGGTTTCGACGATACGACCCTGATCCAGCACGATGATCCGGTCCATCTGCGCGATGGTGGACAACCGATGCGCAATCGCCAGCACCGTCTTGCCCTGCATCACGCGGGTCAGCGCGGTCTGGATCGCGGCCTCGACCTCTGAATCCAGCGCCGATGTCGCCTCGTCCAGCACCAGCACCGGCGCGTCCTTCAGAATCGCGCGGGCCAAGGCGATCCGCTGCCGCTGCCCGCCCGACAGCTTCACGCCCCGCTCACCCAGATGCGCGTCATAACCGGGCCGCCCGGCGTGATCCTTCAGCCCAAGGATGAAGTCATGCGCCTCGGCCGCCGTTGCCGCTGCGATCACCTCGGCCTCGGTGGCGTCGGGCCTGCCATACAGGATATTGTCGCGCGCCGACCGGTTGAACATCGCGGTTTCCTGCGTGACCATGGCGATCTGCTGGCGCAGGCTTTCCTGTGTCACGCCGCGCACATCCTGCCCGTCGATCATCACGCGTCCGGTTTCCGTGTCGTAAAGCCGCAACAACAGCGACACCAGTGTCGATTTCCCCGCCCCCGACGCGCCGACGATGCCGATCTTCTCCCCCGGCGCGATGTCCAGCGTGACATCCTGTATCCCGCCGCGCCGCCGCCCATAGGCGAAACTTACATGGTCAAACCGCAAGGCCCCCGTGACCCGCCCCAACACCACGGCGTCGGGTGCATCGGGCAGATCATGCGGCGGGGTCAGGGTGCGCATCCCGTCCTCGACCTCGCCGATGCTGGCATAGATGTTCATCAGCGAAAAACTGACCCAGCCGGTCATCTGGCTGATCCGGATCGACAACGCCCCCGCCGCCGCAATATCGCCCGGTGACGCCGTCCCCGCCTGCCACAACTGAATCGTGCCGCCGATCAGCACCAGTGGCAGCACCCCCGCCAGCACCATCAGCAGCGACCGGAACCACACCGACAATTCGCCGAACACAATCGCACTGTCGCGATAGCCCACCATCGACCGGATCGCGGCGCGATCCTCATGCGCGGAATGACCGAACAGCTTGACCGTCTTGATATTGGTGATCGTGTCCACCACCACGCCCGTCACCGTGGCCCGCGCCGCCGCCCGCACCGCTGACCGGCGCTGGATGCGCGGCATGAACCACGCGATCAGCGCGATATAGACACAGACCCAGACCGCAAGTGCGACGCCGATCCAGATGTCGATGATGAACAGAAACAGCACCGACCCGATCAGCGACGCCAGCGCAAAGGCCACCGTGTTGATGGTTTCGCTGACCACATCTGTCACCGCGCGCGCCGCCTGCATCTGTTTCTGCGCGATGCGTCCGGCGAAATCATTGTCAAAGAACGTCACCGCATGGCCCATCGTCCAGCGATGCAGCCGCGACAGCGCGAGCGGCATCAGCCCCGGTTGCAGGATGATCGCATTGGCCGCCACTGACAGGCCGAATATCGCCGGTTTCGCCAGCAGCAGGAACAGCCCGAAACTGGCGAACAGGGTCGCATTATCGGTCCAGACCTGCGCCGGGGGCGACCCCACCGCCGCGTCGATCACCAGCCCCAGATACCAGGCCATGATCACGTCCAGCACGCCCGCCGCCGCCGACAGCACCGTGGCCACCACCAATCCCCACCACGACCCCGACAGGCACCAGGCAAAGAACGGCAACAGCCGTCGTGGCGGCGCACCGATGGCGGGGCGGAACGGTGCGATCAGATCGGCGATGGCGGTGATTTTCATGGCCGCAACAAACACCCTGCGGCGCGAAAAGCCAAGCCTTGGCCCGCCGCTATCGCGCTATTCCGCCGCGTCCTGCAACCCGATGAACCCGCCCGATTGCCGCGCCCAATAGCGGGCATAGCGCCCGCCCGCCGCCAGCAATTCGGCATGGCTGCCATCCTCGACGATACGGCCCTGATCCAGCACGATGATCCGGTCCATCCGCGCGATGGTGGACAGCCGGTGCGCGATGGCGATCACGGTCTTGCCCTGCATCATGGCGTAGAGCGTATCCTGGATCGCCGCCTCGACCTCGCTATCCAGCGCCGATGTCGCCTCGTCCAGCACCAGAATCGGCGCATCCTTCAGGATCACCCGCGCCAGCGCGATCCGCTGCCGCTGTCCGCCCGACAGTTTTACGCCGCGCTCGCCCACCTGCGCGTCATAGCCCGTGCGCCCCGCGCTGTCCTGCAAACCAAGGATGAACGCGTGTGCCTCGGCCTTTTGCGCGGCGGCGATCATCTGCGCCTCGGTCGCATCCGGCCGCCCATACAGGATGTTGTCGCGCACCGACCGGTGCAACAGCGCGCTATCCTGTTGCACCATGCCGATGGCGCCGCGCAGACTGTCCTGCGTCACATCGCGGATCGACTGCCCGTCGATGCGGATATCGCCGCCATCCGCATCGTAAAACCGCAACAACAGCTTCACCAGCGTCGTTTTCCCCGCCCCCGACTGCCCCACCAGCCCCACCTTCTGCCCCGCAGGAATGGTCAGTGTCACCGGCCCCAGCCCACCCGCGCGGCGACCATAGCGGTGGTCCAGCGCATCCAGTTCAATCCGCCCCGCGCTGACTTGCAACGCCCGCGCCCCCGCACCATCGACCAGCGTCACCGGCTGCGCGATGGTCTGCATCCCTTCGGCCACCACGCCCAGCGATTGCACCAGATTGGTCGTCGCCCACATGATCCAATAGGTCAGGTTGTTCAGCCGCAGCACCAGCGCCGACGCCGCCGCGACCGCGCCCACGCTCGTCATCCCGTGATACCACAGCCACAGCGCCAGACCCGTCACCCCGGTAATCAGGAACCCGTTCAGCGTGGTCAGCGTCACATCCATCGTGGTGATGATCCGCATTTCCCGCGCCATCGCCTGCCGCGCGTCTTCGATTGCCTCGCGAGCATAGGCGATCTCGCGGTCATGATGGGCGAACATCTTGACCGAATGGATGTTGGTGTAACTGTCCACCACGCGCCCCGTGATGGCAGACCGCGCATCCGATGACGCCTCGGACGCGGGCGCGGCATGGCGCACCGTCCACCGCATCAGCGCCAGATACAGCACGATCCAGATCACCAGCGGGATCAGCAGCCGCCAGTCCGCCCCGGCCAGCAGCACCATCGCCCCGATCAGCGTGGTCAGCGCAAATGTCACCGCATCCAGCACCTGAAACACCGCCTCACCGGCAGCAGGCGGGGTCTGCATGATCCGGTTGGCAATGCGCCCCGCGAAATCGCTTTCAAACCAACCGACGGGTTGCCGCAGCACGTGGCGATGCGCACGCCAGCGGATCATGGTGCCGAAATTCGGCATGATCGTATTGTGCAACAGCGCAACATCCACCGCCGACAGCAGGGGCCGCAGGATCAGGATCACGGCGGCCACTGTCATGATCTCGGTCCCATGCGCGGCCCAGACGGCGGCGGGCGTGTCGGCCCCCAGATAGTCGATGACGCGGCCAACATACCAGACAATCGCCACATCCCCAAAAGCCACGATAGCCTTGAACAGCATCGCGGCCAGAAACAGCGCGCGAAACGGGATCAGGTATTGCTTCAGGAACGGCCATAACCGGGTCGGCGGAACATCCGATTCCGGGTAGGGCGCATAGGGATCGACCAGGTTTTCGAACCAGCGGAACATCGGCAACCCCTTTGCGACTTGCGCCGCACATAGCGGGATTCGCGGCCAAAGTCACCCGCCCGCCAGCAACTGATCCCGCGTCAGGGCGAATCCCGACGCGATCCAGCGCGATTCAAGCGCCGCCAACTGCGCGCCCAGCGCCGCCCCCGTCAGCGCAGGCATCAGGTCTGCCGCTGTGACCGGAAAAACAGCGGCAACGCCCGCTTCCACCGCAGCGAGGTCAACAGGCTGTTCCATGAACGCCGCCCGCAATAGCGCCGCCCCCCGCCCATCACCGCGCAGCCGGTATCCCAGTTCCGGCAGCCCCATCGCCCCCATCGCCGCGTCGCGCAACGCCGCCAACCGCCGCAGATCGGCCCGCGACAGGCGCAGGGTTTCTGCCGTATCAGGGTCGGTTATCGCCGCCAGCCGCAGCACCGGGTCCACGCCGCCCAGATGCACCAACGGCGCCAGCGCGCGGTCATTGGCCCCCGGCAACACCGCGCCCAACACGCCCACCGCCCGCATTGCCGCGACCGCAGGCGCGGGGTCCGGCGCGGCCAGCAGTTTCATCGCCTCTTTTCCCACCCGTTCGCGCGATAGCCGCGCCAGCCCATCCAGACTGTCGGCAATCGCGGCCAGCGCGTCCGGGTCCATTCCCGCGCCCGCATCGCCATACCAAGCGTGAAAGCGGAAATAGCGCAGGATGCGCAGGTAATCCTCGGCAATGCGCGCGCGGGCATCGCCGATGAACCGCACATGCCGCGCGCGCAGATCAGCCATCCCGCCCAGCGGGTCCACCACCGCGCCATCCGCCTGCGCATAGAGCGCATTCATGGTGAAATCGCGCCGCTGCGCATCCTCCAGCGCGGTATCGGCAAAGGCGACGACCGCATGTCGGCCATCGGTCGCCACATCGCGGCGAAACGTCGTCACCTCATGCGGCAACCCGCCTGCGATCACCGTCACCGTGCCGTGGTCGATCCCCGTCGGCACCGCGCGCAGCCCCGCCGCAACGGCCAACGCCATGACCCGGTCAGGCCGCGCATCGGTGGCAATGTCGATATCATCGACCTTTGCCCCCAACAGCGCATTGCGCACACAACCTCCAACGAACAGCGCCTGATGCCCAGCGCCCGTCAGCATCGCCATCACCGCCTGCGTTTCGGGTCGCGCAATCCAGTCGCCGGTGATCATCCCGCCACCCGGTCCGCCAGCCCTTTCAGGATGCGCGCCGTGGCGCCCCAGATGTAATAGGGTCCCCACGGCACGGTGTAATAGAGCCGCCTTTGCCCGCGCCACCGCCGCGCCTGAACCGAATAGCGGGTCGGGTCCAGCACATGCGCGGCAGGAACCGTGAACACCTCTTCGACCTCGCCCGCCTCGGCCACTGGCACGAAATCGCGCGTGATATGCGCCACCACCGGCGTCACCTGAAACGCGGTGACGGTTTCATGCGTGGGCAGGGTGCCAATAATCTCGACCGACGCGCGCGGCAGGCCCACCTCTTCTTCGGCCTCGCGCAAGGCGGCGGCCACCGCATCGGCATCGCCCGGATCGACCTTGCCGCCTGGAAAGGCGATCTGTCCCGGATGGTGCTGCAACCGCGACGAGCGTTTCGTCAGCAGCACCCGCAACCCATCGGGTCCATCCATGAACGCCACCAGCACCGCCGCAGGCCGCAAGACCCGCCCTTCGGGCAGGATGAACCCCGGATTCAGGTCATAATCCGTCGAGGGCGGCGCACCCCGCGCCAACCCCGCGCGAACAGCGTTCAGATCAACCGGCATCCCGCGTCGCCTCGAACCCCAGCGTCGCCGGGTCCATCTCGTAATGCGCGCTGCAAAACTGGCAATCCGCTGTCACCAGCCCGTCATCCGTGGTCATCCGCCGGATGTCCTTGGCGGAATAGATCGACATCGTCTGCCGCACCCGCGCCTCGGAACAGGTGCATCCAAACCGCACCGGCTGCGCATCGAACACGCGCGGCTCTTCCTGATGAAACAGCCGCACCAGCAAATCCGTCGGCGCAACCGACGGCCCGATCAGTTCCAGTATTTCAACGGTATCCAAGAGGATGTTGATGCGGTTCCAATTCTCGGCTTCGGATGGCGCGAACAGGTCGATGGGCAGCAACAGCCCGCCCTCGCCCGATCCGCCGGATTGACCGACCAGCGGACTGGCGGTCGGGATATGCTGCACCATCACGCCGCCTGCGCGCCAATGCTCGCCGCGCGCATCCTCGATCGACCGCGCGAAACTTAGCGCGAATCGCGTCGGCAACTGTTCGGATTGCGCAAAATACCCCTCGGCGCTCGCCGCCAATGACCCGCCCGTCAGCGGCGCGATCCCCTGATAGGGCGCAGTCCCCGGCCCCTGATCAATCAGCACCGCGAAATAGCCCTTACCGATATGGTCGAACGGGGCGGCGTCCGTCAGCCGGTCGGCGTCATAGCTGGCATAGGCGCGGATACGGGCCTGTTCGCCCTCGGCTTCGGGGGCGTAGTAATCGGTGGCAATCATCCGCACCGGTCCGTCCGATTGCACCTGCAACGACAGCTTCCACCGCAGTTTCACTGTCTGTCCGATCAACGCCGTCAACAGCGCCATCTCGGCAACCAACGCCTCAACTTGGGGCGGGTAATCATGCTGTTTCAGAATCCCGTCCAGCACCCCATCCAGACGCGCAACGCGCCCGCGAATATCGGCGGCATCAAGTTGAAACGGCAGGACGGTATCATCCCATGCAAGTTTCTGGGCAAAAGTCATCGCAAAATCCTCTGGGGGTTCCGGTGGGGGTTCCGGCAAGCGCGGCCATTTGGCATATCGCGGCCATATAGGCGCAACAGTCCAACAGACCAAGGGGCAAACATGATCCGACGCATGGGCGACAGCCCCGAACCCGGACGCAGATACCGGTTGCGGCCCGGTGTTTATGCCGTTCTGGCGCGCGGGCGCGATATTCTGGTCACGCATCAAGACGCGCCGACACCCGAATTTCAACTGCCCGGCGGCGGCATTGATCGCGGCGAGGCGCCGATTGCCGCGCTGTATCGCGAGGTGATCGAGGAAACCGGCTGGACCATCGCCGCCCCCCGCCGTCTGGGGGCCTACAGGCGGTTCACCTTCATGCCGGAATACGATCTCTGGGCGGAAAAGCTGTGCACCATCTATCTGGCGCGCCCCGCGCGCAGCCTTGGGCCGCCGACCGAACCGGGGCACACTGCGGTCTGGATGACGCCCGAGGCCGCGCTGCGCGCGCTGGCCAACAGCGGTGATGCGCTGTTCGTGGCGCGTGTTTACGGGCTTATTCCGCGATAATCGAACAGCACGGCGGATACATCATCGGGGAAATCACCGCCATCGGCGTGATCCGTCAGCCGCCACAACAGCGCCTCAAGGAATGCGGGACCGGGCAGCGTGGCCAGCCCCGTCAACACCGCGTCCAACCCGCGATCCTGCAACATCACACCGTCGCGGTCGGGCAATTCCGTGACCCCGTCCGACATCAGCAACAGCCGGTCACCGGGCCGCAACTGCACCGAAAACGCAGAGAACACCGCATCCTCGAACAGCCCCACCGGCAACCCGCCCGCGCCCAATTCGCACACCGTCCCGTCGCGCAACAGCCGTGGCTCCGGATGCCCCGCCTGACAGATCGTGGCAACCCCGGTCTGCAGATCAACCACCGCCACCACCAGCGTCAGATACTGTTCGGTCTGCATGTCATGCAGCACCAGCGCGTTCAGATGGCCTACGACCTCTGCGGGCGGCACGGCAACCTGCCCGTCGGGCCCTTGCACCAGCGCGATGTTGTGCGTGGAATCCGAGCCCGACAGATACCCGGCCAACCGCGCTGTCATCAACGCCGAACTGATGCCATGCCCGGACACGTCGATGGCATAAAGCCCCACCGCACCGGGATTGACCGGATAGACCCCGACCAGATCGCCGCCGACATGCCCCGACGGATGCAACAACAATGACACCTCGGCCGCGCCAAAATCATGGAACCGCTCGCGCACCAGCGATTGTTGCAGTTTGCGCGCCTCGATCAGGTCGCTGTCGATGGCATCCAGCAGCCGCTGCACCTGCGTCACGGTTTCGCCCAGCAGCCGGTTCTTGTCGGTCAGTTCGCGCTGCATCGACAGGATGCGTTCGCCCGCCCGC
>CAMCVS010000010.1 GCA_945881965.1 Paracoccus haematequi | reverse complement strand
GTCGTAATCGAACATCACCTGCGAGGCAAATTCCGCCAGTTTCATTCCAGACTCGCCGTCGATGGCGGCGCGGACGTCGGCGGGCAGGCCGTCATACTTGGCCTTGTTCATCACCATGATGATCGTGGCGGTATACAGCGATTCCGTGCCGCCGAATTCGACGTGGTTCTTGGCCAGTTCGGCGAGACGGATCGACGGCGTTACTTCCCACGGGATCACGGTGCCGTCGATCACGCCCTTGGACAGCGCCTCGGGGATGGCGGGCAGCGGCATGCCGACGGGGGTTGCGCCCAATTCGGACAGCATGTCGGAAATCACGCGGGTCGGGCCGCGCAGTTTCTTGCCGGCGAGGTCTTCGAGTTTGGTGATCGGGTCCTTGGAGTGGATCAGGCCGGGGCCATGCACCCATGCGCCCAACACCTTGACGTCCTTGTATTCCCCGGCTTGCAGGTCGGTATCCACAAGGTCCTGGAACGCCTTGGCGGTGGCGATCGGGTTGGTCATCATGAAGGGCAGTTCGAAAACTTCGGTCTTGGGGAAACGGCCGGGGGTATAGCCCACCACGGTCATGACGATGTCGGCGACGCCGTCGATGGCCTGATCCATCAGGTCGGTGGGTTTGCCGCCCAACGCCATGGCGTCATAATGTTCAATCTTGACCTTGCCGCCCGATGCGGCGGTGACACGCTCGCCCCAGGGCTTCAGGATATGGGCAGGCACGGTGGCCTGCGGCGGCAGAAACTGGTGCAGTTTCAGCGTGATTTCTTGGGCATAGGCGGCGGGTGCCAGGCCAAGGGCCATGGCGGCAGCGGCCACTGTGGTCATCATCATGCGACGGTTCATTCGGTTTCCTCCCTGGATGCGCCCCTCCTGATCCCGGGGCGTCGGGCACAGTTAAGCGTCATAGCAATGGGCGCTGTCAACGATTCAGGTGAGGCGAGGGCAGACGGTTGCGCCGGATGGATGGTCACTGTCGGTTATTCCGCGTGGGGGTAGGTTATCCTTGGGCGGAATACGTTGCAGTAACATGACCTCTCTCATGTCAACCGACCGGATGTGGCGGCGCGTCTGGCCGATCTGTTGGTCGCGGACCCGATATTCGGGGCCAAGTCGGGCCTGTTTCTGGCGGCCCCGCGCCGGACCGGGAAAAGCACGTTCCTGCGCCGCGATCTGGTGCCGCTGTTGCAGCAGCGCGGCAAGACGGTTCAGTATGTCGATCTGTGGGCGGATCGCGCGGCGGACCCAGCGCGGATCAACGCCAATCTGGCCGCGCATCTGCAGGTGAGCGTGGATCAGATTGACCGCGCCTTTGCCGCGCTGGGGCGGAAACCCGAGATGCTGCTGGAATGTCTGCGCGCGCTGGTGACGACGCTGGAACCCGGCGCAACTGCGCTGGAGCGGATCGTGGCGCAGAAACAAGCCGAGATTGCAGCGGCGCGGCGCGCGGAAATCCTGTCATTGTCGAACCTGCAACAGGCGCTGTTGCGGATGCTGGTGGCGGATGGCGCGCCGTTTTCCGCCACAGCGCGCGACCGGTTGAAACCCGCGAACGCGGGGCGCGCGCCGTCGATAGGTGCCATTCAGAAAGCGCTGGAAGTGTTGCGGGACAAGGGGTTCGTCTGGCGACCGGGTTATGGCGCCTATGCGTTGGAAAACGCCGAAATCGCCGGCGCATTGCAGGCGGAATAGTCCCGCCTAACAGCCAATCTGCCCGTCGCTCTGGTCCGCGGGGCCGCAGAACAGACGATACAGCAGGCCGATCACCTCGGCGGTGTTCTGGTCGGCAAGGCTGTAATAGATCACCTTGCCGTCGCGCCGCGTGGTCACAAGACCCTCGTCGCGCAGGCGGGCCAGCATCTGGCTGACGGCGGCTTGGCGCAGTTCCAGCGCCTCTTCCAGCTCGCCCACCGATTTCTCGCCGGACCCCAGATGGCACAGGATCATCAGCCGCCCTTCATGCGCCAGCGTCTTGAGATACGCAGCGGCCATTTCGGCCGAGCGCGCCATTTCGGAAGGCGGGGCGGGGGGGTTATGGGAGTTCATCGCGGCTCACATTCAAACTGTCGCACGTCATATAACATGCGACAGCGAAAATGCGAGGGGTGGGGGTTATTGTTCCGTGCGCGGTGCGCCGCCTGCAAAGCGGTTGCCGTTTGCGTAATCACAGGGCGCTTCCTGCATCTGCAAATGCAGGCCCGTGCCGGTGAAGGGATGCGCGCGCGCCAAGGCCTCGTCCACCTCGATACCCAGACCGGGCGCGGTCGGCGGGCGGACATGGCCATCCTCGACCCGGATCGTGCCCTTGATCAGCGCGTCGTGGAACGGGGTTTCGACGGTTTCGATCATCAAGAGGTTGGGGATCGACGCCGCAAGATGGATGTTCGCCGCCCATTCGATGGGGCCTGCATAGAGATGCGGCGCGACTTGCGCATTGAAGGCCTCGGCGATGGCGGCGATTTTCTTGGCCTCCCAGATGCCGCCGGCACGGCCCAAGGCGGGTTGCAGGATTTCCGCCCCGCCCGCGCGCAGCAATGCGGCAAATTCCGCCTTGGTGGTCAGCCGTTCGCCGCCCGCGACCGGAATCCGCACCGCGCGCGCGACAGCGGCCATGCTGGCCACGTCATCGGGCGGCACCGGTTCTTCATACCACAGCGGGCTATAGGGCTCCAACGCCTGCCCCAGCCGGATTGCGCCAGCGGTGGAGAACTGGCCATGGGTGCCGAACAAAAGATCGGCCCGGTCACCCACGGCGGCGCGGATTTCGCGGCAGAACGCCACCGACCGGGTGATGTCCGACATCGCAGGCATGTGGCCACCCCGGATGGTATAGGGGCCTGCCGGGTCGAATTTCACCGCCGTATAGCCGCGCGACAGGGCCTCGGTGGCCGATATGGCGGCCAATTCGGGCGACACCCAAAATTCGGCCACGTTGTCGCCGGGTTGCGGATAAAGATAGGTATAGGCGCGCAGCCGGTCATTCATCCGCCCGCCCAACAAGGCCCAGACGGGGCGGTCGCGGTCCTTGCCCAGAATGTCCCAGCAGGCGATCTCAAGGCCCGAAAACGCCCCCATCACCGTCAGGTCGGGCCGCTGTGTGAACCCCGACGAATAGGCGCGGCGGAACATCATTTCTATATTCTCGGGGGACTCGCCCGCCATGTGGCGGTCGAACACGTCTCGGATCACCGCAGTCATCGCATCAGGCCCGACCGATGACGCATAACACTCGCCCCAACCGGTGATCCCGGTATCGGTCGTCACCTTGACGAAAATCCAGTAACGCCCGCCCCAGCCTGGGGCAGGCGGGGCAGTCACGATGATATCCAGATCGGTCAGGCGCATGGCGGGGTCCTCCTGCGGGCAGACTTGCCGGGGGCCACGGGCGGCGCAAGACCGCAAGCGGCGTTCCGCGTCGCTTTCAGCCCTTTTGGCCGATCTGCGGTTCGGTGCCCGCGCGCAGGCGGGCGATATTGGCGCGGTGGGTGAAAAACACCAACAGCGTCAGCATGGCGCACAGAAAGAACACATCGCCCCGGTCCAGCACGAACACCCAGACGGTGGACAGGGCCGCCGCCATCAGTGCCGCCAGCGATGATATCCGCGACAAGGCCGCCGTCGCCGCCCATGTCAGGCAGCAGAACAGGCCCAGCGGAAACACCAGCGCCAGCAATAGGCCCAGAAACGTCGCCACGCCCTTGCCGCCCTTGAATCCCAGCCAGACCGGAAAGCAATGCCCGACAAAGGCAGACAGCCCCGCCACCTGTGCCGCATCCTCGCCCGCGAATGCGCGCGCGACCAGCACGGCGGCCGCCGCCTTGGCCCCGTCCAGGATCAGGGTCGCCAGCGCCGCGCCCTTGTTGCCGGTCCGCAGGACGTTGGTGGCGCCGATATTCCCCGATCCGATGGCGCGTATATCGCCCAGTCCCAACATCCGCGTCAGCAACAGGCCAAACGGCACCGACCCGAACAGATAGCCCGTGAGGGCCCAGATCAGCAGCAGGGGCAGGGCGGTGTCAAAGGTGGGCATCTACAGCTCTCCGAAGATCAGGGTGCCCCCCACCCATGTTGCGCGCACGATACCCTGCATCCGCGCGCCGTCAAAGGGCGTGTTCTTGGATTTCGACCGCAGCGCAAAGCGATCCAGCACAAAGGGCGCATGGGGGTCGAACGCCACCAGATCGGCGGGCGCGCCCACGGCCAGCCGCCCCTGCGGCAGGCCCAGCCGCTTCGCCGGGTTCAGCGACGCAAGGCGGAACAGCGCGGGCAGGGTCAGATCGCCGGAATGGAACAGCCGCAGCATAGCGGGCAGGAAGGTTTCCAGCCCCACGGCCCCCGGCGCGGCATCCTCGAACGGCAGGCGTTTGCTTTCCTCGTCCTGCGGCGTGTGCATCGACGCCAGGATGTCGATGACCCCGGTCCGCAGCGCGTCCACCGTCGCCTGCCGGTCATCTTCGGACCGCAGGGGCGGGGTCAGGCGAAAGAAGGTGCGATAATCGGCCACGTCAAATTCGTTCAGCGTGACATGGTGGATGGATGTGCCCGCCGTCACATCCAGCCCGTTACGCTTGGCGCGTTCCAGCGCGGGCAGGGCGCGGGCGGTGGTGATCTGGTCAAAGTGATAGCGCGCGCCGGTCATCTCGATCAGGGCGATGTCACGGTCCAGCCCCATGCGTTCGGCCATCGGAGACACGGCGGGCAAGCCGCGCAGGGAGGCGAATTTGCCCGATGTGGCCGCAGCACCGCGCGACAGGCCGGGGTCTTGGGGGTGCCCGATCACCAGCGCGCCAAGGCCGTGCGCATAGGTCAGGGCGCGGGTCAGCACCTTGGTATCCGTCACGACATGGGTGCCATCGGTGAACGCCACTGCGCCTGCATCTTGCAGAAAGCCGATCTCGACCATCTCGCGGCCCGCGCGGCCCTTGGTCAGCGCCGACATGGCCAGCACGCGCACCAGCGACGCCTCGCGCGCGCGGCGGGCGACGAATTCCAGCGCCTCGGGCGTGTCGATGGGCGGCGCGGTGTCGGGACGGGCGACAATCGTGGTCACACCACCCGCCGCCGCCGCTTGGCCCGCAGAGCGGAAACTTTCCTTGTGCCGTTCGCCCGGTTCGCCGACCTTGACGCCGATATCGACGATACCGGGGGCCAGATGCAGCCCGCCCATGTCGATCACCCGCACGCCGGCCGGCAAGGGAATTTCCGCGCCCACTGCGGCGATCACGCCATCCACAATCAGCAGCGAACCGGGCGTGACGGTATCGCCCGCCGGGTCGATCAAGCGGGCGTTCTGCAACAGTGTCGCGGTCATGGGGCGGTCCTTTTGCGGGGTCATGCCTGCCCCCGCTGGATACGGCGGATCAGGGCATGAACCGCCGCCGCGTCTGCGATGTGGTCAAAACCCACAGCGCGCATCCGCGCGCGGGCCAGAAACAGCGGCGTGAATCCGAACGACACATGGCCCAGCGGCAGGCTTTCATCCGCCGTCACTATCGTATCGGCCGAGATGGGCCATGCGCGGACCCGCGCGCCCAACACAGGCCATTGCGTCAGGATCAGCGCGCGGTGGTTGGTCAGCCCATAGGCGGTGACGCGGTGGCGGATCAGCGGCGCGATTGTCACCTCGGCCACCAGCCACAACGCGGCGGCCAGAAAGGCAAAACCCAGCCACATCCCGAACCGCAGCCACAGCCAGCCATTGACCACAAAGAACAGGGCCAGCAGCAGCCGCAGCACCGCGCGCCGGTTCAGCCGCAGAACAGGTGCCGGGCGACTCTGCCACAGCAGCCGCTCGCCGGGGGCAAGCGTTGCGGACCAGTCGGGATCAGACCCGCGCATCATGCCATCACCCCACTGGCGCGGCGCAGGGTGGCCAGCACCGCCGCCGCATCGGCGTTGAACTTGATCATATACTTGTCGCCTGCTTTGGTCATGACCTGCACCGCCGACCCCAACCGCCGCAGCCGCGCTATTTCGGACAGCGCGACCTGCCGCCCGGAAGGGCCGCTGAGCGTGCTATTCGACATCCGCCATTCATGCGCCAATTCCTCGGAGGCCATCACGCCCGCGCGCAGGCCAATCGCCAGCAGGCCCCCCACGGCCCCGGTCCAGACATGCGGATTGCCCATAGCCCACAGGATGGCCATGCCGATAGCCATCGCGCCCGCCGCAAGCCACGCCTGATCGCGCCAGTATTGGGTGCGGTCGGGGCGAAAGACCGTGTCACTCATGACGCCACCCAGACGACCAGCGCGGTCAGCGCAAAGATCACCAACAGCGCCACCATCGCGACCCGGCCCATCATCGCGGCCTCGGACGGCGGGCCCTTGCGTGCAGGGCCGTCCAGCGTGCCTTGCGCCGCAGCAGCCATCAGCGGTTCGGGCAGGCGCAGCGTTTCGGTTTCATGATAGCGCCCGATCAGCCGCAGGGGCGGTTGCGCCACCGGCACCACATTGGCGGGCATCGCGGCGGTAAACACCAGCACCACCGGCCCGGTCAGCGCATCCAGCACCGCCGCATCCGGGGCGACCTGATCGGCGTCCATGCCGTTCGCCTCGGTCAGATAGGCGGAAAAGCCGTAGTCCGACAGCGTATCCGCCCGGAATTGCTCGACAAAATCCATGTCCAGCGCGGTGACGCCAAGCGCTGACGCCAGATCCGTGGCGGGCAACGCGTCTACCGGGGCCGCTCCCTCTGCCTCGTCCCGGGCGAATACCCAGACTGCGCGCGCCTCTGTCATGCCATCACCTCTGTCACCTTGGCCCCGCGCGCGGCGCGCAGGTTGCGCGCCAACAGGTCCATCGCCGCCATCCGCACCGCCACACCCATTTCCACCTGTTCCTGAATGACGGACCGGTTGATGTCATCCGCAATCTCGCCGTCGATTTCAACGCCCCGGTTCATCGGGCCGGGGTGCATCACAATGGCGTCGGGCGCGGCATGGGCCAGCTTTTCGGCGTCCAGACCATAGCGGTGGTAGTATTCCCGTTCCGACGGGATGAACCCGCCATCCATGCGTTCCTTTTGCAGGCGCAGCATCATCACCACGTCCGCGCCTTTCAGCCCTGCGCGCATGTCGTCAAACACCTCGCAGCCAAAGTCCGCGATGCCTGCGGGCATCAGCGTGGGAGGCCCGATCAGGCGGATACGGCTTTCCATCCGGTTCAAGAGCAGGATATTCGACCGCGCTACGCGGCTATGCGCGATATCGCCGCAGATTGCGACCGTCAGACGGTGCAAACGGCCCTTGGCGCGGCGGATCGTCAGCGCATCCAGCAGCGCCTGCGTCGGGTGTTCGTGCCGCCCGTCGCCCGCGTTCAGCACCGCGCAATTCACCTTGGCCGCCAGCAGCGCCACTGCGCCCGAGGCCGGATGGCGCACCACCAGCAAATCGGGGTGCATCGCGTTCAGCGTCAGCGCGGTGTCGATCAGCGTCTCGCCCTTTTTGACCGATGACTGCGCCACCGCCATGTTCATCACATCCGCGCCCAGCCGTTTGCCCGCAAGCTCGAAACTGGCCTGCGTGCGGGTGGATGCCTCGAAGAACATGTTGATCTGGGTCAGCCCCGCCAGCGCGTCCGAATGTTTCACCTCGCGGCGGTTCAACGCGACATATTGATCGGCAAGGTCCAATAAAGTGGTGATCGACGCGGGCGGCAAATGTTCGATCCCAAGCAGGTGGCGATGGGGGAAATGCATGGGCCACTCCTTGGAGGGGGCGCGGTGAACCCGCAAAGCCCCGCTGAACGCATCGGGGTATAGACCGGTTCCGGCGCGCCAGACAAGACAGCAGAGGGGATGGCCCGCATGGTATCGCGTCGCAGGGCGGCATAGGATCACGGGATGGAATCGGTTCTGGAATGTGAATGGGCGCTGGCCCTGCTGGAGTGGCAGGCCGAGTTGGGGGCGGACGAGGCGATCCTCGATGCGCCGGTTGACCGCTATGGCGAAGGGGCCAAAGCGCCCGCCGTGCTGGCCGCGCCTGCCGTGTTGCCCGCGACTGCGGCAGATGCCGACCCGGTGGCCGAGGCGCAGGCGCTCGCCGCCGCCGCGCCCGATCTGGACGCCTTGCGCGCCGCGATGGCGGGGTTCCCGCATTGCGCGCTGCGCGAGGGCGCGCGCACCTTGGTGTTCGCGGACGGGTTGCCAGGGGCGCGGGTGCTGGTGCTGGGCGAGGCACCGGGCCGCGAAGAAGACCTCGTAGGGCGCCCTTTCGTGGGCGCAGCGGGGCAGATGCTGGACCGGATGCTGGCGGCCATCGGGTTGGACCGCGCGGCCCCCGACCCGGCAAACGCCGTTTACATCACAAATGTACTGCCCTGGCGGCCGCCGCAAAACCGTGACCCGTCGCCTGCGGAAATCTCCATGATGCGGCCGTTTGTGATGCGTCACATTGCGCTGGCCGCGCCGCAGATCCTTGTGCTGATGGGCAATCACGCCTGCGACGCGGTGTTGGGGCGGCGCGGCATCCTGCGGCTGCGCGGGCAATGGGCCGAAGGGCTGGGCCTGCCCGCGCTGCCAATGACGCACCCGTCCTATCTGCTGCGCACCCCGGCGGCGAAACGCGAGGCCTGGGCGGACCTGTTGTCGCTGCGCGCGCGGCTGGATGGCCGATGATCGTCGATCCGGTCACCCTGCTGGCGTTCGTGCCTGCCGCTTTGGCGCTGAACCTGACGCCGGGGGCGGACATGATGTTCTGCCTCGCGCAGGGGTTGCGGCATGGTCCGGCCCCGGCGGCGGCGGCTTCGGCGGGGATATCGACGGGCGCGCTGATCCATGCGGGCGCGGCGGGGCTGGGCCTGTCGGCGCTGGTCGCTGCGCACCCCTGGGCGTTAGAGGCGATCCGCTGGGCAGGCGTCGCCTACCTGCTATGGCTGGCTTGGGCAGGGTGGCGCGCGGGCGATGTCAGCCAAGCACAGGCTGGCGCGCCGGGGTTGCTGCGCGCATTCGCGACCGGGCTGACCGTGAACCTGACCAACCCCAAGGTGATCCTGTTCGTGCTGGCGTTTCTGCCGCAATTCGTCGATCCCGCCCGCCCGGTGGTGACGCAGTTCCTGATCCTGGGCGGGATCATCGCGGCTGGCGGGTTCGCGGTGAACAGTGCCGTGGGCTATTTCGCGGGCGGGCTGGGGCGGCGTCTGGCGGGCAATCCGGGGCTGGGGCGGATGTTGGCGCGGATAAGCGCCGGGGTATTCGGCCTGTTGGCGTTGCGGTTGGCCTATGGCGCTTTTTCCGCCAAGGCATGACGACCGCAAAGGCATAACCCGCCCCTATCGCCAGACACCGCGCCGGGTTAGACAGGCGCGACACCAACCAAGGCCCATGCCATGTCCCGGATCGACGACACCCGCCCGTTTCTGCCGCTGCGCATTGCCGTGCTGACGGTCAGCGATACCCGTAGCCTGACGGACGACAAATCCGGCGATACGCTGGTCGAACGGCTGACCGGGGCGGGGCATATCCTTGCAGCGCGCGACATCGTGATCGACGACCGCGCGCGGATTTCCGCGCAGTTGCGCGACTGGATCGCGGATGCGGGCGTAGACGTGATCCTGTCCACGGGGGGCACCGGCCTGACCGGGCGCGATGTGACCGTCGAGGCGCACCGCGACGTCTATGAAAAGGAAATCGAGGCCTTCGCCACGGTTTTCACCCTGATTTCGATGCAGAAAATCGGCACCTCCGCCGTGCAAAGCCGCGCCACCGGCGGCGTTGCAGGCGGCACCTATCTGTTTGCCCTGCCCGGCAGCCCCGGCGCCTGCCGCGATGCCTGGGACGAAATCCTGCGCTGGCAGTTGGATTTCCGTCACCGGCCCTGCAATTTCGCCGAAATACTGCCGCGGCTTGATGAACATTTGCGGCGGAAATGACCGACGGTTCCGTGCCCGTTCCGCGTATAACAGCCTATCCGGTGCGGACGCACCGCGTGTGCCTGCATTGCAACCTTGGCAACACCCCTGTGCCCGCTAGCTTTTGCGCACACAGGCCCCGCTTGAAAGACCACTGAGATGCGTTTTCTTCGCCATACCCTGACCGGCCTGTTCATGACGGCATTGTCGCTGGCGCTGTTGATCTGGGCCGGGGTGCTGCTTCGGGATGCGGTTGAAATCAGCCTTGCGGCGGATGGCGCGGGTCCGCCCGCGCGCGAACGGGTGTTTTTGGTGCCCGTCCTGACCGCAAAGGCCGAAACGGTGACCCCGATCCTCAGCGCCTATGGTCAGGTGCAATCGCGCCGCACCCTGGAATTGCGCGCGGCGGTCAGCGGGCAGGTCATCGAACTGGCGCGCGAATTTGTCGAGGGCGGGCAGGTATCCGAGGGCCAGGTGCTGCTGCGGATCGACCCGGCAGATGCGCAGGATGCGCTGGCGCGCGCGCAGGCCGATCTGGCCGACGCCGAGGCCGAGGTGCGCGATGCCGACCGCAGCCTGATCCTGGCGCGCGCCGACAAGGCCGCCGCCGAGGACCAGACCGCGATGCGGATGCGCGCCTTGCAGCGCCAGCAGGATCTGGCCGCGCGCGGGTTTGGCACCGATGCGGCGGTCGAGACGGCGGATATGGCAGCCTCGGCAGCACAGCAATCGGCGCTGTCGCGCGCGCAGGCGCTGGCGCAGGGCGAGGCGCGGGTGGATCAGGCCGCAACCCGGCTGGCGCGGGTGAAAATCGCTTTGTCCGAGGCCGAGCGGCGTCTGGCGGACACCACGATCACCGCGCCCTTCACCGGCACCCTGACCGGCGTGACGCTGGTCGAGGGGCGGTTGGTGACTGCGAATGAACGGCTGGCCTCGCTGGTGGATGGGTCCGCCCTAGAGGTGGCGTTTCGCCTGTCCACCGCGCAATATGTCCGCCTGCTGGACGCGCAGGGCCAGTTGACGACGCGCCCCGCGCGGGTTGCGCTGGACCTGTGGGGGGCGGAACTGTCCAGCCCCGCACGTCTGACGCGCGCGTCTGCGGCGGTGGGCGAAGGGCTGACCGGGCGGCTGGTATTTGCCACCATCGACACCCCGCGCGGCTTGCAACCCGGCGATTTCGTCACCGTGTCGGTGGACGAACCTGCCTTGACGGATGTGATCGCGCTGCCGTCCACCGCGCTGGACGCGGCAAGCACGCTGTTGGTGCTGGGCGCAGATGACCGGCTGGAAGCCGTCAAGGTGACGCTGGAACGCCGTCAGGGCGATATCGTTCTGGTGCGCGCGCCCGACCTGATCGGGCGGGATGTCGTGTCGGAACGCACCCCGCTGATCGGGGCGGGGGTGCGGATCAAACCGCTGCGCGCGCCGGATGCAGGGCAAGCGGCGGGCCAGGGTGCCACAGCGCCCGCCGCCCCGGCGATGGTCGAACTGACCCCCGAACGCCGCGCCAAGCTAGTCGCCTTTGTCGAGGCGAACAACCGGATGCCCGCCGAGGTGCGCACCCGCCTTTTGGCGCAATTGCAGGATCCGCAGGTACCCCTGCAAGTCGTGGAACGGCTCGAAAGCCGGATGGGAGGCTAAGTCATGGCGCAGGAAACCACCCCCGGCGGCGGCATCATCAGCTATTTCACCCGTCACCCGACGGCGGCGAACCTTGTCATGGTGATCATGCTGGTGCTGGGCTTGGCCGCCGTGCCCAACATGCGGGCGCAGTTTTTCCCCGATGTCGTGTCGGAACAGATCATCGTTGCGGTCAAATGGGACGGGGCCGGGGCCGAAGACGTTGACAGTGCCATCGTGCAGGTGATGGACCCCAACCTCTTGGCCGTCGAAGGCGTGGTGGAAACCAGCGCCTTCTCTGCCGAGGGCCGCGCGACGATCACGGTGGAGTTCGAGCCGGGCTATGACATGTCCCGCGCCGCCGAGGATGTGCAGACGGCGGTCGATCTGGTCACGACTCTGCCCGAAGATGCCGAGGATCCCACGATCCGGCGCGGCGGCTGGCGCGACCGGGTGACCGATGTGGTGATCACCGGGCCGGTGGGGATTGACCAACTGGGCCGCTATGCCGATGAACTGGTCGTGCGCCTGTTCGCCGAAGGCGTGACGCGCACCACGATCCGGGGTGTCGCCGCGCCGCAAGTGGTGATCGAGGTGCCGACCACCAGCCTGTTGCGCCACGACGTCACCATGGCGCAGATCGCCACTGCCGTCGCGGGCGAGGTCACCGCCGATCCGGCGGGCGATGTGACCGGCGCCAATGCCCGCGTCCGCACCGGCGTCGAGAAACGCAGCCCGGACCAGATCGCCGCCATCGTGATCCGGTCCAACCCGGACGGGTCCACCCTGACAGTGGGCGACGTGGCGCTTGTGCGCCTTGACGGCATCGACCGCGAGCGCGCCTATTTCGTCGGCCAGAATGCCGCCGTGTCGGTGCGCGTGGACCGGGGCGAGCTGGGCGACGCGATCAAGGTGCAGGCGCAGGTGCAACAGGTCGCTGACGAGATGCAGGCGACCCTGCCCGAAGGCGTCACTGTCAACCTGATCCGCACCCGCGCCGAGGCGATTTCGGACCGTCTGGACATCCTGATCGACAACGGCCTGTCAGGGCTGGTGCTGGTGCTGGTGGTGCTGTTCCTGTTCCTGAACGCGCGCACCGCGATCTGGGTCGCGGCGGGCATCCCGGTGTCGATGCTGGCGGCGATTGCGGTGATGTATGCCTTTGGGCTGACCATCAACATGATCTCGATCTTTGCGCTGATCATCACGCTGGGCATCGTGGTGGATGACGCCATCGTGGTGGGCGAGCACGCCGATTACCGGTTTCGCACCTTGGGCGAAACGCCGATGATCGCTGCGGAAAATGCCGCGCGACGCATGGCCTTGCCGGTGTTCGCCTCGACCATCACTACGGTGATCGCGTTCTTTGGCCTGACCTTCATCGGTGGCAGATTCGGGCAGACCATTGCGGATATCCCGTTCACGGTGATTGCCGTTCTGGCGGCTTCGACGCTGGAATGTTTCCTGTGTTTGCCAAACCACATGGCTCATGCGCTGGCGGCCTCTGCCAAGGAACGCTGGTATGATGTGCCGTCCCGCGTGGTGAACCGGGGGTTTGATTGGTTCTCGAAAAACATGTTCCGGCCCCTGATCGCGCTGGTGGTCGCCGCCCGTTACCCGGTGCTGGCCTGCGCAGTGCTGCTGTTGGCCAGCCAGGCGGCGCTGTTCCTGCGCGGCGACGTGCAATGGCGGTTCTTCAATTCGCCCGAACAAGGATCGGTCACCGGCAATTTCGCCATGCTGCCGGGGGCGACCCGCGAGGACAGCCTTGCGATGATGCGCGAATTGCAGCGCGCCACTGAAGATCTGGCCAGGGAATATGAACAGCGTTACGGCACCAACCCGGTGGTCTATGCGCTGGGCGAGGTGGGTGGCAATTCTGGCGCGGAACTGTCTGTGGCCAACAGCAAACAACCCGACCAACTGGGCGGGATCTCGATCGAACTGATCGACGCCGACCTGCGGCCTTATTCGTCTTTTGCCTTTGTGGCGGATTTGCAGGACCGCGTGGTGCCGCATCCCAAGATCGAAACCCTCAGCTTCCGGGGCTGGCGGTCGGGGCCGGCGGCCTCGGCTCTCGAGGTGCGGTTCTATGGCGCCGAAGGTCCGGTGCTGAAAGCCGCGTCCGAGGCGTTGCAGACGGCGGTCGCGCGGTTCCCCGAAGTGTCCGCGGTCGAAGACGATCTGGCCTATGACAAAGCGGAAATGGTGCTGGAACTGACCCCGCAGGGGCAGGCGCTGGGCTTTACCATCGACGGTGTCGGCACCATCCTGCGCCACCGCCTGAACGGGATCGAGGCCGCGACCTATCCCGATGGCATCCGGTCCGCCACGATCCGCGTCGAAGCCCCCGAAAGCGAGCTGACCGCCGATTTTCTGGAACGGATGCAGATGCGCAGCCCCACAGGGGCCTATGTTCCGCTGTCCGATATCGTGTCGGTGGAAACCACAGCCGGGTTTTCGACGGTGCGGCGCGAGAACGGGCTGCGCACCGTGACAGTGACGGGCGACGTGTCCGAGGATGACCCGGTGCGCGCCGAGGCGTTCCAGACCGCGCTGGAGGCCGAAATCCTGCCGCGCATCGCGCAGGATTTTCAGGTGGAATACATCGTCGCGGGCCTGAGCCAGCAAGAAGACGAGTTCTTTGCCGATACCGGCACTGGTCTGGTGTTGTGCCTGACCGGGATTTATCTGGTGCTGGCGCTGGTCTTTGCCAGCTGGTCACGCCCCATCGTGGTGATGTCGGTCATTCCCTTCGGGCTCGTCGGCATGATCTGGGGCCATTACATCTGGGACACGCCGATGTCGCTGTTCACCGTCGTGGGCATGATGGGCATGATCGGCATCATCGTGAACGATTCCATCGTGTTGGTCGACACGACCGATGACTACGCCCGCACGCGGGGCCTGCGGCCCGCCATCATCGACGCCACCGCCGACCGCCTGCGGCCGGTGTTCCTGACCTCGGCCACCACGGTGCTGGGGCTTGCGCCCTTGCTGTATGAACGTTCGCAACAGGCGCAGTTCCTGCAACCCACCGTGATCACGCTGGTCTATGGGCTGGGGTTCGGCATGTTTCTGGTGCTGCTGATCGTGCCCGCGCTGATGGCGGCGCAGGCCGATTTCGGGCGGATGACCATGTCGCTGCGCCGCGCCAGCCTGGGCGACAACGCATTGCGCGCGCCTGTGCGCGTGGCCGCGGTGGCGCTGATGGGCTGGATGGTCGCCACGATGGGCTGGGCCGCCGCGACTGGCAGCGTCGCGCCGTTTCTGGCGGCGCTCGCGCCGTGGCCCGGGATGCCCGGTGCCTTTGCGCTCTTCGGCCCAGTGGCGATTGCCGTGCCGCTGCTGATCTATGTGGCAGGGGCCGTCATCGCCCTGCGCCGCCCCGCCGCAAAGGTGCCCGTGTGACGCCATCGCGCCACGTCCCCTGCTTCTCTGGTTTCTAAATATCCCGGGGGGCCCGCAGGGCGGGGGCAGCGCCCCCTCTGACGCAGCCCCTCGCGCAACCTTTCAGTCGCAGCCGATGATCTCGACCGCGCGGGCACCGGCCAGAACGGTAAACCGCAGCCCGGATCGGTCCAGCGCCAGCGGTTGTCCCGCCACATGCTGCATCTCGGTCTCGATCCGCAGGCTGTTGCCCGCGCGCCGTGACACCGCCTCACCCACCCAGATATCCGGGTCGTCAGTTTCGACCACGGCGAACTCGGCAGCCCCCAATGGCGGCATTGCCACCTCGGCCACCAGCCGCAGCCCGTCCTTGGTCGCGGCCACGTCACAGCTGACCCGGCCCACGCGCGCCGCGCCCTCTGTTTGCGGCACTTGCGCCAGCGCGGCTACCAATCGCGCGTCGGGTTCGGTGCCCGCCGGTGTCAGATCGGCGCTGACATGGACATCGACCGGTACACAGATCGTCTCGCAGACGCCCAGTGTCACCTGCGCCTCCAGCCGCATCGCGCCGCCCGCCTGTTGCGGCGTCAGCACCAAGGGCAGGATCACGTCGCGGGTATAGCCCACGCTGGTCATGCCATTGATGTCGAAGGTCACCGGCACCGGCCAGCGGATTGCAGCCGCAGCCAGATTGCCGGACCCGGTCCAGTCGATCTGCGGCGGGATGCCCGCGTCACCGGGGCTGCGCCAATAGGTTTTCCACCCCGGCGCCAGCCGGACCTGCAACCCCGCCACATGGGTGCCATCCGCCGCGCGCCAGCCGGGGATCAGGCTGACGGCGACCATGTCACGGGTGGCGGTTTCCGCCTGCGCGGGCAGGGCGGTCAGCATCGACAGAAGAGCGGTGAAGATCATGGAATTTTTCATGGCCCCGTCATGCGCCAGAGCCCGCTGAAATCAAAGTCACGTTCCGGCGACAGCCGCGCGAGCGTGGCCAGAGTGTCGCATCTGTCGCCGTTTTCCGCGCCGCTGGTGGCCCGGTGGATATCATACCTGTCGCGCCTCTTGCCGTCGCCCCCTCCCCGCGCCACATTCATCCATGGACCAGAAGCGGGTCCGTTGGGGCGGTGTGGAGTGCGGCAATGGATCTGACGGGCCGATGGATCTGACAGGCAAATGGATTTAACGGGCAAGACGTTGATCGCGATGCCGGGCATGGGCGATCCGCGTTTCGACGGCGCGGTGGTGTTCCTGTGCGCGCACGGGCCGGGGCGCACCATGGGCCTGATCGTGAACAAGCCGCTGCCTGACCTGCGGCTGGCCGATCTGCTGCGGCAGGTCAATGTGCCGCCCGGTCTGGATGCGCCCGATCTGCCGGTGCATTTCGGCGGCCCCGTGGAACCGGGGCGCGGGTTTGTGCTGCATTCGTTGGATTACCGCAGCCCGCGCAACACGCTGGTGGTGCAGGGCCGGTTCGGCATGACCGCAACGCTGGACATCCTGAAGGCGCTGGCGCAGGGGGCCGGGCCGCAGCGCTGCCTGATGACGCTGGGCTATGCCGGATGGGGTGCGGGGCAATTGGATGCCGAGATCGCGAAGAACGGCTGGCTGACCGCCGATGTGCCCGAAGACGTGATCTATGCCGCTGACGATGCCGGAAAATGGCAGGCCGCATTGAAGGTGCTGGGGGTGTCGGCGTTGTCGCTGTCGTCGTCGGCGGGGCATGCGTGATCCATCGCGCATCTGGCCTATAACGCGGCTCGCGTGTTAGCAGGGTGGCAAACCAGACGGAGCGCGCAGATGGCCGATATCCTGTTGATCCACGGCGCGGCGCATGGCGCGTGGTGCTGGCGCGATGTGATCCCGGCTCTGACGGCGCTGGGGCATGACGCGCGCGTCATCGACCTGCCGGGGCATGGCGATGATGCGACGCCCTACAGGGATGTGACGCTGGACCGCTACCGCGATGCGGTGCTGGCGGCGATGGGGCCTAACACTGTGCTGGTGGGCCATTCGATGGGCGGCTATCCGATCACCGCCGCCGCGGTGGCCGCGCCCGACCGTGTGGCGGGGTTGATCTATGTCTGCGCCTATGTGCCATGGCCGGATCACAGCCTGGCGCAGATGCGGATGCGCGCGCCGCGCCAGCCGCTGTTGCCCGCCATCCGCATGACTGAGGACCGGTTGGGCTGGACCGCCGATCCGGCGATGGTCCCCGATCTGTTCTATCACGATTGCGCGCCCGCCGACGTGGCCTATGCGATGGACCGACTGTGCGTGCAGGCGGTGGCCCCCACATCGGTGCCGGTCGCGGGCCTTGACCGTATCGCGGCGCTGCCGCGCGGCTATGTCCGCTGCACCGATGACCGCACCATCCCGCCCGAATTTCAAGTTACCATGACCGAGGGCTGGCCTGCGGAGCGCGTCACTGACATGGCCTGTTCGCACAGCCCGTTCTTTGCCGCACCAGAAGTGTTGGCGGGCCATATCGACCGCTTCATCAAGGGGTTCTGAACCATGGCCGCATCCCTGTTCGATTCTGCGCTTTATGCCCGCCTGCTGCCGTCGGGCGACGCCGGTCGGCTGTTTTCCGACAGCGCCGAGGTGCGCGCGATGATGCTGGTCGAAGGGGCCTTGGCCCGCGTGCAGGGCGATCTGGGGGTGATCCCGGCAGAAAGCGCCGCCTTCCTGCACCGCGCCACGATGGAAATCCAACTGGACCCTGCGGGCATGGCCGAGGCCACCGGGCAGAACGGCGTCACCGTGCCGGGTCTGGTCGCCGCGATGCGCAAGGCGCTGGAGGCCCCCGGGCATGCGCAATACCTGCATTGGGGCGCGACGAGCCAGGATATCATGGATACGGGCCTGATGCTGCGGTTGAAACAGGTGCTGGCGCAGATGACGGTGGCGCTGGATGCGACACTCGCCGCACTGGCCGTGCTGGCGGATGCGCAGGCGGATACCCCAATGGCCGCGCGCACCTACGGGCAGGCGGCGACGCCGACGAGTTTCGGCGCGGTGGTGGCGGAATGGGGCGCGCCGTTGCTGGAGTTGCGCGGCGAATTCGCCGCGCTGCCCCATGCCGCGCTGTGGGTCCAGCTTGCGGGTGCCGCAGGCACCGCGGCGGCCCTTGGGCCGTCCGCGCCCGAGCAAAGGCGGCGGCTTGCCGCCGCCTTGGGCCTGCACGATCCCGGTCGGTCATGGCATGCGGATCGCACGCCGATCCTACGGATCGGCGGCGTCATGGCGCGGCTTGCAGCCGCGCTGGGCAAGATCGGCGAGGATATGGTGTTGATGACGCAGACGGGGGTGGCCGAGCTGACGCTCGGCCAATCCGGCGGGTCATCGACCATGCCGCAGAAACAGAACCCGGTGGTGCCGTCGATGCTGATGGCGCTGGCGCGCCATGCCATCGGGCTGCACGCCACCTTGCAGGGCGCAGCCCTGCACCGCCAGCAACGCGACGGCGTGGCGTGGTTCACCGAATGGCTGGTGCTGCCGCAACTGTGCCTGTCGGCACAGTCTGCGCTGATTCAGACCCGCGACCTGATCCCCGGTATCGCGCCGCGCAGCGACCGCATGCGCGCCGTGCTGACCGGCGATCAGAACCTGATCCATGCCGAGGCGCTGTCATTCCGGCTTGCCGAACATCTGCCCCGCCCCGAAGCGCAGGCCGCCATCAAGGCGCTGGCGCAGGACGCGATCCGCAGCGGGGCCGATCTGGCCGACCTGGCGCGCGCGGCCTATCCCGGCATCGCGATGGACGATGTGTTCGCGCCTGAGGCGCAGATGGGTCACGCGCCCGCTGATGCCCGCGCCTTTGCCGCCCGGGTGCGCGCCGCGCTGGATAACGTGAAGTCAGGCGCGCCATGAACCTGCCGCTTTTGTTCATCTTTCTGACCGTCACCATCGACGCGATGGGCATCGGGTTGATCCTGCCGGTCATGCCCGACCTGATCCGCGAGGTGACGGGCGGCGATCTGGCGCAGGCCGCCGTTTGGGGCGGGCTGTTGTCCACCGCATTCGCGGTGATGCAATTCATCTGCGCGCCGATGCTGGGCAGCCTGTCGGATGCCGTGGGGCGGCGCCCCGTTTTGCTGGTGTCGATGGCGGTAATGGCGCTGGATTATGTGGTGATGGCGCTGGCGGGGTCGCTGTGGCTGTTGCTTTTGGGCCGCATTATCGGCGGGATCACGGCGGCGACCCATTCCACCGCGCAGGCCTACATCGCTGACATTTCCGACCCCGCGCAGAAGGCCGCCAACTTTGGCCTGTTGGGGGCGGGGTTCGGCGCGGGGTTTGTGCTGGGGCCGATTCTGGGCGGGCTGTTGGCCGAGTTTGGCACCCGCGCGCCGTTCTGGGCCGCTGCTGGCCTGTCGGCGGCCAATGCGGTGCTGGGGTTCCTAGTGCTGCGCGAAACCGTCACTGACCGCACGCGCCGTGCGTTCAACTGGGCCAACGTGAACCCCTTTGGCGCGTTCCGCCTGATCGCGCGGCTGCCGGGGCTGACGATCTTGCTGGGCGTGTTCTTTTTCTATCACCTCGCCAATGCGGTCTACCCGGTGATCTGGGCCTATTTCACCGCCGAACGGTTCGGCTGGTCGCCGGGCCTGATCGGGGTGTCGCTGGCAGTTTACGGCCTGTCGCTGGCGTTGGTGCAAGGGTTGCTGGTCGGCCCCGCGATTGGCTGGCTTGGCGAACGGCGGACGGTGATCTGGGCCTTTGCCATCGAGTTGGTGGCGCTGGTGGTGATCGGGTTCCTGACCTCGGGGTGGTGGTTGATGGCGCTGATCCCGCTGTCGGCATTGGGGGCCATCGGTTTCCCGGCGTTGCAGGGCATCGCCAGCCGGGCCGTGCCGGACGATGCCCAAGGCGCGTTGCAGGGCGTGATGACGTCGCTGATGTCCATCGCCATGATCCTCGCGCCCTTGGCCCTGACGCAGGTTTTTGCCGCGTTCTCTGGCCCCGATGCCGCAGTTTATCTGCCCGGCGCGCCGTTTCTGGCGGCGGCGGTGATCATGGCGCTGTCACTGGCGCTGTTCCTGCGCATCAGCTTCCCCAGAGTAAGGCTGCGCTGATTGCGGCACCTGATGTCGCAATCCGCCTAGCCGCGCCGGGATCGGCGGGGCAGGGTCGCGGCACATCACGGGATGAGGGACCCCATGCAGAAAATCCGCGCCGCTGTCTGTCACGAATTTGGAAAACCGCTGGTGATCGAGGACGTGCTGCTGCGCGCGCCTGAAGCCGGCGAGGTCGAGGTGCGGCTGGATGCCTGCGCGATCTGTCATTCCGATATCACCTATATCGACGGCGGATGGGGCGGCAATCTGCCTGCGATCTACGGCCACGAGGCGGCGGGGATCGTGACGGCGGTGGGCGCGGGTGTGCATGGCATCGCGGTGGGTGACAGCGTCTGCGTCACGCTGATCCGCGCCTGCGGCCATTGCCCGAATTGCGCCAGCGGCAAACCCACGATCTGCGACACGCCCTATGACCGCATGGCAGGCCCCGTCACGATGGCCGATGGCAGCCCGGTGGAACATGGCATGGCCACGGCGGGTTTTGCCGAGGCCGTGGTGGTGGACCAGAGCCAGATCGTGGTGATCCCGGCGGATATGCCCAAGGATGCGGCCTCGCTGATTTCCTGCGGTGTGATCACCGGTGTCGGCGCGGTGGTGAATGCAGGCGGGGTGCGTCCGGGGCAGGATGTGGTGGTGATCGGTGCGGGCGGTGTCGGCCTGAACGCCATTCAGGGCGCGCGGATCGCCGGTGCGCGGCGCATTGTGGCCGTGGACATGACGCTGGAAAAGCTGGCGATTGCGCGCGAATTTGGCGCAACCGATGGCGTGCTGGCGACCGAGGCGAAACCCTGGGCCGCCGTCAAACGCCTGCTGGGCGGGCGCGGCGCGGATGCGGTGATCGTGACGGTCGGTGCGATCCCGGCCTATGATGCCGCGCCGAAGTATCTGGGTTATGGCGGGCGCGTGGTAATGGTGGGGATGCCCCATTCCGGCGCGATGTCCACCTATGAACCGGTGATGCTGGCCGCTGTCGGTCAGGGCATGGTCGGGTCCAAGATGGGCGACGTTGTCATTCGCCGCGATATCCCCTGGATGGTGGACCTGTATCAACAGGGTCGGCTGAAGCTGGACGAGTTGATTTCCGGGCGGTTCACGCTGGACCAGATCAACGACGCCATCGCCAATACCAAAACCGGCGCGGCGCGGCGGAATGTGGTGATGTTCCCGCGCTAATTGCGGGGGGCTGCGGCGCGGCGCAACCGGTCGTTGATGGCGCGGCCCAGCCCGGTTTCCGGGATGGGTGCAACGGCGATGCCCTGCGGCGACATCGCATCAAGGGCGTGCAGATGGCGGAACAGGTGCGCCGCCGCCTCGGTCAGATCGCCGGTGGCGGACAGGGTCAAGGTGCCGGGGACGGGGCCGAACCCCAGCATGACCTCTCCTGCATGAGGCGTCAGCGCATCAAGGCGGACCCGCGCGTCGGGGGCGTAATGCGACGCAAGTTGCCCCGGCGCGGTGATCGCGCTCCCCTGATGCAGGGTAAGAGAATAGCCCAATACATTGGCCAGCGCCTCGGACGGCACACCGCCCGCGCGCAGCAGCACCAGGTCGGGTGTCAGGCCGAGGATCGTGGATTCCAGCCCCACCGCGCAGGGACCACCGTCCAGCACCGCCGCGATTCGCCCCGACAGTCCGGCCAGCACATGCGCCGCAGACGTCGGGCTGATCCGGCCTGACGGGTTGGCGGACGGGGCCGCAATGGGCCGCCCGACCGCGTCGAGCAGCGCCAAGGCGGCGGGATGCGCGGGCACGCGCACGGCGAGCGTCGGCAGATCGGCGGTGACAAGGGCCGACACGCCTGCATCCGCGCGCAACGGCAGCACCAGCGTCATCGGTCCGGGCCAGAACGCGGCGGCCAGCCTGTCGGCCAAGTCGGACCAGACCACCAGCCGCTGCGCCGCCGCCACATCGGCGACATGCGCGATCAGCGGGTTGAACCGGGGCCGGTCCTTGGCGGCGAAAATTCGCGCCACGGCCAGATCATCGGTGGCATCCCCGCCCAGACCATAGACCGTCTCGGTCGGAAACGCGACCAGATCGCCTGCCCGCACCAGCGCTGCCGCGCGCGCAAGGCCGCTTGCATCGGGACGCAGCGTTTCGGTGATGCGGGGGATGGGCATGGGCGCTCTGACGCGGCGTTTTGGTTGATCGGACAGGCGCGGCCTGTGTAACGGTCATCTAGACGCGGTGGGCTGGATTGCCAAGCGCTGCGCACCAAGGAGTTGGTCATGGCCTACCGCGCCCCTGTTGCCGAGTTTCGCTTTCTGCTGGATCATGTGGTGGGCTTTGACCGCGTTACCGCGACTGAGCGGTTCGCGGAGGCCACGCCGGACACTGTCGAGGCGATCCTGACCGAGGTGGGGCGGCTGTGCGAGGACGTGCTGGCCCCCTTGAACCGGGGCGGCGACATGCAGGGCGCGGTGCTGGAAAACGGGGTGGTGCGCAGCAGCCCCGGATTTGCCGACGCGTTCCGTACGCTTGCGGATGGCGGTTGGCTGGGCCTGTCGGCGGACCCGGCTTATGGCGGGATGGGCCTGCCGCAAGTGTTGACTGTGGCGTTCAACGACATGGTGGCGGGGTCGTGCATGGCGCTGGGGTTGAACCCTCTGTTGACTCAAGGTCAAATCGAAGCGCTGTCGCATCACGCGAGCGACGATATCCGCGCGCAATACATTCCGCGTCTCGTCAGCGGCGAATGGACCGGCACGATGAACCTGACCGAACCGCAGGCGGGGTCCGATGTCGGCGCGTTGAAAACCCATGCGGAACCGAATGGTGATGGCAGCTATGCGATCACCGGGCAGAAGATTTACATCACCTGGGGCGATCATGATTTCGGCGGCAATGTCTGCCATCTGGTGCTGGCGCGTTTGCCGGGGGCTGTTGGCGGGACCAAGGGGATATCGCTGTTCATGGTGCCGAAATACCTTCCGAACGCCGACGGGTCGCTGGGCGCGGCCAATACGCTGAAGGTGGTCAGCTTGGAACATAAATTGGGCATCCACGGCAGCCCGACCTGCGTGATGCAATACGATGGCGCGCGCGGCTGGCTTGTGGGGGCCGAACACAAGGGCATGGCCGCGATGTTCACGATGATGAACAACGCCCGCGTGTCGGTGGGGGTGCAGGGCGTGGGTGTGGCCGATGCGGCGACGCAGCACGCGGTGGCCTATGCGCGGGACCGCGACCAGATGGGCCCGATCATCCAGCACGCCGATGTGCGCCGGATGCTGATGACGATGAAAGCCGATACCTTTGCGTCGCGTGCGATCGCGCTCGCCTGTTCGGTGGCGATTGATATGGCGACGGCGACAAACGCCCCCGAATGGGCGGCGCGGGCGGCGCTGCTGACGCCGATCGCCAAGGCCTTCGGGTCGGAAACCGGCATCCGCGTGGCAGAAACCGGGGTGCAGGTGTTCGGCGGCATGGGGTTTGTCGAGGATACCGGGGCGGCGCAGTTCAGCCGCGATGTGCGGATCACGGCGATCTACGAAGGCACCAACGGCATCCAGGCGATGGATCTGGTGGGCCGCAAGATGATGGATGGCGGCGAGGCCGCATTCCGTCTGCTGGACGAGGTCGAGGCCGCGACCGAGGCGGCGCGCGCCCATCTGCCCGATCTGGCCGCGCCGCTGTGGGAAGCCACCGAATGTCTGCGCGAAGGCGTGGAATGGATGCTGGCGCAATCCGACATGACCGCGCGTTTTGCCGGGTCGGTGCCGTTCCTGATGGCCTTTGCCCGCGTGCTGGGGGCGCATTACCACCTGACGGCGGCGATGGCCGAAGGCGGCACCGGGCCGCGCACCGCGCTGGCGCGGTTCTATATCCGCCGCCTGCTGCCGGAAATCGCCGGTCTGCTGGACCACGCGACGAGCGGCGCGGATGACCTGTTTGCGCTGTCGCCCGACGAATTGGCGGCGTGATGGACGGCAAGGCGGAGGCGGGCGATAGCGGCACGATCCGCTATCCATGGGAGGCCCCGCCCGAAACCGGCGCCGCCATCGAAGTCGCCCCCGGCATCCTGTGGCTGCGCCTGCCGCTGCCGATGACGCTGGACCATGTGAACATCTATGCGCTGGATGACGGCGATAGCTGGACCCTTGTCGATTGCGGCATGTATTCGCGCAAGACGGTGGCGATCTGGGAGACGCTGCTCACCGGGCCGCTGCGCGGCAAACCGGTGCGGCGCATCCTGTTGACGCATCATCACCCCGATCATGTCGGCGTGGCGGGGTGGTTCATGGACCGGGGGGCGGAATTATGGGCCTCGCGCACGGCATGGACGCTGGCGCGGATGCTGATCCTTGATGTCGAAACCGAACCCAGCGCGGCGGCCAAGGCCTATTGGCGCGCGGCGGGGATGGACGCCGACATCTATGCCAAGCGGCTGACGGAACGCCCGTTCAACTTTGCCGACATGGCGCATCCCTTGCCGGTGGGGTATCGCCGCCTGCAACAGGGCGATGTGATCACAGCGGGCGGGCGGACATGGGACGTGCATGTCGGCCATGGCCACGCGCCGGAACATCTGGTGTTTTTCAGCCGTGAGGATGCCGTGATCCTTGCAGGCGACCAGATCCTGCCGTCAATTTCGCCCAATATCGGGGTGCATCCGTCGGAACCGCTGGCCGATCCGCTGGCGGAATGGCTGGAAAGCTGCGCGCGGTTTTCCACGCTGGTGCGCGAAGATCATCTTGTGCTGGGCGGGCACAAATTGCCGTTCACCGGCGCGCCCACGCGGATGCGACAGTTGATCGACAACCACGCCGGGGCGCTGAAACGACTGCTGCGGCATCTGGATCAGCCCCGCACCGCCGCGCAGTGTTTCCCGCCGCTGTTCAAGCGCACTATTGACGGCGGCAGCTATGGTCTGGCGCTGGTCGAGGCGGTGGCGCACCTGAACCACCTGCTGCATCAGGGCGCGGTGACGCGGGCGATGGGGCCGGACGGCGCATGGCTGTGGCAGGCCGCAGGTGATGACATAGAGGCGTGACACAAGGCCCGGAATCGGCTAGCCAATCGGGCGAAACGCAAGCCCCGCATGTCAAAAGGAACAGGTCATGGCAGAACACAAGCATGGTTCGATGGACACCAAAGCGCAGGAAAAAGCCTTTGCCGGGTTTATCAGTCTGGCGACCAAAGGTGTGATCGTCGTGATCTGCGTCTTGATTTTCATGGCTGTGTTCAACGGCTGATCCTGCCTTTCGCGACGGAGCCTCCATGCGCCGCCTGATCATAGCCCTTGGACTGATGCTGGCCGTGGCCGGTTGCACCAACGAAGCGCCGCGTGTGCCCGACAGCGGTCCCGACCGCGTTGCCCGCGCGGTCTATCGCCATGACGGGCCACCGGAACTGCGGTTGTTGACCATGATCAACAATGAAAGCGGCGGCGGCGCGCATACGGCGATGGTGGTGAACGGATCGCAGCGCGTGCTGTGGGATCCTGCCGGATCATTCCGCAACGAACGTATCGTCGAACGCGGCGATGTGGTGTTCGGGGCGACGCCGCAGGTGGTCGATACCTTTACCCGGTTTCATGCGCGCAAGACCCATCATGTCGTGGTGCAAACCCTGCCCGTAACGGCGGAAACTGCCGAAGCGATCTTGCAGCGGATGCTGGTGGCGGGCAACCAAAGGCCTGCCAATTGTTCGCGGTCCACCTCGGATATCCTGCGCAGCGTGCCGCAATTTGCGCAGATCACGCAGACCTGGTTTCCGGTGAACCTGATGGAACAATGGGCAAAAATTCCCGGCGTGACCACGCAGAAGTTCTACGAAACTGACGACCCGGACCGGTTCAAGGCTCTGGCGGCGCTGGTGCCGCAGTTGCAGGCGTTCTGATCAGCCGAACATCCCCGACACCCGTCCCAGCAGCATGAAGGCGCGCGCGGTGCGGGTATTGGCCAGATCGCTGATGTCGCTGTCGCTGGCGGTCTGGGCAAACTCGGCAAACACGCGGTCAAAGCGGCGCAGGAAATGATGCGCGGCGTCGCGGAAAATCGGGTCTTGTTTCATCCGGCCAGCGGACAGCGCCAGAGACGACCGGTCGCGCACCCCGCCAAGCGCCGACACCGCCCGCCCGCGTTCACCCGCCGCAAACCGGCGCCAGATTTCGGGCCGCGCATTGTCGGGGCGCAGGTCGTCCATATAGATGCCGTCTTGGCTCAGCAGGGTCAGCACATCCTGGCTGGCCTGGATCAACTGCCGCGCCTCGCGGTCCGCCAGCGCCTTGCGCAGCGCGGCGAACCCTTCTTCGTCCTCGGCGGTTTCGGGGAAATTCAGCGCGCGGATGAAATCGGCGCGGTCCAGCGGCGGGGCCATATCCTCGGCGGAGGTGCCGAGCGGCAAGGGCACCTGATCATCCACCTCCGCCAGTTCCGGCGGTTTGGGGCGGATGTCGGCGGCGCGCTCGCGCGAAGTGGCAAAGGTGGCCAGCGCCGTTTCCGTCTTGCGCGCAGCGGCGGCGATTTCATCGAGCTTGCGCGCCACCGATGGTTCGCTGGCCAAGGCGCGGCCCTGAGATTGGGCGATATAGGCCTGACGGATCGCATCAATCGCGGCCTGCAAGCGCGCGCTTTCCTCGCGCATCACCCGGCTGGCGCGCGCGGCGGTCGCAGCGACCCAGATCATCGCGACGGGCAGAAAAATCGCCAGCGCGGTCAGCAGGAACCGCAGTTCGGCCAATTCGGTGCCGACTGTCGCGGGCAGGGTCAGCACCACATAGACCGACAGGAAAAGCCAAGCGACCGACGCCGCAACAGCGGCCAGTTCGATCCCGGTCACGCGCCGCGACACCGGGCGATCATACAGGCCCAGCGGTGTCGAGCGGGTCTCGTCGCTGTCGGCCGCCATAACGCGCCCCCTTTGTCCCCGTCGTTGTGCCAGTGTGCTACCTGATGTGTTACCCGATTGCAGGCCCCGCCGCAGGACATTTCTCAACGAAAGTCGATCCGCACCACTTCGTAATATTTTTCGCCGCCGGGGGTCTTCACCTCGACGCTATCGCCCACGTCCTTGCCGATCAGCGCGCGCGCGATGGGCGAACGGATGTTCAAGAGGCCCTTTTCGATATTCGCCTCGTGTTCACCGACGATCTGCCAGGTTTTCTGTTCCTCGGTGTCCTCGTCCACCAGCGTCACGGTCGCGCCGAATTTCACCGCCCCCGACAGGGCGGCGGGGTCGATCACCTCGGCCAGGCTGATCACCGCTTCCAGTTCCTTGATGCGGCCCTCGATGAAGGACTGTTTTTCGCGGGCGGAATGGTATTCGGCGTTTTCCGACAGGTCGCCATGCTCGCGCGCCTCGGCGATGGCCTGAATGATCGCGGGACGTTCGACCGATTTCAGGTTCTTCAACTCGGCTTCCAGCGCCGCGTGACCGCCGCGTGTCATCGGGATCTTTTCCACCATACCCTCCCGGTATCAAATGGTCATCAAAATTGAAGGGCGTCAGGGCTGATGCCCCGAAGCCCTTTGCAAGACGGATCGTTGACCCTAGATGACCCGGAACAGCGGAATTGCGCAAGGGGGCGCGGCGGCGTCATGTCGCATTCGGACCGCGTAACGCGGTGTCGCGATTGACGGCCTGCGCTGCGGCGCGATAACCCTCTGCGCAACTTTGTTACAAAGGTGGCGCGCAGCACCTGCGAAAGGGAACGACCATGACCCAGATCGAACGGGAAACGATGGACTATGACGTGGTGATCGTGGGCGCAGGGCCTGCGGGGCTGTCGGCGGCGATCCGGTTGAAACAGCTGGACCCCGATCTGTCGGTGGTGCTGCTGGAAAAAGGCTCCGAGGTCGGCGCGCATATCCTGTCGGGCGCGGTGCTGGACGCAGGCGGGCTGACCCGGCTGATCCCGGACTGGAAGGCCAAGGGCGCGCCGCTGCATACGCCGGTGAAAGAGGATAATTTCTATGTGCTGGGGCCTGCGGGGCGTATCCGCCTGCCCAATTGGCTGATGCCGCCGCTGATGAACAATCATGGCAATTACATCGTGTCGATGGCCAATGTCTGCCGCTGGATGGCGGGGCAGGCCGAAGAGTTGGGGGTCGAGATTTTCCCCGGCATGGCGTGCAGCGATCTGGTATATGGCGATGATGGCGCTGTGGTGGGCGTGATTGCGGGCGAATTTGGCAAGAACCCTGACGGCACCCCCGGTGATGCCTATGAACCCGGCATGGAATTGCGCGGCAAATACGTGTTCTTGTCCGAAGGCGCGCGCGGGTCGCTGGCCAAGCAGGTGATTGCGAAGTTTGGTCTGGACAAGACATCCGAGCCGCCGAAATTCGGCCTTGGCATGAAGGAAATCTGGGAGATCGACCCCGCGAAACACAATCAGGGCGAGGTCACGCATACGATGGGCTGGCCGCTGGGCACCAAGAACACCGGCGGATCGTTCATATATCATCTGGAAAACAATCAGGTGTATGTCGGTCTGATCGTCGATCTGAACTACAAGAACCCCTATCTGTATCCCTACATGGAATTTCAGCGGCTGAAGCATCATCCGATGCTGGCGGACCTGCTGAAGGGTGGCAAGCGCGTCGCCTATGGCGCGCGGGTGGTGACCAAGGGCGGCATCCAATCCGTGCCGCAAACCGCGTTTCCGGGCGGGTGCCTGTTGGGCTGTTCGGCGGGGCTGGTCAACCTGCCGCGCATCAAGGGCAACCACAACGCCATGCATTCCGGCATCGAGGCCGCCGAGGCTGCGCATGACGCGATCCGCGCGGGCCGCGCGGGCGATACGCTGACGGGCTATGATCACGCGCTGCGCAACGGGGTCGTGGGGCGTGACCTGAAACCGGTGCGCAATGTCGCGCCGCTGAACGGCAAATTCGGGCTGCTGGGTGGCCTCAGCCTTGGCGGCTTTGACATGTGGTTCCAGTCGATCCTGGGCTTTTCGCTGTTGGGCACGCTGAAGCATGGCAAATCGGATGCCGAGGCGACGGAACCGGCGGCCAGGCACAAGCCGATTGATTATCCGAAACCCGATGGCAAGCTGTCGTTTGACCGGCTGACCAATGTGGCGTTTTCGTTCACCAACCACGACGAGGATCAACCCGCGCATTTGCGGTTGACCGACCCTGACCTGCCGATCCGCGTCAACCTGCCGATGTATGACGAACCCGCGCAGCGCTATTGCCCGGCAGGCGTCTATGAGGTGGTGCGCGAAGACGGGCGCGATCCGCGTTTCGTGATCAATTTCCAGAACTGCGTTCATTGCAAGACCTGCGATATCAAGGATCCGTCGAAGAACATCACCTGGGTGACGCCGCAGGGTGGCGGCGGGCCGAATTATCCGAACATGTGATCAGATCGGGTGACAGAAACCGGCTGTCGCCCTTTGCCTTTGTCCTGCGCTTCGTTAGGTTGAGGGGATGATGATCCTGGAGGGCATACGTTGCATCTGAAGCGCGCGATATTTGCGGTGGTTTTGTCGGTCTGGGCCGGGAATGTGGTCGCCGAGGCCGATGCAGGGGCCTATCTGGCGGCGCGGCAGGCGGGCTATGACACCGATTTCGCGGCGGCGGCCGAGAATTACCAGCGCGCACTGGCCGGTGATCCGACAAATCCGCGGCTGCTGGACGCGGCGGCGATGGCGACGTTGTCGCTGGGACGGTTTGAGGCCGCGCTGGCGCTGTCCGAACGGTTTGCCGCCACCGGCGGGCGGTCGCAGGGGCCGCAGATGGTGCTGTTGGCCGATGCGGTCAAGCGTGGCGATTGGGCGGCGGTCGCTGCGCGCGCGACAGGCGACACCGGGGTGGGGCCGTTGGTCGATGGTCTGGTCGGGGCCTGGGCCAAGCTGGGCGCGGGTGATGTCGCCGCAGCACTTGCCGCCTTTGACGCGCTTGTGGCGCAGGACGGGCTTGCAGCGTTCGCACTCTATCACAAATCGCTGGCTTTGGCGTCGGTGGGCGATTTCGAAGCCGCCGAGGCCGCCCTGGCCGATGACCGTGCCGCGCCGTTGCGGATGACGCGCCGCGCGGTGATGGCGCAGGCCGAAATGCTGAGCCAGCTTGACCGCGGTCCCGAGGCCGCCGCGCAATTTGCCGAATTGTTCGGCGATGATCTGGACCCCGGTTTGCGTGTGATGCAGGCGGCGCTGGTTGCAGGCGAAAAGCTGCCCTTCACCCATGTCCGCGACGCCCGCGATGGCGTGGCCGAGGTGTTTTTCACCGTCGGTGCGGCGTTGAACGGCGAGGCGGGCGATGATTACACGCTGATCTATGCCCGCATTGCCGAGGTTCTGCGTCCCGATCACGTCGATGCGCTGTTGCTGGCGGCGCGGCTGCTGGACGGGCTGGGCCTGTTCGACCTGTCGGTCGAAACCTATCACAAGGTGCCCGCTGGCCATCCGTCGTTCCACGCCGCCGAATTGGGCCGTGCCGAGGCGCTGCGCCGTGCCGAAAAACCCGAAGCCGCGATCGAGGTGCTGCAAGCCCTGACACGCAGCCATGGCGATCTGCCCGTGGTGCATGTGTCACTGGGTGATCTGTTGCGGCAGGAAGAGAAGTTCGCCGAGGCTGTGGTGGCCTATGACCGCGCGCTGGCGCTGTATGACGCGCCGAAAGAGGATCAGTGGTTCATCTATTACGCCCGCGCGATCTGCCATGAACGGCTTGGGGCATGGGACAAGGCCGAACCGGATTTCCGCAAGGCGCTGGAATTGCGCCCGGATCAGCCGCAGGTGCTGAATTATCTTGGCTATTCGCTGGTTGAAAAGCAGGAAAAGCTGGACGAGGCGTTGGCGATGATCGAACGCGCCGTCGCCGCGCAACCCGAGGCGGGCTATATCCTGGACAGTCTCGGCTGGGCGCTGTACCGGCTGGGCCGCTATGCCGAGGCCGTGGACCCGATGGAACGTGCGGCCGAACTGATGCCGGTCGATCCGGTGGTCAACGACCATTTGGGCGATGTGCTGTGGGCGGTCGGACGGCGGCTGGAAGCCGAGTTTCACTGGAAACGCGCGCTGTCCTTTGTCGATCTGAAGGATGCCAGCGGCGAGGCCGATCCGGTGCGCATCCGCCGCAAGCTGGAGGTCGGGCTGGATCAGGTGTTGTCCGACGAAGGCGCGCCGCCCCTGAAGGTGGTGGATGACAAGACCGCCAACTGAACGGGTCGTCGAGGCGGCACCTGCCAAGATCAACCTGGCACTGCATGTGACGGGGCAGCGGTCCGACGGGTATCACCTGTTGGACAGTCTGGTGGCCTTTGCCGATATCGCCGACAAGGTGACGGTTGCGGCTGCGGACAGGCCGTCGTTCGCGGTGACCGGGCCGATGGCCGACGGGGTGCCGGTGGATGCGTCCAATCTGGTGCTGCGCGCGGCAGAATGGTTTGCACCCGGCGTTCCGGTGGCGATCACATTGGACAAGCATCTGCCAGCGGCGGCGGGGATTGGCGGTGGGTCGTCGGACGCGGCGGCGACCCTGCGTGCGCTGGCGCGGCTGACCGGGCGCGCGGTGCCTGCGGGGGTGGCGGTGCTGGGCGCGGATGTGCCGGTGTGCATGGACCCTCTGGCGCAGCGGATGGAAGGCGTGGGCGAGGTGTTGACGCGGCTGGCACCCCTGCCGCCTGCCCATCTGGTGCTGGTCAATCCCAGGGTTCACACGCCGACGCCCGCGGTGTTCAAGGCGCTGGCGCAAAAGCACAATTCGCCGCTGCCGCCAATCCCGGCCTTTGCTGACGCGCAGGCCCTGATCGGGTGGTTGCGCGGCACACGCAACGATCTGCAAGCCCCCGCTATCGCGGGGGCCCCCGTGATCGCCGCCGTTCTGGCGGCGCTGGAATGCGCGCCTTTGGCGCGCATGTCCGGGTCGGGGGCCACCTGTTTTGCGCTGTTTGACAGCGCGCCGCCTGCGGCGGCGCTGGCGGCCCGGCTGCGCCGGGCCGACCCGGATTGGTGGGTTTTCGACGCGCGGCTGTGCTAGCGCAGCCGCGCCACGACGTAATCCGCAAGGTCTGACAGGATGGTTTTCAACGGATGATCCGGCAGCGGCGCCAGCGCCGCGCGCGCGCGCGCGGCCCAGTCCAGCGCGGTTTGGCGTGTTGTGGCCAGCGCGCCGTGGCGCGCGAAAAGCGCCATTGCGTGATCCAGATCGCCTTCGCCTTGCTCGCCCTTTTCGATCACGCGCCCCCAGAATGCGCGTTCGGTCGCATCCGCCGCCGCCACGGCGCGGATCACCGGCAGCGTCACCTTGCGTTCACGGAAATCGTCACCGACGTTCTTGCCGGTCGTTTTGGCATCGCCCTGATAATCCAGCAAATCATCCGCGATCTGGAACGCGATCCCCAAGGCATCGCCGTAATCGAACAGCGCCCGCACCGTCGCCTCGTCCGCGCCCGCGATCACCGCACCCGATTCGGTGGCGGCAGAAAACAGCGCCGCCGTCTTGCCCCGGATGACTTGCAGATAGATCGCCTCGGAGGTCGCCAGATTCTGCGCGGTGGTCAGTTGCAGCACCTCGCCCTCGGCGATCACGGCGGAGGCATTGGCGAGGATATCCAGCACCCGCAGGCTGCCCGGTTCCACCATCAACTGGAACGCGCGCGCGAACAGGTAATCGCCCACCAGCACCGAAGATTTGTTGTCCCACAACAGGTTGGCCGTGGGCCGCCCGCGCCGCTGGTGGCTTTCATCGACCACATCATCGTGCAGCAGCGTCGCGGTGTGGATGAATTCCACGGTTGCCGCCAGTTTCACATGATCGTCGCCCGTGTATCCGCACATCTCGGCCGCTGCCAGCGTCAGCATCGGGCGCAACCGTTTGCCGCCCGCCTCGATCAGGTGCGCGGTCACCTCGGGGATGCGCGGCGCATGTTCCGATGCCATCCGGTCGCGGATCAGCGTATCGACAGCAGTCAGCGCCGGGGCCAGCCAGACGGCGAGCGCCTCGTGTGGTTTGGTGGCGTGCTGATCCAGGCTCATGGCAATCGTCCCGCTTTGACAGGGCCACGCCCTGCGACTATCTGTCGGATATGAAAGAGCTGTTGCGCACCACCGACCCGACCGAGATCGCTTTTGCCCAGGCTCTGCTGTCCGGCGAGGATATAGAGTGCTTTGTCTGGGACGTAAACATGAGCATCCTTGAAGGCGGCATCGGGCTGTTCCCGCGTCGGTTGGTGGTGCATCCTGACGATTACGCGCGCGGGTTTCGCGCGCTGCGCGACAATGGGTTGCGACCTGTTGACCACTGAAACCTGCGACGCGATGCTGGGCGGGCGGTTGCGGCTGTGGCAACCGGCCACGGGCTATCGCGCCGGGGTCGATCCGCTGTTGTTGGCGGCATCGGTGCCTGCGGTAGCGGGCCAAAGCCTGCTGGATCTGGGCTGTGGCGTGGGCGCGGCGGGTCTGGCGGTGATGGTCCGTGTGCCGGGCGTGACTGTCACGGGCATCGAGATGCAGGCGCGCTATGCCGATCTGGCGCGGCGCAATGCCGCAGAGAACGACTTACCCCTGACGGTGATCACAGCCGATCTGGCGGCGTTGCCCGGTGATCTGCGGGCGCAGGCATTTGACCATGTGATTGCAAATCCGCCCTATTTTGATCGTGCGGCATCCGTCGCGGCCAGCGATACGGGACGCGAAACCGCGATGGGCGAGGGCACGCCTCTGGCCGTTTGGGTTGATGTCGCCGCGCGCAGGGTGCGGCCCGGTGGCCATGTCACCTTCATCCACCGCGCCGAACGGCTGCCCGACCTGATGGCGCTGTTGGGCGCGCGGTTGGGATCGTTGCAGGTCTTGCCGCTGTTGCCGCGCGCGGGGCGGGCGGCGCAACTCTGTCTGATCCGGGGGCGCAAGGGCGGGCGCGCGGCGTTTCGCCTGCATGCGGGTGTGGTGCTGCATGACGGGGACAGCCATCCCGGCGATCACGATCATTACACCCCCGCCATCCGCGCGGTGCTGAAAGATGCGGCAGCGCTGGCGTTTCCGGTCTGACGCCTGCGCCGTTCAGCCTTTCTTTGCCATATGCTGCACCTGCGGCGTGACAGGCGGGGCAAACTGTGCTGCACTTGTCATGTGGATGTTACACAGGAGGAACCCCCATGACCCTGACGTCACATATTGCCGAGCTGAAGAAAAAGCATCTGGCCCTGTCGGACAAGGTCGAGGCGCTGCAACGTGCGCCCGGTGCAAATGCCGCCGATATCGCCGCGATCAAGAAGCAGAAACTGCGGATCAAAGAAGAGATCACGCGCCTGTCTGCGAACGATTAACGCCGCAGCGAGGCCCCCGCCGCAATCCCCGCGCCCAGCGTGATCAACAGCGCCGCCAGCGCCAGCGATCCCGTCGGGCGCGCCAGCCCCGCCGCAACCAGCGCCAGCGTGGACAGCAAAGGGGCCGCATAGGACGCGATGCCCAGCATCTGGATATCGCCCTGTTTCACGCCGATGTCCCAGGTATAGAACGCGACGCCTACCGGCCCCGCACCCAACGCCAGAACCGCCAGCCATCCGGCGGATGAGGCAGGCCAGATGGTGGGCTCGAATATCAGATGCAGCGGCAGTGACAGCGCCGCTGTCGCCAGACAGAACACCGCGACGGTGTCCGTGGGCGCAGCCCCAAGACGGCGCGAGATCACCGAATAGCCCGCCCATGTCAGCGCACAGCCAAAAGCCAACGCGTATCCCGGCAGATAGGTCGGGTCATAGCCCGCGCTGCCGCCACCCACGATCAACACCGCACCACCAAACCCCATCACCGCGCCGATGATATGGCCCGCGCGCAACCGCTCGCCCGGCAACAGGCCCGACAACAGCACGATCAGCAGCGGCCAGAGATAGGATATCAGTCCGGCTTCCGCCGCAGGTGCCAGCCGCAGTGCCGAGAAATACAGCGCGTGATAGCCGAAAAGACCCGCAGTGCCAAAGGCATAAACCCGCCACGACACGCCGCGCAACCGCGTCAGACCACCGTTGCGCAAGACCCAGATCATCCCGATGGACCCGCCCACCGCGAAGGTCAGCGTGTTCAGCAGGAACGGCGGCACGGGTTCCGTGGCCTTGGTCAGCAGGGCCAGCACCGACCACAACAGAATGGCCGAAAACCCGATCAGCGTGGCGCGTGACATGTGATCCCCCGGTGTGACGCGGCAGGGGTATCGCACCAGACTGCCGCGTCAAGCGGCTTGCAGAAAGCTCGCCAGCGCCTGCACCTCAATGGCGGCGATCTCGTGCCCGCCTTGGTGCCAGTGCAGGGTGACGTCCGCGCCTTGGGTGGTGAACCAGTCGGCCAGCGTTTGCGTCAGCAGCGCGGGGCAGATCGGGTCACGCCGCCCTGCGGTGATCAACACCTGCCGCCCCGCCAGCCCCGGCTGCGGCGCGGGCGTGAACGGGATCAGGGGATGCAACAGCGCGATGCGGTCGCACAGGTCGGGCCGTTGGAACATGACGGACGCCAGAATATTCGCGCCGTTGGAATAACCAAATCCGAACGCCGGGGCGCGGTGATGTGCGGCGATGAAATCGCCCATCGCGTCGGTGCGCCGCGCCAGATCGGCCATGTCATAGACGCCTTCGCCAGTGCGGCGGAAATAGCGCCGCGCGCCGTTTTCCATCACATCGCCTTCGGGGCTGATCACATGCGCGCCGGGCAGCACCCCGGCGGCAAAGCCGTGGAATTGCTGCGCATCGCCCCCGGTGCCATGGAACGTGAACAGCACCGGACCGGGGCCGGGGGTTTCGGCGAAACGATACTCAGTCAACGATCGGCTCCAGATAGCGGGTCTCCAGCGCGCCGCGCAGATGTTCATGCTGCGCGGGCAGTTTCAGCGCCTGACCCAGGGACGCGGTATCCTCGTCGCGGTTGAAACCGGGTTCGTTGGTGGCAATCTCGAACAGCACGCCGCCGGGGGTGCGGAAATAGATCGCCCAGAAATAATCGCGGTCAATCACCGGCGTCACCTGCCATCCGGTATCCATCAACCCCTTGCGCACCGCCAGTTGCGCGGCACGATCCGCGACAGCAAAGGCGATGTGATGCACCGACCCCGCGCCCTGATCGGCGGGCGTCAACAGGGGCAAAGTCTCGATGTCGATCCGGTTGGCGTCATTGCCGCCCTCGCGGATGAAACGGGTCACGCTGCCCTGCTTGTCCGCTTCGGAATAGCCCATGAACCGCAAGAGTTCCGCCGTGGCCCCGCGATCCTGCAAACGCATGTCGGCGGAATGAAAGCCGCGAATGGCGACATCAGCGGGCACGCCGTTGCCGGTCCAGGGGGTGCGGCTGTCCTGCGCGGTTTCCACCAGCGCGAAGCCGTCGCCATCGGGGCCGTCAAAGCGCAGGCGGTTCTCGCCTAGCCGGGTTTCGGGTTTCACGCCCTTGACCCCGAATGTGGCGAACCGTTCCGCCCACCACGGCAGGCTGCCCGTGGGCGCGGCGAATGCGGTCACGCTGACCTCGCCTGCGCCCGCGCGTCCACGCCGCGACCGGGGAAACGGGAAATAGGTCATCACGGTGCCAGGGCTGCCGGTCTCGTCGCCATAATACAGGTGATAGACCTGTGGCGCGTCGAAATTCACCGTCTTTTTCACCCGGCGCAGGCCGAGGATTTTGGTGAAAAAGTCACTGTTTTCCTGCGCGCCCGACGCGATGGACGTGACATGGTGCAGGCCTTGGATTTGGGTCAGCATGGGGGTTCTCCTTTGCACCCCAGATAATTCGTGCGCCCGCAGCGGCAAACACCGATGCGGGCGCGTATTTTGTGCGGCAGCGCACAGATCAGACGAAAAATTGCGCCCCGTTGGCCGTGATGGTCGAGCCGTTGATGAAACCGGCCTCGTCGGCAGTCAGGAACACCACGCAGCGGGCGATTTCCTCGGGTTCGCCCAGACGGCCTGCGGGGATCTGCGCGATGATGCCTTCGCGGACCTTTTCCGGCACCGCCATCACCATGTCGGTCCCGATATAGCCGGGGCAGATCGCGTTGGCGGTGATGTTGAACCGCGCGCCTTCCTGGGCGAGGCTTTTGACGATGCCCAGATCGCCCGCCTTGGTCGCGGCATAGTTGACCTGACCGAACTGGCCCTTCTGGCCGTTGATCGACGAGATGACCACGACGCGGCCGAATTTGCGGTCACGCATGCCGGGCCAGATCGGATGCACGGTGTTGAACACGCCGGTCAGGTTGGTGTCGATCACCTCGTGCCATTGCGCGGGCGTCATGCGGTGGAACGGCGCGTCCCGCGTGATGCCCGCATTCGCCACCACGATGTCGATGGGGCCCAGATCGGCCTCGACCTTTGCGATCCCGGCCTGCGATTCCTCATAAGACCCAACATTCCACTTGTAGGTCTTGATGCCGGTTTCGGCGGTGAACTTGGCGGCGGCCTCGTCATTGCCGGCATAGGTCGCGGCGACGTTGCAGCCAGCGGCCTTGAGCGCGATGGAAATCGCCGCGCCAATGCCGCGCGACCCCCCGGTGACAAGTGCGGTTCTAGCCATGATATCCTCCGTTATGGCGTAATGCTTCGGTAACTCTGTTACGCGGGGAAATGTCGATACGCAATATTATTGCGTGACTATTCTGCGATGCGGCAGAAAAAAACGGGGCTGCCTTGCGGAAGCCCCGTTCTGGACGGTGTCAGAGGGTGCGAGTTACGGACGTTCGATGCACATCGCCACGCCCATGCCGCCGCCGATGCAGAGCGTCGCCAGACCCTTTTTGGCCCCGCGCCGCTGCATTTCGAACAGCAGCGTGTTCAGGATGCGCGCGCCGGATGCGCCGATGGGGTGGCCGATGGCGATGGCCCCGCCGTTGACGTTCACGATGGCCGGATCCCAGCCCATGTCCTTGTTCACCGCGCAGGCCTGCGCGGCAAAGGCCTCGTTCGCTTCGACCAGATCAAGGTCAGAGGCCTTCCAGCCGGCCTTTTCCAGTGCCTTGCGGCTGGCATGGATCGGACCCACGCCCATGATCGACGGGTCAACGCCAGCGGTCGCATAGGAAACGATGCGTGCCAGCGGCGTGATGCCGCGCTTTTCGGCATCGGCATCCGTCATCAGCAGCACCGCCGCCGCACCGTCGTTCAGGCCCGATGCGTTGGCCGCCGTGACCGACCCGTCCTTGGTAAAGGCGGGGCGCAGTTTCTGCATCGCCTCGATCGTCGCCCCATGACGGATGTATTCGTCCTGAGCGACGATGGTATCGCCTTTGCGGGATTTCACCGTGAAGGCGACGATTTCATCGGCGAATTTTCCGGCTTTTTGCGCCGCTTCGGCCTTGTGCTGGCTGGCGACGGCAAATTCGTCCTGCATGTCGCGGGAAATCTGCCACTGGTTGGCGACGTTTTCCGCCGTCTGGCCCATGTGATAGCCATTGAAGGCGTCCCACAGACCGTCGCGGATCATGGTGTCGATAAAACTGACATCGCCCATTTTGACGCCCGCGCGCAGATGCGCGCAATGGGTGGACATCGACATCGATTCCTGACCGCCCGCCGCGATGATTGCGGCATCGCCCAGTTGGATATGCTGCGCGGCCAAGGCGACGGCGCGCAGGCCCGACCCGCAGACCTGGTTGATCGACCAGGCGGCAGCGCCAATCGGCAGACCGGCGTGGATATGCGCCTGACGCGCCGGGTTCTGGCCCTGACCGGCGGTCAGCACCTGACCCAGAATGGTTTCCGACACCTCGGATTTGTCGATGCCCGCGCGGGCCACCACGGCCTCTAGGACAGTCGCACCCAATTCATGCGCGGGGGTATTGGCGAAAGCGCCAGTGAACGACCCCACCGCAGTGCGGGCGGCCGAGGCGATTACAACATTGGTCATGGGATCCTCCACAGGTTGCTGCGGGGGTCCCGACCGGTTCGGGCAGTCCGCCGCCATCATGATTGCCTTAGCGGAAGTGTGTTGCTGCGACAACCGTTCCGGCACCTGCGCCAATACCGCGAAATCATGACGCCCGTATTGCGCCAGATCATCATCCGGTGTCGCGCAGATCGTCTTTCTGCCAAGGTGGGGCGACCGTCGGCGCGCCATACAGATAGCCTTGCAGGCAATCGACCCCCGCCGCGATCAGCCATTGCGCGTCCGGTTCGGATTCGACCTGTTCAGCGACGGTGAACATGTCGAATTGCCGCGCAATCGCCACCAGCGCGCGGGTCAGCACCTGATTGTCGGGGTCGGCATGGATGCCACGGATGAACTGGCCGTCGATCTTGACCAGATCGAAATAGAAATCGCGCAGATACCGGAACGAGGTGAACCCTGACCCGAAATCATCCAGCGCAAAGGTGATGCCGCGCCGTTGCAGATCGCCCATGAAGGTGGTGACAAGCTCGGGCACCAGCATGGCCGAGCTTTCGGTGATCTCAAGAATCAGCCGTTCGCCGAGCGTGTCGTTGCGGTCCAGCGCGCGGCGCAAGGTGCGCAGCCAGGCCGGATAGCCGATGGACCGCGCCGACATGTTGATCGACAGCCGCAATCCGGGATGCCGCGCCAGCGCGCGCAGGCCCATGTCCAGCGCGGCGCAATCAATCTGGCGGCCCAGTTCGGTGGTTTCGACCGCGCTGATGAAATCGCGGGCCGGGATGGTGCGTCCCGTCTCGTCCAGAATCCGGATCAGCCCTTCGTAAAATGCGGGCCGGTCCGGGCGGTTGGCCTGCACCACCGGTTGATAGGCCAGCCGCAGGTTGCCATGCCGCACGGCTTCGGCCACCATGCTTAATGCAGCGCGGTCGCGTTCGGCCATGACATGCGCCAACGGGCTTTCTGCGCCGGGGGTGTGGTCAGATGTTGATGGCCGGTTGTCGCGCCGCATGGTGGGTGTCCTGATCGGTTTCCCGCATTTGGCCCATCGCGGCTTAACAGAACCTGAAACCGCGATTTCGCGGCGAATTGTCGGTATGGAGGCCCAGGATGGAGCGGTGCAGTTGGGCGGGGACCGATCCGCTCTATCACGCCTATCATGATACCGAATGGGGCCGCCCTGTCACCGACGGGCGCGCCCTGTTCGAAATGCTGCTGCTGGAAGGGTTTCAATCTGGCCTGTCCTGGATCACCATCCTGCGCAAACGCGATGGATTTCGCCGTGTTTTCAAGGGGTTTGACCCAGTTGTGCTGGCCGGTTGGGGGCCGTCCGACATCGACGCCGCGCTGACCGATCCCGGCATCGTGCGCCATCGCGGCAAGGTGACGGCCGTGGTCACCAATGCGCGCGCCTATCTGGCGCTTGGCGGAGATGCGGCGTTTGCGCGGCTGGTCTGGGGGCATGTCGGGGGGCGGCCCTTGGCCCATGCCCGCGCCAGCCTGTCCGATGTGCCCGGCAAGACGCCGCAAAGCGCCGCGATTGCCCGCGAGTTGAAACAAAACGGCTTTGCTTTTTGCGGGCCGACCACGGTCTATGCCTTCATGCAGGCGGCGGGGCTGGTGAATGATCACGTGGTGACCTGCCCCTGCCATGCCGAGGTAGCAGCCTTGCAGGCGGGTTTGCGCAGCTAATCCTGTCCGCAACCGTCCAGCTTCAGCCACGCGATGGCCGCCTTGGCGTCGCGCAACACCGCATAGCGCGGCGCGATGGCGGGCGGCAGCGCCTCTTGAAACAGGCGCGCGGCAAATTCGCCGGGACCTGCCGCCACGATCACCGCGCCGCGTTGGAACGTCGCGCTGCGGCGCAGGTATTCAACCGACAGCATCGTCACCAGATTGCCAAGTGTCCGGCTGTCAAAGCCAAATCCATCCATCCGCCGCATGTCGGTCAGTTCCAGCCGGGTTTCGGGCAGGGCGGGATGGCCCAGCATGGCGTCGTAATGTGCCAGAACTTCGGGCAGCGCGGGCGCGCCGATGATGTGCTGAATCAGCAGGTGATGCGCGGCTACGTAACGGAAACGGCAAGGCATCAGGACAGGTCAATCGTCAGGGAACAACACAGGCCCCTGATAGGCGGTTTTCAATCCGGGTTCACGTGCAATCGGCGGTTGCCTCGATGAATTTACGACATCATTGTGCGGAAAGCGACGCGGCCAGCGCCAGCGCCGCCGCGCCATCCCATTTCGCCGGGCCGATCAGGCGGGCAACCTCGCGGCCCTCGGGGTCGATCAGCAGGATCACCGGCAGGCCCAGCACCTTGACCGCGCGGGCGAAGGCCTGATTGGGGTCCGTGTGGCGCGGCAGGTTGGTCACGCCGATCTGGTCCATGAACCGCGCGACCTTGGCCGGGCTGTCGCGGCCGGTGGCCACGGTCACGACCTGAAACCGGGCGTTGCCATGGGCGGTCTGCAACGCGGCCAGCATCGGCATTTCCTCGCGGCAGGGCGCGCACCATGTGGCCCACAGGTTCAGCAGCACCCATTGGCCCTCGTAATCCGCAAGGCTGCCGATGCTGCCGTCGGGGCGGGCGAATGTCGCGGCGGGCATGTCAACCGGCGTCTCGTGGCGGACGAATTTCGCCAGATCACCGGTCAACAGCGCCGCCAGATCAGCCGCCACCACGGGGTTTGCGCCCAGCATCAGCGCCATGTAAACAACGACAGCCAAGATTTTCCGCATTGTCCGTCCCCTGAAAGGCATCCCATGACCCAAAGCGCAAACCAGATGTGGGGCGGCCGGTTCGCCGCCGGACCCGATGCGATCATGGAGGCGATCAATGCCTCGATCGGGTTCGACAAGCGGTTGGCACGGCAGGACATCGACGGCTCGCGCGCCCATGCCGCGATGCTGGCGGCGACGGGTATCATCACCGATAGCGATGCCGAGGCGATCCGGGAAGGCCTGCTCACGGTGTTGTCAGAGATCGAGGGCGGCACGTTCGCGTTTTCCACCGCGCTGGAAGACATCCACATGAACGTGGAAAGCCGCCTGAAAGAGGTGATCGGGGAACCTGCGGGGCGGCTGCACACGGCGCGGTCGCGCAATGATCAGGTGGCGGTGGATTTCCGGCTATGGGTGCGCGACCAATGCGATGCGGCCATCGCAGGGATTGATGCGCTGATGCGGGCGTTTCTGGATCAGGCCGAGGCGGGCGCGGAGTGGGTCATGCCCGGCTTCACCCATCTGCAAACCGCGCAACCCGTGACATGGGGGCATCACATGATGGCCTATGTCGAGATGCTGGCGCGTGATGCGGGCCGGTTCCGCGATGCCCGCGCGCGGATGAACGAATGTCCGCTGGGGGCTGCGGCGCTGGCGGGCACGTCCTTTCCCATCGACCGGCACATGACGGCGGCCGCGCTGGGGTTCGACCGGCCCACGGCCAACAGCCTTGATTCGGTCAGTGACCGCGATTTCGCGTTGGAGTTTCTGGCCGCCTCCAGCATCTGCGCCATGCACCTGTCGCGCTTTGCCGAGGAATTGGTGATCTGGTCATCGGCGCAGTTCCGCTTTGTGCGGCTGTCGGACCGCTGGTCCACCGGGTCATCCATCATGCCGCAAAAACGCAACCCCGATGCCGCCGAACTGATCCGGGCCAAGGTTGCGCGCATCATGGGGGCCAATGTGGCCCTGATGATGGTGATGAAGGGCCTCGCGCTGACCTATTCCAAGGACATGCAAGAGGACAAGGAACAGGTGTTCGACGCCGCCGACAGCCTGATGCTGGCGCTTGCCGCGATGACCGGGATGGTGGGCGACATGACCGCGAACCGCGACGCGCTGGCGCGCGCGGCGGGGGCCGGTTTTTCCACAGCCACCGATCTGGCGGATTGGCTGGTGCGGACGCTGGGCCTGCCGTTCCGCGAGGCGCATCACGTCACCGGATCGCTGGTCGCCGCCGCCGAGGCCAAAGGGTGTGACCTGCCCGACCTGACGCTGGCCGACATGCAGGGCGTGCATGCGGGGATCACGGGCGATGTGTTCGGGGTGCTGGGGGTGGAAAATTCGGTCCGCTCGCGGCTGTCCTATGGTGGCACAGCACCGGAACGGGTGCGCGAACAGGTGGCGGCATGGCGCGCACGGCTGGGGTAAGCCACTGGTTCCGCGCACCGATCCTGCTAAACTGATCGCAAACGGAGGTTCCGATGCGGATCATTGCCCTGCTTTCGCTGGTTCTTGTCGCGTCCTGCGGCGCGGACGGTGCGCCAACCCGGCCTGAAAAGCCGCAGACATCCGGCATCACCATCTCGGGGCAGGCGCGTGTCGGCGTGGTGGTCTGCGAAAAAGGTGCAAAATGCTAAGGCTGGTGGCCGTGCTGGGATTGGTGCTGCTGGCGGGCTGCGGACCCAAGGCCGCGCCGGTGACGCCCTCTGCCGGTGTCAACGTGTCGATCACGCCGCAGGGGGTGTCAACCGGCGTGGGTCTGGGCCTGCGCAAGGGGCCGTTCCGGATCGGGGTGGGGCTGTAGATGTCTGGCCAAAGAATGTCTGGCCTACGGATCACCTATCTGGCGCTGGCGATCTGGGGTGCGGTGCATCCGATGTATTGGTTCGTGACCTACATGCAGCAGACGGGCACCGGCCTGGCGGGGCTGATCGACGCGTGGTATGTCAACGCGTCCACCACCGGGCTGACCTGGGATCTGACGATTGCTGCCATCGCGCTGACGGTCTGGATTGTGGCCGAGGTGCAGGCGCGGCGCAACTGGCAGGCCCTGATCGCCATCCCGGCCACGTTCTGCATCGGGGTCAGTTGCGGGTTGCCGCTGTATCTGTTCCTGCGCACACGGCCGGTTTGACGCCGTTTCCGCAAAAAGTTTCCCTTAGGTAAGGTTTCCCGGACTGTAACCAATGGTTGCGGCCTGCGATGCTGTGTCTGCGCCGCAACCCCGTTTTCCCGGCGCTGCAATTCGAAACTGCCATTTCAATTTAGCATAAGGAGAGCGACGATGGATCTCGTCCTCAAACGCCAGGCGGCTGACCTTGGCACACGGCTGAACCGTCTGAACATTCAACGCGACCTGATGTTGCGCGATCCGGGCAAGTTCCAGCCCGTGCTGCGGCTGAGCTGCGCGATCCGCATGTTGGTCGTCACCGATGGGGGCGGATCGTTCGGCGGGGCCGATTTCGGGCTGGAGGAATTCCTGTCCGCTTTTGATACCCGCCCCGGTCCCGGCGCGCATTTCGTGGTGACCACGGCGCATTGGGCCAGCGATCCGTCGGCGGATTTGCAGAACTTCCGGTTTTCCGGGCATGACCTGTCGCAATATGACGTGATCTGGATGTTCGCGGTCAGCGATTTCGGGTCGATTGATCCCGCCGATGTCCGCGCCGTGGCCGAATTCATGGACAGCGGCGGCGGCGTTTTCGCGACCGGCGACCATGCGAGCCTTGGCGTGCGGATGTGTGGAGCGATCCCGCGGGTGCGGTCGATGCGGAAATGGCACTGGCCCAATCCCGGCCCGCTGGGTGAACCGGTGGCCCCGTCGGGCGGCGGCACCGGGCGGCATGACACCACGATGGATCGCGGCGTCGGTGTGGTGGAATTTGACGACCAGTCCGACGATGTGCCGCAAACCATCCGGCCCCGGATGTATGGCGCGCCGCATCTGTTTCTGGGCTATCGCCGCTATCAGTATCCGCATCCGATGCTCTGCGGGCCGAACGGCGTGATCCGCATCCTGCCCGATCATGGCCATGAGGGCGAATGTTATGTGCCTGCTGATCTGACCGCGACGCTGACGCAGGATGGCTATGACTGCGAGGAATATCCCGAGGTCAATGGCCGCCGCATCCGCCCCGAAATCATCGCGTGGTCCGACAACCAGTCGGGTATCATCGAAAAGGGCGCGGTGAATGACAAATCCTTTGGTGCCATCGGGGTGCTGGACGGCCATCCCGCCGACCGGGGCCGGGTGGCGGTGGACGCGACATGGCACCATTTCTTCAACATCAACCTGCGCGGTGAAATCGGCAACCCCGATCCGGTGCAGGCGACGGGGTTCTATGCCTCGACCGCAGGGATGGCGCATCTGGAGACGATCAAGACCTATTTCCGCAACACCGGCGTCTGGCTGGCGCGGCCTGAAACCCACGCCTGCATCCGCTGGCGCGCGCTGTGGCATATCCGCTGGCACCACCGCATCGCGATGGACCTGATGCTGTTGGACCAGCCGTTCGAGAAAATCGCGTCGCTGGAATTGATCCGTATCGGACGGATTGCCCGCGACGTGATGGGCAAATCCGCGCCGCAGTGCCAGACGCTTGGCTGGCTGATCCCGCTGATCCCGGTCAAGTTCCGCGAGAAACTGTTGTGGCCAATCGTGCCGCCGGGACCGCTGTTGCCCGATCTTGACCCGCGCGACATCGAAAAGCGCGAGGTTGATCCGGTCAGTCTGGCCGTGGCCGAAGCGACGCTAGATGCGCTGGCAGGGGCGGCAATTTATCGCATCGCGGTGCAGTTCCGCGAGGCCGACAGCGTGGCCAAGGCCGAGGACATGTCACCCAAGGCGGCGGCCAAGCTGTTGTCCGAAGCGGCAGAGGTGGCGCTGCGCGCCGTGGGCGAGGTTGGCGCGCGGATGATCGACATGAACGACGACATGAAGGACATGGTGCGCGGCCTGCGCCGCTGATGCAACCGGGCAGGGGGCGCTGTGCCGCCTGCCCACACCCGGCCAAGTATCAGCACACACGTTGCACAGAGCGGCCAAGCTGCTATTTCCAAGGCTGACCCTTTGGAGCGGCGCATGGACCATTTTTTGTATCGCAACGGCATCCTGCATGCCGAGGACGTGGCCCTGCCGGATATCGCGGCACAGGTCGGCACCCCGGTCTATGTCTATTCGCGTGCCACGCTGACGCGGCATTTCCGGCTGTTCGATCAGGCGCTGGCGGGGATGGATCACCTTGTCTGCTACGCGATGAAGGCGGCCAGCAATCAGGCGCTGCTGGCCGTGCTGGCGCGCGAGGGCGCGGGCATGGATGTGGTGTCGGGCGGCGAATACGCCCGTGCCCGCGCCGCAGGCGTGCCGGGTGAGCGGATCGTGTTTTCCGGCGTGGGCAAGACGGAATCCGAGATGCGCATGGCGCTGATGGGTGGCATCCGCCAGTTCAACGTCGAAAGCGAACCCGAGATGGCGCTGTTGAACGCGGTGGCGCTGTCGCTGGGCGTTGTTGCGCCGATCACCATCCGCGTGAATCCCGATGTTGACGCGAAAACCCATGCCAAGATCGCCACCGGCAAATCGGAAAACAAGTTCGGCATCCCCATCGCACGGGCGCGTCAGGTCTATGCCGAAGCCGCGCGGCTGCGGGGCCTCGATGTGGTGGGCATCGACGTGCATATCGGCAGTCAATTGACCGATCTGGCCCCGTTCCGCATGGCCTATCGCAAGGTGGCCGAATTGACCGAAACCCTGCGCGCAGATGGCCACAACATCCGCCGTCTTGATCTGGGCGGCGGGCTGGGCATCCCCTATACGCGCGGCAATGAACCGCCGCCCTTGCCGGTGGACTGGGGGCAGGTGATCCGCGACGAGGTCGGCCATCTGGGCTGTCAGATCGAGATCGAACCCGGTCGCCTCATCGTCGGCAACGCGGGCCTGCTGCTGTCACAGGTGATTTATATCAAAGAAGGCGAGGGGCGGCATTTCCTGATCCTTGACGCCGCGATGAACGACCTGATCCGGCCTGCAATGTATGACGCCCATCATGATATTGTCCCGGTGGTGGAATCCGGCCTTGGCACCCCCGAGGTGCCGATGGACGTGGTGGGCCCGGTCTGCGAGTCGGGCGACACATTCGCCAGGGGCCGCATGTTGCCGCCGATGGCCTCGGGCGATCTGGTCGCGTTCCGGTCGGCGGGGGCTTATGGCGCGGTGATGGCCAGCGAATACAATAGCCGCCCCCTGGTGCCCGAAGTCTTGGTGGACGGGGATCAATTCGCTGTCATTCGCGCGCGTCCGACCTTTGACGAAATGATAAATCGCGATACCATTCCCGGATGGGTGTGACGGGCATGACCCCGATCCGCACCGGCTGGAGGGTGGATGGCCGCTGATCCGTTGGTTCTGCGCAAACTGGTCTGGCCCTTGCGCCTCACGCTGTGGGGGATGCGGGCAGAGGCGCTGGTGCGCGCGTTCTGGCCGCTGTGGTCGGTGCTGATTGCGGCGCTGGCATTGTTGATGCTGGGCATCCAAGACCTGATGGCGGTGGAAATCGTCTGGGGCGCGGGCGTGGTCTGGACCGGCGGCGCGGTGGCTACATTGGTCTGGGGCCTGCGCAACCTGCTCTGGCCGGGACCGGCGGCGGCGTTGGACCGGCTGGATGCGTCATTGCCCGGACGGCCCATCGGCGCGATTCTGGACGCACAGGCCATCGGCGCGGCCGACCCGGCGTCGGCAATGGTCTGGCGCGCGCATCAGGCGCGCATGGCCGCGCGCGCAGCGACAGCCCGCGCCAATTACCCCGACCTGCGGCTGTCCGCGCGCGATCCCTTTGCGCTGCGTTATGTCGCGGCGGCCGCGCTCGCCGTCGCTTTGGTGTTCGGATCGGTGGGCCGGGTGTCATCGGTGGCAGGCATGGCGCCGGGGGCCACGGCAGTGGCCAGCGGCCCAAGTTGGGAAGGCTGGATCGCGCCGCCGCCGCATACCGCGCTGCCGGTGCTGTATATGGCCGATCTGGGCGCGCGCATCGACGTGCCCGAAGGGTCCAAGGTCACGCTGCGGCTTTATGGCGAGGTGGGCGACCTGATGCTGTCGGAAACGGTGTCCGCGCGCACCGAGGTGCCCCCCGCCTCTGACCCCGCGCAAGAGTTCACCGTGGCGCGCGAAGGCCGGATCGAGATCATCGGCGCGGGTGGCCGCGCGTGGGACATCGGCGTGACGCCGGACCGCGCGCCCACAATTGCGGCTGTCGGTGCGCCAGAGGCATCGGCAGACGGCGTTTTGAAACAGACCTTTACCGCGTCCGATGATTATGCCGTCACCGCCGCGCGGGCGCGGATCACGCTTGATCTGGCCGCTGTTGACCGCCGCTATGGGCTGACGGCTGATCCCGAACCGCGCCCCGCCATCGAGGTGGTGCTGCCCCTTCCCATCGCGGGCGACCGCGCCGATATCACCGAAAGCCTGAGCGATGACTTCAGCGAACATGCCTTTGCCAACCTGCCGGTGCGGCTGGAACTGTTCGCCAGCGACGCGATGGAACAGGAGGGTGCATCCGAACCCGTGGCGATGACGCTGCGGGCACGGCGGTTCTTTGATCCGCTGGCCGGGTCCATCGTGGAAATGCGGCGTGACCTGCTGTGGACGCGCGAGAACGCGCCGCGCGTGGCGCAGGTGCTGCGCGCGATCTCGCACCGCCCCGGCGAAGGTGTGTTCAAGCGCGAGACGGATTACCTGCGGCTGCGCGGCATTGTGCGTCGGCTGGAAAACGGCATGGCCTATGGCCTGACGCCGGAACAGCGCGACGAGATCGCCGCAGCGCTGTGGGCCTTTGCGCTGGAACTTGAAGAGGGCGATATCGACAGCGCCCTGACCCGGATGCAAGAGGCCCAGGAACGCCTGAACGAGGCGATGAAGAACGGCGCGTCCGAACAGGAAATCGCGCGGCTGATGCAGGAATTGCGTGACGCCACCGACGACTACATCCGCCAGTTGGCGCAGCAGGCCCGCCGCGAGGCCGAGGCCAAACCCGACACGGATATGGCCGACAACAGCCTGTCCGATCCGAACGCGATGCAGATGACGCAGGACGATCTGCAAAAGATGATGGACCGGATTCAGGAACTGATGGAGCAGGGCCGCATGGCCGAAGCGCAGCAGGCGCTGCAAGAGCTGCAACAGATGATGGAGAACATGCGCGTGACCCAAGGCCAGGGTCAGGGTCCGCAATCCGAAGGCCAGCGCGCGATGGAAGGGCTGGCCGAAACGCTGCGCGATCAGCAGGGGCTGTCGGATCAGGCGTTCCGCGATTTGCAGGAACAGTTCAACCCGAACGCCAATCGCGGCCAGCAGCCGGGACAGCGGCAACAGGGCCAGCAAGGGCAGCAGGGTCAACAAGGCCAGCAAGGACAGCAGGGCCAGCAAGGCCAGCAGGGTCAACAAGGCCAGCAGGGTAACCAACAAGGCAACCAACAAGGTGGCCAGCAGGGCACCGAACCGGGCGATCTGGCCGGCAGCCTTGCCGATCGCCAACAGGCGCTGCGCGATGAATTGAACCGCCAGCGTGGCAATCTGCCCGCCGACGGGTCAGAGGCGGGGCAGGCCGCGCGGCGGTCACTGGACCGCGCGGGCCGCGCGATGGACGGGGCCGAACAGGCGCTGCGGCAGGATGATCTGGCCGGGGCCATCGACCGTCAGGCCGAGGCGCTGGATGCGCTGCGCGAGGGTATCCGCAACCTTGGGCAGGCCATGGCCGAAAATCAGCGCGGGCAACAACCCGGCCAGAACGGGCAGGCGATGGGCGATCCGAACGGGCAGGCGCGCGACCCGCTGGGCCGTCGCCCCGGCGAGAACGGCCGCGAAACCGGCACCGATCAAAGCCTGTTGCAGGGGCAGGATGTCTATCGCCGCGCGCAAGACCTGCTGGACCAACTGCGGCAGCGGTCAGGTGAAAGCGACCGGCCCGAGGTGGAACTGGACTATCTGAAACGGCTGCTGGAACGGTTCTGAACCGAAGGCTATTATGGGGTCGTCGCCGTCTCGGCCATGCCGTCCAGCCAGACCAACAGCCCCTGCGCCTTGCCATCCAGCCAGCCGCGCGCGTCGTCCACAGTCGCGACATATTGCGTGATCGGCGCGGCCAGATCGGGAAATTGCGCCGCCAGACGCGGGCCTTGCGCATACAGCGCGCCAAGTCCGACCGCCAGCACCACCGGGATCATGAAACCGCGCGCAAAGCCCGATTGGCCTTCGGTGCCATCCGACGGCGTGGTGCTGCGCGGGGCGGGGGTGCCGGGGGTGTCATGATCCCCTGCTTCTGCCGGACGGCGTTCGGTGCCGACGCGCAGGGTGGAATTGATTTCCTCGATATCGGGCAGCAATTCGCGCCGTGTCGCAGACCCGTTCGCCACCTGCGCTGGATCGGGGACATCTTCGGGCACAGACGCGCGCCCCGCAGGCCGCACCCCGCGTCGCGGCGGGATATCGGACGCGGGCGGCGTGTCGGCCCCGACCTCTGGCCCGCGCAACCGTGCCAGCCGTTCGCGGGCCTCGCGGTTGCGGCGCGCGGCCTCGTCCTCGACCGGCGGGGCGAGGCCCAGTTCCGTCTGGGTTTCCAGCGTCCCGGCGCGCGCGGCTTCTGCGGCGCGCACCCGCGTCTCACGCGCGGCCTCTTCGCGCAGCAGGTCCGCCACAGCGGGGTCCAGTGTGCGGCGCGCAGGCTGTGGGGGAGGGGGCGGCGGTTCAGCGGCGCGGATTTCCGGGGCGGGGGGCGGCGGGGGGGCGGGTTCTGGGTCCGGGTCGGACCAGCCGCGCGTCATCGGCACCTCGCCCAGTTCTTCGGCCAGTTCGGGGTCCTGGCCTGCGGCGCGCTGGAACCACGTTATTCCGCAATTCGAACATTGCACATCGCGCCCCGCTGGCGGGATCACGGCATCCGGCACCTCGTATTGCGCCCCGCAATTCGGACAGATCAACCGCATACCGTTCCCCTTGGCCCACCCGAATGGCCGATCCGTTGCGCAAGCGTCCAGACCCGACCCGCCCGCCGCGCATTCACCTCTTGGGCAAACATTTAACGCCTTGGCGCAAAAGTGCAAAGCCCCATGCGCGCTCACCCGCCATATCCGGCTTGACAGGCCGTGCAGCAGCCCCCGGCGATTGCATCGCGCCCCGGATCAAGGCACAAGAGGTGCCAATCGCTTGGTCTGAGCGCAGAGCGTCAGGCGTATCGTCAGACGTAAATGGGGCCGCGTAAAAGGGGATCGGTGGTGATCGAGTTGGAGCGGGTGGCGATGAGCTATGGCGGCAGCGAGCTGTTTGCCGATATCTCGCTGAAGGTGCAGGCAGGATCGTTCCACTTCCTGACCGGCCCCTCCGGGTCTGGCAAGACCACGTTTCTGCGGTTGTGCTATGGCGCGCTGTTGCCCACGGCGGGGCAGGTGCGGCTGTTCGGGCAGGATGTGCGCGACCTTGGCCGCGACGGCGTGGCCCATGTGCGCCGCCGTGTCGGCGTGGTGCATCAGGATGTGCAGTTTCTGGATCATCTCAGCCTTGCCGATAATGTGGCGCTGCCGCTGACCGTGTCGGGCCGCGATACGCCGGACCAGATGGACAACCTTGATGAATTGCTGAACTGGGTCGGGCTGCGCCCGCGCGCGGCGGCGTTTCCGGCGCAACTGTCGGGGGGTGAACGGCAACGCGCGGCTTTGGCACGCGCGGTGATCATGTCGCCCGAGGTGGTGTTGGCCGACGAGCCGACCGGCAATATCGACTGGGACATGTCGCAGCGGCTGCTGACATTGCTGGTGGAATTGAACCGCATGGGCACCACGATTCTGGTTGCCACCCATGACATGAACCTGATCCGCGCCGCGAAATCGCAGGTGCAGGCGCGGGTGTTGCGCATTTCCGGGCGGCGCTTGCAACTGGCGGGGGCGGATCTGTGACGCGGCTGCGCAATTTCCTCGCCGCGCTGGCGGCGCTGGTGATCGGCGATCCACAGGCCGACCGGCTGGTGCCGCCCACTGGGTTTACTGCGCGGCTGACCACCTTTGCCGCCGGTGCGATGGCGTTTCTGGCGGTGTTTGCGCTGGCGCTGTCGCTGGCGGCGGGGCGGCTTGCGGATCGCTGGTCGCGCGATCTGGCGCAGGCCAGCACCATCCGCATTTCCGCCCCGCCCGAGGAACGCGCGGCGCAGACAGCGGCGGTGCTGCGGATTCTGGAGGCAACCCCCGGCGTCGTCGCCGCCCGCGCATTGCCCCCCGACGAGGCGGCGCGGCTGCTGGAGCCGTGGTTCGGTCCTGATTTGCCGCTGGACACGCTGCCGGTGCCGCAATTGGTCGAGGTGCAGGAGGCTGCCGTCGGGTTCGATCCGCAGGGCCTGCGGCTGCGGCTGTCGGCAGAGGTGCCGGGCGCGATCCTTGACGATCATACGCGCTGGCGGCGTCCGCTGGTGGCAGCGGCAGAGCGGTTGCGCGGGCTGGGCCTCATGTCGATCGGGCTGATCGGGGCGACCACGGCGGCGATGATCACGCTGGCGGCGCAGGCGGCGCTGTCGGCCAATGCGCAGGTCATCGCGGTGCTGCGGCTGGTTGGCGCGCAGGACCGCTATATCGCGCAGGCCTTTGTACGGCGCTTTACGCTGCGCGCGCTGACGGGGGCGGCTGTGGGGGTCGCCCTTGCCATGGTAGCAGTGCTGCTGTTGCCCGCCGCGCAGGAAGAGGCAGGGTTCCTGACCGGGCTGGGGTTTCAGGGCTGGCACTGGCTGGTGCCGCTAGCCATTCCGCCCTTGGGCGCGCTGGTCGCCTATCTGGCCACCACGGCCGCCGCGCGCCGCACCCTGACGGAACTGCCGTGATGCGCCCGGTTCTGTCGCTTTTGTTCGTGGTGCAGATGTATGCCGCGATGGTGGTGCTAGGGATCGTGTTCCTGCCTTGGGCCGCGATCAGCCCGCAAGGCGCACGCGCCGCCTGCAAGACCTATTGCCGTTGGGTGATCTGGACCGCGCGGTGGATGGTCGGCATCACCGCCGAAGTGCGCGGCGTGGTCCCCACGGGCGAGGTGCTGCTGGCCGCGAAACACCAAAGCTTCTTCGACATCCTGATCCTGTTCAACGCGCTGCCCGCCGCGAAATTCATCATGAAGCGCGAGATTCTGTGGACCCCCGTCATCGGGGTCTATGCGTGGCGGCTGGGCTGCGTGTCGGTGAACCGGGGCAAGCGCGGGCAGGCCATCGCCAAGATGGTGGCGGATGTCGAAAAGGGCCGCGCCGCGCCGGGGCAGTTGGTGATCTATTCCCAAGGCTCGCGGATCGCGCCCGGCGCAGTGGCCCCCTACAAGATCGGCACCGGGGTGCTGTATGAACAGTTGGGGCAGGTCTGCGTACCTGCGGCGACGAATGTCGGCCTTGTCTGGCCGCGCCGTGGCATCCTGCGGCATCCGGGGCGCGCGGTGGTCGAATTTCTGGACCCAATCCCGCCGGGATTGCCGCGCGATGACTTCATGACGCTGCTGGAGGATCGCGTCGAGGCGGCGTCCAACCGGCTGTTGGAGGAGGCAGGCCATGCGCTGGATCGACAGTGAAGCGGCACTGGCCGCGCTTTATGGCCAACCGGGCGCGCCTGCACTGCGAAAGGTGGTGCCACAGCTGACGCCGCTTTATCGCCGCTGGATCATGGCGTCGCGGTTCTGCTTGCTGTCCACAGTCGGCCCCGAGGGCATTGACGGCAGCCCGCGCGGCGACGATGGCCCGGTGGTGCTGGAACTCGATCCCGGCACGCTGGCCATGCCCGATTGGCGCGGCAACAACCGGCTGGATTCACTGCGCAATATCGTGCGCGATCCGCGCGTCGCGTTGTTGTTCCTGATTCCTGGGTCGACAACGGCGGTGCGGATCAACGGGCGCGCCGGTCTGACCGATGATGCGGCCCTGCGCGCCCGCTTCGACCGGCAGGGCACACAGCCCGCAACCGTGATCGTGGTCCAGATTGCCGAGGTCTATACCCAATGCGCCCGCGCTCTGCTCCGGGCGGGGCTGTGGACGCGCGATGATGCGGCGGGCCTGCCATCGGTCGGCGATCTGCTCGCCGAGGCAACGGCAGGTCAGGAAGGCGGCGCGCCCTATGACGCCGACTGGCCAAGCCGCGCCGCCAAGACGATGTGGTGATCTAGCCCGGCAACCCGTCCAGAATCCGCGCCGCCGCCACGCCGGGGTCGATCCGCCCCTCGGCCACGGCGCGCCCCAGATCGGCCATTTGCGCGCGCGCATCGGGGGTGTCCAGCCGCGCCAGCAACCCTTGCCGCACTTCCTCGCCGAACCAGTGCCGCGCCTGTTCCGCGCGGCGTCCGGCAAAATGCCCTGTCTCGCGCCGCCACGTGACGAGCGCCTGCATCTCGGCCCAGGCCCCGGCCAGCCCGTCCTGCGTCACGGCGGACACGCACAGCGCCTTGGGGAACCCCGGCGGATCCTGCGGGCGCTTGCGCAACAGCCGCAGCGCGCCCGCGTAATCCGCCATCGTCCGCATGGCGGCCCGTTTCAGATCGCCATCGGCCTTGTTGACCAGGATCAGATCGGCCATTTCCATGATACCGCGTTTCACGCCCTGCAACTCGTCGCCCCCCGCTGGGGCCAACAGCAGCACGAACAGGTCCGCCATTTCGGCCACCACGGTTTCGGATTGGCCCACGCCCACGGTTTCGATCAGCACAATATCGAACCCTGCGCCTTCGCACAGCGCCACCGCCTCGCGGGTGCGGCGCGCCACGCCACCCAGATGGGTCTGGCTGGGCGAGGGGCGGATGAACGCCATCGGTTCGCGGCTGAGGAACTCCATCCGGGTCTTGTCACCCAGAATCGACCCGCCGGTGCGCGCCGAACTGGGATCGACCGCAAGCACCGCCACGCGCAGCCCTGCGGCGATCAGCATCATGCCGAACGCCTCGATAAAGGTGGATTTTCCCACCCCCGGCGTGCCCGATAACCCGATGCGCAGCGCCTGCCGCCCCGCGCGTGCGACTTCGGCCAGCAGCGCCTGCGCCTCCCTGCGGTGATCGGCGCGCGCGCTTTCCACCCGGGTGATCGCGCGCGCCAAGGCCCGCCGGTCCCCGGCCAGAACCCCTGCCGCCAATTCACCCACGTTCATCATTCCCCCTCCATCACGTCCGCTTGTAATGCCGCGCGGGCGGGGGGCTGTCCAGTCGGCTGACGGACCTCAGACGGGTTCCCAATAGGTCAGCGCCTGCCACAGCGGATCTTGTTCGCGCAACAGCACGGCATCGCGGCGCACTGCGCGCGCGGATTGAACGGGCATCGGCATGGCCATTGGGGCCGTCACCGGTATTTGGATTTGGATCGACATCGGAACGCTCCTGATTGCGGATGTTCCTCCCTGATCTCCATATAATGCTGCAACGCAGCAATTCAAAGCGCTGGATGCGCAAGGCCGCCATGACGACAGGTCACGGCTTGGGTTGCCCCCGCTGCAGGCAGACGCGCGGTGCATCCCCCGCCGCGCCGGTCGCGCCACAGGCCGCACAGCGCCATCCCTGCGGGTTGCGCCGCCACCGGCACAGCCGCGTCAGGCCGGACCCGCGCCGCGCCCACCACAGCCAAGCCAGAACGCCCAATACCAAGAGTGGCGCAAGGATCATCCCGCATCTCCCATGCAAAAGGGCAGTCAAACGCCCGCCCCTTCTCTGGTTTCCAAATATCCCGGGGGGTGAGGCCCGCCAGGGCCGAGGGGGGCAGCGCCCCCCTGCGACCTTACCCGAGGGCGCAGGCCCGGAACATCACACCGTCCGTTCCACCATCAGCTTCTTGATCTCGGCAATCGCCTTGGCCGGGTTCAGCCCCTTGGGGCAGGTCTTGGCGCAGTTCATGATCGTGTGGCAGCGATAGAGCTTGAACGGGTCTTCCAGTTCGTCCAGACGTTCGCCCGTCGCCTCGTCGCGGCTGTCGATGATCCAGCGATAGGCATGCAGCAACGCCGCTGGCCCCAGATAGCGGTCGCCGTTCCACCAATAAGACGGGCAGGACGTCGAACAGCAGGCGCACATCACACATTCATACAGACCGTCCAGCTTTTTGCGGTCGTCGATCGACTGCCGCCATTCTTTCGCGGGGCTGTTGGTCTTGGTTTCCAGCCAAGGCATGATGCTGGCGTGTTGGGCATAGAAATGCGTCAGGTCGGGGATCAGGTCCTTGATCACCGCCATATGCGGCAGGGGATAGATCTTGATGTCGCCCTTGATCTCGTCCGCGCCATAGATGCAGGCGAGCGTGTTGATCCCGTCGATGTTCATCGCGCAGGACCCGCAAATCCCCTCGCGGCACGAGCGACGGAACGTCAGCGTTGGGTCGATCTCGGATTTGATCTTGATCAGCACGTCCAGAACCATCGGCCCGCACTTGTTCATATCGACATAATAGGTGTCGATGCGCGGGTTTTTCCCATCGTCAGGGTTCCAGCGATAGACCTGCACCTTGCGGACGTTCTTGCCGTCGGGCTTGGGCCAGGTCTTTCCGGTGGTGATCTTGGAGTTTTTCGGCAGCGTGAACTGAACCATCTCTCTCTCCTATCGAAGCAGTGCAGGCAGCCCTTCGGCGGCCAGGCAGATGAGCGTCTCGGGGTTTGAGACGGTATTGGTGACAATCTGGTGGCAATGCTGCGGCGCGCAGACCGGCAGAACAGGCATCAGGACTGAGGGGCGAAAATTCTTCAAAACGCTATTTCCCGCTTGCATCGCTCAAAAACGACGGTTCGGCGTCAGTCAGGAGTGACGAAAGCACATGATCGATATCCTTGGGTTCCGCGCGCTGCAACTCCGCGCGTGTTACCTCAACCAGTCGCGACAGCGCGTTGTCGCTGCCAAACCACGCAAAGCCATTCGTTGGTATCGCCTTTTCGCTTTCGTTCATGGCTTTCCAGAGAGACGAACCGGGATGGACCGACCTCCGGATTTCCGGAGAGATCATGAACTCCATAGCGATAAAGTCTGTCGGCTGGCCCTCACTGTAAAGCGATTTAAGCTGCGCGATTGCGTTTGCGAAGGTCTTGCTTGATTTAGGTTGCATCACGCAATTCCATTCGTAATTCGATCCGTTCCATGGCATCGCGCAGTTCGGCCAACGTCATTTCATGCCTGTTACGCGCACTGCCGTCAGCGATCTCGCGCGTTTCCAACTCTACAACACGGCTCCGCAACTCGTCCACCGAAGCGTGAAGCGAAGACAGTTCCTGCCTGATCTTTCGAAACTGCAAAAGCATCAAGTTGTCGGGTTCGCCAGCCATTAGAACGTCCGCACGCGGGGTGCGATCTTGGCCAGGCTGATGCCGCCTTCGGCTTCGGTGCTTAGCGGTGCGGTGATGACCGGGCGATAGGTCAGATCGACCTTGGCCCCGTCAACGCGGGCGATGGAATGGACGCGCCAGTTTTCATCGTCGCGCGATGTGAAATCCTCATGCGCGTGGGCACCACGGCTTTCCTTGCGCGCCTCGGCGCCCACGATGGTCGCCAGTGCGTTCGGCATCAGGTTGGTCAGTTCCAGCGTTTCCATCAGGTCGCTGTTCCAGATCAGGCTGCGGTCGGTGACGCGGATGTCGGCCATGCGTCCGGCGATGGCGGTCATCTTGTCCACGCCCTCGGCCATGGTCTTGGACGTGCGGAACACGGCGGCGTCGGCCTGCATGGTGCGCTGCATGTCCAGCCGCAATTCGGCGGTCGGCGTGGCGCCGTTGGCGTGGCGCAGCGCGTCGAAACGGTCAAAGCCCCGGTCAACCTCGGCCTTGTTGATCGGATGCAGGCTTGCGCCCCGGTCCACGACGTGACCGGCGCGGATCGCGGCGGCGCGGCCGAACACCACGAGGTCAATGAGGCTGTTCGACCCCAGACGGTTCGCGCCATGCACCGAGGCACAGCCCGCCTCGCCCACGGCCATCAGGCCGGGGACAATGCGGTTGGGATCGCTCTCGGTGGGGTTCAACACCTCGCCCCAATAATTCGTGGGGATCCCGCCCATGTTGTAATGCACCGTCGGCAGCACCGGAATGGGCTGGCGCGTCACATCGACACCGGCAAAGATCTTGGCCGATTCCGAAATGCCGGGCAGGCGTTCATGCAGTGCGGCTGGCGGCAGGTGCGACAGGTTCAGGTGGATATGGTCGCCATGTTCGCCCACGCCCCGGCCTTCGCGGATTTCCATCGTCATGCAGCGGCTGACATAGTCGCGGGGTGCCAGGTCCTTGTAGTTGGGCGCATAGCGTTCCATGAATCGTTCGCCCGCCGAATTGGTCAGGTAACCGCCTTCGCCGCGCGCGCCTTCGGTGATCAGACAGCCCGCGCCATAGATGCCGGTGGGGTGGAACTGCACGAATTCCATATCCTGCAACGGCAGGCCCGCGCGCGCCACCATGCCGCCGCCGTCGCCGGTGCAGGTGTGCGCCGAGGTCGCGCTGAAATACGCGCGGCCATAGCCGCCTGTCGCCAGCACCACCATCTTGGCGTTGAACACGTGGAAGGTGCCGTCATCCAGTTTCCAGCACAGCACGCCTTGGCAGGCCCCGTCGGGGGTCATGATCAGGTCGATGGCGAAATATTCGATGTAGAATTCCGCGTTGTTCTTCAGGCTTTGGCCGTACAGCGTGTGCAGGATCGCATGTCCGGTGCGGTCGGCAGCCGCGCAGGTGCGCTGCACCGGGGGGCCTTCGCCAAATTCGGTGGTATGGCCGCCAAAGGGGCGCTGGTAAATCTTGCCCTCTTCGGTGCGGCTGAACGGGACGCCGTAATGTTCCAGCTCATAGACCGCCTTGGGGGCCTCGCGCGCCAAATATTCCATCGCGTCGGTGTCGCCCAGGTAATCCGAGCCTTTCACCGTGTCATACATGTGCCACTGCCAGTTGTCGGGGCCCATGTTGGCCAGCGATGCCGCGATGCCACCTTGGGCCGCCACTGTATGCGACCGGGTCGGGAACACCTTGGTCACGCAGGCGGTGCGCAGACCCTGTTCGGCCATGCCCAGCGTCGCGCGCAGGCCCGCGCCACCGGCACCGACCACCACAACATCGTATTCGTGCGTTTCGTATTGATAAGCCGTCATGTGTCCGTTTCCTCAGAACGCGAGCCGCGCGATGGCAAAAACGCCGGTCGCAGCAAGGGCATAGCTCAGGCAGATCGTCGCGATGATCAGAACCTTCTGCGCCAGACCGTGAACATAGTCCTCGATCAGCGTCTGCACACCACCTTTGAAGTGCATCATGCTGACCCAGATCGTCGCGGCGGCGATGATGGCGGGGAAGGGGCGCGCAAAATAAGCCGTCACCTCGGCATAGGTGCCGCCAAGCGCGGGGCCAAAGGTGAACACGAACAGCGGGATCAGCACCACAAGCGCGACGCTGGACACCTTCATCGCCCAGAAATGATGCACGCCGGATTTTGCGGCACCCATGCCCATGGCGCGTTTGCGGTCGGTCAGATAAGCCATCGCGGCCTCCTTAAATGAGCAAAAGGGTGAGAATGGTCAGGACCACTGACCCGCCCACAACAGCCCAGCCCAGCTTTTCAGCCGTCGGAATATCAAGGCCGATGGCATTGTCCCAGATCAGGTGCCGGATCCCTGCCAGCGTGTGATACCACAGCGCCCAGAGCGACCCGAGCATCACCAGATCGCCGAACCAGGATGTCAGCACCGCATTCGCCAGATTGAAATAGGATTCAGACGTCGAAGCGGCCAGAAACCACCACACGATCAGGAACGACGCCACGATCAGGGCGTTGCCGGTGATCCGCGTCAGGATCGACGTGACCGAGGTCAATTGCGGGCGATAGATTTGCAGATGCGGCGAAAGGGGTCGTTTGCCCCGGTTGACGTCGGCCATGGCAGTTTCCTTTGGGCTGTCGCGCTGCCCTTGGATGGCACCGCATCACATGTCGTGATAGCGATTTTTGTGATCAAGTCACGCAGCGACGCGGGTCAAGATACGAAAAATCCACATCATCGGGCCGGTTTTCGCAGTTTGTGATCACGGGCAAACGGCGTGTGATCACATTTACACAGCTGCGATGCCGGACTGCGGCGAAAGCGGTCAACGACAGACCTGAGTCGCGTCGGATTTGATCGCAGCCGTGATGATCAAAGCCGCGCTTCAAACATCCAGAAAGCCCAGATGCGCCAGAACGGCCCGCGCGCGATCCTGCGCGGCGGCATCGCCTGAGAGCATGTCGGTGTTCAGCTCAAGCACCAGACGGCTCAGCTGGCGCTGCGCGCTGAGGTCCTGGATCAATTGCGGCACGGCTGCGGGCGGCATTTGCAGGATGGCATCACAGCCGGGAAACCCATCGTTTCCCGGAAGATTGTCGTGATCAGTCATGGTTTTACTGTCCCCAAGAACGTGATTCGCTGATACACCGACATTAGCGAATGGATGACAGTTGCCACCAGTTTAATCGTTGCAGCGGTCAATTATGCTGCATCTGCGAAGGCGTGTGATGCCAGATTACAGCGGCATCAGCGCCCAAAAATCCAGATCCAGCAGCACCTCGGGCAGGTATTTGCCATCCGCGCCGCGCAAGACGCCCGCCGCACCTTTGGTCGCGACCAGACGCAGCCGAATGGCACCCACGCCGGGGGCGGGCGTTTCCGCCTTGTCCAGCACCTCGGACCAGGCGCGCACCGTGTCACCGGCAAAGCACGGATTGGCATGCGCGCCGCCATTCAGGCCAACGATCACCTGCGCATTGGCCAACCCGTTGAACGACAGCGCGCGCGCCAGCGACATCACATGCCCGCCATAGATCAACCGCCGCCCATCCTCGCGGAACGTGGCGTCGAAATGCACCTTTGCCGTGTTCTGCCACAGGCGCGTGGCCAGCATATGCTCGGCCTCTTCAATCGTGACGCCATCGACATGGTCGATGATTTCGCCCACCGCATAGTCGCCCATTCGGTGCGGTTCGCCCGCTAGCGTGAAATCATAGCGCGTGAAATCAAGACCATGCGGGATCACCAGATCGGCCGGGGCCACCACGCGCGCCAGATCGGGCACGACGGCCGCAGGCGCGGGGGCACCCGCATCGCGTTTGCGCACCATCACCCAGCGGACATAGGTCAACAACGTCTCGTCATGCTGGTTGCGCCCGGTGGTGCGGACGTAAACGACACCCGAGGTGCCGTTGGAATTTTCCTTGACCCCGATCACCTCGCTGGTCGCCGTGACGGTATCGCCGGGCCACAAGGGTGTGATCCAGCGCCCTTCGGCATAGCCCAGATTCGCCACCGCGTTCAGCGAAACATCCGGCACTGTCTTGCCGAACACGGTGTGGAAGGTGACCATGTCGTCCAAGGGGCTCCAAGGCAGGCCGCAGGTCTGCGCGAACTTGTCCGAGGAATGCAGCGCATGGCGCGCGGGATACAGCGCGTGATAAAGCGCGCGCTCGCCCATCTTGATGGTGCGCGGCACGGCATGGGCAATCACCTGCCCCACCCGGTAATCCTCAAAGAATCGGCCCGCGTTCGTTTTTGTCATGCTGTCCATCCGCATCCGTAGGGTGGGTGTTACACCCACCGCGCTTACAACTCACCCAGCCGCACCGCCGGGTCATAATCACCCGGCACGTCTTTGATCACAGCCTGCCCGCAGCGCATCACGCCATTGGCCGCATCGAAGGCATAGGTCGGATCGCCATACAACTGCCATCCCTGTGCCAGCGCAGCCGTCACCTTGTGACAGAACGCCGAGGTGTCGTCACCGGTCAGCAGACGATAAGCTCTCATGCGCCACCCCCGCCAAACGGCCAGACGCCCAGCCAGATGTGGATGCCCGAAATCACCGCATAGGTGCCCAAGGTGATGCCCACCAGCACCAGATCGCGCTTGGGGTCGCCCGGCGTTTTCGGCACCCAGGGTTCGGCGCGGTTGATCAGGATCACCTCGACCACCGCCCAGATCAGCATGGACCCGAACAGCACGATCGCCGCCAGATCGCCGTTCACCAGCAGATGCGCCACCGCCCAGATCTTGACGGACGCCAGCATCGGATGACGAAACCGCGCCCGCAGGCGGCCCTTGGAATGGCCCACGCCCAGAAAGAACACGGCGGCCAGCATCAACAGGTTGTTCAGATGCGTGGTCCAGCCTGGCGGATACCAGACCGCCACCGTGTCCGCCATCTGATAGCCCCAGATCATCAGAGCCAGCCCCGCCAGCGTGCCGACCGTCACCAACCCCTTGCCGGCATTGCCGAAATTGGCCCGCATTTCGGGCAAAACCCGCTTGAACAGGTGGAACCCCACCCAAAGAACGATGCCTGCGATCATGATGGTCATGGCTTACTCCGTGGTTGGGGCGATGGGGTCGGTTATTGCGCGTCAACGGCGGCGGCCAGCGCCAGAATCTTGCGCGCCGTTGCAACATGCAGGTTTTCGACGATCTTGCCATCCACAACGGCCACACCTTGGCCGGATTTCTGCACGGCATCGAATGCAGCGATCTGGCGTTGCGCCAGATCAATCTCGGCTTCTGAGGGCGCAAAGGCGGCGTTTGTCACGTCGATCTGGTCGGGATGGATCAGCGTCTTGCCGTCAAAGCCCAGATCGCGACCCTGATCACATTCGGCGCGCAACCCGTCCTGATCCTTGAACTGGTTGTAAACGCCGTCGATGGCCACCACGCCATGCGCCCGCGCCGCCATCAGGATGGTCTGCAACGCCATCATCATCGGCAGGCGGTCCGCGCGGGGGCGACTGTTCAATTCCTTGGCCAGGTCATTGGTTCCGGCAACAAAGCCGGTGACACGCGGATGCGCGGCGATATCGAACGCATTGCGGATCGCCAGCGGGGTTTCCATCATCGCCCAGATATCCCGCGTTGCGGGCAGCAGCGCCGCCAGCGCGTCGATGTCAGCAGACCCGTTCACCTTGGGCAACAGAAACGCGTCACACGCCACGTCGCGCAGCGCCGCCACATCGCCCGCGCCCCAGGCCGTGTCCAACCCGTTGATCCGGATGATCCGCAGCTTGCTGCCAAAGCCGCCCGCCGCCAGCGCCGCCTTCAGCGTGTCGCGCGCCGCCACTTTGGCGTCAGGCGTCACCGCATCCTCCAGATCGAAGATGATCGCATCGACCGCCAGTTCCCGCGCCTTGTCCAGCGCGCGGTCCTTGGACCCGGGGATATACAGCACGGAACGCGTCGGGCGGGGCAGGGCGATGGTCATGAGTCTCTCCGGTAACAATCTTGCGCGACACCTGCGCAAACCGGGCGGAAAATTCAACCCTTATCACGCCGCAGTGCAGAATCGATCCCGCGCCCCGCCCAATGGTCACGCCCCTGCGACACTCTTGCGCGCAAGACCATAAAGGACTAGGCGAGACACGCGAAATTCAACCGGACCGGAGACTTTCCATGGCCAAACCCAAGATTGCCCTCATCGGCGCAGGACAGATCGGCGGCACGCTCGCCCATCTCGCCGCGATCAAGGAACTCGGGGATGTCATCCTCTTTGACATTTCCGAAGGCACCCCGCAGGGCAAGGCGCTGGATATCGCCGAATCCGGTCCCTCCGAAGGCTTTGACGGCATCTTCAAGGGCACCAACAGCTACGAAGATATTGCCGGGGCCGATGTCTGTATCGTGACCGCCGGTGTGCCGCGCAAGCCGGGAATGTCGCGCGATGATCTGCTGGGGATCAACCTCAAGGTGATGAAATCGGTCGGCGAAGGCATCAAGACGCATGCGCCGAACGCCTTTGTGATCTGCATCACCAATCCGCTGGATGCGATGGTCTGGGCGCTGCGCGAATTTTCCGGCCTGCCGCATCACATGGTCGTGGGCATGGCGGGCGTGCTGGATTCGGCACGGTTCCGGCACTTCCTTGCCACCGAATTTGGCGTGTCGATGCGCGATGTGACGGCCTTTGTGCTGGGCGGGCATGGCGATACGATGGTGCCGTCGGTGCGCTATTCCACCGTGGCGGGCATCCCGCTGCCCGACCTGATCGAAATGGGCTGGACCACCAAGGACCGCATGGACGCCATCGTGCAGCGCACCCGTGACGGCGGCGCGGAAATCGTCGGGCTGTTGAAAACCGGATCGGCGTTTTACGCGCCCGCCACCGCCGCCATCGAAATGGCCGAGGCTTTCCTGAAAGATCAAAAGCGCGTGCTGCCTTGCGCCGCGCATGTCGATGGTGCCTATGGCCTGAAAGGCATGTATGTCGGCGTGCCGACCGTGATCGGCGCAGGCGGGATCGAAAAAGTCATCGAGGTGCGTCTGGACAAGGACGAGACCGCGATGTTCCAGAAATCGGTCGAGGCTGTCAAAGGTCTGGTCGAGGCCTGCAAAGCGATCGACCCCTCGCTGGCCTGACCGAAACCTGCTAAGACTGCTTGACGCGCGCCTGCGGCCCCTGTCGCAGGCGCGCAATCTGTTCCGGAGAACCCCATGACACCGACCAAATCCGCAACCGCCAAGGGCACCAAGGGCGGGCCGAAATTCGACGGTCACCAACCCGCGCATGGTGCGCCGAAAAAGGCCCCGGCGGATCCAAAGGCCGACAAGGCCGCGCTCTTGGAACGCATGAAGGCCGCCGCAAAGAAAGGCGGCTGAGATCAGCCGTCCTACGGGGCCTCTCGCAGGGCTTTCATCTTGCCCGAAATACTCCCGCCGGAGGCTCCCATACCAGCCACCGGCACAATGGTGCAGGGGCAGGGCCGTAGGATGGGTGCTCGTCACCCATCGCCGGTTGACATGGCCCCGCCGCCCGCCTCTGATCACGCCAAACGGAGGCCCGCCATGACTGATTTCCACGCTGAACTGACCGACCGCCTGTGCCGCTATGCCGCCATCGACAGCCAGTCCGATGCCGACAGCGCCACAGAACCGTTCACGGGCCCCTCGACCGCGCGGCAATGGGATATCCTGCGGCTGTTGCAGGCGGAATTGACCGAGATCAGCGCGGCGGATGTCACCCTGACCGATTATGGCACCGTCATTGCAACCATTCCGGGCAATCGGGCAGGGCCCACGGTCGGCTTCCTCGCCCATGTCGATACCGCGCCGCAATTCAACGCTACTGGCGTCAAGCCGCGCGTGATCAAGGGCTACAACGGCGGCGCGATCAGCTTTCCCGACGCGCCCGATCTGGTGCTGTCGCCGGATGAATTTCCCTATCTGGCCACCAAGCAGGGCCATGACATCATTACCGCCTCGGGCACGACGCTGTTGGGGGCGGATGACAAGGCGGGCGTGGCCATCATCATGACGGCAGCGCGGCATCTGCTTGCGAACCCGGATCTGCCGCGCCCCACGATCCGCATCGCCTTTACCCCCGACGAGGAAATCGGCCGTGGCGTCAACCCGCGCCTGCCCGCAGACCTTGGTGCAGATTTCGCCTATACTTTTGACGGCGGCGCGGTGGGCGAGGTGGAATACGAGACGTTTTCGGCAGACGGAGCGACCGTCACCATCACCGGCGTGTCCATCCATCCGGGCTATGCCACGGGTAAACTGGTCAACGCGATCCATCTGGCGGCGAAAATCGTCGATACCTTGCCGCAGGCGACGCTGACGCCGGAAACGACGGGTGGGCGCGACGGGTTCATCCATGTCACCGACATGACCGGCAATTCATCGGAAATGCGGTTGAAATTCATCCTGCGCGATTTCGAACGTGACGGGCTGTCGGCCAAGGGGGCGCTGCTGCAACAGGTCTGCGCCACCATCGCGGCCACGGAACCCCGCGCGCGGATCACCTGCACGATCACGCCGCAATACCGCAATATGCGCTATTGGCTGGAAAATGACATGACGCCGGTCGATCTGGCCCGCAACGCCGCGCGCGATCTCGGCGTAGACCCGGTGTCGCGCCCGGTGCGCGGCGGCACCGACGGGTCACGCCTGACCGAATTTGGCGTGCCTTGCCCCAACCTGTTCACCGGCATGCAGAACATCCACGGCCCGCTGGAATATGTGTCGGTGCAGGACATGGGCGTGGCGGCGCGGCTGATGCTGGCGATTGCGGCGGCGGCAGTTACCTGAGCCTTGAGACGATTCGCCGCAGGCCGCCGCGCGACAATTTTGTGATCACACCCCTGAAAACTGTGATCACAAACCGCTAAAACCTGCAGGAAAATTCTGGTGCCCCGCAAAAACCCTTAGCGAAACCGTTACCCTGCGCCTATACCGCTGGCCAATCGCAGCAATGATGGGACGGTTTCACTGATGAACATCCACGAATATCAGGCGAAGGCGCTCCTGCGCTCTTATGGCGCACCGGTGTCGGATGGCCGCGTTGTGCTGAAAGCCGAAGAGGCCAAGACAGCCGCAGGCGAGATGGACGGCCCTCTGTGGGTGGTCAAGGCGCAGATTCACGCCGGTGGCCGTGGCAAGGGCAAGTTCAAAGAGGCGGATGCCGGCGAAAAGGGCGGCGTGCGTCTGGCCCGTTCGGTCGAAGAAGCCGCCGAAGAAGCGAAAAAGATGCTGGGCCGCACGCTGGTCACGCATCAGACCGGCCCTGCGGGCAAGCAGGTCAACCGCATTTATATCGAAGACGGTTCGGGCATCACCCGTGAGCTGTATCTGGCCATTCTGGTGGATCGCGCCACCTCGCGCATCTCGTTCGTCTGCTCGACCGAAGGCGGCATGGACATCGAGGAAGTGGCCGCGCACACCCCGGAAAAAATCCTGTCGTTCAGCGTCGATCCCGCCACGGGCTATCAGGCGTTTCACGGCCGCCGGATCGCGTTTTCGCTGGGCCTGACCGGGCCCGCGATGAAGCAATGCGTCGGCCTGATGGGCATCCTCTACAAAGCCTTCGTTGAAAAAGACATGGAGATGCTCGAGGTCAACCCCCTTATCATCACCGACAAGGGCGACCTCAAGGTGCTGGATGCCAAGGTGTCGTTTGACGGCAACGCGCTGTATCGCCACCCCGATATTCAGGCGCTGAAAGACGAAAGCGAAGAAGACCCCAAGGAACTGGCGGCGCAGAAATTCGACCTGAATTATGTCGCACTTGACGGTGAAATCGGCTGCATGGTCAACGGGGCCGGTCTGGCGATGGCGACGATGGACATCATCAAGCTGTATGGTGCGGAACCCGCCAACTTTCTGGACGTCGGCGGCGGTGCCACCAAGGAAAAGGTCACCGAAGCGTTCAAAATCATCACCTCTGACCCCAACGTCAAAGGCATTTTGGTCAACATCTTTGGCGGCATCATGCGTTGCGACGTGATCGCCGAAGGCGTGCTGGCGGCAGTGAAAGAGGTCGGCCTGAAAGTGCCGTTGGTGGTCCGTCTGGAAGGCACCAACGTGGATTTGGGCAAGGACATCATCCGCAACTCCGGTCTGAACGTGATCGCGGGCGACAATCTGGCCGATGCGGCGCAGAAAATCGTGAAGGCCGTGAAGGGCTGATCTGATGCGGCGCCCAAGTGACATCACCCGCCGCAGACCATGCGCGGCGGGGCGGGCAGGGGGGATCACGGCATGACCGGCGTTCCCTCCCGGTCTGTTGAGGTGCGCGTGATCAATCTGGCACGGGCGCAGGCGCGGCGTGATCTGATGCAGGCACAGTTTGACCGGCTGGGCATTGCGGCGCGGTTTCAGGACGCGGTCGATGGATCGTTGCCGGGAAATGCGGCGCGGCTGGCGGCCCTGCCTGATACCGGGCCCTGGGGTGCGGTGCATTGGCACGCCAAGGGCTGCACGCTCAGCCATTTCGACGCGCTGCGGGATTTTCTGGCGGGTGGCGCGACCCATGCGGTCATCCTTGAAGATGACGTGTTCCTGTCGGATGACCTGCCCGGTTGGCTGTCCGATCTGGGCTGGTGGCCGCAGGATGCCGATCTGGTCAAGCTGGAACGCTGGCGCGATGACCGGCTGTATCTGGTGCTGGCCAAGGCGGCGCGTGCCCATGCGGGGCGGCTGTTGCCGCGGCTGTGGTCACGTCATTCCGGCACCGGGGGCTATATGGTGACGCGCGCCGCGGCACAGGCGATCCTGTCGGTGGACCGGCCCGCGATGCCGATTGATCACCTGCTGTTCAACGTCAACATCTCGCCGCTCGCGCGGCGGCTGCGGACCTATCAGGTGGTGCCGGCGCTGGTCGTCCAAGGCAATGACCCGGTGACGGCGGCCCCGCAGACACTGCCCACGCCCACCAAACGGCCACTGTCGCAGGAACTGCGCCGCGCCTGGCATGAAATCAAGGTCGCTCCGGGGCAGCTTGCCCTTGTGTTGTCCGGGCGCGCCCGGCTGGCCCGGATCGGCTGGCAGAACCAATTGGCCATCGCGGCCACAACCCCATCGCCCCTGAAGGATTGAAACCACCATGTCCGTACTCGTCAACGAAAACACCAAGGTTATCTGCCAGGGCTTTACCGGCAGCCAGGGCACGTTCCATTCCGAACAGGCCATCGCCTATGGCACCAAGATGGTCGGCGGCGTGACGCCCGGTAAGGGCGGCACGGAACATCTGGGTCTGCCGGTCTATGACAGCGTGCACGAGGCGATGGACCGCACCGGCGCGAACGCCTCGGTGATCTATGTGCCGCCGCCCTTCGCCGCCGATTCGATCCTCGAAGCGATCGACGCGGAAATGCCGCTGATCGTCTGCATCACCGAAGGCATCCCGGTGCTGGACATGATGAAGGTGAAACGCGCGCTGCTGAACTCGAAATCGCGCCTGATCGGGCCGAACTGCCCTGGCGTGATCACGCCCGGCGCCTGCAAGATCGGCATCATGCCCGGCCATATCCACAAGCGTGGGTCGGTTGGCGTGGTGTCGCGGTCGGGAACGCTGACCTATGAGGCTGTCAAGCAGACCACCGATCTGGGTCTGGGCCAATCGTCCGCCGTGGGCATCGGCGGCGACCCCATCAAGGGCACCGAACATCTGGACGTGCTGGAAATGTTCCTGGCCGACCCCGAAACCACCGCGATCATCATGATCGGGGAAATCGGTGGCGCGGCCGAGGAAGAAGCGGCGCAGTTCCTGGCGGATGAGAAAAAGCGCGGCCGCTGGAAACCTACCGCTGGTTTCATCGCCGGACGCACCGCGCCCAAGGGCCGCCGCATGGGCCACGCGGGTGCCATCGTGGCCGGTGGCAAGGGCGACGCGGAATCCAAGATCGACGCGATGCGCGCCGCCGGCATCATCGTGGCCGAAAGCCCCGCCCATCTGGGCGAAGCCGTGATGCAGGCCATCAAAGGCTGACTCTATCGGGGGTGCGTATGGTCGCGCCCCCGCTGACGACCATGGCCGGACAGCGGCCCGCAAAGGACATCGCAGATGACCGAACAGACCCCCAACAGCACCTTCCACGCCTCCAGCTTCATGCAGGGGCATAACGCGGAATATCTGGAACAGTTGCAGGCCCGCCATGCCGCCGACCCCGCTTCGGTCGATGCCGGATGGGCCGCGTTCTTTGCCGCTTTGGGCGATGCCGAACGTGACGCGCAGCAGGCCGCGCAGGGGCCAAGCTGGGCGCGCACCGACTGGCCGCCGCAGCCGGTGGATGACCTGACCAATGCGCTGACCGGGCTGTGGCCGATGCTGGCCGGGGCCGAGGGCAAGGCAGCGGGCACGAAAATCGCCGCCAAGGCCACCGAGGGCGGCGTGGCCCTGAGCCAAGAACAAATCCAGCGCGCCGTGGTGGACAGCATCCGCGCCTTGATGATCATCCGCGCCTACCGGATCCGCGGCCACCTGATCGCCGATATCGACCCGCTGGGGATGCGCGACCAGACGCCCCACCCCGAACTGGACCCGAAATCCTATGGTTTCACCGAGGCCGACATGGACCGGCCCATCTTCATCGACAACGTGCTGGGCCTGAACCATGCGTCGATGCGCACCATTCTGGACATCGTGCGCCGCACCTATTGCGGCACCTTTGCCCTGCAATACATGCATATTTCCGACCCGGAACAGGCGGGCTGGCTGAAGGAACGCATCGAAGGCTACGGCAAGGAGATCACCTTTACCCGCGAAGGCCGCCGCGCGATCCTGAACAAGCTGGTAGAGGCTGAAGGGTTCGAGAAATTCTGCCATGTGAAATTCATGGGCACCAAACGCTTCGGTCTGGATGGCGCCGAGGCGCTGATCCCCGCGATGGAACAGATCATCAAACGCGGCGGCAATCTGGGCGTGCAGGAAATCGTCATGGGCATGCCGCATCGCGGCCGCCTGAACGTGCTGGCCAACGTGCTGGGCAAACCTTACCGCGCGATCTTTAACGAGTTTCAGGGCGGTAGCTTCAAACCCGATGACGTCGATGGGTCGGGCGATGTGAAATATCACCTCGGCGTGTCGTCGGACCGGATTTTCGACGGCAATTCCGTGCACCTGTCGCTGACCGCGAACCCCAGCCACCTTGAGGCGGTGAACCCCGTCGTGCTGGGCAAGGTGCGTGCCAAGCAGGATCAGGCCAACGACACCGACCGGACCAAGGTGCTGCCCGTGCTGTTGCACGGTGACGCGGCCTTTGCCGGTCAGGGCGTGGTGGCGGAATGTTTCCAGCTTTCGGGTATCAAGGGCCACCGCACCGGCGGCACCATTCATATCGTGGTGAACAATCAGATCGGGTTCACCACCGCGCCGCATTTCAGCCGCACCTCGCCCTATCCGACCGATATCGCGCTGATGGTGGAAGCGCCGATTTTCCACGTCAACGGTGACGACCCCGAGGCCGTGGTACACGCCGCCAAAGTTGCCACCGAATTCCGGCAGAAATTCCACAAGGATGTGGTGCTGGACATCTTCTGTTATCGCCGCTTTGGCCATAACGAAGGCGACGAGCCGATGTTCACCAACCCGGCGATGTACAACCGGATCAAGCGGCAGAAAACCACGCTGGCGCTGTATACCGAACGCCTTGTTGCCGATGGCCTGATCCCCGAAGGCGAGATCGAGGATATGAAGGCCGCGTTTCAGGCCCGCCTGAACGAAGATTTCGAGGCCGCCAAGGATTACCGCCCCAACAAGGCCGATTGGCTGGACGGGCGCTGGTCTCATCTGGATCGCCAGAAAGAGGGCAAGTATCAGCGCGGCAAGACGTCCATCTCGCCCGAGATGATGGCGCAGATCGGCACCGCTTTGACCCGCGCACCCGCCAACCATCGCCTGCACAAGACGGTGGAACGGCTTTTGGACTCGAAAAAGGCCATGTTCGACAGCGGCAACGGGTTTGACTGGGCCACAGCCGAGGCGATGGCCTTTGGATCACTGTTGATCGAGGGCTATCCGGTGCGCCTGTCCGGGCAGGACGCCACACGCGGCACCTTCAGCCACCGCCATTCTGGCCTTATCGACCAGGAAACCGAAGAACGCTATTACCCGCTGAACCATATCGAAGACGGTCAGGCGCGGTTCGAAGTCATCGACACCATGCTGTCGGAATACGCGGTGCTGGGGTTCGAATACGGCTATACCCTGTCCGAACCCAATGCGCTGACTTTGTGGGAAGCGCAATTCGGCGATTTCGCCAATGGCGCGCAGATCATGTTCGACCAATTCATCTCGTCGGGCGAATCGAAATGGCTGCGGATGTCGGGGCTGGTGGTATTGTTGCCGCATGGCTATGAGGGGCAGGGGCCGGAACATTCGTCCGCCCGCCCCGAACGGTTCCTGCAAATGTGCGGCTCTGACAACTGGATCGTGGCGAATTGCTCGACGCCCGCGAATTACTTCCACATCCTGCGCCGCCAATTGCACCGCACCTTCCGCAAGCCCCTGATCCTGATGACGCCGAAATCGCTGTTGCGGCACAAGCTGGCGATTTCGGATGCGGCGGATTTCCTGCCCGGTTCATCATTCCACCGTGTGTTGTGGGATGATGCCGAACGGGGCCATTCGGAATTGGTGCTGAAACCGGATGCGGACATCAAGCGTGTCGTGATGTGTTCCGGCAAGGTCTATTATGACCTTCTCGAAGAACGCGATGCGCGCGGGTTGGATGATGTGTATATCCTGCGCCTGGAACAATTCTATCCGTTCCCGGCGCAATCGCTGTCCAAGGAATTGCAGCGGTTCCCGCAGGCCGAAATGATCTGGTGCCAGGAAGAACCCAAGAACCAAGGCTATTGGTCCTTTGTCGAACCCAATATCGAATGGGTGCTGGGCCGGTTGAAAGCCACGCATCGCCGCCCCGTGTTTGTGGGCCGCGCGGCGTCAGCCTCGCCCGCGACGGGCTTGGGCTCGCGGCACAAGGCGGAACAGACCGCGCTGGTGGACGAAGCGCTGACCGTGGGAAAGGTGTGACCATGGCCGTCGAAGTCCGGGTGCCCGTTCTGGGCGAAAGCGTCACCGAGGCGACGATTGCAACCTGGTTCAAGAAACCGGGCGATCGGGTGGCCGTCGATGACATGCTGTGCGAGCTGGAAACCGACAAGGTGACCGTCGAGGTGCCCGCGCCGGTGGCGGGGGTGCTGGGTGCGCTGTTGGTGCGCGAGGGCGAAACGGTCGGCGCAAACGCGCTGCTGGCCACGATTGACGCGGGGGCTGCGGCGCCTGCAACGGAAAATGCCGCCAAGACAAACGTCAAGGCAGACAACAAGGGGGCCGACATGGCTGACACAAAGGTTGAGACGGTTAAGGTGATGGTGCCCGCCCTGGGTGAAAGCGTGTCCGAGGCGACCGTTTCGACCTGGTTCAAGAAGGTGGGCGACACCGTCGCGCAGGACGAGATGCTGTGCGAACTGGAAACCGACAAGGTATCGGTCGAGGTGCCCGCGCCCGCCGCTGGCGTGTTGGTGGAAATCCTCGCCGCCGAAGGCGCGACCGTTGACGCCAAGGCGCAGCTTGCGGTGATTTCTGCGGGTGGTGCTGCGCCCGTGGCCAAGGCCGAGGTTGCTCCCGCTGCGCAGGTTGCTGCCCCTGCCACCAAAGATATCGAAGACGCCCCCGCCGCGAAAAAGGCGATGGCCGAGGCCGGGTTGCCGCGCGATGCCGTCACCGGCACGGGCCGCGATGGCCGCATCATGAAGGATGACGTGGCGCGCGCGCTGTCTGCCGCGCCCGCCGCCGTGGCTGCTGCGCCCGCTCCCGCCGCAATCCCGCGCGGCCCCGTCGCCGCCGAGGATGCCGCCCGCGAAGAGCGCGTCAAGATGACCCGCCTGCGCCAGACCATCGCGCGCCGTTTGAAAGACGCGCAGAACATGGCCGCCATGCTGACCACCTATAACGAGGTGGACATGTCCGGCATCATGGAATTACGCAACGAATACAAAGATCTGTTCGAAAAGAAGCACAAGGTCAAGCTGGGCTTCATGTCGTTCTTCGTCAAGGCCTGCTGCCATGCGCTGCGCGAAGTGCCCGAGGTCAACGCCGAAATCGACGGCACCGATGTGGTGTACAAGAACTACGTCCACATGGGCGTGGCCGTCGGCACGCCGTCGGGTCTGGTGGTGCCGGTGCTGCGCGACGCCGACCAGATGGGCTTTGCCGCGATTGAAAAGAAAATCGCCGAACTGGGCCTGCGCGCGCGTGACGGCAAGCTGAGCATGGCCGAAATGCAGGGCGGGTCGTTCACGATTTCGAACGGCGGCGTCTATGGCTCGCTGATGTCCTCGCCCATTCTGAACCCGCCGCAATCGGGGATCCTTGGCATGCACAAGATCCAGGATCGCCCCGTCGTGGTGGCGGGGCAGATCGTGATCCGCCCGATGATGTATCTGGCGCTGTCCTATGATCACCGCATCGTGGACGGCAAGGGCGCGGTGACGTTCCTTGTGCGCGTCAAAGAGGCGCTGGAAGACCCGCGCCGGTTGCTGATGGATTTGTGACGTAGGATGGGTGATTTCACCCATCCTTACCGATGGCCGACCAATGGTGCGCCGATGACCCTTGCCCTCGCATCCTGCATGCGCAACGAAGGCGTTTTCCTGCTGGAATGGCTGGCGCATCACATGGGGCTGGGGTTCGGCCGCATCATCGTGGTGACGAACGCCTGCACCGACGGGTCGGACACCCTGCTGGACCGCCTGGCGGCGCGGGGCATCGTGACTCATATCGTGCAGGCGGTGCCGCCAGGAGCCGCGCCGCAGGATGCGGGGATGGATCATGTGCTGCGGTTCTGCCGCGAACGGGGCCTGAGCCATGTGCTGCACATCGACAGCGATGAGTTTCTGCTGCTGGAGGGCACATTGGCCGACCTGATGGCGCGCACCGCAGGGGCCGATGTGGTGCCGATCCCGTGGCGGATGTTTGGCGACAGCGGTGTCACCGACTGGACCCCCGGCGATCTGGTCACCGAACGCAATACGCGCGCGGAACCCGCCCCCGAACCCGGCGTGACCAAGTTCAAATGCCTGTTCCGTGTCGCCAGCTTTGCCCGCGCCACCGATCACAACCCGCTGGACCCCACCGTCCCTGACCCGGTGGTGATGACGCCGGATGGGGCGGCGCTGTCCAATGCCTCGCTCTATCAGGCACGCTCCAGCCGGTTTCGCCCGCAGGATATCGCTTGCGCCACGCAACGCGCGCGGCTGCACCATTATGCCGTCCGGTCCGAGGATGTGTTCCTGATGAAGAACGACCGTGGCGACGGGCAGGGCAAGACGGGCGGCGGCAAATACCATGTCGGGTCGAAATGGCACCGCACCGCCAACCGCAATGATGTGGTGGACCACCGCATGGCCCCGCATCTGCCCGCGCTGCACGACCGGCTTGCCGCATTGCGCGCCGATGCGGAAACCGCCAGACTGGAACGCGCCTGTCAGCACTGGTTTACCCTGCGCCGCAATGCCGTGTTGACCGCCGCCACCCGCCGCCGCTGGACCAAAGGAGCCACCGCATGACCGCTGAACTGACCGCACTGGCCTTGGCCGCGCTGTTGCAGGTGGGCCAGTTTGCGCTTTATTCCGTGCTGGCGCAGCGGCAGGTCGGCCCGACCTATGCGATGGGCGCCCGCGACGAGCCGCGCCTGTTGACCGGGGCTGCGGGGCGCGCGCAACGCGCCTTGAACAACCATTTCGAAGGTCTGATCCTGTTCGGCATCGCCGTGATGGTGGTCACTCTGTCCGACACCGCTGACAGCACCACGGCGTTGGCCGCGATGGTCTATCTGATTGCCCGTGTGCTCTATGTGCCTGCCTATATGCTGGGGTGGACGCCCTGGCGGTCGGTGATCTGGAGCTTCGGCCTTGTCGCCACCATTACCATGTTAATCCACGCGCTGCTCGCCTGAGCGGCCGCTTTGCACCAGAAGGAACATCCCATGTCCAGCTATGATGTCATCGTGATTGGCGCCGGCCCCGGCGGCTATGTGTGCGCGATCCGCTGCGCGCAACTGGGCCTGACGGTGGCCGTGGTCGAGGGGCGCGCCACGCTGGGCGGCACCTGCCTGAACATCGGCTGCATCCCGTCCAAGGCGCTGCTGCATGCCTCGCACATGCTGCATGAAAGCCACGAGAATTTCGCCAAGATGGGGCTGAACGCAGCGGTGACCGTCGATTGGCCGCAGATGCAGGCCTATAAGAACGACGTCGTGGCGCAGAACACCAAGGGCATCGAGTTTCTGTTCAAGAAGAACAAGGTGGACTGGATCAAGGGTTGGGCGTCGATCCCGGCCCCCGGACAGGTGCGGGTGGGCGCAGAGGTTCACGCCGCCAAAGCCATTGTGATCGCCACCGGATCAGAGGCGTCTGTGCTGCCGGGGGTCACGGTGGATGAACAGGTCATCGTCACCTCGACCGGCGCTTTGGAACTGGGCGCCATCCCGGCCTCTGTCGCGGTGATCGGCGCGGGCGTGATCGGGCTTGAACTGGGGTCGGTCTATGCCCGGCTGGGGGCCAAGGTGACGGTGATCGAATATCTGGACGCGATCACCCCCGGCATGGACGGCGAGGTGCAGAAAACCTTCAAGCGGATGCTGGAAAAGCAGGGCATGACCTTTGTCATGGGCGCGGCGGTGCAGGGCGCGGATCGCACAGAGGCAGGTGCCACGGTGCGCTACAAGCTGCGCAAGGATGACAGTGACCACGCGCTGGCCGCGGATATCGTGCTGGTGGCGACGGGGCGGCGGGCGTTCACGTCGGGTCTGGGCCTTGAGGGCCTTGGCGTGCAGATGACCCCGCGCGGACAGGTGACAACCGACGCGCATTGGCAGACCAGCCTCAAGGGGCTTTATGCCATCGGTGACGCGATTGCCGGTCCGATGCTGGCGCACAAGGCCGAGGACGAGGGCATGGCGGTGGCCGAGGTCATCGCGGGCAAGCATGGCCATGTGAATTACGGCGTGATCCCCGGCGTGATCTATACCCATCCCGAGGTTGCGAACGTCGGCGCGACCGAAGAGCAACTGAAAGAGCAGGGCCGGAATTACAAGGTCGGCAAGTTCAGCTTCATGGGCAATGGCCGTGCCAAGGCGCAATTCGCCGGTGACGGGTTCGTGAAGATCCTCGCGGACAAGGACACCGACCGCATCCTCGGTTGCCACATCGTCGGGCCGCAGGCGGGCGATCTGATCCATGAGGTCTGCGTGGCGATGGAGTTTGGCGCGTCGGCGCAGGATCTGGCGATGACCTGTCACGCGCATCCCACCGTGTCCGAGGCGGTGCGCGAGGCCGCGCTTGCCTGTGGCGACGGCGCGATCCACGCCTGAGGCACGGGTTGCGGCGCGGCGGTCCGGTCGTTATGTGCGGGGCGAAAGCGGGGGCATATGGCCGGATTGTTTGATCGACTGAACAAATGGGAACGCGGGGTCGCACAGCGGCTGGCGGTGGAAAACATCGACACGCCCGAAAACCGCCGCCGTGCGCAGAACTATATGCTGTGGTTTGACCACGAGGTGTTCCGGCTGATCTGGTCCAACATGGTGCCGGTTGCGCCCGGTGTCTGGCGGTCGAACCAACCCACCGCCGCGCGCTTTGCCCAGATCAAGGCGGCGGGCATCCGCACCATCCTGAACCTGCGCGGGCCGTCGAAGAACCCGTATTATCTGTTCGAACAGGAAAGCTGTGACGCGGCGGGGATCACTCTGCTGGCGATGCCGTTCAAGGCGTCGCGCGCGCCGTCATCCGAGGCGATCCTTGACCTGATCGACCGGTTCCGCGCCATGCCACGCCCGTTCCTGATCCATTGCAAATCTGGCGCGGACCGGGCCGGGCTGGCCAGTGCGATCTATCTGATGGCTATCGAGAACCGCCCGCTGTCCGAGGCGCGCGCGATGCTGTCCACCCGGTTCATCCATTTCCGCTGGTTCAAGACCGGGGTGCTGGACCTGATCCTTGATATCTATGCCGCGCGGCTGGCCAAGGGGGCCATCGGGTTCGAGGATTGGGTGCGCACGGAATATGACGCCGATGCGATTCAGGCCGAATTTGAATCCCGCCCCGTATGGCGCCGCGCCGCCCCGCCGCCTGCGCATCTGATCGGGCCCTTCGCGCCGCCCGTTCAGTAATCGCGTTCGAAAAACACCCCGACGCCGGTGTCCCCGTCCGAGGCCGCGCTGCCGCGCAGGGTCAGGGATGGCGACAGCCGCAGGTTCAGGTTGATCTCGCTGCGCCCGTCGCTGTCCGAGGTGACATCAGAATACAGCCGTTCCGACAGATAGGCTCCGACGCGCGCCTCGGTGGTGCCGTCGTCCTTGGTGCGCAGGTCCAGATCATCCAGCCGCAGACCCTTGCGGATGCTGCCCGCAAACCCGTCGCCGCCGCCTGTCAAGGTGCGGATCGCCAGCGCCAGCCGCACCGCCTGAAACGGCGAAATCGCCGCCACCTCGCGCCCGAACAGCAACAGCGCCAGCACCTCGTCCTCGGGCAGGGCGGGGCTGCTTTCCAGCCGCAGTGCGGGCGCAGACGCCAATCCCTCAAGGATGATGCGCACTTCGGCCCCGGATGTGGCGGTTTCGGCGGTGAAGCTGAGATAGGGGTCAAAACTGCCGCGCAATTGCAGCGATCCTTGCGTCAGGTTCAGCCTCTGGCCCAGCACGTCGATGCGGCCCCGGATCATGTCGAACCGCCCATCCGGGATCAGCGCCGCCGTGGTGCCGCGCAGCCGTACGGTGCCCGCCAGTTCGGCATCAAGCCCGCGTCCGCGCACGAACAGGCGCGACGGCACCCGCAGGATCAGATCGACCGGAAACGCCTGCTGCGGGGTGGTGTTGGCGGGTGCATCGCTGGCCAGCAACCCCGCAAAGGACCGGGTGCGGCGCACTTCGGTGGGTTCGTTGATGTGGCGCAGACCGGGCAGCCCGCCGTAAGACGTGCCGCCGCCCGACGGGATGCGCAGTTCGGTGTTGTCCAACGTCAGATCGCCCGCGATCACCGCGCCCCCGGCCAGCGGGCCGCGCAGCGTGACCTGCCCGAAGGCGCGCGATTGATACAGCGTCGGGTCCGATAACCGCAGGCCGCCGACCTCGACCGTGATATTGGCGTCAAACGGCGCGTTGAGCGCGACGGGTCCGTTGATGATCAGAGTGCCGCCCGTGGTGGACGGGGCCGTCGCGGTGATCTCGGCGCGCCCTGCCGCGATGCGCGCGGTGGCGCGGATCGGGGTAAAGGCAAGCCGTTCCCCCGGCAGGGCCAGCCCCGCGTTATCTGTCGTCACCGTGCCGGACAAGGACGACAGCGCGGCAGGCCCCACCAGCGCCAGATCGAATTGCGCCGTGCCAGACACCACGCGCGGCCGCAGCGCCGGGTTCATCAGCGCCAGCGGGGCCGCGCCTGTCGCCCGCAAATCCAGCCGCGCCGCAGTTGCACTACCGGTGACATCGGCGCTGATGCCGCCCGGCCCGGTGACGGCGGTGGCAACCGTCCAAGTCACGCCATTGCTGCTGCGCGCGGTGCCACGTGCGCTGGCCGCCCCCGGAAAATCCGGGGCAAACCGGCCCAGATCGGCCAGTTGCGCGTCGAAACTCAGGTCGCTGCTGCCGCCTGTCTGCCGCAGGGTTGCGCGCGCTGTCAGGCTTGGGCCTGTGCCGTCGCCGGTCACGGTCCAGACGCCCGCGCGCCCCTGTGCCGTGACCTGCACCGCCGCCGGCCCGGACAGGCCCGCCACCACCTGACCCATATCGGTCAGTTGCACCGCCGCCGTCAGATCGCCGCCACCTGTTTCCAGCCGCCCCGCTGCCGTGATCCGCGCCGCATCGGTGGCAATCGTCATCTGCGGCAGCGCCAGCCCGCCCGCGTCCCGCACCACCCGCGCCGTCAGATCGCCCCGCCCGCGCAATAGCGCGTCCAGTCGCGGCTCACTGATCCCGATATCCTGCGTCTGCCCCGCCAGCGTCAGATCGAAGGCACCCGTCAGCGGCTGGATCGGGCCGGTCACGCGCAATTCTGCCCGCCCGCGCAGCGGCACATCCGCCAGCGCGGCAAAGCGCGTCAGATCGCCCGCGCGCAGCGTCAGGTCCGGGGTCACCGTCAGGGTTTCCACATCGCCCGCGATGGTCGCGGCACCCGCGATCTGCGTCGGTCCCGCCTCGGCCCGCATGTCGCGCAGTTCCAGCGCGCCGCCCTTGGTCCAGCCGAAGGCCAATTCCGCGCGCGCCGCAGGGCCGATGGCCTGCGCCAGCGCCGGGTCCATCGGTGCGATGCCGTCGCCTGCGACCGCGATCTGGCCTTCGATCTGTGACAGCGCGCGGCTGATCCGGCCCGCCCCGGTCAAGGACGCCCGGTCCACGCGGTTGCCGTCGCGGGTCAACCCGTCAAGCGCGGCGTCCAGCGACCACGCCTCGCCCGCGCCCGCGTCAAAGGCCAACTTGAACCGCCCCGCTGTGACGCGGGTTTCCGCGCCTGCCAACGGCAACAACACCGATCCACCCGCAGGAGGCGCAAGATCCGCCGTCAGGTTCAACCGTTGCGGCCAGCCGTCCGGGTCCAGCGCTGCTGTGCCTGAAATCCGCAGCGCATCGGCGGTCAGTTGCAGCCGGTCCAGCACCAGTGCCCCCGTGGCCGTGCGGGTGCCTGCGGTGGACAGTTGCACGTTGGGGCCAAAGAACGCGCGATACTCTGGCGCGAACAGCGACGCGGCATCGCCCGCCACATTGGCGGCGAACTGCCAGCCGGGGGGCGCAGTCGGGTCCGTGGGATCGCGCAGCGTGGCCAGCGTTGCCGTGCCCGTCAGCCGTTCGGTGCCGCCCGTGGCCAGCCGCAGCCGCGCCGCGAAATCCTCGACGGGGGCATCGCCCTGCAGGGTCAGGTCCAGCGCAGGTGCCCCCGGCAGGCCGATCAGGGTGGACACCATCCCCCCCGCCGGTTCGCGCAGCGACAGGTCCAGCACCAGCCGCCGCGTGGCGTTGTCAAACTGCCCGGAAAGGATCAGCGCGCCGCCGCGCGCCTCGGTCGCATCCAGCGCCACCGCGCCGGTGCCTGCCGACAAGGCGGCCGATCCCGTCAACTGCACCTGCGCCGCCTGCCCCAACAGCGCCGCGCCCAAGGTCACGCTGTCGATCCGCAAGGTGCCGACGCGCAGCGAAACAGGCAGGTCCGGCAGAGCAAAAGGCCGCGCCTCTGGTGTTGGCAAGGCATCCGCTGCGGGCAGCGGCGCGCGCGGAATGTCCAGCGATTGCGCGGTCAGTTCTGCGATATCGACCCGGCCCGCCAACAGCCCCGCGCGGTTCCATTGCATCGCCACGCCGCGCGCGGTCAGCCAGACACCGTCCGCATCCGCGATGGTCAGCGTGTCGATCGTGGCGCGCGACGACAGGGCCCCGGCAAAGCCCTTGATCCGCACTGAACGCCCTTCGCCGGAAAACGCGTCCTCCAGCAGCCCCTGAATATAGCCGCGATCCGCGTCTGATTGCGCTGCGGCTGTGATGGGCGCGAGGGCCAGTATCAAGGCGAGCAGCCAGCGCATCAGAACGCCTGCCCGATGCCGATATAGACCTGCACCCCGTTGCCGGTGCTGCCGCTGACCGGCCCCGCGATATCGACCCGCAGCGGTCCCAGCGGCGTGTCATAGCGCAGGCCAAGCCCCGCGCCGACATGGGTGACGCCTGCGGAAAAATCCGGGTCTGCGGACAGGAACCCCATGTCGGTGAACCCCACCAGCCCGATGCGCGGCGTGATATCGACCCGCGCCTCCAGTGATAGCGCGGCAAAACCCCGCCCGCCCGATCGCCCGCCACCAGGGGCGGCCACGCCCAGCGATTGATAGGGATGGCCGCGCACGGTGCCACCGCCCCCCGATGAGAACAGAAATTCCGGCAACACCCCGTCAAGGCTTGCGCCCCACAACGCGCCGCCCTGCATCCGCGCGGCCAGCACGACGCGGTCCGAGGTGCGGCGATAGGCCCGCGCGTCAATCTGCCCGCGCACACCTGATTCCGTACCCGCAAGCCCCGCAAACGGGGCCAGCGTGGTGCGTGCATAGCTGCCCTTGGTCGGGTTCAGGATCGCATCGCGGCGGTCCCAAATCAGACTGGCGGGGAATTGCAGATACTGGAAATCGCGCCGAAACGTGCGGTATTCGGCGCGCGCGGCGGTATAAAGGATCTCCAGCTCGCCGGTCAGGGTGTCGGAAATCTGGCGCGACGCGCCGATGCCTGCGTCCAGACGGCGCGACGTGAACAGCGGATCGTCGATGTCGCTCAGGCTGAAATCGGCAAAGAACGCGGTGTCGGGGCCATAGACGGCGGGGCGGTCAAAGCGCGCGGTCAATTCATAGTCCGGCCCGCCGGTCTGCCCGCCAAGCCCCGTCACCTCGCCGCCGATACGGAACCGGTCGGCGCGCCCCAACGCATTGCGGTGCATCCAGAAGCCGGACAGCGCCAGCCCCTCGAACGACGACAATTCCGCCCCCACGCCATAGCGGCGGGGTGTTTCATCCACGAGCGTCGCGGTGATGTCCATGCTGCCATCGGGGTTCAACCCCTCGGCCTCGGTCAGGGCGACGGACCGGAAAGTGCCGGTGCGGCGCAACCGGTCGGCGGATTTCGCCAGCTTGGTCGGATCGAACGCCGCGCCTTCAGGCAGGCCCGCAATGGCGCGGATGCGCTTGTCGATCACCGCAGACCCCGGCGTCACGATCAGGCGGCCAAAGCGCACCGGGGGGCCAGGGTCGATCCGCACCACAGCATCAAGGCGGCGTTGGGCGTGGTCGGCGGTGATGGTTTCGGCGCTGACCCCCGCCTTGGCATAGGACGCGGCGCGCCAGTCTGTGACGGCCTGGGTCACGCCGCCGGACAATTGCCCCGCCAGCGCCGGATCGCCGGGGGCCAAACCGGGGGGCAGCACCGTGCCGGGGGCGAGCGGGGCAATTTCCACGCCGCCAAAGCGGAAAGCGGGGCCGGGGTCCAGCGTCACGGTCACCGCGCGCACCGTGGCGGGCGTGGCAAAGGGCGGGATCAGCGCGGCTTCGTCCCCGTCCAGCGCGATGCGGATCACGCCGGAATAATGCCCTGCATCATACAGCACCTCGGTCAGGCGACGGTAATCCGTCAGCGCGGCGGCGGTGATATCGGCGGGTTCGGTGCGGTTCTCTGCCTTGGCCTGCGTCAGCGCCGACGCCGCGCGGATGCTGGCCTGCAATGCGTCAGACGTGCCGGGGGCGAAACGGAAATCGAGACTGTCCAGCGCCGCCACAGGCAGGGCCGCGACGCAGAGCGTCACGCAGAACAGGGCAAGAAGGGGGTCGCGCAGGGGCTGGCGCATTGGTCGCTCCGCTCGGCTTGGAGCAATATTTAGCCTGATGGGTGCCGCCCGACCACACGTATTTGCGGCATGGTGCGCGCAGAGTGGCGCGTCCTTGCCGATGCGGCTCTTCAGGGGATGACCTGCAACCAGCCCCAGACCGTGATCACCGACAGTGCTGTGCCGATCAGCACGCTGGACGCGGCGACGCGGCGGCCTGCGCCATACATGTTGGCAAAAACATAGGTGTTGATCCCCGGTGCCATCGCCGCTGTCAGCACCGCCGAGCGGAAATGATCGCGGTCCAGCGCCAGGGCCGTGCCCAGCCCGAATACCAGAGTCGGATGCAGCAGCAACCCGATGCCCGCCACCATCGCGATCAGTTTCAGATCGCCCTCCGGGCGGTAGCGCAGGATCACCCCGCCCAGTGAAAACAGCGCGACCGGCAGCGCCGAGCGCACGATCAAGGCCAGTCCGTCATTGATCACGCCGGGCAGCGCCAGCCCCTTCAGATTGACCGCAAACCCGGCCACGATGCCCAGCACCAGCGCGTTGGAAAACATCGCGCGCAGCACCTTGTCCAGCGTCGCGCGCGCGTTGCCCCCCGTGCCTTGGGCGCGCGCGATTTCCATCGCGGTGATGCCCACGGCATAGCAAAACGGTGAATGCAGCGCGACGATGGCGAAATTGCCCGCAAGGCCTTCGGGGCCAAAGGCGCGTTCGGTGATCGGCAGGCCCAGCATGATCGAGTTCGAGAACAGGCAGGCAAAGCCGATGGCGACTGCTTCCTCCCAATCGCGGGCGAAGATGTGCCGCGCCACCATGAGCCCGACAAGGAAACAGGCGAAAGCCCCGGTATAAAAGCTGATCAGCAGGCGCGCATCAAATGTCGCGGCCAGGTCCAGCCGCGCGATGGCGGTGAACAGCAGCGCGGGGATGGCGATGGTCTGGGTATATTTCAGCAGGCCCTCGTTGGCGGCATCCGTGATCCAGCCGCGCCAGACCGCAAGATATCCCGCGCCGATGACGACGAACACCGGCAGGATGACATCAAGAAGCGCCTGCATGGCGGGCCTTTCGTGGGGGGAGAGGCCGGGGGCTGTCTGCCCCGTCGCCATCGAGCTTGAACCGATGGCGCCACGATGGCAACCCTCGAGGATAGTTGTAAACCGAAGAAGCCGGGGGGTTCTACAGAGGGTAGCGAATAACGAGGCCGTCATGGGCCGGCGTGACGTTGTCGGGCGTTTCCGCGTCAAGGCGGGCATAGTCCAGATCGACATGCATGTTGGTCAGCACGGCGCGGCGTGGATTTGCGCGGTCGATCCAGTCCAGCGCCTGGGCGACATGGGCATGGGTCGGGTGCGGCGCATAGCGCAGCGCGTCCAGCACCCAGCAATCCAGATTTTCCAGCAGGGGCCAGACGTTGTCCGGGATCGCGGCGACATCGGGCAGATAGGCCAGATCGGCAATGCGGAACCCCAAAGCGTCGATGGTGCCGTGGTTGACCTTGAACGGGGTCAGCGTGATCGGGCCGCCGCGGCCGTCGATGCTGAAGGTATCCGTGATCGTGTGCATCTCGAGGATGGGCGGGTAGGGGCTGTCGGCGGGTTGCACAAAGGCATAGCCGAACCGCGCGAACAGGTCGTTCTGGGTGTCGCCATCGGCCCAGACGGCCAGACGGCGGCGGGTGTTGAACACGATCATGCGCAGGTCATCAAGCCCGTGGACGTGATCGGCATGGGCATGGGTCCAGACCACCGCGTCCAGATGGCCGACGCCCGCGTCCAGCAATTGCATCCGCATGTCGGGCGAGGTGTCGATCAGAACGCGGGTGACGCCATTTGCCGTTTCGCGTTCCACCAGCATTGAACAGCGGCGGCGCGCGTTTTTGGGGTTGGCGGGATCGCAGGCCCCCCAATCGCCGCCGGCTGTCTTGCCCAGACGCGGCACGCCGCCGGAGGATCCGCAGCCAAGGATGGTAAAGCGCAGTTCATCGGTCATGCGGCAGGCTTTCCGGGGTTCGGGGCGGCTTTCCAGAACAGGCGGTCAAAATTCGCCTCGGTGATCGCGGCGAGGTCCGCCAGCGGCAGGCCATAAAGCGTGGCGGCGGCCTCGGCGGTGTGGCGGGTATAGCCCGGCTCGTTGCGGCGTCCGCGATAGGGCACCGGGGCCAGATAGGGGCTGTCGGTTTCCAGAATGATCCGGTCCAGCGGCGCGGCAGCAAAGATATCGCGCAGATCGCCGCTTTTGGGGAAAGTGGCGATGCCCGACATCGACAGGTAAAAGCCAAGATCGAGCGCGGCGCGGGCCAATTCGGGGCCGGACGAAAAGCAGTGCAACACGCAGGAGAAGGGGGACGCACGATATTCCGCCGTCAGGATCGCGGCCATGTCGGCATCCGCGGCGCGGGCGTGGATGATCAGCGGCAGGCCGGTTTCTTGTGCGGCAGCGATATGGCGGCGCAGCGAGGTCTGTTGCACCTCGGCCGTGTCGGCGGTGTAGTGATAGTCCAGCCCGGTTTCCCCGATGCCCACGAATTTCGGATGCTGCGCCAGCGCGATCAGGTCATCAACGCGGATCAGCGGTTCTTCGGCGGCGCGCATCGGGTGGATCCCTGCGGCATAGAATACGCCGTCATGCGCCTCGGCGATGGCGCGGACCTGGGGTTCGGTGCCCATGCGGGTGCAAATCGTGACCATCCGCGCCACACCGGCAGCGCGCGCGCGGGCGATCACCTGCGGCAGTTCCCCGGCGAAATCGGGGAAATCAAGGTGGCAATGGCTGTCGGTCAGGCGGATGTCTGGGTGCATGGCGTGGGTATCCGCCAAGGCGCGGATGGGGTCAAGGCAGGTTTCGGGCGGCTTACGCTTGGGCGATTTCCTGCAACCGCAACAGCGCGTCCAGCATCAGGTTCGGCGCGTCGATGTTGACGGCGCGGCCGTGGCTGATGCGCGCGCTGATCACTTGCGCGGCCGTCGCCCAGTCGCGCGCGCGCGCCGGATCGGGCGACAGGCGGGCCAGCATCCGCGCCTCACCGGGCACCAGTTCGACCTGTGGCGGCAGGCCGGTGGCCCCGGTGCGCGCCAGCCGCGCGATCAGCCGGTCCAGCAATTGAAACATCAGGTCCGCGCGCGCGTCATTGCGCCCAGCGGTCAGATCGGCCAGCGCCAGCATCAAGGGGCGGTCCAGCCGGGGGAGGCTGTCGGCCAGCGCGGCAAGACGGGCATAGAGCGTCAGGCCATCCTCGGCGATCAGGCGCAGCGCCTCGCCCACGGACCCGCCCGCCAGTTCGGCGAGCGCTGCGGGGTCATCCGGTGTGCCTGCGCCTGCCTGATCGAGCGCGGCGGCCATCGCGGTAGGACCAAGGGGGGAAAGCCGCAATTCGCGGCAGCGTGAGCGAATCGTGGGCAACAGCCGTGCGGGTTGATGCGCGATCAGCAACAGCGTGGTGCGGTGGGGGGGCTCTTCGAGCATTTTCAGCAGGGCGTTGGCGGCCTGCACATTCATCTCGTCCATCGCATCGACGATGACGACGCGCCGTCCGCCATCGGTGGCCGAGAGATGGAAAAAGTTGTTGAGCTTGCGCACCTCATCCACGGTGATCTGTGTTTTCAGCTTGTCCGTCTTGTCGTCGAACGGACGGCGCAGCAGGAACAGCCCCGGCTCGGACAGCGCGCGCAACCGGTGCGCGACGGGGTGGTTCGGGTCAGTGGCCAGCGTGGCGGGGGGCGAGGGGCCAAACAATCCTGCCGGTTCAGCATCCGGCGTGGTCAACAGAAACCGTGCGATGATCCAGGCCAGCGTTGCCTTGCCCACGCCCTCTGGCCCGGTGATCAGCCAGCCATGGTGCAAGCGGCCCGCGTTGAACGCGTCCAGAAACCCGGCCTGTGCGGCGTCCTGCCCGAAAAGGTGCTCGGCAAAACGCGGGTGCGGCGCGTCACCGGCGCGGTCGGGTTCGGGGCGGTCTTCGCGCGCGGTGGCCATCAGCGCAGCCTGTCGCCCAACGCAGCGCGGATGCGGGCGGCGAGCGTGTCGGGGTCGGTATCGCCGTCGATAACGCACATACGGGCGGGAAATTCCGCTGCAAGATCCAGGAACGCCGCGCGCATCCGATGCTGCATGGCCAATCCCATGTCCTCGAACCGTTCCTCGGCGGTCTGGCGCGATTTCGCGCGCGCCAGCCCGGTTTCGGGCGCGATATCAATCAGCAGCGTCACATCGGGGTCGCGCCCGATCATCAGGTCATGCAGCGCATCAACCGTGGCGCGCAGGTCGCCGCGCGTGATGCCCTGATAAACCCGCGTGCTGTCGGCAAAGCGGTCGCAGATCACCACCGCGCCCCGGTCCAGCGACGGGCGGATGGTGCGTTCCAGATGGTCGCGCCGCGCGGCGGTGAACAACAAGAGCTCGGTTTCCGGCGACCAGCGGTCGGGATCGCCTTGCAGCACCAGGGCGCGGATATCCTCGGCACCGGGGCTGCCGCCGGGTTCGCGGGTCAGCACAACATTGCGGCCCTCCGCGCGCAAGGCATCCGCCAGACGGCGGGCCTGAGTGGATTTGCCCGAGCCGTCGATGCCTTCGAGGCTGATGAACAGTCCGGTCAAGATGCGGCGGCGGTAGTCGCGGTGTCCCCGCGCAGGCGGCTGACAAGCAGCCACCCTACGGCGGCAACCCGGCGCAGGTATCCGGCGGCGGGCACGTCGGTTTCCGCCACCAAGGGCACCACCAGATCCGGCAATCCGTCGCGCGGCACCACCAGCCTGGCGATGGCCTGCCCCTTGGCGATGGGGGCAGCAACGGGGCCGTCAAATACCACCTCGCCCGCCTGTGCCCCCGCAGGCGCATTGACCGACATCAGCGCGGTCACATCGCCCGCAGGCACCAGACCGACCTCGGTCACATTGCCCATCCAGACGGGGGCCGTGGCAATGCGGGTGCCTGATGACAGCAGCTTGCGTTCGCCGAATTGCCGGAACGCCCAGTTGACGATGGCGGCGCTGTCCTGGGCGCGGGCCTGCGCGGTGGGCAGGCCCGAAATCACGAACACCACGCGGCGTTCCCCCTGCGCCGCCGATCCGACAAGGCCGAACCCCGCCTCTTCGGTATGGCCGGTTTTCAGCCCGTCGGCCCCCGGCACCGCGCCGAGCAGCGGGTTGCGGTTCAGCCGGTTGGTGGGCGCGCGATTGTCAAAGGCAAATTCGCGTTCGGCAAACATCGGATAGAACTCTGGGAAATCCGCGATCAGCCGCTGTGCCAACAGCGCCAGATCGCGCATTGACATCACATGGCCGGGCGCGGGCCAGCCGCTGGCATTGGCGAAGATGGAATTGGTCATCCCCAATTGCTGCGCGCGCTGCGTCATCAGGCGGGCAAATCCCGCCTCGGTGCCGTCCGGCGACAGGGTTTCGGCCAGCACCACACAGGCGTCATTGCCCGACAACACGATGATGCCGCGCAACAGATCCTCGACGCGCACCTTGTCGCGGGTGTTCAGGAACATGGTCGATCCGCCAAAGCTCATGGCGTGTTCCGACACCGGCAGGCGTTCGTCCAGCGCCAGCCGCCCGGACCTGATCGCCTCAAAGGCCATGAACAGTGTCATCAGTTTCGACATCGACGCCGGCGGCAGCGGGATATCGGCGTTCTTGGCGAACAGCACCGTGCCCGAGGTCTGATCCAGCACAAAGGCCGATGTGGCGCGGGTTTCGAACGCTGTGGCAGGCAGGCCAAGCGCCAGCGTGATCAGCGCGGCCAGAAGGATGGGACGTTTGCGGGTCATCTGGCCTCCGGCATGTCAGTTCGTGGTGGCATAGGCGTCGGTGAACCCGGCGGCCTTGATCTGTTTCAGCAAGGTGTCGCGCTCGGACGCAGACGACGCCGGACCGACAACGACGCGCCAGAACGGTTTGCCCTGGCTTTCCTGCTGGCGCACCACCGGCACCATGCCGGACGATTTCAGCGCGGCGGCGGCGCCCCGCGCATTGGCCTCGACCGAAAAGATGCCGATCTGCAACCAAGGTTTGTCGAGGCCGGATTTCGGTTTGGCGGCGGGTTTGGCGTCGGGCTTTGCCTCTGGTTTGGCGGGGGCGGCGGCGGTCTGGGGCGGGGTCGCAGGCGGCAGTGCAGCGGTCGCGTCCGGTTTGGCGTTTTTCGGCTTGGTGTCCTTGGCTTCGGCGGCGGCGATTGCGCCTGCGGCGACGCCTGCGACCGGGTCCAACGTCGTGGCGGTCACGCTGGGGGCGGATGCCAGATTGGTAGCCGGTTTCGTGGTTTGGGCCGCGCCGGGCGGGGTTGACGCCGGGGGTGTGGCCGGGGGGGTGGCGGCGGGTGCGGCATCGGGCACTTCTTCGCGGCGCAGCGCGGTCACCTGCAATTTCGCGGGCGCGCCGGCGAGAATATCCAGCGCCGCCGCCGCATCCGACGACACCTGCAACCGTGGTCCCGGCAATTCGCGTTCGCGGCGAAACAGCGCGCCGATGACAAACTTGCCGTTGGCCGTGTTGCGGATCAGCACGCGTTCGGGATCCTTGACGTCGGGATGCGCGACCCAGACGCCGCCCAGCGAAGGCCGTCCGTCCCACAAACCGGGTTCGGATACCTGAAACACCTCGGGCGCTTCGATATCGCGTTCCACCAGCCGCGTGCGTGTTGCCGCCGGAGAGTCTGCGGCCTCCGACGCGGGGGCTTGCAGGAACGCCGGACCCTTGCCCTCTTCACAACCCGCAAGCGACAGCAGCGCAAGGCCGAACAGCCCCACCCGCCACAATGATTTTCCTGCGACAGTCGCACCGCGTGTCAGCGGTTGCCCTGATCCCGTGTTGCGCATCCGGCGATCCCCTTGCCCTTGCCGTCCGTCCGGTGTGCCGGGTCAACCCGGTCTGATCCCATGGCGGACATCCTCTGCCTCGTTGCGCCGACATTAGCGGTTAGCCGCTCACAAGAAAAGTCCAGCCCGTCAAGTCAGCGGATTTTCCCCATGTTTGATCCCGCGATCCTGAGCGGAAATCGACCCATCCGCTACGGGAGGGAAAATTTCTGTGAGAAAAACCGATTGCCGGTAGACACGGACAAGGTATGAACGGCGCATGACGACGACCAGCAAACCCAAGCGCCGCCCGCTTTTCTCGGCCCAAGACCGCAGCAACCTGCGGTGGTTCTGGTCCGGGTATCTTCGCAAGAACTCACCATGGCTGCTGCTGGTATTCGGGATGCTGGCCCTGCAAGGCTATGTCTACAAGGAATTCCTGACGCTGACCGAAACCGGTCTGCGGGTGATCTTTGAAAATGCCGAAATGCGCAAACTGATCGAAGTTTGCCTGCTGGTCTTTCTGTTGTTCAGTGTCCGCGCCATCCTGTCCTATCTGGTGCCGCGCATTTCGGTCTGGCTTGCCAGCAGCGCAATTGCGCAAATGCGGGTCGATCTGACCAACCATTTACTGCGGCTGGATCTGGCGTATTTCGAACGCAAAAAGACCGGCGATACCATTCTGCGTCTGGTCAATCAGGCCGATGGGATGGGGATGTTTGTCGGGTCGGCCACGGTCAATGCCTTGCGTGATGCGATTGCCGTGATCATTGTCGCTGGCTATCTGGCCATCAAATCGCCGATCCTGTTTCTGGCAGCGGCGACATTCATCCCGGCCGTCGGGATCGTGATGTTGGTGGTGTCCGCCAAGATCAAGCATGTTCAGGCCACAGCCGAAAACGCGATGGGCGATTACATCAATGCCATCGAAGAAATGTCGAATGGGATGCGCACCGTCAAGATTTCCGGCCAGGAAGACCGCGAGCGGGATCGTCTGGCGGTGTCCACCTCGGGCATCCGGAAACTGAGCATGCGGATGGAGGCCGTGCAGGCGCTGGTATTGCCGACCATGGATATGGTGGCGGCGCTGGCCTATGTGCTGGTCATCGGCGGTGGCGGCTATATGGTGATTTCCGGTGGGCTGGGATTGGATTCCGCCGGGATCATTACCTTCCTTCTCGGCCTGACATTGCTGTTCGATCCGGCGCGGCGGGTGGCACAGTTCTTTACGATGTTGCAGGCAAATCTGGTCATTCTTGACAGCCTTCGGTCGATCCTGCTGGAAAGTCCAACGATTACAGATGCACCACATGCCCGCAGCGATTTCGACGCGACGCGCGACATTACGCTGAAGGGTGTCAAGTTCAGCTATCAGGATGCCAATCCGCTGTTCGACGGGCTGGACCTGACATTGGCGGGCGGTAAGACCACGGCGATTGTGGGCGCGACCGGGTCCGGGAAAACAACGGTTCTCAGTCTGATTACCCGGCTTTATGATATTGACGCAGGCGAGATCAGCATTGGTGATCACCCCATTCGCGATCTCAAGGTGAAATCGCTGCGTAATGCGTTTTCAGTGGTCGCGCAGGATATCGTGATTTTCAATGCCTCGATCTTTGACAATATCCGCTATGTCCGCCCCGAAGCCACCGATGACGCCGTCTGGGCCGCCGCCGAAGCCGCCGAAATCGCAGATATCATGCGCGAACGCGGTGACGCGCCTTTGGGGCCAAAAGGCAGCCAATTATCGGGCGGGCAAAAGCAGCGCATCGCAATTGCCCGCGCGATATTGCAGGACGCGCCCATTCTGCTGATGGACGAGGCCACTTCGGCGCTGGACCAGAAAACCGAGGATAAAGTCCGCGACGCGCTGGAACGCGCCGCAAAAGGGCGCACCACCGTGATGATTGCGCACCGGCTTTCGACGGTGATCCATGCGGACTGGATTTACGTCCTTGATTTCGGCCGCGTTGTCGAAGAAGGCACCCATGCCGATCTGATGGCGCGGGATGGGCTTTATGCGGCGATGTATCGGTCGCAAAAGACGGGCTATGCGTGATTTTCCGCCAGCAAAGGCCCTGGAGCCCTGAACCGGTCATTGCGGGAATGTTATTTTACATAATTATTATCGCAGTCGGCCATCTTGTCGAAACTGGTGCCCTCGATTAACTTCGCCGTGAACGGGGTGAGAGGGCGTCATGGATCAGGATCAGACAGTACGGCTTCGCCTTGACACGCGGCCGGATGGGGCAATGGTGATCCGCCAAGAGGCAGACCTGCCAGGCTACGCCCGCTGTGTCACCGAGCGGTTCCTGCATTGGGCGGCGGTTGATCCTGACCGCATCTGGATGGCCGAACGCGGGACGGATGGCGAATGGGTCCGCCTCAGCTATGGCGAGGGCGCGCGGGCGATCCGGGCCATCGGGGCGGCGCTGTTGGGGTTGGGCCTGTCCGTGGGCCGCCCGCTGCTGATCCTGTCGGGTAACAGCATCGCACATGCGCTGATGGCGCTGGGCGCGCAACATGTCGGTATCCCGTCGGCGGCTCTGGCCCCGGCCTATGCGCTGACTGGCGAGGATCGTGGTAAGCTGCTGGCGGTGGCCGATCAACTGACGCCGGGGGCGGTGTTCGTCGATCATGCGGCGCGGTTCCTGCCCGCGATTGATGCGGTGTTCGGCGCGGATGTGGTTTTGATCTGCCAGACGGGCGATACCGCCGCGCGCGCTGTGCTGCGCTATGACAGCCTGCTGGCCACACCATCGTCCCCGGCTGTGGATGCGGCCCATGCGGCGGTCGGGCCGGACACCGTAGCGAAATTCCTGTTCACCTCGGGCACCACCGGCAGCCCAAAGGCGGTGATCCAGACCCAGCAGATGCTCTGCGCCAATCAGGCGATGGTGGCCGCCGCCTATCGGTTTCTGGCCGACGAGCCGCCGGTTCTGGTCGATTGGGCACCGTGGAACCACACCGCCAGCGGCAACAAGGTGTTCAACATGGCGATTTTCCAGGGCGGCACCTACTATATCGACGATGGCCGCCCGACGCCGCAGGATATTGGTCGCACCCTGCGCAACCTGCGCGAGGTCGCGCCGACATGGTATTTCAACGTGCCGATCGGGTTCCAGTTCCTGCTGGACGCGATGGAGGCCGATGCCGCGCTGGCCGCGACGTTCTTTTCGCGGCTGCGGATGCTGATGTATGCCGGTGCGGGCATGAGCCAGTCAGTCTGGGATCGCCTGACCGCCTTGGCCGCGCGCCGCGTGCCGGGTGGGGTGCCTATCGTGTCGGCATTGGGGGCGACGGAAACCGGGCCTTTCACGCTGTATTACAGCGACAAAAAGGACAGCCCCGGCAATATCGGCTTTCCGGCCGTGGGTGTGACGTTGAAACTGGTGCCGCAAGATGACCGGCTGGAGGCGCGTGTCAAAAGCCCTTCGATCACGCCGGGGTATTGGCGCAATGCCGCGCTGACCGCTGATGCGTTTGACGAAGAAGGTTATTACAAGCTGGGCGATGCGCTGCGATTTGCGGTGCCGGGCGATCCGGCGGCAGGCTTCCTGTTCGATGGGCGATTGGCCGAGAATTTCAAGCTGGCGACCGGCACATGGGTTGCGGTCGGTGCGTTGCGCGCGGCGGTGGTCAATGCCATGGGCGGGTTGGTGTCGGATGCTGTGATCGCAGGCGAAAACCGTGACGACCTGCGCGCGCTGTTGGTGCCGAACTGGGGCCGCCTGCGTGAGATTGCCGGGGCGGATGACCCGGCGCAGGTTTTGGCGCATGCTGCGGTGCGCGCGGCGCTGACCGAAGGTCTGTCCGATCACGCCCGCCGCGCCACCGGCAGCGCCGCGCGCGTGGTGGCCGCCATCGTGCTGTCCCAGCCCTTGCGGTTCGAGACCGGCGAGGTGACCGACAAGGGCTCTGTCAACCAACGCGCAGTGCTGCGCGAACGCGCCGATCTGGTGGCGGCGCTGTGGGCGGGGCATCCTGACCTGATCCTTGCGGATAGGAAAACGGGCGGCTGATGCCACCCGCGTCACGATCTCAATCAGCCGTCCAGCCACCATCAATCAACAGGCTGGTGCCGGTCATCAGCGCGCTGGCATCTGAGGCCAGAAACACCACCGGCCCCATCAGATCCGCGATTTCGCCGACGCGGCCCAGCTTGATCTTGGACAGGATCCACGCGCGGCGTTCGGGGATCGCCAGCGTCTGTTCGCCCAAGGGTGTGCGGATGAAGGTCGGGCACAGCGTGTTGACCCGAATGCCGCGCGGGGCCCATTCCAGCGCCATCGCCTTGGTCATGCCTTCAAGCGCGTGTTTGTTGGCGCAATAGACGGCGCGATCCGGCCCGCCGACAAGGCCCATCTGGGATGACACGTTGATCAGGCTGCCGGGTTTGCCCGCTGCGATCAGGCCGCGCGCGACCTCGCGGGTCAGGAAATACGCCGCGCGCAGGTTCAGCCCCATCGCGGCGTCGTAGTCCGCCGGTGTCGTATCCAACGCAGGCGTGTGGCGCGCAAGGCCCGCGCTGTTCACCAGCACATCAAACGGACCATGCATGGCAATCGCCTGCGCGGTGGCATCCAGATCGGTGATGTCCAGCGCCAGCGCCTCGGCTACCCCACCCGCCGCGCGGATGGCGTCACGGACCGCTTCCAGATCCGGCAGCTTGCGCGCCACCAGCGTGACATGCGCGCCCGCCTCGGCCAATGCCGCCGCTGCGCCCAGCCCGATGCCGGACGATGCGCCCGTGACCAGAGCGCGGCGACCGTCCAGCCGGAACGACGGGGTGCGGGGCAGGATCATTCCGCCGCCGTTCCGTAAGCCACGTTGCGCCCGCCATAGCGGCGCACCCGGATGTTGCATTGTTCGGCGTGGCCGACGAACCCTTCCAGCATGCACAGGCGTGACCCGTATTCGCCCACCATCGCGGCGGCGGCGTCGGTGGTGATGCGCTGATAGCTGTGGGTTTTCAGGAACTTGCCGACCCACAGCCCGCCGGTATAGCGGCCCGCGCGTTTCGTGGGCAGGGTGTGGTTGGTGCCGATGACCTTGTCGCCATTGGCCACGTTGGTGCGTGCGCCCAGAAACAGCGCGCCATAGCTGTGCATGTTGGCAAGATACCAATCATCGCGGTCGGTCATCACCTGCACATGTTCATAGGCAAGGTCATTGGCCACCGCCAGCATCTCGTCATGGCTGTCGCATAGGATGATATCGCCGTAATCGCGCCACGATATTGCGGCGGTATCTGCCGTCGGCAGGACCGTCAGCAGGCGGTCAATCTCGGCCAGCGTCCCTTCCGCCAGTTTGCGCGAATTGGTGATCAGGCAGGCGGGCGAGTTATAGCCGTGTTCCGCCTGCCCCAACAGGTCGGTGGCGCACAACTCGGCATCCACCGTGTCATCGGCGATCAGCATCGTCTCGGTCGGGCCTGCAAACAGGTCGATACCGACGCGGCCATACAACTGCCGCTTGGCCTCGGCCACGAAAGCGTTGCCGGGACCGACCAGCATATGCACCGGCTCGATCGTCTCGGTTCCCAAGGCCATTGCGCCCACGGCCTGAATCCCGCCCAGCACATAGATCTCGTGCGCGCCGCCCAGATGCATGGCGGCCACAATCGCCGGGTGGGGTTCGCCTTTCACCGGCGGGGCAGAGGCCACGATGCGCGGCACACCTGCCACCGTCGCCGTCAGCACCGACATATGGGCGGACGCCACCATCGGAAATTTGCCGCCCGGCACGTAGCATCCCACCGATTGCACCGGGATATTGCGATGGCCAAGGATGACACCGGGCAGGGTTTCCACCTCGATATCGGTCATCGACGCCCGCTGCGCCTCGGCAAAGCGGCGGATCTGGGTTTGCGCGAAACGTATATCCTCCATATCGCGGGTCGATACCTTTTGCATCGCGGCTTCGATTTCGGACGCGGTCAGACGAAAGGCGGGCGGGGCATAGCCGTCGAACTTTTGCGCCAGATCGCGCACCGCCGCATCGCCACGCGCCTCGATATCCTTCAGGATGCCTTCGACGGTCGCGCGCACCTTGGCGTCATCCTCGGCGCGTTCCGCAGAGGGCTTGCCGGATTTCAGGTAGGTCACAGTCATCGGTATCTCCCTTGTTTCGCGCAGATGTAGCAGGTCATGCGACCGTGCCAAGCGCCCGCAAGATACGTTCGGGCGTCATCGGCATCTGCGACAACGTCGCGGCCCCCAGCGGACGCAGCGCATCGTTGATCGCGTTCATCACCGCCGCAGGCGCGCCCGCCGTGCCCGCCTCGCCCGCGCCCTTGGCCCCCAGATCAGAGGTGCGGGTGGGCGTGCAGACATGGGCGATGGTGATATCGGGCATCTCGCCCGCCATCGGCACCAGATAATCCGCCATGGTGGCGTTCTGCATCTGGCCATCGTCGGAATAGATACATTCCTCGAACAGCGCGCCGCCGATGCCTTGCACCACGCCGCCGCGGATTTGTTCATCGACCAGCTTTTCGTTCAGGATGGTGCCCACGTCCTCGACCACCCAATGGCTCAGCAGCTTGACCATGCCGGTGTCTGGGTCAACCTCGACATAGGACGCCATCGCGCCATTGGTGAACACGAACGGGTAATCGGTGACCCGGTAATGCCGCGTGGCGATCAGTTCGGGTTTGAGGCCGGGGGGCAATTCGTTGCCCCGGTAATAGACGGTGCGCGCCAGATCGCGCAGCGTGATCCGTTCCGCGCCTGTCGCGGCATCCACCACCGCGCCGCCCACAAGCGTCAGCGTATCGGGCGCGGCTTGCAGGATCACGCCCGCCACCTCCAGCACTTGGGCGCGCAGCGCGCGGGCGGCCTGCAACATCGCCTCGCCGCCGATGCCTGCCCCGCGCGACGCCCATGTGCCGCCGCCATAAGGCACGGTCGCGGTATCGCCGGTGGTCACATGCACATCGGCCATCGTCACGCCCATAACATCCGCGGTGATCTGCGCCAGGATGGTTTCGGTGCCTTGTCCCTGTTCGGTGATAGAATTGGCCACATGCACCGCGCCCGACGCATCCAGCCGCGCGGTCGCGCCATCCTGTGCCGCAATCGGCGCACCGCCCACTCCGTAGAACATTGGCGATGGGTTCGTGACCTCAACCATGCTGACCAGACCGATGCCGCGATGGATGCCGCGCGCGCGGGCCGCATCGCGGTCGGCCTTCAAGCCCTCATAATCCATCAGGGTCAGCAGCTTTTCCATGCATTGCTGGTGTGACAGGTCGGCAAAGCGCATGCCCTGCGGCGAGGTGCAGGGATAGCTGTCATCGCGGCGCAGGTTGATGCGGCGCATGTCCGCCGGGTCGCGGCCCGTGGCATGGGCCAGATCATCCATCAGCCCCTCCATTACCGCCACCGCGATGGGATGGCCGACAGCGCGGTATTGGCACATGGGGGTCTTGTTCTGGAACACCACCCGCAGCCGCGCGCGGTAGGCCGGGAAATCATAGGGCGCGCCGGTCAGGTTCACCACCTGATTGCCCTCGATCCCGGAGGATCGTGGATAGACCGAATAGGGGCCGATGCCCGTCACATCGTCGATTTCCACGGCTGTCAGGCGGCCATCCGCGTCCACGGCAGCGCGCGCCGTGATGCGGTGGTCGCGGGCGTGGATGTCGGACAGAAAGCTTTCCAGCCGGTCGGCCACGAATTTCACCGGGCGCTTCAGCATCTTGGCCGCCGCGAGCGTGGCAATTTCGTCGCCATAGGTGTGGATCTTGATCCCGAACGACCCGCCGACATCTTCGGCCACCACGCGCACGCGGGCTTCGGGCACGCCGAGATGGCGCGAGACGACGGATTGCATCATATGCGGGGCTTGGCCCGAGTAATGCATGGTCAGGCGGTCTTCGGACGGATCGTAATCGCCGATCACCGCGCGGGGTTCCAGCGTCACGCCGGTGTGGCGGCCAAAGGTGAACCGGCGTTCGACCACGGTGGTGGTGGGGTCGGCAAAGGCGGCATCGACCGCGCCCGTCTCGAATTTGCGTTCCCAGCACAGGTTGCTGTCAAGGCCGGGGTGGATGCGCGGGGCGTCGGGGGCCAGCGCGGTATCCATGTCGCAGACGGCGGGCAGCACCTCGTAATCTATGTCCACCAACGCGGCGGCATCTTCGGCAACGGCGCGGGATTGCGCGATCACCATGACCACGGGTTCGCCCTGCCAATGCGCCACGCCATGCGCCAGCGCAGGTTGCGGCGGTGACCGCATGCCCGACAGATGCGTCAACACCCCGACCCAAGGCGTGATGACCTTTGCCATGTCGGCCCCGTCATAGATCGCCACCACACCGGGCAGCGCGCGCGCCGCGCTCACGTCGATGGACAGGATGCGGGCATGGGCATGGGGCGAACGGACAAAGGCGGCATGGACCATGCGCGGCAGCACCTTGTCATCCACGTAACGCCCGCGCCCCTGCAACAGCCTCGTGGCATTGGGGCGCGGCACCGAAGCGCCGATGTAACTCACGGGGCGGTCATAGGCGTGTAACGTCATGCGGCACCTTTGGTTCTGGCGGTAGCGACCTCGGAAATGGCATCGACAATGGCCTGATATCCGGTGCAGCGGCAGTAATTGCCTGAAATATGGTCGCGGATTTCCGCCCGATCCGGCAGGGTGGCGCGGTCCAGCAGATCGGCGGCGGTGATCAGCATGCCGGGACTGCAATAGCCGCATTGCACGGCGTTGTGGCGGTGAAACGCGTCTTGCAGATCGGCGATGGCGCCGGTGTCTGTCAGTCCTTCGATGGTATCGACCGTCGCGCCATCGGCCTGCGCCGCCAGCATCAGACAGCCGCGCACCGCTGCGCCATCGACGCGCACCGTGCAGGCCCCGCAGACCCCATGCGCGCAGCCGACATGCGCGCCGGTCAGGCCCATGGTTTCGCGCAGGAAATCCACCAAGGACATCCGCGCGGGCAGGGTGGCGGTCACGGCCTCGCCGTTCAGGTGCAGGGAAATGGTGATGGTGCCGGTCATGCTGCGGCCTCCTGTTGATCCAGCCGCGCCAGTTCGCGCCGCAACAGCACGCTGGCATAATGCCGTTTGGTGGCGATCCCGGCGTTCAGGTCGCCGTAAACCTCGATGCCATCGGTCGCTACTGCGGCCACCTCGATCACAGATGCACCTGCGATGATCGCGGCCTCGGCGGCCCGTGCGCGCACGGGGCGGTCCGAGATGCTGAAAAACACCACACGCGCATCGCGGCGGTCGGGCGCGATCATCAGGCACAGGCCCGCCATCGCGTAATCCCCGGCCCGCCGCGCCAGTTCGGCAAAGCCCCAGCGCGATCCGGGCGCGGGGCGCTGGATCGTGACGCCGGTCAGCAATTCGCCGGGGGCAAGCGCGGTTTCATAGGTGCCCAGAAAGAACGCATCGGCGGGGACATGGCGGGTGCCGTCCTGCCCCGCAATCTCCATCACACCGCCCAGGGCCAGCACGCAGGCCGGCATTTCCGCCGCCGGATCGGCCAACGCGACCGACCCGCCAAAGGTGCCGCGATTGCGGATGGCCGGGTGGGCGACATGGCCGATGGCGGCGTGGATCAGCGGCAGTTCCGCCGTGATCACAGCGCTGTCGGCCACATCGGCGTGGCGCGTCAGCGCGCCGATACGGATGGCGTCAGCGTCCGCCACGATACCGCGCAGCGCTGCAACGCGGGTAATGTCGATCAGGGTGGACGGCTCGTCCAGCCGGAAATTCAGCGCCGCCATCAGGCTTTGCCCGCCCGCCAGATAGCGCGCATCCTCGCCCGCCTCGGCATAAAGGCGCAGGGCATCGGGCACCGTGTCCGCCCGGACATAGGCGAATGCGTTGGTTTTCATCGGGCCATCTCCCTCCCCGAAGATGTCTTGGGAATGTCTGTTTGCACCCGGCAACAAGGCATATCCGCTTGCATCCATTTATCTATCGGTCGATAATTAACCCCGCAAGCAGAAATGGCAACCCGGCCTGACAACAGCCCTGCGCAGGAGACGCGACCCATGATCAAACCCAAGCTGCACGTTGACCTCAAGATGACCGCCAACGCCGTGCATCACGCCCGCACCGACATTACGATTCGCGACCTGAACACCATCATCGACGAGCCCGAGGCGCGTGGCGGCACCAATGTCGGCCCGACGCCGACCGAGATGCTGATGAGTTCGCTGATCGGCTGCACCAACGTGGTGTCGCAGCGGATCGCGCACCGGGATGGCGTGCATTTCGCCGCGATGACCATCGCGCTGCATGCCAAGTTCGACCGCCGTGGCGCGGCGATGGACGAAGAGATCGACCTGCCGTTTCCGGTGATCATGATGACCATCGACGTGACGACCGATGCAACACCGGAACAGATGGACCTGATCAAGACCGATCTGGGCCGGTTCTGCCCTGTCGCAAAGATGATGCGTGCCGCAGGTACCGTCATCGAAGAGACGTGGAACGTCCATCCGGTCGAACACGCCGTTACCGCCTGAACCGCAAATCCAAAGGATATCCCATGACCCGTTTGATGCCCGGAACCCCTGCGCCCGCGCTTGATGTTGCTACCGCTGCCGGCCCCTGGTCGCTCGCGGCGCAGACGCCTGCCAGCTTTACCGTGATCGTTGTCTATCGCGGCCTGCACTGCCCGGTCTGCAAGGGCTTTCTGACCGAGGTGAACCGTCTGGTGCCCGAATTTGCCGCTGTCGGCGCAAATGTCATCGCCGTGTCGATGGACGGGGCCGACCGTGCCGAAAAGGCCGTGGCGGATTGGGGGCTGGATGCGCTGACAGTGGGCTATGGCCTGACCGAGGATCAGGCCCGCGCCTGGTCGCTGTATCTGACCACCGCGATCAAGGACACCGAAACCCCGGTGTTCGCGGAACCCGGCCTGTTTCTGGTGGATGCCAAGGGCCACCTCTATCTGATCAACATCGCCAGCATGCCGTTTGCGCGCCCCGATATGGCGTCGCTGCCTGCAAAGATCACGATGGCCATGACCAACAATTACCCCGCGCGCGGCACCCGCGCGTAACGGTTGCGCCGCCCGGTCCGTCCGGGCGGCGTTTGACGTTACAATGGCAGGGGCGCGTTGGCGCTGCGCTTGTCCTCGACCGTGGTGAAACACAGCACGGTATCGCCGGTGTTTTCCAGATCATGCGTCATGGATTCCCCCGGCCCAAAGGCCATGTGCCGCGTCATGCCGACGGTGTAATCCATCTCAGCCACCCGCCCATCCGCATAGCGCGACAGCGCGCGTCCGGGGGTGGTCGCCGTCCAGAAATAATTCAGCACATGAGTATGAAACGGCAGGCGGTCGCCGGGGTGCAGCGTGATCAGCCAGATGCGGTATTGGTCGGTTTCATCGACGATGTCCGATCCCACGCGGCCATTGGTCGCGGCCCCGGCCAGTTCGCGCACCAGTGCATCGGACCAACCGGGCAGGGTGGCAAGGTTCTTGGGCGTGTCGAGCATGGGATTTCCTTTGCATTCTGGATAGGACTTCAGGCGCTTCTGCGGGCTTGTCTCAGGCGTAAGCTTGGCTATTTATAACCTGATAAACAATCTCGGGCGAGCAGTATCTTGAAGGGAGTGACCGGATGACACGCAAGGCCATCGTGTGTGGCGGGTCGATTGGCGGGCTGTTCGCTGCGCTTTTGCTGGGCAAGCGCGGCTGGGATGTCACGATTCTGGAACGCAATGCGGTCGAATTGGCCGGGCGCGGGGCGGGGATCGTCACGCATGACCTCTTGTGCCGGTTGATCGTGGCGGCGGGCGGCACCACGGATGATCTGGGCGTCGCGGTCGCGGATCGCGTGGTCTATGCGCTGGACGGGTCCGAGGTGATGCGCGCGCCGCTGCCGCAGATTGTCACTTCCTGGGACCGGGTGCATTCGATGCTGCGCGCGCTGGTGCCAGAGGGGCGCTATCATCTGGGGGTTCCGGTTTGCGGTTATGCCCAGAACGCTGATCAGGCGACGGTGATCTGCGAGGATGGCCGCCGCTTTGACGCCGATGTGGTGGTGGGTGCGGACGGGTTCCGGTCCGCCATCCGGGCGCAGATGCACCCGGCGGTGCAGCCGGAATATGCCGGTTACGTGGTCTGGCGGGCGCTGGCGCGCGAGGCCGATTTGCCGCCCGATGTGCTGGACAGCACGTTTCCGTATTTCGCCCTGTATCTGCCGACCGGGTCACAGATCATCGGCTATCCCATCGCAGGACCGGGCAATGATCTGCGTCCGGGGCATCGGCGGTATAACTTCGTCTGGTATGCCAAGGCGGATGCGGCCGTCTTGCAGGACATGCTGACGGACGCGAGCGGCACCCGGCACGGGCTGTCGATCCCGCCGCCTCTAGTGCGCGAGGACGTGGTGCAGGGCGCGTTTGATCTGGCGAACCGCCTGCTGCCGCCGCAGTTCCGCACCATTCTGGCGCGCTCGGAACGGCCGTTCTTTACCCCGATCTATGATCATGTTGCGCCATCCTTTGCCGATGGGCGGGTGGCGCTGGCAGGGGACGCGGCGTCGGTTGCGCGCCCACATGTCGGCATGGGCGTGACCAAGGCCGCGTCAGATGCCGAGGCGCTGGCCCGCGCGCTGGATCTGGCCCCGGTGGTGCCCGCTCTGGCGGCCTATTCGGCGGAACGCCAGCCCGCCGTGGCGCATGTGATGCAGTTCTCGCGCAATCTGGGCCACGCGATGCTGACGGCGGGACCGGACGGCCCCAGCCTTGATGGCCGGGGCAATCCGAACGCCGATTTCATCCTGCACAATACCGCGCTGGTGCCGGTATTCGCCGCCGCGTGACGGTTACTTGATCGCCTGCGGGTTCGCGGGCGAACCGGCCCCGCCCGGCAGGTTCAGGGGCGGCGCGCAGAAAAAGAATTCATAGACGCCATCCGCCGCGCAATCCTCGGCCAGTTCCTTGACATAGTAAATCTCGCCCATCGCGATGCCGATGGCGGGAATGACCACCCAATGCCAGGGCTGGTTCGCCTCGTCCGTCTCGTTCGGGCGCACCTCGCAGCCCCAGGTGTCGGCGCAGATCGCCGCGATATCATGCTGGCGGATCCAATAGCAGGTTTCAAACGCCAGCCCCGGCGCATCGCCGCCCGCATAGCCGGTCCAGTCGCCTGCCTTCAGGCAGGCTTCCTGATGCCCCGTCCGCACGATCACGAAATCGCCCTTGCGGATTTCGACGCCCTGCGCGGCGGCACAGCCATCCAGATCGGCATTGGTGATCGGATAGCCGCGCGGCAGCATGTCCACGCCTTTCCAGCGCGCCACATCCAGCAGAACGCCGCGCCCCACGCATTTGTCTCGGTAATTCTCGATCCCGTTCTTTTTCGCGCCCTTTGCATCGACGAGTTCCGCCGGATAGCCGTTCCACATCTTGTCATCGAGAAAGATATGCGCCAGCGCGTCCCATTGCGTGGACGCCTGACAGGGCATGTTGATCGCATCATCGGCATAGCGCAGGAAGGCGCGGCCCACATCCTGCACACCCGCCGCCGCATCGGTCCCGGTCGCCAGCATGGTGTGGATCGGGTTCCAGCGCCCGCCGAACAGGCCCGACTGGATTTTCTGGTCCAGTGCCAGACCCAGGGCGAACGTCTTGCCGCGCTTGATCAGCTTGGCCGCGTCCACCACATCTTGGGGGGTGACGTTGTTCAGCGTGCCGATCTGGTCATCCGGCCCCCAGCGGCCCCAGTTCGACAGTTCCTTGGCCGCGGCATAGATCGCCGCGCGGTTCACCACCTTGGTCATCTTATCCTCCCCGAAAAGCGCGTTAATTATCGCATGATAACCGATAGCCAAGCCTGCGCCATCCGGCAAGAGCGGGGGCGAAACCTCTTGCGGTGTTATTTATCACCCGATAACGTGATTGCATCAGCAATACGAAAGGCAGACCCATGGCCCGTCAAGGCAGCTATCCCCTGGTATTCGAGGCCCGCGCGCAGGCCGTCGGCAAGATGCGCAATGAAATTGCGGTCGATTGGCGCGCAATGAACCAGTCGTGGGAATTTGCCACCGACGAGGCCCCCAACCTTGGTGGTGAAGATACCGCGCCGCCGCCGCTGGCGTTTTTCATTACCGCGCTGGCGGGGTGCGCGATGACCAATATCCGCATGATGGCGCGGCAAAAGGGCATCAAGATCGACGCGCTGAACGTCGATGTGCGCGCGGAATGGACCCGCGAAGTGCCCGAGGTCGGCACCCATCGTGCCGATACGCGCGGCTTTGATCTGGACATCCGCATCGAATCGGCGGCCCCGACCGAGGCGCTGGTGGATTTGATGCTGGCCTCGCAGATCGGCTGTTTCGTCGAGCACAGCCTGGGTGTGGTCGCGCGGCTCAATCACCGCTTGCAGCATGGCGGGGCCGACTGGATTGCCGTGGATGCAACTTTGACGTAATCAGCGGCCATGAGCCAGACCGACCCCGCCCTGATCCCCGATACCTGCGCCGCGCAAGCGCCCTCCGACACAATGCCTTTGCGCACTGTGCGAATGGCCCCCGAGGATCGAAAACGCGATCTGGTGGAAAAGGCGGCGAATTTCTTTTCCGAAGAAGGATTCGATGCCGGCACCCGGCAATTGGCGCGGCAATTGGGGGTCACACAGCCGCTGATCTATCGCTATTTCGCGTCGAAAGAGGATTTGATCAACGAAGTCTACCGCAAGATCTATGTCAGCCAATGGCAGGATAGCTGGACCGAAACGATCCGCGACCGCTCGCGCCCCTTGAAAGAACGGTTGCACGAGTTTTACCGGTCCTATTGCCCCACGATCTTTAACCGCCGTTGGATGCGGATTTTCTTTTTCGCCGGGCTCAAGGGACTGGATATCAACACCCGCTATCTGGCGCGGGTGCGGTCGGAATTGCTGCTGCCGATGGCAGAAGAAATGCGGGTCGAATTGGGTCTGGATTGCGACCTGCCGATCACATCCGAGGAAAGCGAATTGGTGTGGCTGATGCATGGCGCGGTGTTCTATCAGGGCATCCGCGAACAGATTTACCGCAGCGTGGTTGCGGTGGATTATGACACCGCGCTGAATACCGCGATCGACATGTATATGCAGAAGGCCCCGGTCGTGGTGCCCGCCGCGATTGCGCGGGCCCGTGCCGGGGAACTATCACCGCCTGAGGCGGTTCCAACCCTGCTGCCGATTGTCTGATCCACGCGGTCAGTCCGGTTTTTGCACGGTTCCAAGACGACCCTGGCAATAGACCAGCGGCAATTGATCATTGCGGTGACAGGCCAAGACCTCGCCCACGATGATCTCGTGATCGCCACCGGGATAGCGCGCCCAGGTGCGACATTCAAAAGCCGCGACCGTGCCCGCCAGCAATGGCAGCCCGTCGCGCCCTGCGGTCCAGTCGACCCCGGCGAAACGGTCATCCACGCGGGAACTGAACTGGCGGCACAAGTTTTCCTGATCGGCGGCAAGGATGTTCACCACGAACCCGCCCGCCGCGCGCCAGATGGCCAGACTATGCGCGCGCAACCCGATGGACCACAGCACCAAGGGCGGGTCCAGCGAGACGGAATTGAACGAATTGACCGTCATGCCAAACGGTTTGCCCTGCGGGTCCAGCGTTGAAATCACCGCCACCCCGGTGGCAAAGTTTGCCAGCGCCGCGCGCATGTCGGCGGGGGCGGGGGCACCTGTCAGCGTGTGGGTGGTCTGCATCAAGGACATCGTGACCTCTCTGGTCCGTGGGCGCGCCGGTTAGGGCACTAAAAAAGCGCGCAGCGCGGCATTGAAGGCCGCAGGCGCATTGATATTGGCGACATGCGCCGCCTCGGGGATCACCACGAAATCCGCCTGCGGCGTGGCGGCGGCCATCGCGCGCATCACGTCGGGCGCGGCACCCTTGTCCTCTGATCCGCAGATATAAAGCGTGGGCACGGACAGACCACCCAGATCCTTGAAATAATCCAGCGACTTCAACGCGGCGCAACAGGCCGTGTATCCCGCCGGATCATTGGCCAGCACCATCGCGCGGACGGTTGCCACCACATCGGGGTTGGCGGCGCGGAAATCGGCGGTCAGCCAGCCGTCCAGCGTGGCCTCGATGATGCTGCCCAGCCCGTGTTCGGTGACCCGCGCAATCCGCGCGTCCCAGTTGGCACGGAACGCTTCGGGTGCATCGGCGCGCGCATCGGCACAGACCAGACGGCGCAGCCGGGCAGGGTGCGCCAGCGCCAGACCCAGCCCCGTCATGCCCCCCATCGACAGGCCGATGAAATCGGCCCGTTCCACGCCATGCGCGTCCATCACCGCCACGGCATCCGCCACCAGATCGGCCATCGTAAATGCCCCCGTGACCGTCGCGCTGCCGCCATGCCCGCGCGTGTCATAGCGCAGCACCCGGTGCGTCGCGGTCAGCGTCGCCATCTGCGCGTCCCACATCGACAGGTCTGCGCCAAGGCTGTTGGACAGCACCACCCACGGGGCGCCATCCGGCCCGTCAACACGCGAGTGCAGCCGGCCCGCGACCATCATTGTGCGGCCACAGCCGAAGTTGAGCCAATCACAGCGTTCACGCGCGGCATCACCTGTTCGGCGGCAAGGATCATCGAGCGGCGCCCGAAATGCGGGTCGGCCCAATCCTTGCCCGCATACAAGAGCGTGCCGAAATCGCCGACCTCGTCGCGGAAGGCGAGGATGTCATCGGCCACCTTGTCGGGCGTGCCCCAGAAGATCAGCCGGTCGCAGACGTAATCCAGCGTCACGGCGTCATCGGGCATCGACGGGTCATGCTTGAACAGGTTCAGCCGGTTATGCTTGCGCATCTTGGTCAGAAGCTGGTTGTAATAGAACCGATAGGGGCTGTCGGAGTTGGTGGCATAGGCGCGCGCGGTCGCCATGTCATCGGCGACGCAGATGCTTTTGGCGACGCGCCAGTTGGCGGCGTCTGCCGGTCGGCCACCCTTTTCGCAGCCCGCCACATAGCTGGGCCAATGCGATTTCACCCATTCCGGCATCAGGAAATTGGCGCTGATCGGTTCCCAGCCGCGCGCGGCGGCCTCGGTCACGCCCTTGGAAAACGGCGCAACGGCAGTCACGACGATGGGCGGGTGCGGGCGCTGCAAGGGTTTCGGCATGATGCCCTGGCCGATGTCGGTCAGTTGGGTGCGCTGTGTGGTGACGTTCCAGAACTGCCCCTCGATGTTATAGGGGGCGTCCGATTCCCAGATTTTCAGCACCATGTTGATGGCTTCAAGGAACATCGCGGGGCGGTCCTTGTCCAGATTGCCGAACACCTCGGCATCTGAAGCCAGCCCGCCCGGCGAAATCCCGAATATGAACCGCCCGTCCAGCATGTGGTCCAGCATCGCCATCTGCGCCGCAATCGCCGCTGGGTGGCTGTTGGGCATGTTCACGGTGCCGGTGCCCAGCTTGATCCGCTTGGTGGCCGCCGCGATCCAGGCCACGAACATGGCGCAAGACGTGATGTTTTCGGCGGCATCGGTGACATGTTCCCCGACATAGGCCTCGGAATAGCCCAGCTCGTCAGCGAGAATGAAGGCCGCGCGATCCTCGGCCAGGCTGGTGCGCCAGTCCTTGTTGACCGGGTGAATGGGCATGGTGAAAAAGCCGATCTGCATCGCAGCCTCCCTTGATGTGTTGCCCAAAGATAGGGGCGGGGTCAGGATGAGGAAAATGATAATATCTTACATTTCCCATCAAGATCGGTAATGTCGGGCCATGCTGAACCTGCGCCAGATCCGGTCCTTTGTCGCCGTCTATGAAGAGGGCTCGTTCACCCGTGCCGCCCTGCGCGAACATGCCACGCAATCGGGCGTGTCGCAGCATGTCGCGGCGTTGGAAACCGGGTTGGGCGCGCCGCTGTTTGACCGCAGCGCGGGCGGTGTCGCGCCGACCCATGCCGGACGGCTGTTCTATGCCCGCGCCATCACCGCGCTGCGCAGTCTGGATGCAGGGGTATCCGAGGTGCGCGCCGCCAAGGGCGGGCTGTCGGGGCAGGTGCGTGCGGGGTTGATGCCGTCGTTTACCCGCGCGGCGCTGGCCCCGGCGCTGGAAGCCTTTGTCGCGTTGCATCCACAGGTCCGCGTCGAGGTGATCGAGGGCTATTCCGGCGCGCTGTGTGACATGGTGCGGGCGGGGGGCATCGACTTTGCGCTGGTATCGGCGGGCGCGGCGGTGACGGGGCTGGACCAGTCGCCGATTGCGCGCGACCGCGAGATGCTGGTAACCGCGCCCGATTTTGCCGCCACCGCAGGCGTGGCGCATCTGGACCCGGTGCAACTGGCCACACTAGGACCGTTGCGCGTGGTGGTGCCGGGGCGGGCCAATGCGCGGCGCACCCGGCTGGACGCCTATTTCGCGGCGCAGGGCGTGACGATTGCCGAGGTGCTGGAAATGGATTCGATGCTGGGCACGCTGGAACTGGTGGCGCGGTCGGATTGGGTGGCGGTGCTGCCCGGTATCATCTGCGCGGGCGACGCCGACGGGCGGGCGCGGCGGGTGCATCCGCTGATCGCGCCCGAGATGCATTCGGATTTCGTGCTGATCGAACCCGCGCGGGGGTCCTTGTCACCTGCCGCGCGGGAATTTGTCGCTGTGCTGCGCCAGGAAATCACGGCGCTGATTGGCTAGGTCACTTGCCCAAGCTGGGCAGCCATGTCGCCAGTTGCGGAAACAGGATCACCAGCGTGCCTGCGATCACGATCATAAGCGTATAAGGCAGCGCACCGCGAAAGATGTCGCCCAGCCGCACATCACGGTCCGTCACCGACCCCTTGACCGTGAATACCAACAACCCGAAGGGCGGCGTCAAGAGCCCCGCCTCGATGATCAGGATGCCGAAGATCGCGAAGGCGATCGGGTCGATCCCCAGTGTGACCGCGATGGGGGCAAAGATCGGCACCGTCAGCAGGATGATCGACACCGAATCAATCAGCATCCCCAGCAAGAGCCAGATCAGCGTCATCACCAGCATGATCACCACGACGCCGCCGCCGATCCCCAGCAGCAGGTTCTGGATGTAATTGACCGCGCCGCCCATCGCCAAGAGCCGCGAATACATCGTCGCCGCGATCAGCAGGAACATGATCGGTGCCGTGGTCCGTCCGGCGGAATAGATC
>CAMCVS010000009.1 GCA_945881965.1 Paracoccus haematequi | reverse complement strand
GTGCTGGCCCGCGCGGGCGATCTGGCGGCGATCCTGACCAATCTGGGCTATGCGCCATCTGAGGCGGCGTCGGCGATTGCCGACGCCGCTTCGGACCCCGACGCCGACACGGCCGCACTGATCCGCACGGCGCTGAAACTGCTTGCCCCTAAGGCGTAACGCATGGCCACCCCCGATCCCAGCCCCGATCCGACCTTACGCGCCGAACCCTTGCCCGAGGATTTCGACCGCGCGTTGCGGCCGCAGATGCTGGCGGATTTCATCGGACAGGCCGAGGCGCGGGCGAACTTGCGGGTGTTCATCCAATCCGCCCGCCAGCGCGGTGAGGCGATGGATCACACGTTGTTCCACGGCCCCCCCGGTCTGGGCAAGACCACGCTGGCGCAGATCATGGCGCGCGAACTGGGGGTGGGGTTTCGCATGACATCCGGCCCGGTGCTGGCCCGCGCGGGCGATCTGGCGGCGATCCTGACCAATCTGGAACCGCGCGACGTGCTGTTTATCGACGAAATTCACCGCCTGAACCCGGCGGTCGAAGAGGTGTTGTATCCCGCGATGGAGGATTACGCCCTCGATCTGGTCATCGGCGAAGGGCCCGCCGCGCGCACGGTGCGGATTGATCTGCAACCCTTCACGCTGGTGGGCGCGACGACGCGGATGGGGCTGTTGACCACGCCGCTGCGCGACCGTTTCGGCATCCCCACGCGGCTGGTATTCTATTCCGAGGCGGAATTGTTCGAGATCGTCATCCGCAACGCGCAGCTTCTGGGCGCCCCTGCCGACGAGGGCGGCGCGCGCGAGATCGCGCGGCGCGCGCGCGGCACGCCGCGCATCGCGGGGCGGCTGTTGCGGCGCGTGGTGGATTTCGCGCTGGTCGAGGGCGACGGGCGCGTGACCCGCGCGCTGGCCGATCACGCGCTGACGCGGCTGGGGGTGGATCATCTGGGGCTGGACGGGGCCGACCGGCGCTATCTGACGTTGATCGCGGACGCCTATCAGGGCGGGCCGGTGGGGGTGGAAACCCTTTCCGCGGCGCTGTCCGAGTCCCGTGATGCCATCGAAGAGGTGATCGAGCCGTTCCTGTTGCAACAGGGCCTGATCCAGCGCACCCCGCGCGGGCGGATGCTGGCGCAGGCGGCCTGGACCCATCTGGGGCGCCCTGCACCCAAGCGGGTTGGCGATCTGTTCGACTGACAGCGCGGGTGACACAGGCAGAATGAGTATTTGGGGCAAAATGAAATGGCATAGGGTCGTGACATGACCGCAGACGAGATCACGGCCCTGTTCACCCGCGCCGACGGACAGTTTCTGTGCGCGCGCTGGGGGCGGCCCATCGTGCCGGTGGTGTTCGGGGTGGAGGATGCCACGCTGGGCGTGATCAAGGGCGCGTTCGAGGCGGTCTGTGCGCTGGCGGGCCACCAGATGGGCGACATGGACCCGGAACTGGGCGCAAACCTGATGCTGTTTTTCATCCGCGACTGGGATGAACTGGCCGCGGTGCCGGATCTGGACCGGCTGGTGCCGGACCTTGTGCCACTGCTGGTGCGGCTGAAGGCGGCCGAGGCGAACCAATACCGGGTGTTCCGCTTTGATGCCGCAGGCGCGATCCGGGCCTGTGTCGCCTTTGTGCGGATGGATAACCAGATGGCGGTTGTGCCCGCCGAGGTGTTGGCGCTGAACCAGGCGGTGCAGGTGATCCTGCTGTGGTCGGACCGCGCGTTCACCGACCGCTCGCCGATGGCAGAGGCGGGCGGCAGGGCGATCTTGCGCCCTGACATCGGTGCCGTGATCCGCGCCGCCTATGACCCGGTGCTGCCCGCGATGGCGCAGGACTGGGCCCATGCCCTGCGGCTTGCGGCGCGGGTGGGGCGGGTGGCATGATGCGCCAAAGGAGCCAGCCATGACCGACACACCGCGCGTCTTTCACCACCCCGTCAGGGTCTATTACGAAGACACCGATATGGCGGGCATCGTCTATTACGCCAATTACCTGCGTTACATCGAACGCGGGCGCAGCGAATGGGTCCGCGCCGTCGGGCTGGACCAGAACCGGATGAAGGACGAGGATGGCGTGGTCTTTGCCGTGCGCCGGGTCGAGGCGGATTATCTGGCCCCCGCACGGCTGGACGATGAATTGACGGTCGAGACATGGGTCAGCGCTGTGGGGCCTGCGCGCATGGTCATGGGGCAGCGGGTGCTCCGCGGCGATCAGGTGCTGTTTGCCGCCGTGGTGACGGTGGTCTGCATGACGCTGGCGGGGCGGCCCGTGCGATTGCCCAAGGGCATCCCGGTCTGACGCCACAGCGCGGGAAAATTGCTGCATGCGCGAAGATTTGCCGCAAACCCGCCTCGGGTCACGCGGATGTGGTAGCGCCCGGGATGGAGTTCGGCTATTCTATAGCCTAGGGCCACCAAGAAGCCACATCGAGAGCAGATATAATGGATACAACGACCCTCGCGGCCGCGCAGGAGATTGATTTCTCCATGTGGGGCCTTTTTGTGCAGGCGACCTTCACGGTCAAGCTGGTGATGATCGGGCTGTTGGGCGCGTCATTCTGGTCCTGGTCGATCATCGTGCAGAAAATCCTCGCCTATCGGCGCGCGCGCGGCGAATCCGACGCGTTTGACCGCGCCTTCTGGTCTGGCGAGCCGCTGGACGAATTGTTCGATCAGATCGGGGCGGACCCTGTGGGCCCGTCGCAGCGCATCTTTGCGGCCGGCATGATCGAATGGCGGCGCAGCCACCGCACCGATGGCGCGCTGATCGCGGGCGCGCAGGCGCGCATCGACCGCAGCATGAACGTCGCCATCGCGCGCGAGGCGGAAAGCCTGCAAGGCGGGTTGCAGGTGCTGGCAACCGTCGGATCGACGGCTCCGTTCGTGGGGCTGTTCGGCACGGTCTGGGGCATTATGCACGCCTTCATCGGCATCGCGGAACAGCAGAACACCAACCTCGCCGTGGTGGCCCCCGGTATCGCCGAGGCGCTGTTTGCCACGGCAATCGGGCTGGTCGCGGCAATCCCGGCGGTGATTTTCTATAACAAGCTGAACGCGGATTCCGACCGCATCGTGGCGGGCTGGGAAAGTTTCGCCGACGAGTTCGCCACCATCCTGTCGCGCCAGTTGGATTCCTGACATGGGCGCGGGGGTGGTGCAGGGCGGCGGGGGCGGGCGGCGCAGGCGGCGGTCGCGGTCCGGCGGCGCGCGCCCGATGTCTGAGATCAACGTGACGCCCTTTGTCGATGTCATGCTGGTGCTGCTGATCATCTTCATGGTGGCCGCGCCGCTGATGACGGTGGGCGTGCCGGTGGAACTGCCAAAGACGGCCGCTAACGCGCTGCCGTCCGAACAGGAAGAGCCGCTGGCGGTCACGATCACTGCCGAGGGGCGCGTCATGGTGATGACGACCGAGGTGCCCGAGGCAGATCTCGTCAACCGCCTGCGCGCGATTGCCGCCGAACGCGAGGGCGATCGGGTGTTCCTGCGCGCCGATGGCGGGGTCAGCTATGCGCAGGTTGTGCAGGTGATGGGGGCGCTGAACCGCGCCGGATTCTCGAATATCGGGCTGGTCACCGATGCGGGCGGGCCGCGTCTGGACGGAACGGCCCCGGCAGCAGGCAACTGAGGCGGTGGCGGGGCGGCCGCATATCGGGCACATCGTGTCCGGCGCAGGGCATCTGGGCCTGATGGGCTGGGTGCTGTTGGGAGGCGCGTTTGCGCCTGCGCCCGAACCCTTTGACGTGACCGAAGTGGCCGTGATTTCGGGCGAGGAATTTGCCGCGATGGTGGCGGGCGCAGGCGCGCCCGAGGTGGCCGAGACGGTCGCCCCGCCCGCGCCACCCCTCGAAACCGCCGCGACGCCGCCCGCGCCGCCGCGTCCTGAGCCACGTCCCGAACCACGCCCGGAACCGCCCGCCGCCCCCGTGGCAGAAGCTGCGCCGCAACCCGACGCCGAGGTGACAGACGAGGCCCCAGTGATCGCGCCTCCGGTGCAGGATGTCGCCGTGCTGGCCCCCGAACGGTCCTCGCGCCCGGTGCCGCGCCCGGTGGACCGCGTGGCCCCGACCCCTGTGGCAGAGCCCGACCCCGAGGTCCGCAAGGCCGACACGCCGCAAGATGCCGTGGCCCCCGAACCCGTGCCCGAGACGCCGCAAAAGCCGCCCGAAGAGCCGAAAGAGGCCGCGCAGCCCGAAGCGGCCACCACCGAAATCGCCACCGAGGCGAAAGACCCGCCCTCTGCAGCGCCGGTGACGTCCGTCCGGCCCAAGACGCGGCCTGCGGCGGTGCGCGCAGCGGAAAAGCCTGCCGACAAACCCGCCGAGACGCCCGCCGAAACCGCAGAGGCCGCCCCCGCCGCGCGTGACGCGGTGCAGGATGCGCTGGCCGAAGCCTTGGCCGCCGGGGCTGCCGGGGCCGAAGCCCCCGCCGAGGCCCAAGGCACCGGACGCGCTGCATCGGGTCCGCCGCTGACGGCGGGTGAAAAGGACGCGCTGCGCGTCGCGGTGCAGGCCTGCTGGAACGTGGGCGCCCTGTCCACCGAGGCGCTTCGCGTGACTGTTACCGTCGGCGTTCAGCTTGACGAAGCAGGCAAGCCTCTGGGCGGGTCGATCAAGATGCTGGGATTCGACGGCGGATCGGATGCCGCCGCGCGTCAGGCCTTTGAGGCCGCGCGCCGCGCCATCAGCCGCTGCGGGGCATCGGGGTTCGACTTGCCGCAAGACAAATATGACCAATGGCGGAACATCGAAATGGTGTTCAACCCGGAAAAGATGAGGATCAAGTAAGATGCGTGTGTTTCTGCTGTCACTGGGGCTTGCCACAGGTATGGTTGCTGCGCTGCCTGCGATGACATGGGCGCAGGCCGCCGGTCCGCTGCGGATCGAGATCACCGAAGGCGTGATCGAACCGCTGCCCGTGGCAGTGCCCGATTTTGTGGCCGAAAGCCCGGCAGCGGCCAAGCTGGCGGCGGAATTGTCGCGCGTGGTGGCGGCAGATCTGACCGGCACCGGCCTGTTCCGCGAAATCCCGCGCGAGGCGTTCATCAGCCGGATCGAAAGTTTCGGCGCGCCGGTGCAATTCGCCGACTGGAAAGCGATCAACGCGCAGGCGCTGGTGACGGGCGCTGTGTCGGCATCGGGCGGGCAGATCACTGTGAAATTCCGCCTCTATGACGTGTTTGCCGGCAATGAAATGGGCAGCGGGTTGCAGTTTCAGGGCACCGAGGCGGGCTGGCGGCGGATGGCGCACAAGGTGGCCGATGTGGTCTATGCGCGGATCACCGGCGAGGGCGGCTATTTCGACAGCCGTGTGGTGCATGTGGCCGAACAGGGCGGCAAGGCCGACCGCAAGAAGCGGCTGGCGATCATGGATTATGACGGCGCGAATGTGCAGTATTTGACGGATTCCGCGTCGATCGTGCTCGCGCCCCGGTTCTCGCCCACCGGCGACCGTATCCTGTTCACCAGCTATGAAAGCGGGTTCCCGCGTATCTATGTGCTGGATGTGGCGAGCGTAGGCCGCCGCGAATTGCCGATCCCGCCCGGTGAAATGGCGTTCTCGCCGCGCTTTGGCCCGGATGGCCGCACGGTGGTGTTCTCGCTGACCCAGGGCGGCAACACCGACCTTTGGGCGATGGATGTCACCGGGTCTGGCGCGCGGCGGTTGACCAATGCGCCGTCCATCGAAACCGCGCCGTCCTTCAGCCCGGATGGCAGCCGGATCGTGTTCGAATCCGACCGGTCCGGCACCCAGCAGTTGTATGTCATGCCCGCATCGGGGGGCGAGCCGCAGCGGATTTCCTTTGGGCAGGGGCGCTATGGCACCCCGGTCTGGTCGCCGCGCGGTGATCTGGTCGCGTTCACCAAACAGAACAATGGCCGGTTTCACATCGGCGTGATGCGGCTCGATGGCTCCGAGGAACGCCTGCTGACCGCGTCGTTTCTGGATGAAAGCCCGACCTGGGCGCCCAATGGCCGTGTCATCATGTTCACCCGCGAAACCCAAGGGGCGGGGGGCGAATCCAGCCTGTATTCCGTTGATATCTCGGGGCGGAACCTGAAACGCGTGGCCACTGCGGGCGCGGCGTCGGACCCGGCCTGGTCACCGTTGCAGCCGTAAGGACCGCATGGCCCGATGACCGCTGCAATCGCGGCAAATTTAGCAGCCGCGCGATTCCCCTGCCGCGCGCGCTGTGGTAAACAAGGGGCAGAGCAGAACACGAACGGGGTAACCGACATGAATATCTTGGCCAAGGGCCTGATCAAGGGCCTGATCCTGACCGCCGCGCTGGCGATTGCGGGATGCACCAATCCCGACCGCTTTGGCGGCGACAAATCCGCGCTTGGCGCGGGCGCAAACGGTCTGAACGGCGGCATCGTGCCGGGCAGCGCGAGCGACCCGACCTCGCCCGCCTATTTCCAGGCCACCGTGGGCGACCGGGTGCTGTTCGCGGTCGATCAATCCACCCTGACGCCCGAGGGGCGCGCCGTGCTGGACGGGCAGGCGGGCTGGCTGATGTCGAATACCGCCTACACCGCGATCATCGAAGGCCATGCCGACGAACAGGGCACGCGGGAATACAACATCGCGTTGGGCGCGCGCCGTGCCACCGCAGTGCAGGATTACATCATCTCGCGCGGGGTGTCGGGGGGGCGTCTCAAAACGATTTCCTACGGCAAGGAACGCCCGATCGAGGTGTGTTCCGAGGAAAGCTGCTATTCCCGCAACCGCCGCGCCGTGACGGTGCTGGCCGCTGGTCTGGGTAGCTGAGGATGCGGCGCGGTCTGATCCTAGTCGTCGCGCTGCTGGCCACGCCTGTCTTGGCAACGCCGCTTTGGGCGCAGGATGACCGCGCGCAAACTTTGGCCGATATCCGGCAGGAACTGACGATCCTCAACGTCGAGGTGCAAAAGCTCAAGCGCGAACTGTCCACCACCGGGGCTGCGGGCAGTTTCGCCGCCGGGGGATCGGTGCTGAACCGCATTGACGCCATCGAGTCGCAGCTGGTGCAGCTCACAGGCCGCACCGAGCAGATGCAGAACACCATCGACCGCGTGATTGCTGATGGCACCAACCGCATCGGCGATCTGGAATTCCGTCTGGTGGAACTCGAAGGCGGCGATACGTCGAAACTGGGCCAGACCTCGACCTTGGGTGGCGGGGCTGCACCCGCGGTGACCGCGCCTGTTGCGCAACCGCAAACTACCGGGCCGGAATTGGCCATTGGCGAACGTGACGACTTCCGGCGGGCGTCGGAGGCGCTCGCCAAAGGTGACTTTCGCGCCGCCGCGGACCAGTTTGCGGCCTTTGGCGCGGCCTATCCGGGCAGTCCCCTGAGCGCAGAAGCCTTCCTGAAGCAGGGCGAGGCGCATGAGGGGCTGGGCGAACGGGCGCCTGCCGCACGGGCCTATCTTGCGGCGTTTTCAGCCGAAACCACCGGGGCGATTGCCCCCGATGCGTTGTTCAGGCTGGGCAACATGCTGGGCCAGTTGGGCCAGACCCAAGAGGCCTGCGTGACCCTGACCGAGGTCGGCGCGCGGTTCCCGACCGCGCCCGCCGTGGCGCAGGCCGAACAGGCGCGCGCGCGCATCGGCTGCAACTGACCCCATGCAACCGACGCTGGACCAGCGGTTCGCGGATGCGATGGGGCAGTTGCTTGGCCCCGATTTTCCCACCGATATCGGATTGGCGGTGTCCGGCGGCGGTGACAGCATGGCAATGCTGTATCTGGCGCATAACTGGACCCATCGCTGGGGCGTGCGGCTGTGGGTGGTGACGGTGGATCACGGCTTGCGCGCGGACAGCGCCGCCGAGGCAGCGATGGTGGCGCGCACCTCTGCCATGCTGGGCTGGCCGCATGCCACGCTACGCTGGCAGTGGGATGGTGCGGGCAACAAGATGGACGCGGCACGGCGCGCGCGGCTGGACCTGATCGGGCGCTGGTGCGGGACGCTGCGCCATGTGCTGATGGCGCATAACGCCGATGATGTGGCCGAGACATTCGTGATGCGGCTGGCGCGCGGGTCGGGGGTGGACGGGTTATCCGCGATGGCCGCGCAGCGCGAGATTGCGGGAGGGGACGCCGGACCGCTGGACATCACCGGCGCGCGCCCGCCGGCGCGTCATCCCGAGGAAGCACCGGGGTTCACCGTGGTCCGCCCCTGTATGGACATGGCGCGCGACGACCTGCGGCATTATCTGCGGGTGTTGCGCGGCGAATGGGTCGAAGACCCATCGAATGACGACCCGGCCTATGACCGCGCGCGCGTGCGCGCGGCGCGCGATGTGATGGCGGGCGTCGGGCTGACGCCCGACACCCTGACCGCCACAGCGCGCCGCATGGCGCGCGCGCGCGACGCGCTGCGCGGCCTTGCCGCGCAGCACTGGGACGCAAGCGGCCACGAGGATCGCCGGACCGGAACGGTCCGGCTGGCGCGCGGCGGCTTTGCCGCCGCGCCCCGCGACACCCAGATGCGGCTATTGGCAGCGGCGCTGCAATATGTCGCTTCGGCAGACTATCGCCCGCGCGAGGACGCGCTGGAGGCGGTGTTGGACCGGCTCTTGGCCGGGGGCGCAGGCACCCTGCATGGTTGCGCCCTGCGCACCGACCCTGACAGCCTGTTGATCCTGCGCGAAGCGCAGGCCATTACCACGACCGAAACAAGGGTCGGCGATGGCAGGCTCTGGGATCGCCGCTGGCGGGTTTTCCACAAGGATTTCCGTGGCCTGCCCATTCGCGCTCTGGGTGATGAGGGCTGGCGCCTGCTGCCTGCGCCCCGCGCCGCCGCCGCGCCGCCCCATGCCACGGCGATCACGCTGCCCGCGATCTGGGACAATGGCCGCCCCGTCGCCTGCGATGCGCTGGATCTTGGTCCCGGCGATACCACGCGGCTTTGTCCGCAGGGGCGTTTGGGGATGGACCTGCGGCAGTTTCTGGTTTCGCATTGAACCGGGCCAACGGATGTCTATGTTGGTCGCAAGAACGCGGAGCAACCCATTTGCCTGCCGCCATTTCCGCTGCATAGGAGTCCCCCTTGGGCAACGCACGTAACATCGCTTTCTGGGTCATCGTGTTTCTGCTGGTGATCGCGCTGTTCAGCCAGTTCGACGGCCAAAGCACCACGATGAACAGCCGCGAGGTCAGCTATTCCGACTTCATCAAGAACGTGCAGGCCGACAAGGTCAGCCGCGCCACGCTGGACGGTGAACGCGTCCGGTTCCGGGGTACCGACGGGTTGGATTACACCACCATCGTGCCAAAGGATGCGTCCGTCACCGACCTGCTGATCGCCGAAGGCGTTCCGGTGTCGGCGGAAAGCCAGACGCAATCGGGGTTCCAGACCTTTATCCTGTCGCTGTTGCCCTTCGTGCTGTTGATCGGCGTCTGGGTCTATTTCATGAACCGGATGCAGGGCGGTGGCAAAGGCGGGGCGATGGGCTTTGGCAAGTCGCGCGCGAAACTTTTGACCGAAAAGCATGGCCGCGTGACGTTTGATGACGTGGCGGGCATCGACGAGGCCAAGGAAGAGCTGGAAGAGATCGTCGAATTCCTGCGCAACCCGCAGAAATTCTCGCGCCTGGGCGGCAAGATCCCCAAGGGCGCTCTGCTGGTCGGCCCGCCCGGAACGGGTAAGACGCTGCTGGCGCGCGCGATCGCGGGCGAGGCGGGGGTGCCCTTCTTTACCATCTCTGGGTCGGATTTCGTCGAGATGTTCGTGGGTGTGGGGGCATCCCGCGTCCGTGACATGTTCGTGGATGCGAAGAAAAACGCGCCCTGCATCGTGTTTATCGACGAAATCGACGCCGTGGGCCGGGCGCGTGGCGTGGGCATCGGCGGCGGCAATGACGAGCGTGAACAGACACTGAACCAATTGCTGGTCGAAATGGACGGCTTCGAGGCCAACGAGGGCGTGATCATCATCGCCGCCACCAACCGCCGCGACGTGCTGGACCCCGCGCTGTTGCGTCCGGGCCGGTTTGACCGCCAGATCACCGTGCCGAACCCCGACATCAAGGGCCGCGAAAAGATCCTGTCGGTCCATGCGCGCAAGGTGCCGCTGGCCCCCGACGCCGACATGCGCATCATCGCGCGCGGCACGCCGGGGTTCTCGGGTGCGGATCTGGCCAACCTGGTCAACGAGGCCGCGCTGACGGCGGCGCGAAATGGTCGCCGCACCGTGGCGATGGAAGATTTCGAAAACGCCAAGGACAAGGTGATGATGGGCGCCGAACGCCGGTCGATGGTGCTGACCGCCGATCAAAAGGAAAAGACCGCCTATCACGAAGCCGGTCATGCCGTGGTGGGTCTGGCGCTGCCGAAATGCGATCCGGTTTACAAGGCCACGATCATCCCGCGCGGCGGTGCGCTGGGGATGGTGGTCAGCTTGCCCGAGATTGACCGCCTGAACTGGCACAAGTCGGAATGTGAACAGAAACTGGCGATGACCATGGCCGGCAAGGCCGCCGAGGTGCTGAAATATGGTGCCGAGAACGTGTCGAACGGCCCCGCAGGCGATATCCAGCAGGCATCGGCACTGGCCCGCGCCATGATCCTGCGTTGGGGCATGTCGGACAAGGTCGGCAACGTGGACTATGCCGAAGCGCATGAAGGCTATCAGGGCAACACGGGCGGTTTCTCGGTGTCGGCCAACACCAAGGAACTGATCGAAAGCGAGGTGCGCCGCTTTATTGACGAGGGCTATCAGACCGCGCTGCGGATCCTGCGCGAGCGCGAAGTGGAATGGGACCGGCTGGGGCAGGGGCTGTTGGAATACGAAACCCTGACTGGCGAAGAGATCAAGCGCGTGATGCGGGGCGAACCGCCGCAACCCGGTCCGGGCGACCGATCTGACGATGGCGCGGGGTCGCCGTCGGTGACCGCGATCCCCAAGACCAAGCCGCGCAGCCGCCCAGCCGGCAGCCTGGAACCCGAGGCGACGTGACCTCTGATCTCACAGCGGACTGGAACCCCGGGACCTATCACAGGTTCCGGGGTCAGCGTTTGCGCCCTGCACTCGATCTGATCGCGGCTCTGCCGCCGCTGCCTGCGGGCGATATCGTCGATCTGGGGTGCGGGGCCGGGGCATCGGGGCCTGCGCTGTCCGAATTGGGTCGCGCGGTGCATGGGGTGGACCTGTCGCCCGCAATGCTGGCCGAGGCGCGGGCCACCGGGGCCTACCGCGCGCTGGTGCAGGCCGATATCGCCACATGGACCGCTGATGCGCCCCCGGCACTGATCTATTCCAACGCGGCGCTGCATTGGGTGCCGGATCACGCCGCGCTGCTGCCGAGATTGGCCGCGATGCTGGCCCCCGGCGGCACGCTGGCGGTGCAGATGCCGCACCAGAACAACGCGCCCTCGCACCGCGTCTGGGGCAGCCTGATGGCCGAACATTTCCCCGGCCGCCATGATCCGGCCACCGGCCCCGGCATATTGTCGGCGGTGGAATATCATCACCTGCTGGCCCCGCTCGGCACCTTGTCGCTGTGGGAAACCGAATATTTTCAGGTGCTTGACGCCTGCCTCGATGGCGCGCACCCGGTGCGGCGGTTCACCGAGGCGACCTTTGCCCGCCCGATCCTTGGCTGTCTTGAGGCCGCCGAACAGGCGCATCTGATCACGCTTTATGAGGCGGTGATGGATCACGTCTATCCGCGCGCCGCCGATGGCACGGCGCTGTTCCCGTTCCGGCGGCTGTTTCTGACGTTGACGGTGTGACATGCGGCGCGATTACACGCTTGTGAACGGATCGCTGCAACTGGCCGAACCCGGACAGGCAGTGACCTGGACCGACCTGTTCGCCCCCGACCGCACTGAGGAAGCCGCGCTGGAAGAGGTGCTGGGGATTGACCTGCCCACCCGCGACGACATGGTCGAAATCGTCACCTCCAGCCGGATCTATTCCGAAGGCGGTGCCTTGTATCTGACCGCCACCGTGCCCGCACAGATGGAAACCAATGCGCCGATGTCCGGCCCGGTCAGTTTCGTGCTGGCCCCCGACCGGCTGGTCACGATCCGCTATCACAGCCCGCGCGCCTTTGACGAATTCCCCCAAGCCGCCGCGCGCACACGGGGCAGTTACAGCACCCCCACCGGGTTGATGCTGGCCCTGCTGGAGGCGATCGTGGACCGCTTGGCCGATATCCTGGAAACCGAAAGCCGGGCGCTTGACGATATCTCGCGCGAGATTTTTCCGATCCAGACCAAAACCCGCCGCAAACCGGGCCGGTTGCAATCGGCCATCGGGCGGATCGGGCGGATGGGCGAATTGGATGCGATCATTCAGGACAGCCTGCAAACCCTCGAACGCATGGTCGGTCATCTGGCGCAGTTCCCGATCCGCCGTCTGGCCGCCCCCGAACGCCGTGATCAGGCGCAGGCACTGCTGCGCGATATCCAGTCGCTGGTGGATTATTCCGGCGCGCTGTCGCAGCGCACCTCGTTTCTGCTGTCGGCCACCCTGGGCATGGTCGGGCTTGAACAGAACGAGATCATCAAGTTCTTCTCGGTCGTTTCCGTGATCTTTCTGCCGCCCACTTTGGTTGGCACGGTGTATGGCATGAATTTCCAGACAATGCCCGAATTGGCGCACCCTTACGGCTATGCGGCGGCGTTGGGGGCGATGCTGGTGACGGCGCTGGCCCCGTATCTGTGGTTCAAGTGGCGCGGCTGGTTCTAGGGCCTGAAACCCGGACCCTGACGCGGCGATGCAGATCGGAAACTGTTGGCGCGAAAATCCGCGTCACGCCCGCGCAATCCCCCTAGGCGCGGGCGGCGCTTTGGCTATGACTTGCACAGACCATGCCAAAAGAGGGGCCGCCATGACATCCGATATCGCCATCGCGCGCGCTGCCCGGAAATTGCCGATGGTGGATATCGGCGCGAAACTGGGCATCCCTGCCGACGCGCTGATCCCTTACGGCCATGACAAGGCCAAGCTGGATCAGGGCTTTATCGCCGGGTTGGCGGATCGTCCCGATGGCAAGCTGATCCTGGTGACCGCGATCAACCCGACCCCTGCGGGCGAGGGCAAGACCACGACCACAGTGGGTCTTGGTGACGGGCTGAACCGCATCGGCAAGCGCGCGGTGATTTGTATCCGCGAGGCGTCACTTGGTCCCAACTTTGGCCTGAAAGGCGGGGCAGCGGGCGGCGGCATGGCGCAGGTTGTGCCGATGGATGCGATGAACCTGCATTTCACCGGCGATTTTCACGCCATCACGGCGGCGCATAACCTGCTGGCGGCGATGATCGACAACCACATCCATTGGGGCAACGCGCTGGACATCGACACGCGCCGCATCGTCTGGCGGCGGGTGATCGACATGAACGACCGCGCGCTGCGCGATGTCGTGGTGGGGCTGGGCGGCGCCGGGAACGGCTTTACCCGCCAGACCGGGTTCGACATCACCGTCGCCTCCGAAGTCATGGCGATCCTGTGCCTTGCCCGCGATCTGGACGATTTGCAGCAGCGGCTGGGGGCGATTGTGGTGGCCTACACGCGCGCCAAAACGCCGATCCACGCCCGCGACCTGAAAGCCGATGGCGCAATGACGGTGCTGTTGAAGGACGCGATGCAGCCCAATCTGGTGCAGACGCTGGAAAACAACCCGGCCTTTGTGCATGGCGGGCCGTTTGCCAATATCGCGCATGGCTGCAATTCGGTGATCGCCACCCGCGCGGCGCTGAAGCTGGGCGATTATGTGGTGACCGAGGCCGGGTTCGGGGCCGACCTTGGTGCGGAAAAGTTTCTGAACATCAAATGCCGTCAGGCCGGGCTGACCCCGGCGGCGGCCGTGATCGTCGCCACGGTTCGTGCGGTCAAGATGAACGGCGGCACCGCGCGCGCCGATCTGGGCCACGAAGATGTCGCCGCCGTCATGCGCGGATGCGCCAATCTGGGGCGGCACATGGAGAATGTGGCGTCTTTTGGCGTGCCCATCGTGGTGGCCATCAACCATTTCGCCGGCGACACCGACGCCGAAATCCGCGCCGTGCAGGATTACGTCGCGGCCATGGGGTCCGAGGCGATCCTGTGTCGTCATTGGGCGATGGGGTCCGCAGGCATCACTGACCTCGCGCACAAGGTGGTGGCGCTGGCCGATGCGCCGTCCGACTTTGCGCCGATCTATCCCGATACCCTGCCGCTTTTGGACAAGATCGAGGCGATTGCCCGCCGCATCTACCGCGCCGATGGCGTCGTGGCCGACAAGGCGATCACGGATCAACTGGCCGCATGGGAGGCGGCGGGGTATGGCCACCTGCCGATCTGCATCGCCAAGACGCAATACAGCTTTACCACCGACCCCGCGCAGCGCGGCGCGCCGACCGGGTTCACCGTCCCGGTGCGCGAGGTGCGGCTGTCGGCAGGGGCCGGGTTCATCGTCGCGGTCTGCGGCGCGGTCATGACCATGCCCGGCCTGCCGCGTGTCCCGGCGGCCGAGTCGATCCGCCTGAATGACGACGGCGATATCGACGGCCTGTTCTGACAAAACCATAAGAAACGGAGTATGAGCGATGGCGGCAACGATCCTCGATGGCAAGGCTTTTGCGGGAGGCGTGCGGGCCCGTGTGCGCGATCAGGTCGCGCGGCTGCGCGCCGATCATGGTGTGGTGCCCGGTCTGGCCGTGGTGCTGGTGGGCGAGGATCCGGCCAGCACGGTCTATGTCCGCAACAAGGGGGTGCAGACCGTCGAGGCGGGGATGCAATCGTTCACCCACCGGCTGGAGGCCAGCGTGGCGCAGGCCGACCTGCTGGCGCTGATCGGTGATCTGAACCGCGATCCAATGGTGCATGGTATTCTGGTGCAACTGCCCTTGCCCGCGCATATCGACGCCGATCTGGTGCTGAATGCCATTGACCCGCGAAAGGACGTGGACGGCTTTCATATTTCGAACGTCGGGCGGCTGGCGACCGGGCAAAAGGCGATGGTGCCCTGCACGCCCTTGGGCTGTCTGATGCTGCTGCGGGCGCATCTGGGCGATCTGTCGGGGCAGAACGCCGTGGTCATCGGGCGATCGAACATCGTCGGCAAGCCGATGGCGCAATTGCTGCTCCGCGACAATTGCACGGTGACGCTGGCCCATTCGCGCAGCCGCGATCTGGCCGCGATCGTGCGCCGCGCCGAAATCGTTGTCGCCGCCGTCGGCCGCCCCGAGATGATCCAGGGCGACTGGATCGCGCCGGGGGCGACCGTGATCGACGTTGGCATCAACCGTGTGCTGCGCGACGGCAAGCAGGTGCTGGTCGGCGATTGCGATTTCGCCGGCTGCGCGGCGGTCGCGGGCGCGATCACGCCGGTGCCGGGCGGCGTCGGGCCGATGACCATCGCCTGCCTGCTGGCCAATACCCTGACCGCCGCCTGCCGCATCCACGGCCTGCCGGAACCTGCGGGTCTGACCGCCTGATCCTTGGTGCCGCGCAAGACGGTTGCGTCAAATCCGTACCAAGATCGGGCCTGCGTTGCGTGGACAATCTGTCGCACCGACAGCGCCTGCCTGACTGTGCGGACGCAGCATTGCTTCGCCCGATGTGACGCGCTATTACGTCACGTAATGCGTGGTATCAGCCGCGTGATGTCAGATTTGGTGCAATCGTGAAGGTAGTCTTACGACACGTTTTGCAGGATCTGCGGGACCGCAGAACCTTGGCAGTGACGCTGGCCTTGGTGTTCTGCATTGCGATCGCAGGGCCATTTGCGACCTATACAGCGTTCCCGTTTTGGGACCGCGTCGCCTATTGGGGCACGGTCATCTTCATGTCATTGCCGGTGTCGATGACGATCCGGCAGACGCTGTTTCGCTTCGGACTGCGCGAAAACAGCTGGCCCTACGGCCTGTCGATGGTGCCGTTGATGGCGGTGGTCTATGGCAGTTTTGTCTGGGTGTTTTCGCACAACTACCCGCGTCTGGACCGGGATCTGATCCCGAACTATCCGCTGTTGTTGTTGATTGTCGGGCTCGTCGCGCTGATCGTGACCTTGGCGCGGGTGATTTATGCCGACAACGCCGAAGCGGTGCTGAACCATCGGCTGCGCGAAATGGGCCTGCCCGCCGATGTCAATCTGGCGGCGCGGCAAGCGGCGGTTGATGCGTTGATCGCCACGGATTTCGACGACAGCCTTGAAGACACCGATAACGACCTGCCGCCGCGCCTGATGCGCCGCCTGCCGGTAGGGGCCGTGGGCCCGATCCACCGGCTTGAAGCCAGCAACCATTTCGTGCGCGTGGTGACGGCGGTGCAGACCTATGAAATCCGGCTACGTTTTGCCGATGCGATCGACGAGATGGATGGCGTGGCGGGGCTGTGCCCCCACCGGTCGCATTGGGTGCGGCTGGAGTCGGTGGTGGCAGCGGAACGCGAAGGTGCAAAACTGTGCCTGCGGACGATGGACGGGGCTTGCGTGCCGGTCAGCCGCGGCTACCGCGACCGCGTCGAGGCAGCAGGGCTGATCAGCCCCGCGATGCTGGCCGCGGCATCGGAAACGGAACGGCTCGCGGCCCAGTAAGCACCGCGCGCGCGCCGGCCCCCATCAGCCGGTCCAGCGTCGGGTCGGTGCAATCCAACCCGCCGGTATAGGCTCCGAACGCGGGCAGGATGATGCGGTCGGCGTCGATCAGGAAACAGGCCCGCCGCACCGCGCCCGCCCGCGTCACCAGCCGCGCCTTGGGGTGGTAATGGCCTGATATCTCGCCCGTTTCGGCCGGTTCTGCGATGTGGCGGAACGTCAGCCCGGCCAGCCGCAGGTGATCCAGATGTGCCCCCGGCAGCTCCACGGGGCCCGGATCGTGGTTGCCGGTGATCCAGACCCAATCCCGCCCCGCCTGCATCCGGATCAGCCACAGCCGCGCGTCTTCGGGCAGAAAACCCAGGCTGTCGGGTGCATCGAACGTGTCCCCCAGACAGATCACCTGCGCCGCAGCCGTCAGGGCCAGCACCGCGTCCAGTCGCGCCAGAGTCTCGGCGGCCTCATAGGGCGGCAAGGCCGCCGCCCCGCGCCGCACCCCGCGCAGCCCCTTGCCCAGATGCAGATCCGCCACCGCCAGCACCCGCCGCGCGGGCCAATACAGCGCACCTGCGGCCAGCGCCTGCAACGTCTCGCCGTGGAACTCGAACACATGATGGGTCATTCTGCCTGATTGCCGTGCCCTGCGCCTGCGCGCAAGCCGTCACGCAAGCGGGGCTGGTGCAGGGGGGCGCTGCCCCCCTCGGCCTTCGGCCTCACCCCCCGGGATAGTTGGAAACCGAAGAAGCCAAGGCGCGGCGTCCTGTCTTCTCTGGTTCAAAAATATCCCCGCCGGAGGCAAACCCGAGCCGACCGGCGTCAGCCGGCGGCGAGATGAAAACGTGCGGCGCAGCCGCTCAACTGGATTAAGCGAGGCCCGCCTCTTGCATCAGCCGGGCCGCCTCTTCGGCCAGCAGGCGTTCGCGCGCGGCGCCTGCGACGGGCACACGGCCCACCTCCAGCAACAGGGGCGCGGCCAAGGGCGGCAGGCGGTTCAGCCGCACCAGATCGACGCGGCCTTCGATGCGGTCCAGCATTTCGCGCAGGCGACCAAAGTCGATCAGGCCGCGCATGGCCTCGGTGCGCGTGATGCGCAGCATCAGGTGGTCGGGGTCGTATTTCACCAGCGTGTCATAAAGGATATCCGACGAAAACGTCGCCTGCCGCCCCGAGGTGCGCATCCCCGGATGGTTGCGTTCGATCAGGCCGGCGATGGTGGCGGACGCGCGGAAGGTGCGTTTCATCACCGCGTTGCCCATCAGCCAGCTTTCCAGCCCCGCTTCCAGCACGCCTGGGGCGAACAGCGGCGCGGCGTCGGTCAGCGGTTTCAGGCCCCAGATCAGCGTGGCGTAATCGGTGGCGACAAAGCCAAGGGGATCAAGCCCTTCGTCCTCCATCCGCTTGGTCAGCAACAGGCCCAGCGTCTGCTGCGCGTTGCGGCCCGCGAAGCCATAGAAGCAGGCGTGTTCGCGGCCGTCCCAGGGAAAGCTTTCGATCAACAGCCGACCCGCCTGCGGGATGCGGCTGACGCGGGCCTGCAGCGCCAGCCAATCGGCGACGGGCGCGGGCAGGGCGGACCAGTCGCCTGCCGCCAGATAGCGCAGGATGCGATGGGTCAGCTGGGTGGATGTCGCGAATTTGGTGCCGTTGAACGTCGCCACTTTCGGCTTTTTCGCGGCATCGCGGCTGACCTCGACCACCATGTCGCGCAGGCCTTCGAACCGCACGATCTGGCCGCCGATCAGAAACGTGTCGCCTTTGGACAGGGTTGCGGCAAAGCCCTCTTCGATCTCGCCCAAGGGCGCGCCGCCGCGATTGCGGGCATAGCGCACCTTCAGCGTGTCGGTGTCCTGGATCGTGCCTAGGTTCATGCGGATCGCGCGCACCGACCGCGGGTCGCGCAACTGCCACGCGCCATCGGAGCGCTGCATCAGCCGTTTCCAGCGATCATAGGCGCGCAAGGCATAGCCCCCGGTGGCGCAGAAATCGAGGCAGGCGTCGAAATCGGCGCGTGTCAGCCGCGCATAGGGGCCGGCACCGCGCACCTCGGCATAAAGATCATCGGCCTGAAACGGGCCTGCGCAGGCGGCGATCAGGATCTGTTGGCACAGCACATCCAACGGGCCATCGCCGCGCGGGTCGCCGTCCAGATCATGCGCGCGCACCGCCTCCAGCGCGGCCTGACATTCGACCACCTCCCAGCGGTTCGCGGGCACGATCAGCGCCTTGGACGGCGCGTTATAGCGGTGGTTCGCGCGCCCGATCCGCTGCACCAGCCGCTTGACGTTCTTGGGCGCGCCGATCTGGATCACCAGGTCCACATCGCCCCAGTCGATCCCCAGATCGAGTGACCCGGTGCAGACGATCGCGCGCAAGTTGCCCGCCACCATCGCCGCCTCGACGCGCTGGCGCGCCTCGCGGTCAAGGCTGCCGTGGTGGATGCCGATGGGCAGGGCCTCATCGTTGTGCAGCCAGATGTTGTGGAAAAAGATTTCCGCCTGCGCGCGCGTGTTGTGGAAAATCAGCGTGGTGCGGTGGCGGCGGACCTGTTCCAGCACTTCAGGTATCGCATGGGCCGCGCCACCCCCGGCCCAGGGCGGCGGCGCGTCCGTGTCCAGCATGGCGATATCGGGGTCGGGGCCGGGATCGGCGATCAGGATGGCGCAGGGCGCGGGGTGCGGGGCGAGGAAATGCGCCAATGCGCCGGGGTCTTCGACAGTGGCCGACAGGCCGACACGGCGCAGGCCGGGGTGCATCGCCTGCAACCGCGCCAGCCCCAGCATCAACTGATCGCCGCGTTTCGAGTCCGCCAGCGCATGGGCCTCGTCCACCACAACGCGTTGCAGCCCTGCGAAGAGGCGCGGCGCGTCATCATAGGACAGCATCAGCGCCAGGCTTTCGGGTGTGGTCAGCAGGATATGCGGCGGGTCCACGCGCTGGCGGCGCTTTTGCGTGGCCGATGTGTCGCCGGTGCGGTCCTCAACCCGGATGCCCAACCCTGCGCCGTCGATGGGCCGCGTCAGGTTGCGGCGGATATCGGCGGCGAGCGCCTTCAGCGGCGAGATATACAGCGTGTGCAGGCCGGGGGGCGCATTCCCCGCCAGTTCGGCCAGCGTGGGCAGGAACCCCGCCAGCGTCTTGCCGCCGCCCGTGGGCGCGATCAATAGCGTCACGGGATCACGCGCGCGCGCCAGCATCGCCGCCTGATGCGGGTGCAGCGCCCAACCTTGGGCGGCAAACCATGAAGCAAGGGGGGCTGGCAGGGTCATGCCATTCAGGTAGTCCCCACCGGGCCGGGATGCCAGTGGTCACGAAAAAACGGCCACGACGCACACATGGGGCAACGGAAATCGCGATCCGACCCGTTAGTTATACATCATAGCAATAAAGGACACCGCCATGAACTTGCGCAGCTGGGCCACGCCCCTGACCATCGGATCAACCCTGATCGTCACCATCACCGGGATCATGTTGTTTTTCCATTTCGCGCCGGGCCTGACGCGCGGGGCGCATGAATGGCTGGGCTGGGTGATGGCAGCGGCAATGGTCGCGCATGTGGTGGTGAACTGGCGCGCGTTCACCGGCTATTTCCGCCGCCCGGTGGCGATTGCGATTCTGGCGACATCGGCGGGCCTGATGGTGCTGACGCCGCTGGACATTATCCCAACGACTGCCACGGCCAGCCCGGTGGCGGCTGTGATGGGGGCAATGGGGCAGGCACAACTGGCCACGGTCGCGGACCTTGCCGGCCTGACCGAAGCCGAGGCTGTAGGCCGCTTGGGCGCGGCCGGGATCACGGCGGCACCGGGACAGCGCATGGCCGAGATCACCGGCGGCGACCGGGGCGTGCAAGGCGAGGTCATCGCGGCGCTGTTTGCCAAGTAACCTCAGCCGCGCAGGATCGCCTTGACGCGGGCCTGGTCGATGCCAAAGGTCTTGCGGAACATCTGGCGTTCGTCCGGGGTCAGCGGCTGAAAGCGGTGGGGTTTGATGCCCTCTTTCTGGCGGCTGTCGTTCAGGTCGGAAATGCCGCGCACGAACATGGGCCGGTCGGAAAATGACAGCAGCGGCATCATGCGCGGCAGTTTCGCATGGGCGAAATTCAGGATCGACAGGTCCACTTGCGGGGCAAAGGCGATGGCGAGCGCGGGGGTCCAGCACGGCTCGTTGATGGCGACCGCGCCGATGCCATCCGGGCCGAAATGCGCGGCGAATCCGCTGCGATAGTCGATGGCAACATGGCGCTCGTCCGCCAGCAAGGGCGCGATCCGCGCCGCATCCGCGCGGAGGCGTGCGACGAAATCCAGCGCCACGGCGTCATCGTCATCCATGCGGAATTGCAGACAGGGCAGGGCAGCCGCGCGGCGGATGCTGTTGATCGCGTCGCGCATCACTTGGCGATGCGGGCCAGGGGGATGGGCCTGAACCACCGCCTGCGGGATATCGGCCAAAAGCCGGTCCAGCCGCGCACGCGCTGCCACCGGAAAGCTGTCACCGATCACCACTAGCAGGGTGAAATCCGGGTCGGTCTGGCCACGCATCGCAGGCAGGGTGACCGCCTCGAATGCACGAAACCGCGCGTCAAGGCGGGCGGGGTCATAGAGAAACGCCGCGCGCTCGGCCAGCGTGGCATGTTCCACCTGAAACCCGCCTTCGCCCAGATAGGAAAACCGGCACAATCCGATGACCTGCATGAAATACCCCCGCACGGCATCATGGCGCAGCGGCGCAATTGCCGCAACCAGACCGCGTTATTTGACGATCTTCTCGTCACGCACGAACATGTTGGCCCAGGCGCGGTCGATCAGGTCGGGGCGCATCTGCGGCGCGATGCCTTCGAATTTGCAGATCGACAGCATCTGGTCGATCAGGAACACCGGCTGGTAATTCGCATAGACATTGTCGATGGTCGGATATTTCTCGTTCAAAAGATAGACCAATGACGCCTCATCCAGCGGAATCCCCTTTTTCCGCGCGATCAACGCGAAGATTTTCAGGAAATTCTGCTGATCCGGGCCGTCGATCTTGATCTTGAAGAAGATCCGCCGCAACGCCGCCTTGTCGAAAATCTCGTTCGGGTGGAAGTTGGTCGAGAAGATCACCAGCGTGTCGAACGGCACTTCGAATTTCTCGCCCGATTGCAAGGCAAGGATGTCACGGCTTTCTTCCAGCGGCACGATCCAGCGGTTGACGATGGCTTGCGGCGGTTCGGCCTGACGACCAAGGTCGTCGATGATGAAAATCCCGCCCGAGGATTTCAACTGCAACGGCGCCTGATAGGTGCGCGCGGTGGCGTTATAGACCAGATCGAGCATTTTTAGCGACAGTTCCCCGCCGGTGATCACGGTCGGGCGCTGGCAGCGGACATAGCGGCTGTCAAAGGTGCGGCGGCGGCGCAGGGTGGTGGGGTCGTCGTTTTCTTCTTCGGCGGCGGAATGGACGATGGGGTCATAGACCGTGATCACCGCGCCCGCGTATTCGATGGCGCGCGGAATATAGATCTTGTCGCCCATCGCATCGCGGATCCCGTTGGAAATCGACGATTTGCCGTTGCCCGGCGGGCCATACATCAGCATCGACCGGCCCGATGACACCGCTGGCCCCAACTGGTCGATCAGGTTGGGTGGCAGGATCAGGTGGCCCATCGCGCGGGTCAGTTCGGCGCGGGTGATCTCGATCTTGCGGATCGACTGACGCATCACCTGTTCGCGGTAGACCTCTAACGGCACCGGCATCGCGCCATAATATTCCGACTGCGCCAGCGCATCCAGCGCGCGGGATTTACCCGCATCGGTCAGTTGATAGCCCATTTCATTGCCGGAATTGGCGTTGAGCGTGCCCGTCGCCTCCAGCAGTTTCTGGCCGCGCGCGATATCGACCAATTCCTGCGTGACGTTGACCGGCAAACAGATCGCGCGCGCGATAGCGGTGACCGCATCGACGTTCTTGCGAAACATCGTCTTGATCAGGATGTCGCGCATCATGACGATGGACAACTGCATTTCCGTCAGGGTGCGCGGCGGCGGTGGCGGTTGCACGCCGCTGACTGCGGTTGCCGGGGCTTGAACGTTCATGGCGGGGCGGCCCTCGTTAATCAGTTGCCCCGGTCTTGCCGCGCCAAGGTGGCAAAATGATGGAGAAAGCCGCGCCTTTTCCGCGCGGGGTCATGCCCCAAGCGGTTACTGCCCCTGCGCGATCCCCATCCCCAGATAGATCGCCAGCGCCGATGCCAGCGACAATCCCGCTGGATAATAGCGGCTGTTGGTCCAGCTTTCCCAGTCCGGGGCCAGTTGCCGCAGCGGCGACAGTTTCGCCAGCCGGTGCGCCACGAACCCGGCAATCAACGCGCCCGCCAGGATCACCATCACCAGCCGCAGATCGCCCAGAAACACAAAGGGCGCGGCGGCGGCGAGAAATTTCACATCGCCCGCGCCAATGCCCGCCCGCAAAGACCACAGCGCCAGCCCCGCGCCCAGCACGATGGGCAATTGCACCATCTGCCAGGCCAGCACCGGCCAGGGCAGGGTAATGGCCCCGGCCAGCAGCGCCACGGCGGCAATCAGGTAGACGGTCACGTTGCGGATTTTCATTGCGCGCAGGTCGGACACCATGGTCCAGACCAGCAGGGGCGCGGTCAGCACCAGCGACCACAGCGCAAAATCCGACGGGATCGCCAATGCAGAACCGGGAAAGCTGTCCATGCCTCAGCCCGCGCTTTCAAGGGCGCGCAGCGACCGCACAGCGGCCTCGAAATGCTGGGGATGGGTATCGACCGCCTCGCGCAAGAGATTCTTGGCGGTTTCGACATCGCCCTGTTTCACCGCCGACAGGCCCAGCGTGTGCAACAGTTGCGCGCGTTCCACCTGATCCATCGGCATCACCGGCAGGGTGTATTTCCGCTGTGCGCCGCGCGCCAGCACCAGATTGTTCTTGGCGGTGAACAGCTTGTCGTCCGACCGGATGGAATCGGTGAACAGCCGCTCGGCTTCGGCGAAATCGCCGCGCGTCAATTTGGAATATCCCCAGTTGTTCAGCACGGACGCGGGTTTGGTGGTCAGCCCGACGGCGGTTTCATAGAAACTGTCGGCCTTTTTCCATTCTTTGTTGCTGTCAGCCACCATCGCTTCAAGCCGGTAGCGCTTGAAGGTTTCATGTGTGGGCGGGATCGTGTCCAGCACCTCTTCAGCGCGGGGCCATTCGCCCGCGCGGATCAGCGCATCGGCATAATCGACGCGGTCATCATCGGTGGCGTCTTTCTGTTTCACCAGCTTGGCAAACACCACGGTCGCCTCGGGAAACCGGCTGGCGCGCACCAGCGACTGACCCAGCCCGCGCTGGATATCGGTGCGGTCGGGTTGTTCTTCGGCGGTGCGTTTGAAATAGGTGACGGCTTCGTTCGGGTCGGCCACCGTCAACATGATGTCGGACAGATTGCTTTCGTCAACGACATTCACGTCCTGAAACGTGCGCTCGACCTGGTTGCCGCGAATTTTCTCGCAACCAGTTGTGGCCAGCGCCGCCGCCAGACACAAGACGATAGGGTGGCGCATGTTGTGCGTCCTTTTGCTCGCTGCCTCATCCCGATATCGGGCGGAGCACATAGTCGCTCGATCCGCGCCGTACCAGTTTATATTCTTGCTCTTGCTTGGCATCATAATCCGGATTTTCCGATTTTGCGAGTGCCAAGCGCAAGTTTTCGCGGATCGAGTCGGAATTGCCATTGTCCAGCGCATAGGCGCGGCGGAACATCTCTGACGCCTCGGCGGTGTCGCCCTTTTCCATCAGCACCACGCCCAGATTGTTCCAGGTTTCCGGCACGGCGTTTTCGGCGGCGATGGCGCGGCGCAGGAAGGTTTCGGCCTGCCCCAGCCTGCCCAGACCCAGACTGGCGCTGCCCAGCCCGGTCAGCACATCGGCCGTCATGCCGTCGCTGACGCCCGCGCGGCCATAGGCCTGCAAGGCCAGTTCGTATTCCCCTGCCGCCATCAGCCGGTGCGCGATCACGATGCTGCCATCCGCGATATCGCCGCGCGCCACGCCGGGCGCGAAAGGCGTGTCGCGCGATGCACCGATGCCGCCTGCGGAACAGGCGGCAAGAAGCACGGCCATGGCCAGAAATACAAAGCGCATCGTCCCCGCCGGGTCAGGTCATCGGATGGGCTAGTTCGACAGATTGCCCATTGCAGTGATACCCACGATGGACGGCGCAACAAGGATAATCAACAGCGGCGGCACCGTCAGCATCATGGTGGCCAGCGTCATTTGCGTCGGCAGCTTGTTGGCGGCCTCTTCGGCGCGCATCACCCGCTTGTCGCGCATTTCCGACGCATAGACCCGCAGCGCCTCGGCGATCGAGGTGCCGAAGGTGGCCGACTGGATCAGCACCGTCACAAACGACGATATGTCCATCACGCCGCACCGGTCGGCCATGTCGGTCAGCACCTGCGCCTTGTCCTTGCCTGCCTTGATCTGGTGGCTGACGATTTCGAATTCATCGGCCAGCGCGGGAAAGCTGGAATACAACTCCTTGGACACGCGGATAATCGACTGGTCCATCGACTGACCCGCCTCGACGCAGACCAACAGCATGTCCAGCGCGTCGGGGAACCCTTCGGTGATCTTGGTCTGGCGTTCCTGCTGACGCTTGGTGACCCAGTATTTCGGCAGCATATAGCCCGCGATGCCCGGCCCCAGCACATACATCAGCGTCTGCTGCGTGGTCGTGTCGTCATTGCCCGCGATATACAGAATGTAATAGGTCACGCCGCCGATCAGGAACAGCACCCCCAGCGCAAACTGCGCAAAGTGATAGAACCGCACCGCGTCCTTGGTGCGATAGCCCGCCTGCACCAGTTTCTTCTGGACCTCGGAATATTCCTTGGCGTCTTTCGGTTCCAGAAACGACGAATACTTTTCCAGCTTGTCGTTGGATTTCGCCTGACGCAACTGTTTCGACGGGTTAGCGCCGCCGCGCGGCGCGCGCTGCTGTTCCTTCAGCTTGTTCAGCGGGTCATTGCGGTCTTTCAGCGCATAGGGAACGGCGGCCAGGATCAACCCCAGTCCGATCAACCCGAGCAGCATCAATGGCCAGAAATCGCCAAAATATGCCGTCAGAAGGTTTGATATCGCGCCCATGTCTTTTGCCTTTCCCTTGCCGGTTTACACCCGGCAACTCACACTTTGATATTCACCAGCATCCGCATCACGAACAGGTTGGTGACCAGAAATCCCGCCACGGCCAGACAGCCGGGAATGAACAATTCGTGGTCCAGCACGTCATCGTAATAGGTCGGGTCCGAAACGTTGATCGCGATCAGCGCCACAATCGGGAAGGCCGACAGGAATTTGCCCGACCATTGCGCTTCGGCGGTGATTGCCTTGACGCGGCGGAACAGACGGAACCGGGCGCGGATCACCTTGGCGAGGCCCGCCAGAATTTCGGCGAGGTTACCGCCCGACTGCTGCTGGATCGTCACCGCAACCGCCAGAAACCGCATGTCCTGCATGTCCATGCGTTCGGCCATGTCTTTCAGCGCCTCGCCCATGTCGCGGCCATAGGCGGCTTCGTCGGCGATGATGCCAAATTCCGTGGCCAAGGGATCGGGGACTTCCTTGGCCACGATCTGGATCGCGGCAGAGAATGGGTGGCCCACGCGCAAGGACCGCACCATCAGTTCCACCGCGTCGGGCAGTTGTTCCTCGATCATCTTCATGCGCTTGGACGCCTTGGAATTGACCCAGAAATACACCCCTCCCACACCCATGCCGACCGACATCAGCGCGCGCACCGCCACATCGGTTTCGGTGCCGATGGTCAGCGCCAGGAACGAGATCACGCTGACGCCCGCCATGATGCCGATCAGTTGCGACGGGGTGAAGGCGATGGCGGCCTTCTGCGCCTTGTCGGCAAGGATGGTATAGATCGGGATGCCGCGCGAATTCATGTGCTGGCGCATTTCCTTGCGCAGCTTTTCCATGACCTCTTCGCGGCGGGTGCCCTTTTCCAGCATTTCCAGACGGCGGTTGACCCGCGCGTTCAGGCTGATCGACCGGCCAAAGACGGTCAGATACAACCCCTCGACCATCACCAGCACGCCGATGAAGATCAGGCCGTAAATCAGGGGTTCGATGGATATCGCCACGGCGGTTTACCTCACATCCTTGGGTTCGAAAATTTCGGGCGGCAGGTCATAGCCCCACAGCCGGAACCGTTCGGAATAATGCGACCGCACGCCGGTCGCGGTGAAATGGCCGATGATCTTGTTCTCGGGCGTCAGGCCGACACGCTGAAACTTGAACACTTCCTGCATCGAGATCACGTCGCCTTCCATCCCGGTGATTTCGGTGATGGATGTCATGCGGCGCGAGCCGTCCTGCAGGCGTGACGCCTGCACGATCAGGTTCACAGCCGATGAGATCTGGCTGCGCATCGCCTTCATCGGCATTTCGATGCCGGCCATCGCGATCATGTTTTCCAGACGCGACACGCCATCGCGTGCCGAGTTCGCGTGGATCGTCGTCATCGACCCGTCGTGGCCGGTGTTCATCGCCTGCAACATGTCGATGACCTCTTCGCCGCGGGTTTCGCCCACGATGATACGGTCAGGACGCATCCGCAGCGCGTTGCGCAGACAGTCGCGCTGGGTGACCGCGCCCTTGCCTTCGACGTTGGCGGGGCGGCTTTCCATCCGGCCGACATGGACCTGTTGCAGTTGCAATTCGGCGGTGTCTTCGATGGTCAGCACCCGTTCGGCATTGTCGATGAACGACGATAGCGCGTTGAGCGTGGTGGTTTTCCCCGACCCCGTACCGCCCGAGACGATGATGTTCAGGCGGGTGGACACGGCGGCTTGCAGATAGGCGGCCATTTCCTCGGAAAACGCGCCAAAGCGGACCAGATCGTCGATGCCCAGCTTGTCTTTCTTGAATTTCCGGATCGACACGAGGCTGCCGTCCACCGCGACGGGGGGCACCATGCAGTTGAAACGCGATCCATCCGCCAGACGCGCGTCGCAATAGGGGTTGGATTCGTCTACGCGCCGTCCGACCGCCGATACGATCTTGTCGATGATCCGCAACAGGTGCTTTTCATCCTTGAAGGTGATGTCCGTCAGCGTCAGCTTGCCGCCGCGTTCCACAAAGATGCGGTGCGGGCCGTTGACCAGAATATCGTTGACGCTGTCGTCTTTCAGCAGCGTTTCCAGCGGGCCAAGGCCCTTGACCTCGTCATACAGTTCCTGGATCAGCTGAATCCGCTCTTCGCGGTTCAACACGATGCCCTGTTCTTCCAGCAGTTCGGCGGAAATCGCGCCGATTTCGCCCTTCAGGTCTTGTTCGGTTGCCGTGTCCAGCGCGGCAAGGTTCAGGTTGTCCAAGAGCGCGCGGTGCAGTTCCAGCTTGATATCGCCCAGACGTTCGCGGCGCTTGCGTTCCTTGTCCTGCGGGGCGGTCTGCGCGGCTACCTTGGGCAGCGGGCGGCGCATCGAGGTGGATTCGGGTTCAGGCGCGACGGCCACCACCGGTTTGGGCGCGGGCTGCGCGGATGCACCATTGGCGCGCATGGCTCCGGGGGCAGGGGTGGCAGCACCGGGTTTCTTGTAACGCGAGAACATGGTCCGTCATCCCTTCCGTCAGGCGGCTTCGACCGAAGATTGACCCAGCGCGTGCAGCGATTGCGCCAGCTTCTGAATTTCGCGCCGCAGCGCTGCCTTGGGCGCAGACGTGGCCAAAGGCTGGCCATGATCGGCGCTTTGCGTGACCGCGCGGCCCCCGTCGGACAGCAGCAATTCGATGGAAATGCCCAGTGATTCCGCCAACCGCTTGACCCGGTTCTTGCCGTTCAGATCGGTGAAACCCGGCGCACGGTTCAGCGCAAAGCGCAGCTTGTCAAAGGGCAGGTCTTCGGCCTGCAACGCGCGTTTCAGCCGCAGGGTGTTCTGCGCCGACCGCATGTCCAGTTCCAGAATGGCGAAATACACATGCGCCTCGGTCAGCACGGCTTCGGACCAGTTGACCAGCGTGGTGGGCATGTCGATCACGACATAATCAAACTGCCGCCGCGCAGCCGCGATCACGCGGCGCACATCAGCCGAGCTGATCATGTCCATCGGCAGGATATCGGCGGGTGCCGTCAGCACCGACAGCTTGTCCTGATGCGACACCATTGCGCCGGCAAAGGCCTCGTCATCCATGGCTTCGGTATCCGACAACAACTCGAACACCGCCTCGCGGCGCGGCAGGTCCAGGAAGGTGGACACCGACCCGAATTGCAGGTCCAGATCCAGCAGGCAGACCTTGGGGTCTGGCGGGGCCTTTTTCGCGCCCTGGCCGATATTGGCCAATTCCCAGGCCAGGTTGACGGCCATCGTTGTCGACCCGACACCGCCCGCCATGCCATGCACCGCCAGCACCACACCTTCACGGTTCTGCGCGGTTTTCGGGCGGGCAGGGGCGGCGGCGGCGGCGGCGACCGGTTCCGGTTCCGGGGTGCGCAGCCGGTCGATCGCGGCGGCCAATTCGCCTTCGGGCAGCGGATAGGGCACAAATTCATCGGCCCCGGTGCGCAGCAATTGGTGCAGCGCGGCGGGGGTCACGTCTTCGGCAATCAGGATCACTTTGACGCGCCGCGCCTTGGCCCGCGTGATGATCTCGGTCAGCAGGACGATGTTTTCCTCGTCCTCGGCATCAATCGCCATGGCGACAAATTCCAGCGTCTCGGCATCGGGTTGGGTGAAAAAGGCCAACGCCTCGGCAAAGCCCAGATCGCCCCATGTCTCGCCCAGCGTGGCTTCCATATCCTCGATCAGCAGATCGAAATTCTGTACATCGCGGCTGATCGTGCAGGCCACCAGAGGGGCCGCGCTGGGAGGGGTCGGTGCAGTCGGTGCGTGAATAGCCATTGCCTCATCCTTCATCGTTCGGGCCGACCGATCACGGGACGCGCCGTGTGGCCCGTGCCCTGTCGGTTCTGTCGGCCACCGCGACTCGCATCACGACAGCCGGACCCCTTGGATGCACCATCACTGGCAAGTGGGGCGATATTTGGGCCGGAATGGCGAAATTGTTGGATGGTTCCGCACGATGATGCGGATAAGCGCCGATTGTGCCGGGGGCGATGTCAAGTTTCGCCCGTCACTGGTCCGTCACCGGTCCTTCATCGGGGCCTGTGTCACGCAGATGTCGCGTTACTCTGTCGACCGCGTATCGCCGACGGTGTTCGACAGCGCCGACGGCGCGGCGGCACTGGCCACATAATCGCGGTAGATGATCGCGGCATAGCGGCCATCCATCACCGTGGGATGGCGTTCGACAAAGCCCGACACTTCGGTCACGGTGCGGCGATTGCGCATCTCGCGGCCGTCGGTGACGATCAGCGGCTGGGTTTCGCCATAGGACACCACCGCCTCAAGCCGCGAGCGGCTGATGCCCTGAGAGGCCAGATATCCGACCACCGCCTGCGCGCGGCGCAGACCCAGCGATTTGTTGAACCCGGCCCCGCCGACGGCATCGGTATGGCCATAGACGCGGAACCGAACTTCGGGGAATTGCCGGATGAAATTCGCCTGTTCGCGCAGCGTGTCCTGCGCGACGGGGTCCAACTGCGCTGAATTGAACGCGAAATTGACGGTGCTGGACACCTCTTGCGCAAAGCGGCGCGACAGGTCCAGCGCATAGCCCTCGGCCCCGGTCATCACCAGATTGTTGTTCATGGTGGAATTGCCGAAGTCGCCGATCCCGTGCAGGATGCCCGCCTCGGAATGGAACGACTGATAGACCGGCGTGCTGGGCGAACATCCCGCCAGCAGCGCCGCGCCCGCCAGGACCAGAATTTTCGCGCCCGATGTCACGTTCAAGATCCGCATGACCGTCAATCCATCACATAGCCATAGGAGCCGTTGAAGTCCTGCCGGGCGACTTCGCCCGCCGCCCCCTTCAGCTTTTTGCCGTCACGCGCAACGCGCCCGTTCAAGAACAGGTCTTTTTCCGATGGCGGCACCACGCGGTCGGTGGGCAGGGCCAGCGCCTCGCCGCGCGTCGGCGTCACCAGATGCGCGGTGATGATGATCACCAGTTCCGATTGCGACCGCTGGAAATCCGCCGACCGGAACAGCGCGCCCAGCACCGGGATATCACCCAGCCACGGGATTTGCCCGGCGGTGTCCTGAAAATCATCCTGCAACAGGCCCGCAATCGCGAAACTTTCGCCATCGCGCAATTCGACCGTCGTCGAGGTTTCACGCCGCCGGAAGGCGTCGATGCGGAAGGCGTTCACTTCGATGCCATTTGTCGGGTCGATGGACGACACCGCCGACTGCATTTCCAGATTGATCAGCCCGCCGTCCAGAACGCGCGGGATAAAGTTCATCTCGACGCCGAAGGGTTTGTATTCGATCGACACCGATCCGGTGCGGTCATCGCGCGACGGCACGGGGTATTCGCCGCCCGCGAGGAATTTCGCCTCTTGGCCCGACAGCGCGGTCAAGTTCGGTTCGGCCAGGGTGCGGACCATGCCCTTGGTTTCCAGCGCTTCCAGCAGCAGGCCAACCTCGACCGATCCGGCGTTGAAGCCCAGCAGGAACGACCCGTTGTTTTCCGAGATCGTCGGCGTGGTGCCGCCCAGCGATGCGGTCTGGCTGATCGAGTTGGCGTTGGTATTCGCGCCGCCCGAGATGCCAAGATTGTTGTTGAACGCATTGCCTTGCAGCGCCAGCGATGCCGACAGCGATTTCGACACGGTGCGCTGCATTTCGGCAAAGCGGACCTTCAGCATCACCTGCTGCACCCCGCCGACCGACATCAGGTTCGACACCCGTTCGGGCGCATAGCGTTCGGCAAGGTCCAGCGCGCGCTGCAACCGTCCGGGCGACGATACCGTGCCCGACAGCACGATGCCGTCATTGGCGGACCGCACCTCGATGCGTTCGTCCGGCAGCACCTGGCGCAGGCGTTCCTTGAATTCCGACAGATCGGTGGTCACGCGCACATCGACGTTGGTGATCAGCTTGCCGGTGCCATCCAAAAGCGTCAGCGTCGTGGTGCCGGGGGCCTTGCCCAGCACATAGATCGACCGGTCCGACAAGGACGAGATATCCGCAATCGCCGGGTTGGCGATGGACAATTCGGCAAACGGCGTTTCGCTTTCGACGACCACAGCGCGGTTCATCGGCACGTCCAGCGCGGTTTCGGTATCCTTCCGCACCACGCGCAGGTTCTGCGCCTCTGCCGGAACCGGCAAAAGCGGCACTATGGTCACGGCGAATCCCAACAGGGCCGCCTTGAGAAAACCGTCGATGTTCATGTGACCTGCCTTTTCGATCACGCCTCGGCTGCGGATCTTTTTGCCCGCTGCTGCGACCAAGATGCGTGAGATTCGTAAACTTTGCAAGATTCAAAGGGTTCTGGTGCGATGTTCTTGCAGGGTGGCCCGCAATGCCCCGCAGACTGCGGCGGAAATGCAACGGCCCGCTGCCGGAAAGGCAAACCGGCCGCGTGTAATCTTGTCTTTGGCGCGCAGGCGGCGGCGATCAGTTGGTGCAGGGGATCGGCAGTTCAACCACCTCGGCGCCCTTGCGGGTGCGGATGGTGCAGACCTGCTGCGCCTGCGGTGCGTCGGGGACGGCTTCGGCGACGATGCCCAGCAGGGACCGCTGGTCCACCTCGATGGCAGAGGCGACGGTGTCATCGGCATGTCCGACCAGCGACAGCGTCAGGCGTCCACTGGATTGCGCCTGCGTCAGGCTGGCCACCTGTTGCGGGGTCACGGCGACGGTCACGGTCTGGGCGATGGACGCCTCGCTGATGCCGCCATCGGCGGTCTGGTCGATTGCCATCAGGCTGACGCCGGTTTCAATCAGCTTGGTGACATCGCGGGTCTGACCGGGGGTCGCGCCTTCAAGGCGACCGGTCCAATACACGTCCACACGGTGGCCGGGGCGCAGGAAACCCGACACGCCCGAGGTCACGTCAACCTCGATGGCAAAGGCGCGCATCCCGCGTTCCAGCCGCGAGGTGATCCCCGCATCTTCGCCGGGTTCCGTGACTTTGGCGGCCAGCACCGCCTCGGATTTGTCCATCGACCGCAGCACCACGCGCGGGCCCTTGGCGTCAGCGGCGAACAGGTTGCCGTCTTTCTTGAACGCGCCTTCGGGCAGGGCCGCGACGGGCCAGCGTTGCAACCGGACGCTTTCGGGTTTCAACTCGTCGCCATAGGCCAGCGGCTTTTCGACGACATAGATTTCCACCGTCGGTTCGATCTGCAAGGCCAGCGACCGGGCCTTGGCCAGTTCGTTTTCGTAGACGGCGATGTAATTGCGGGCCATGAAGACCGCGAGGCCTGCAAGGCCGAGACCTGCGATCAGAACCAGTCCGAACAAAGACCGCATGTTCCTTTTCCTCTCGGTTGTGGCCTGGGGTTCAGGCGCTTCGACTCGTCACATGTCATAAGAATGTGGCCAAATCAGGGAAAATCCCTGCGGCTTGACCGGGCCTTTGTGCAGGCTTTGGCAAAGATGGTCCGGCTAAAGCGGTATTGTCGCCATATGCGGCATTACCGATCAGCGAAAAGTGCTCATGTAGGTCTGGTTGCTGGTGGCCAACGCAGTCGCCCCGTCATACATTGACGTGTAACCGGCGGCCAAAAGGCCAACAGCCAGTGCGCTCAGCACCACCCACTCGACGGTGACAGCACCGTATTCGTGGCGGCGGAACCGCTGAAAGAAACCGTTCATTTACTCGAACCTCGCGAGCCTGTGGGATGACGGCGCCTTCTGACGCGGCTGTCACGGGGTCTTGCGATCCCGCGACAGAATTGCTCTGAACCCTGCGGTGCAAGGTGCGACCCTGATCGCCTGACGCGACCCTGACCCTATTACGGGTTCTGGGTTGCCATGAAGGTCGAGGTGGCCGAAGTCAGCGACGATGCGCCGGTTTCGATCGAGGAGTAGGCTGCGACGGCCAAGCCAACGACAGCAGCGGTCAGAACCACCCAGTCAACGGTCACGGCACCAGCTTCGTCATTGCGGAAGTTCTTCAGGAAGTTGGTCATTTTTGGTCCCTCCAAAGGATCACATGGGGTATCGTCCGAGCCGGTTTTCTGCGCTTGGCCGCCTGTGGTGCGGTTTGTCGCCGTCTCGGTCTAAGCAGGTCGAAGACGTGGAAAGGGCCACACCCTGCGGTGCAAGGTGCGGCCCCGATCGCATGACGCGACCCTGAACCTATTACGGGTTCTGGGTTGCCATGAAGGTCGACGTTGCCGAAGTCAGCGACGATGCGCCGGTTTCGATCGAGGAGTAGGCGGCAACGGCCAGGCCAACGACAGCAGCGGTCAGAACCACCCAGTCAACGGTCACGGCGCCAGCTTCGTCATTGCGGAAGTTCTTCAGGAAGTTGGTCATATTTGGTCCCTCCAAAGGATCACATGGGTTACTAACCGAACCGTTGTTTTGCTCTTGACCGCCTCTCTCGTGGCCCGTCGCCGTCTCGGTATGTGCAGATATAGCCAGTGGATTGGGGCGCGAATTTGGCACGATTGGAGCAAAAAAATTATTTCGGATAGGGCGGCGATTTTTTGGCCTAAATAATTGATTTTGTTCGAAAATATAATGTGCGAAAAACTGTCGGAACTGCTTGACGGCTATCCGAAAAAGGCGCCTCCTGTCCGAATGGATAGGGGCTTTGACAGGTTTTTCTGGTCAAGCAACGCCAAAGATGCGATTCTGTGCCTTAAGAATTAACAGGCAGTGAACACCATCATCATGGGCAACCCAACGCAGAGAATCTGGCGGCGGGTGTGGGGGCCGGTCCGGGGGCTTGTCCTGGGGCTGGCCGCCTGCGCTGTCGTTTTCACACCGGCCCTTGCCGAGGGGCCAAAGCCGTTCCCGGATTTCACCTTCAAGCGGGTGGGCATCCCCAAGGCGGGCGAGAAGCCCAAACTGCCGCAGATCGCCGCTGCCCCGCCCACGATTGCGGCGGACCCCGCAGGCGACGATCCCTTGGCCGAGGAACCTTCGGCCGGGCGCACCCCCGCCGAGGCGCGGCACGGCTGGTTCTGGCAGGTGGTCTCGCCCGACATGACGGAAAGCGGGCCGGGGCGGTTGGAGCCCGCGCTGACCGCGCTGGCCAAGGCGCCGCCGGGGCAAGGCGTGGCCGCCCCGCGTCTGGACGAGATGCTGGCGATTGCGCGTGCGCGCCAAGCCGACCTGCTGTTGCAGACGGTCAATACGCGGGTGTCGCCCGCGCTGGCGCTGGCAGTGATTGCGGTCGAATCGGGCGGGCGGGCGGATGCGGTATCCAGCGCGGGGGCGGAAGGGCTGATGCAATTGATCCCGGCCACGGCGGACCGGTTCGGCGTCACCAACGCGCTGGACGCCAGCCAGAACATCAAGGGCGGGGTGGCCTATCTGGACTGGTTGCTGAAAGAATTCGGCGGCGATCCGATCCTTGCGCTCGCGGGCTATAACGCGGGCGAGAACGCGGTGAAGAAACACGCGGGCGTGCCGCCCTATGCCGAGACGCGCGATTATGTGCCGAAGGTGCTGGCGGCCTTTGCGGTGGCCAAGAACCTGTGCCGCACGCCGCCCGAATTGGTATCAGATGGCTGCGTCTTCAACCTGACGGGGGGGTAGGGGCGGCGGGTGCAAGCACCCGCCCTACGGTTTCCCCGGATCAGTTGACGATCTTGGCCAGCGTCGCGGCGCGGAGTTCAGCGTCCGTCACACCATCGGCCAGTTCGATGAGGCGCAGGCCGCCGTCCACCACCTCCAGCACGCCGAGGTTCGAGATGATCAGGTCCACCACGGCCTTGCCGGTCAGGGGCAGGGTGCAGGCGGGCAGCACCTTGGAGTCGCCCGCCTTGTTGGTGTGGTCCATCACCACAATCACCCGGCCCACGCCCGCCACCAGATCCATCGCGCCGCCCATGCCCTTGACCAGCTTGCCGGGGATCATCCAGTTCGCCAGATCGCCGTCCTGCGAGACTTCCATCGCGCCGAGGATCGCCATCGCGATCTTGCCGCCGCGGATCATCGCGAATGACGTGGCGCTGTCGAAATAGGCGGAATGGGGCAGTTCGGTGATCGTCTGCTTGCCCGCGTTGATCAGGTCGGGGTCCTCATCGCCTTCGAACGGGAAGGGGCCCATGCCCAGCATGCCGTTTTCCGATTGCAGCGTGACGGTGATGCCTTCGGGGATATAGTTCGACACCAGCGTCGGGATGCCGATGCCAAGGTTGACATACATCCCGTCTTTCAGTTCCTTGGCCGCCCGCGCGGCCATCTGGTTGCGGTCCCAGGGCATGATCAGGCCTCCTTTTTACGAGTGGTGCGCTGTTCGATGCGCTTTTCGTGGTCGCCCTGCACGATGCGGTGCACATAGATGCCGGGCAGGTGGATGGTGTCGGGGTCCAGCGTGCCGGGTTCGACGATTTCTTCCACCTCGGCCACGCAGACCTTGCCACACATACCCGCAGGCACGTTGAAATTGCGCGCGGTCTTGCGGAACACCAGATTGCCGGTGGTGTCGGCCTTCCACGCCTTGATGATCGACAGGTCGGCAAAGATGCCGGTTTCAAGGATATAGGTCTGGCCGTTGAAATCCTTGTGTTCCTTGCCTTCGGCGATCACGGTGCCCACGCCGGTCTTGGTGTAGAAGCCGGGGATGCCCGCGCCCGCCGCGCGCATACGTTCGGCCAGCGTGCCCTGCGGGTTGAATTCGATCTCCAACTCGCCCGCCAGATACTGGCGCATGAATTCAGCGTTTTCGCCGACATAGGACGAGATCATCTTTTTCACCTGCCGCGTCTGCAACAGGATGCCGATGCCGAAATCATCGACGCCCGCGTTGTTGGACGCGAAGGTCATGTCACGGGTGCCCGCGTCGCGGATCGCCGACAGCAAAAGTTCCGGGATACCGCACAGGCCAAAGCCGCCCGCCGCGATCAGCATGCCATCGAACAACAGCCCGTCCAGTGCGGCGGCGGCGTTCGGGTAGACTTTCTTCATCAATGTCCCCTCTCAGTGCGTCGGTTTCGGGTGCGATCGTGACCCCATGACCCTCGTCTTACCCAAGGGCAGGGCTGTGGCCAAGCCGAAGAATCAGGTTTTCGCGGCGGGCTTGGCCTTGGTGGCGGTCTTGGCGGAAGTGGACTTGGCCGCGGTGGTTTTGGCGGCGGTGGGTTTGGCCGCCGCCTTTGGCTTTGCTGCTGTCTTTGTTGCTGCGGCAGGCTTTGCCGCCGCTTTCGCGGGTTTCTTGGCCGGTTTGGTGCCTGCCTTGGCATCAACGAGCGCGATGGCGGCGTCCAGCGTCAGGTCTTCGGGCGCGATATCCTTGGGCAGGGTGGCGTTCACCTTGTCCCATTTCACATAAGCGCCATAGCGCCCCGGCATCACCGACAGCGCGCCGCCCTTGGGGTGTTCGCCCAGTTCTTTCAACGGTTTCGCCGCAGCGCCACGCCCGGCACCCGGGCCGCGCGCGGCCTTTTCGGCCAGCACTTCCATCGCGCGGTTCATGCCGATGGTGAACACCTCGTCCATCTCGCGCAGGTTTGCATAGACAGCCCCATGTTTCAGGTAGGGACCAAAGCGGCCCAGACCCGCCTCGATCATCTGGCCATCCTCGGGGTGCTGGCCCACGGGGCGGGGCAGGGCCAACAGGCGCAGCGCCTTTTCAAGGTCCATCGCATCGGCGGTCCAGCCCTTGGGCAGCGACGCGCGGGGTGGTTTCGGCACCTCGGCCGTCGCCTCGCCGCGCTGCACATAGGGGCCGAACCGGCCCTTTTTCAGCGCGATCACATCGCCCGCATCCTCGCCCAGCACGCGGTCGCCATCGTCCGGGTCGCCGCCGATGGTGCGGGTATAGCGACATTCGGGATAGTTCGAACACCCGACGAACCCGCCGGTTTTCGAGGTTTTCAGGTGCAGCGCGCCATTGCCGCAGGTCGGGCAGGCGCGCGGGTCGCCACCATCCGCGCGCGGCGGATAAAGCGTGGGGGCCAGCGCCGCGTCCAGCTTGTCCAGCACCTCGGATATCCGCAGTTCGGATGTCTCGGCAATGGCCGCGCTGAAATCGCGCCAGAACCGCGCCAGCAAGTCCTTGTAATCGCGCGCCCCTGCCGACACCTCGTCAAGTTCTTCTTCCATGTCGGCGGTGAAATCGTATTCCACGTAGCGGCGGAAAAAGTTCATCAGGAAATGCGTGACGATGCGGCCCTTGTCCTCGGGGAACAGGCGGTTCTTGTCCTTTTTGACATATTCGCGGTCCACGATTGTGGTCAGCACGGAGGCGTATGTTGACGGTCGCCCGATGCCCAGTTCCTCCATCCGCTTGACCAGCGTGGCCTCGGTATAGCGCGGCGGGGGTTGGGTGAAATGCTGTTCGGATGACACGTCCTGTTTGGCCAGCGCCTCGCCCTGCATCAGTTGCGGCAGGCGCGCGCCATCTTCGCCATCGTCATCGTCGCGGCCCTCGTCATAGACCGCCAGAAACCCGTCAAACAGCACGACCTGACCCGTGGCCCGCAGGCCGACCTGCCCGTCGCGCGACCCGATATCCACGGTGGTGCGTTCCATCCGCGCGGCCTCCATCTGGCAGGCGATGGTGCGTTTCCAGATCAGATCATAAAGCCGCCGCTGGTCGTCATCCGTCAGCCGCAGCTTTTCGGGCCGCGCCATCATGTCGGTGGGGCGGATACATTCATGCGCTTCCTGCGCATTTTTCGCCTTGTTCTTATACATGCGCGGGGATGCGGGCACGTATTGCTTGCCATAGATCGCGGCGATGGCGTCGCGGGTCGCATGCACCGCCTCGGGCGCCATGTCGATGCCGTCGGTGCGCATATAGGTGATCAGACCCGCCTCATACAGCCGCTGCGCCGCGTTCATGCAGGCGCGGGCCCCCATGCCGAACTTGCGGCTGGCCTCTTGTTGCAGGGTCGAGGTCATGAAGGGCGCATAGGGGTTGCGCGTGGCCGGTTTCGCCTCGACCGATTGCACGGTCAGATCGCGCGAGGTCACCGCCTGCACCGCCATTTCCGCCTCTGGCCCAGAGGCCAGATCGAATTTATCCAGCTTTTTGCCCGCAAAACTGACCAGCCGCGCGGTGAAGGTCTGCCCGCGCGGGGTTTGCAATACCGCCGACACCGACCAGTATTCGCGGGCGCGGAAGGCCTCGATCTCCATCTCGCGCTCGACGATCAGGCGCAGGCACACGGATTGCACCCGCCCTGCCGAGCGTGCCCCCGGCAGCTTGCGCCACAGAACCGGCGACAGGTTGAACCCCACCAGATAATCCAGCGCGCGGCGCGCCAGATACGCGTCCACCAGCGGCTGGTCGATGTCGCGGGGTGCCTTCATCGCGTCCGTCACCGCGCGTTCGGTGATCGCGTTGAACGTGACGCGACGCACCGTCTTGCCCTTTTTCAGGGATGACGCCAGCGCCTGCTGCAAATGCCATGAAATCGCCTCGCCCTCGCGGTCAGGGTCGGTGGCGAGGATCAGCGTGTCATCGGTTTTCAACGCGTCCGCGATGGCCTTGACATGTTTGCGGCTGTCGGCGGCAATTTCCCAGGTCATGGCGAAATCATCGTCGGTATCGACGGACCCGTTCTTGGCGGGCAGGTCGCGGATATGGCCGTAGGATGCCAGAACCGTATAGCCGGGGCCAAGGTATTTGTTGATTGTCTTGGCTTTTGCCGGGGATTCGACGACCACGACGGGCATGATGTTCCTTTCGGTCGGTCAGACGCACTTGTGGCGCACCTTTGGCGGCGGACCATGTGGGGTCTTGACGCCCTTTGTCAATCGCGCGTGTCGGGGGGCGGTGGTCGTGGCTGGTGCTGTGCCTGCGGTTCGGGCAAACTGCGGCGCAAGACCGGGAGCGGGACTGATTCAGGTAAGTGACCCGGCAAAATTGGGGATTTTGCAATGCGGTATTTGGGTGTTGTGCTTGTCACGATCTGGGCCACGGCGGCACTCGCCTGGGAAGAACCCGCGCGCGGATCGCCGGATCGTCGCGGCCTGATGGACGCGGTGCGGCCGCAAGTTGAGCGCATGCTGGGCGCGCCGGTCGAATTCGTGGTCGATGACCTGCGGGTGGCGGCGGGCCGCGGATTTGCGGCCCTGCGCGCGCAGCGGCCCGGAGGCGGCGCGATTGACCTCTTCGCCACACCCGGCGCGCGCAGCGGCGACTTTGACCCGGCGATTGCAGACGGCGCGTCGGTGCATGTGCTGTATCGCAAATCGGGCGGCACCTGGGTGGCGCTGGACTGGTCGATCGGGGCGACCGATGTGTGGTTCGCGGCGCCCGCGTATTGCATAGAATTTCGCGCCGTGATCCGGGATTATTGCGGCAACTGACCGTCAGTCCCGCCGTGTGATCAGCCCGCCGGGATGGCGCTGGATGCGACCATCAAGTTCGAGGTCCAGCAGGGCCGGAGCCACCACCTGCGCCTCGGCCTCCAGATCACGGATCAATTGATCTTCGCCGATGGGCGACGGCGTCAGCCGGTCCAGAATCATCGCGTGCAGCGCGGCGACCTGCCGCCAGGGCCGCTGTGGTGCGGGGGCGGCGGCTGGGGCGGGCAGGGGGGCGGGGCCGCGCGGTTCTGCCAGACCAGGTGGAGAAAGGGGCGGCAGCGCCTCAAGGATATCGTCGCCGCAGCGCACCAGCCGCGCGCCATCGCGCAGCAACTGGTTGCATCCGGCGGCGCGGGCGTCCATCGGGTGACCGGGCACCGCCAGCACCTCGCGCCCTTGGTCCAGCGCGGCGCGCGCCGTGATCAACGACCCGGATTTCGCCGCCGCCTCGACCACCACCAGCGCGCGGGCCAGCCCGGACACGATACGGTTGCGGGTGGGGAAATGCCGCGCCTGCGGGTCAAGACCGGGCGGCTGTTCCGACAGGATCAGGCCCTGTTCGAGGATCGCGGCGTAAAGCCGCGCGTTTTCAGTGGGATAGATGATATCGACGCCGCCTGCCAACACCGCGATGGTGCCGGTGGCCAGCGTCGCTTCGTGGACCGCAGCATCAATGCCGCGCGCCAGCCCCGACACGGTGACATGGCCCGCCGCCCCCAGATCCTGTGCCAGCCGCCGTGCCATCCGCAGACCCAGCGACGACGCATTCCGCGCGCCCACCAACGCCACAAGGGGCCGCGCCATCAGGCCCGCATTGCCGCGCGCCCACAACAGGGGCGGTGCATCGTCGATGTCACGCAGGTCGGCGGGATAATCCGGATCGCGCGCCAGGATCAGCCGCGCGCCCAGCTTGCGCCCCGCTTTCAGCTCGGCCAGCGCGACCGGCAAAGGGCAGGCCTCGTAATTCTCGATCCCCGCTGCCCGGGCCACATCGGGCAGTGCCGCCAGCGCCGCCGCCGCCGTCCCGTGTTCCGCCATCATCCGGTGAAACGTGGTCGGACCCACCCGGCGCGAGCGCAAGAGGCGGAGCCACGACACCCGGTCATCTTCCGTGGTGGGTGGGAGTGGGGGGTGAGTGGAGAGATGAGTTTCCCCGAACATCGCGCCTCCGCCGTCTTGCAAACACTTGATACGCGGCAGGTGGTTAATGGCGGGTAAAGGAAAATTTTTTTCCCGTCATTTTCCGAGAAACCTGCATCACCCCACCTGCGGCCTCAGGCGGCAGACCCGCCCACCGTCAGTCCGCCGATCATCAGCGTCGGCTGTCCCACGCCCACCGGCACCCATTGGCCCGCCTTGCCGCAATTGCCCATGCCGGGGTCCAGCGCCATGTCGCGGCCGATCGCGCGGATGCCGCGCAGCGCGGTCGCGCCGTCGCCGATCAGGGTCGCGCCTTTCAACGCCTCGCCGACCACGCCGCCGCGCACACGATACGCCTCGGTGCAGGAAAACACGAATTTGCCGTTGGTGATATCGACCTGCCCGCCGCCGAACCCCACGGCCCAGATGCCGTCCTGCAAGCCCGCCACAATGCCCTTGGGGTCATCGGGGCCGTTCAGCATGTAGGTGTTGGTCATGCGCGGCATCGGCGGATGGGCATAGCTTTCGCGCCGCCCGTTGCCGGTGGGGGCCACGCCCATCAGGCGCGCGGATTGGCGGTCCTGCATGTAGCCCACCAGAATCCCGTCCTCGATCAACACGTTGCGCTGCGATGGCGTGCCTTCGTCATCCACGGAAATCGACCCGCGCCGGTCGGGGATCGTGCCGTCATCCAGCACGGTCACACCGGGGGCCGCGATGCGCTGACCCATCAATCCGGCAAAGGCGGATGTGCCCTTGCGGTTGAAATCGCCTTCCAACCCGTGGCCGATGGCTTCGTGCAGCAGGATACCGGGCCAGCCCGGCCCCAGTACCACGTCCATCATGCCGGCGGGGGCCGCGACGGCATCAAGGTTGACGGTGGCCACCCGCAGCGCCTCGCGCGCCACGCCCTGCCAGCTTTCGGGCGCGAACAAGCCCTCGGGCGTGATCCGCCCGCCGCCGCCCGCCGATCCCGATTCGCGCCGCCCGTTTGCTTCGGCAATCACCGACACGTTCAGCCGCACCATCGGGCGGGTGTCGGTGACAAGGCTGCCATCGGGGCGCAGGATCGCCACCTCCTGGATCGACGCGGTGGCCGACACCGACACCTGCACCACGCGCGGGTCCAGCGCGCGGGCATAGCCGTCTATTTCGCGCAGCGCGTCGATCTTGACCGCGAAAGGCAGCGCGATGATGGGGTCGGCGTCCGTATACAGTCGCCGGTTGGTCGGCGCGGGGCCGGGGGCCATCACCCCGCCGCCCGCGCCCACAGCCAGCCGTGCCGTGGCCACCGCGCGCGCCAGCGCTGCGTCCGAGATATCGGTCGAATGGGCATAGGCCGACACCTCGCCCAGCATCGCGCGCAACCCGAACCCCTCGGAGGCGTCGTAAGAGGCGGTCTTGATGCGGCCATCATCCAGCACCAGCGCCTCGGACCGGCGGCGTTCCAGGAACAGTTCGCCGTCATCCGCACCCAGCGTGGCCGCCTGCAGATGGCGCAGCGCCGCGTCACGATCCAGCGCAGTGTCAAACGGGCGAAAGATATCGGTCATGGCAAGCTTCCTTTAAGGTCTGACCTGCAAGATGGGCTTTGGCGGGGGCAAGGGCAACCGAAGACATGTGGTCGAACGGGGCTGGCGTTGATCCAGATCAAAAAGCGTCTCTTTGCCGCAAGCGGATATGTTGTGCCCCGGCGCGGAATGTGGTTTTACCTGAGACAATATACAGACGCGCGGTGTGCCGCGGTACACCTCAAGCGTCTGAAAACGGGAACCGGAACGATCACCAGGTCAGGGTGCTGAATATGCGCAAACTTTCTAGTCTTACGGCGGCGGCATGGGCGGTGGGATCACTGCCCGCGATGGCGCAACAAACGGTGCAGGAATTCGTTGGTCGCCCCACCGATGGCGCTACCGGGTTCCAACCCGCCGCCACCGAACTGGCGCGCGACCTGCAATGGCTGGACGGGATGATCCTTGTCATCATCACCGGTATCGTGCTGTTTGTCTGCGCTTTGCTGGCGGTCATCATCGTTCGCTACAGCCGCCGCAACAACCCGACCCCGGCAAGTTTCACGCACAATTCCCCGATCGAGGTCGCCTGGACCATCGTGCCGATCCTGATCCTGGTGTTCATCGGGGCGTTTTCGCTGCCCATCCTGTTCAAACAGCAGGAAATTCCCGACGCGGATATCACGATCAAGGTGACCGGCTACCAGTGGTACTGGGGCTATGAATATGTCGATCACGGGCTGGCCTTTGACAGCTATATGATCGGTGCGCCCGCGACGGGTGGCGACAACCGCCTGACGCCCGAGGTCGAGGCGCAACTGGTCGCCGCAGGTTACACCAAGGACGAATTCCTGCTGGCAACCGATACCGCCGTGGTCGTGCCCGTCGGCAAGACCATCGTGATGCAGGTCACCGGGTCCGACGTGATCCATTCCTGGACCATCCCGGCCTTTGGCGTGAAACAGGACGGTGTGCCGGGGCGCCTGGCGCAACTGTGGTTCAAGGCCGACCGCGAGGGCGTGTATTTCGGTCAGTGCTCGGAGCTGTGCGGACAAGCCCATGCCTATATGCCGATCACGGTCAAGGTTGTCAGCCAGGAGGCCTATGACAAATGGCTGGCGGCGGCGACCTCTGAGGGCGGCTATGTCGAGGTTGCGGCGCTGAACTAAGCCGGGATGGCTGGAACCAGCCATCCTACACCACTGAGATCCCACGATCATCTTCCCCTGACAGGTCAGACCCATTCCCATGAGCGACGCGTCTCTGAACCACCCGGCGACACAGACCGACGCCCGCTTTGGTGATTATTTCGCCCTGCTGAAGCCGCGCGTGATGTCGTTGGTGGTGTTCACGGCGCTGGCCGGTCTGGTGGCCGCCCCGGTTGCTGTGCATCCGATGGTCGGATTTGCCGCGATCCTGTTCATTGCCGTCGGTGCAGGGGCGTCCGGCGCGCTGAACATGTGGTGGGATGCTGACATCGACCGGCTGATGCGCCGCACCGCACGGCGTCCCGTGCCCGCCGGCAAAGTCAGCGCGGACGAGGCGCTGTCGGTCGGGCTGACCCTGTCGGTGATGGCGGTGGTGATGCTGTGGCTTGCCGCCGGAGTGGTGCCTGCGGCACTGCTGGCCTTTACCATCTTCTTCTATGCGGTCGTCTATTCGATGTGGCTCAAGCGTTCGACCCCACAGAATATCGTGATCGGTGGCGCGGCGGGGGCGTTCCCGCCCATGATTGGCTGGGCGGTTGCCACGGGCGGCATATCTGTCGAAGCGGTGCTGATGTTTGCCCTGATCTTCGCCTGGACGCCGCCGCATTTCTGGGCGCTGGCGCTGTTCATGAACGACGATTATCAGAACGCCGGGGTTCCGATGCTGACCGTGACGCACGGCCGCCGCGTGACCCGCAACCATATTCTGGCCTATACCATAATCTTGGCCCCGGTGGCGCTGGCACTGCTACTGACGCCCATTGCCGGGCCTGCTTATCTGGTGGTCAGCGTGGTGATGAATGCGCTGTTCCTGAATGGGGCGGTTGCGATCTGGCGGCGCGACGAAGCCGTGGCGGCATCTGACAACTACAAGGTGGAACGCAGCTTTTTCCGCCTGTCGCTTGGCTATCTGTTCTTGCATTTCGGCGCGATCATGATTGACGCGGGCCTGCGCGGCTGGGGCGTGTGGCCATGAGTTTTCGCGAACCGCATGAATTGCACAAGCGCCGGTTCAGCCTGAATCTGGGGCTGGGTCTGGTCCTGGCGTTTCTGGTCGCGGTGGTGTTCGGGCTGACCGTGGCGAAAGTATCCATCGGCGGATTTGAACCACGGCCCAATGCGGCCGGTGCGCCGATTGCCGCGCCTGCCAAACCGGCCGAGGGAGGTTGAGCGATGCGGTGGCGTGAATTGGACGGTAAAACCAAGACCGTGGCGCAAACCGTTGGCACCGTGGTGCTGATGGGCGGGCTGGCCTGGGCATCGGTGCCGTTTTATGACTGGTTCTGCCGCACGACCGGGTTCGGCGGGGCGACGCTGGTCGGTTCGACCGGGTCCGATGTGATCCTGGAACAGACAATCAAGGTGCGCTTTGACGCCTCGGTCAACCACGACATGCCGTGGCAGTTCACGCCCGTAGAACGCGAAATGACGGTGCGGCTGGGCGAGACGGGCTTGGCGTTCTATGAGGCGTACAACCCCACCGACCGTGTGATCGCAGGGACCGCGTCCTACAATGTCGCGCCCTATCAGGCGGGCGGGTTCTTTACCAAGATCGACTGTTTCTGCTTTCAACAGCAGGTGCTGGCCCCCGGCGAGCGAGTGCAGATGCCGGTGACCTTCTATGTCGATCCTGCGATTTTGCAGGACCGCGATGCGAAATACGTGCATACCATCACGCTGTCCTATACATTCTTCGAAACGGACCTGCCGGAAGAGGCCGCAAGCCTGACCCCGGAAAAGACGTTAACCACAAACTGACCCGCGATCTGACGGCAAAGCCACGAGGAACCCATGGCGCACGAAAAGAACCACGACTATCATATTCTGGCCCCATCGCTTTGGCCGTTTCTGGCCGCCGTTGCCGCCTTTGTCATGCTGTTCGGCGCGGTGCTGTTTTTCCATGACAGCGGGCCCTATGTCCTGATTGCGGGCTTTGTCGGCGTTTTGTACGTGATGTACGGCTGGTGGTCGGAAACCGTGTCCGAAAACCGTGCGGGCGATCACACGCCGGTCGTGGCCATCGGCCTGCGTTATGGCGTGATCCTGTTCATCATGTCCGAAGTGATGTTCTTTGCCGCGTGGTTCTGGTCGTTCTTCAAGCACGCCATGTATCCGATGCATCCCGATGGCATCAGCCCCGGCGTAGACGGCGTCTGGCCCCCCGCCGGGATCGAGACGTTCGATCCCTGGCATCTGCCACTGATCAACACGCTTATCCTTTTGTGTTCCGGCGCGGCGGCGACTTGGGCGCACCATGCGCTGGTGCATGAAAACAACCGGCAAGACCTGAAAACCGGTCTGTGGCTGGCCATCGCGCTGGGGGCCATTTTCACCGTGTTTCAGGTTTATGAATACAGCCATGCGGCGTTCGGGTTTGCGGGCAACATCTATGGCGCGAACTTCTTCATGGCGACCGGGTTCCACGGTTTCCACGTGGTTGTTGGCACTATCTTCCTCGCGATCTGCCTCTATCGCGCCTATCAGGGGCATTTCACCCCGGAAAACCACCTCGGCTTCGAGGCGGCGGCGTGGTATTGGCATTTTGTCGATGTGGTCTGGCTGTTCCTGTTCATGGCGGTCTACATCTGGGGCGGCTGATCCGTCATCCGACGATTTGCGGCAGGCGCGCGGGCGACCGCGCGCCTTTCGCGTTTTCATTTTACCGGAGTGTTGATCCATGCGGGTGCTGGTTCCCCTGATTTTTGGCGTGTTGGGCGCGGCGGTGCTGATCTGGCTGGGTGTCTGGCAGATGCAGCGGCTGGCCTGGAAAGAGGGCGTGTTGGCGCAGATCGAGGCGCGGATTGCTGCGGCCCCCGCCGATCTTCCCCGGACCGTGACCGAAGCCGACCGCTGGCTTCCTGTGGCGCTGGACGGGCGGACAGGCCCGGACGCGCTGCGTGTTCTGGTCAGCCGCAAACAGGTCGGCGCAGGGTATCGGGTGATTTCCGCGTTCGAGACGGCAGAGGGGCGGCGCATCCTGCTGGATCGCGGCTTTGTCGCGCTGGAAACGCCGATCCCGCCGGGGGGCGCGGGCCGCGTCATCGGCAACGTGCATCTGCCCGATGACCGGACATCATCCACACCCGCCAATGACGAGGCCAAGAACATCTGGTTCGCCCGCGACATCGCCCGCATGGCCCAGGTGCTGAGCACCGAGCCGCTGTTGATCGTGGCGCGCAGCATGGACCCGGCGGAACCCGGCATCACGCCGCTGCCCGTCGATACCGCGACGATCCCGAATGATCATTTCGGCTATGCCATGCAGTGGTTCGGTTTGGCCGTTGTCTGGACCGCGATGACCGGATACTTCCTGTGGCGCAATCGCCGGACCGCGAAAGGCTGACCATGCATTATATATCGACCCGCGGCCATGCGCCCGTTCTGTCCTTCGAGGCCGCGATGATGACCGGGCTGGCGCGCGACGGCGGGCTGTATCTGCCCGAAACCATCCCGCAGATGACCCACGCCGATATCGCCGCCCTGGCAGGTCTGCCCTATGAAGAGGTGACCGCCCGCGTGCTCGCGCCATTCATGTCCGATGCCTTTGCGTCCGACGAATTTCGCGTCCTGATCGCGCGCGCCTATGCGGGGTTTGCGCACACCGCGCGCGCGCCCCTGGTGCAATTGGCGCCGGGGCATTTCCTGCTGGAACTGTTTCACGGACCCACCTTGGCGTTCAAGGATTTCGCCATGCAGTTGCTGGGGCAGATGATGCAGGCGACGCTGGCGCGGACCGGGCACCGCATCACCATCGTCGGCGCGACCTCGGGCGATACCGGGTCGGCGGCGATGGAGGCGTTTCGCGGGCTGGAAAACGTCGATCTGTTCATCCTCTATCCGCAGGGCCGGGTGTCCGAGGTGCAGCGCCGCCAGATGACCACGCCCACCGAGGCGAATGTGCATGCGCTGGCCATCGACGGCACGTTTGACGACGCGCAGGCGCGGGTCAAAGACATGTTCAACGATTTCGACTTCCGCGATGCCGTGGGGCTGGCGGGGGTCAATTCGATCAACATCGCCCGCGTGCTGGCGCAGGTGGTGTATTACTTTGCCGCCGCCTCTGCGCTGGGTGCGCCGGGCCGCGAAGTGGATTTCACGGTTCCCACGGGGAATTTCGGGGATATTTTTGCCGGTCTGGTTGCAAAACGGATGGGCCTGCCCATCGGGCGGCTGGTGGTGGCGACGAACCAGAACGACATCCTGCACCGCTGCCTGTCCACCGGGGCCTATCGCCCGGACGGGGTCATGCCGACGATCAGCCCCTCGATGGATATTCAGGTGTCGTCGAATTTCGAACGCGCGCTCTATTACGCGCATGGCGCGGATGCGGCGGCGACAGCCGCGTTGATGGATGACCTGAAGGCGGGCGGGTTCACCCTGTCCCAAGGGGTGCGCGACGCGCTGGCCGCCGATTTCGCATCTGGGCGCGCCTCCGAGGATGAAACGGCCGCCACCATCACCCGCACCTTGGCACAAACCGGCGAATTGCTGTGCCCGCACAGCGCGGTCGGCGTGCATGTCGCCGAACAGCACCTGCGCGCGGGCGTGCCGATGGTCACACTCGCCACGGCGCATCCGGCGAAATTCCCTGACGCCGTGCAGGCCGCCACCGGCATCCGCCCCGCGCTGCCGCCGCATATGGCGGGGCTATATGACCGGCCCGAACGGCTGACCCATGTGCCCAATGATTTGGCCGCCCTTGAAACCCTGATCCACGAAAGACGCCGCGCATGACCGTCCGCCTTGATACGCTTCCCAATGGCTTTCGGGTGGTGACGGAACACATGCCACATCTGCAATCCGCGTCCGTCGGGGTCTGGATCAATGCGGGCGCGCGCAATGAACGGCTGGACCAGAACGGCATCGCGCATTTTCTGGAACATATGGCGTTCAAGGGCACGGCGCGGCGGTCGGCCCTGCAGATCGCCGAGGAAATCGAGGATGTCGGCGGATACCTCAACGCCTATACCAGCCGCGAAACCACCGCCTATTACGCGCGCGTGTTGCAGGCCGATGTGCCGCTGGCGCTGGATGTGGTGGCCGATATCATCCTGAACCCGGCCTTTGACCCCGCCGAGATCGAGGTGGAACGCGGCGTGATCCTGCAAGAGATCGGGCAGGCGCTGGATACCCCCGATGACATCATTTTTGACTGGTTGCAGGAAAGCGCTTATCCCGATCAGCCGCTGGGCCGCACCATCCTTGGCCCCGAAGACCGGGTCAGCGCGTTTCAGGGCTCGGATTTTCGTGGCTTTGTTGCCGATCACTATGGCCCCGGCCAGATGATCCTGGCCGCCGCAGGCGCGGTGGATCACGATGCGCTCATGCGCGATGCGGAACGGCTGTTCGGCCACCTGACCCCCATCGCTCCGCCCGCCGTCGTGCCCGCCCGGTTTCAGGGCGGCGAGGTGCGGCACGTCAAGAAACTGGAACAGGCGCATGTGGCGCTGGGGTTTGAAAGCCCGGAATATCGCGGCGACGACATATATGTGGCGCAAGTCTATTCCGGCGCTTTGGGCGGCGGCATGTCATCGCGGCTGTTTCAGGAACTGCGCGAAAAGCGGGGCCTTTGTTATTCGATCTGGAGCCAGATCGGCGCCTATGACGACACCGGCATGATGACGATCTATGCCGGCACATCGGCGGCGGATATCGGCGATCTGATGCGCCTGACACTGGACGAGATGAAGCGCGCCGCGTCGGATATGACACAGGCCGAGGTGGCGCGCGCGCAGGCGCAGATGAAGGCGGGCATGCTGATGGGGCTGGAAAGCCCGTCGTCGCGCGCCGAACGGCTGGCGCGCATGGTGCAGGTCTGGGGCCGGGTGCCGACGCTGCCGGAAATGGTGGCACGGGTGGATGCGGTGACATTGGCCGATGTCGCGCGCTTTGCCGAGGGCATGGTGGTGCGCGCGCCGATGGCGCAGGCGCTCTATGGTCCGGTGCGGCGCGCGCCTGTGCTTGCCGCGATGCAGGAGCGGCGGGCTGCGTGATGCTGTTGGCCCGGCGGAAGGTGCGGATCGAGACCGAGCGCCTGACGCTGCGCCCGCCGCAGCATGCCGATTACACGCCGTGGTGCGAATTGCGCCGCGCCAGCGCCGAGGGGCTGGTGCCCTGGGAACCCGCCTGGGCCGCGGATCACCTGACGCGCAAAGGGTTCACCAACCGCGTGCTCTGGGCGCAGCGGTCCATCGCGCAGGATAGCGCGCTGCCCCTGTTCTTGATCCGGCGCGAGGATCAGCGCCTGATCGGCGCGCTGACGCTGGACAATATCCGCCGGGGTCCGGCGCAGGCGGGCACGCTGGGCTATTGGATGGGGCAGCCGTTCCAGCGGCAGGGCTTCATGCGCGAGGCGCTGAGCGCACTGGTGCATCACGCCTGGCACGGGCTTGACCTCAGCCGCCTCGAGGCCGCCTGCCTGCCGGAAAACACCCCCTCGCGCGGTGTGCTGGAGGCCTGCGGGTTCAAGTACGAAGGCGTGGCGCAAAGTTATCTGCAAATCAACGGGCGTTGGCGGACGCATGTCCTTTATGCCGCGCTGCGCCACGACCGGCGCGGGCGGACGGACGCCGGCTAAGGCGCCGGGTAGGGCGGCTGCTCGCAGCCGCCCTACGAATCCGCCCAAGCCGCAGGCGCTGTGCCGATATCACGGGAACGTGACAGCCGCGACCCACCCGCATTTGCCAAAGCTTGTGTTACGCTTTGCCAAATCGGGAGGGCCGTTGATGCTGCGTTACGCCTTGTCCTTGGGTCTGCTTGCGGCACTTGCCCTGCCAGTCGACGCCCAAAGCCGCCGCCCCAGCCATTGCATCGCCATCGCCGATGCCGCGCCGGGGATGGAATATGTCCAAACCGCAAGTTTCCGCGCCCCCGTCGCTAAGGGCCGGGTGCGACTGCATTACATTGATCATGCGATGTTTCTGTTGGCCACGCCCGGCGGGCTGACGGCGATCACGGATTACTCCGGCTGGATTGGCAATGTCGATTTCACCCCCACGGTGGTGACGATGAACCATGCGCATGAGACGCATTTCACCAGCTATCCGGATCCGGCAATCCCGCATGTGCTGCGCGGCTGGGGTGATGCGGCGGGGCCTGCGGATCATCATCTGGACTTGGACGAGATGCTGGTGCGCAATGTGCCCACCGATATCCGGCGCGGCCTTGGCGGGGTCGAGGCGGGCGGCAATTCGATCTTTGTGTTCGAGGTCGAGGGGCTGTGCATTGGCCATCTGGGCCATCTGCATCACATCCCCGATGATGCGCAATTCGCAGCCCTCGGCCGGCTGGATGTCGTGATGGCCCCCGTGGATGGCGGCATGACGCTGGATTTGCCGTCGATGATCGATGTGCTGACGCGGTTGCGGTCGTCGATCGTGATCCCGATGCACTGGTTTGGCGAAAGCACCTTGCAGGCGTTTCTGCGCGGCATGGAGGGCACCTTCGAGGTGGTGGATACGGGGGGCCCGGCGCTGGAGGTGTCGCTGCGCGATCTGCCATCGCGGCCGCGGGTGGTGGTGCTCTGGCCTGCGGCCTTGCGGGAGTGAGAGGTTTCGCAGGGGGCGTTCGCCCGCAAATGCGCCAAAACGGGGGGCTTTCGCCCCCCGTAAAGGTGTCAGCTTTGTGTGGCGGTCTTGTCGCTGGCGGTTTTCCAGAGCGAGAACACGATGCCCGCACCCAGAATGGCAAAGGTGATGCCCAGCGACCATTCGGGCGGGAATTTTGCCCAGCCCATCAGGTCAGCGATGAAGATTTTCGATCCGATGAACACCAACAGCACCGACAGCGCGTATTTCAGATAGGCAAAGCGGTGCAGGATCGCCGACAGCGCGAAATACAGCGCGCGCAGGCCAAGGATGGCGAAGATGTTCGACGTATAGACAATGTAGGGGTCCGTTGTGATCGTGAACACGGCAGGCACCGAATCGACGGCAAAGACCAGATCGGCGATTTCGATCATCACCAGCGCCAGGAACAGCGGCGTGGCATAGCGCACCACGCGGCCCGTTGCCGGGTCGGGTTTGCGTACGAAAAAGTCGTGGCCATGCAGGTCGTCGGTGACATTGAGGCGCTTTTTCAGGAACCGCATCAGACCGTTTTCTTCGATCTTGTGATCCTTGTCGGCGGCAAACAGCATCTTGATGCCGGTAAAGATCAGGAACCCGGCGAACACATACAACACCCAGCCATACTGTTCGACAATCGTGGCCCCAAGACCGATCATGATGCCGCGCAGCACAATCACGCCCAGGATGCCCCAGAACAGCACGCGGTGCTGATATTGCCGCGGAATAGCGAAAAACCCGAAAATCAGCGCGATGACAAAGATGTTGTCCAGCGCCAGCGTCTTTTCCACCACGAAGGCGGTCAAATACTGCGCCGTTGCCGTGCCGTCCATCGTATACCAGATAAAGCCCGAAAAACTCAGACCCAGCGCGATATACATCGCGGACAGGCGCAGGCTTTCGGCCACACCGATTTCGTGGTCCTTCTTGTTCAGAACGCCAAGGTCGAACACCAGCAGCGCCACCACAAGTGACATGAACAACAGCCACATCCACAGCGGCTTGTCGAGAAACAGATAGGTTAACAGATCCACGTGCGGGTCCTTCTGTCTGAGCGGGTCCATACAGTGCGATGACAGACCGGAACGGTGAAGATGCGCCGGTGCAGCCATCGACCAGTGTCGATGCGGTCCGACATCACGATGCAAGGCATCGCCAGAGGGGCCCGGTCCGCCGGAAGCACTTGGGCAGGGACCGGGGAGCCGTCAAGGCTGGGCCGAAAAAACTGTGCGCGCGTAGCACACCCGTCGCGGTCGGGGCGGTGACGGGTGATGCTGGGGTCTGGACGCGGCCTTGGACTGTGCTAACCCTTTGAGCATGACATTAAAGCCCGCAGCCCCCGCGTTTCTGGACCATCTTGGCACATTGGTGGGGCCAAAGGGCCTGCGCCCCGCCGTGGCCCGCTATCTGGAAGAACCGCGCGGGCGTTGGCAGGGCAGCGCTGCGGCGGTGGTTGCGCCCGGATCGGTGCAAGAGGTGGCGGCGGTGCTGGCGGCCTGCACGGCCGCGCAGGTCGGCGTGGTGCCCTATTCGGGCGGCACGGGATTGGTCGGCGGGCAGGTTATGCCGGATGGCGGGGGCGCGGTGTTGCTGTCCTTGGAACGCATGGCGGCGGTGCGGGCGGTTTACCCGGATGAAAACGTGCTGATCGCCGAGGCGGGGTGCATCTTGCAAGACGTGCACCGGGCGGCAGAGGCGGTGGACCGGCTGTATCCGCTGACCATCGCGTCCAAGGGATCGGCGCGGATCGGCGGATTGCTGGCCACGAACGCGGGCGGGGTCAATGTGCTGCGCTATGGCAATGCGCGCGACCTGTGCCTGGGGCTGGAAGTCGTGCTGGCGGATGGGCGCATCTGGAACGGGCTGTCGCGGCTGCGCAAGGACAACACCGGCTATGACCTGCGCAACCTGATGATCGGGTCCGAGGGCACGTTGGGGGTGATCACGGCGGCGTCGCTGAAGCTGTCACCGCGCCCAAGTGGCGAGGGGACAGCGCTGTTCGTGGTGCCATCGCCCGCCGCAGCACTTCGCCTCTTGGCGCTGGCGCGCGACCACATGGGCGAGGGCATCAGCGCGTTCGAATTGATGAGCGGGATGGGCCTGCGGTTTTTGGCCGACAAGCTGCCCGATCTGCGCCGCCCCTTTGCGGATATGCCCGCATGGTTCGTGCTGATTGACGTGGGGCTGGCGCGGGGGCTGGACCCGGCCGAGGCGCTGGCCGCGCTGTTCGCGGCTGCGGTGGACGAAGGTCTGGCAAGCGATGGCGTGATTGCCGCCTCCGAGGCGCAGCGCCACGCCTTTTGGGAGGTGCGCGAACAGATCCCCGAGGCGAACCGCCGCGTCGGCGCGATCAGTTCGCATGACATCTCGGTGCCGCTGGAGGCGGTGGCCACGTTCATCGCAGAGGCGGATGCCCATTTCGCCCGCGTCGGACCCGCGATGGGGGGGCTGCGGATCAACTGTTTCGGCCATCTGGGCGACGGCAACCTGCATTACAACGTGTTCCCGGCCGAAGGGCGGTCCAAGGCCGATTACGCCGATGTGCGTGACGCGGTGCAGCGCGCGGTGCATGACATCTGCCACGCGTTGGGCGGGTCACATTCGGCAGAGCACGGCATCGGGCGGCTAAAGGTGGACGACCTTGTCCGCTATGGCGATCCGGTAAAGATTGCGATGATGCGCGGGGTCAAGGCACTGTTTGATCCGGTGGGCATCCTCAATCCAGGCGCGGTGCTGGGGTAAGCGCAGAGGGGGGCGCTGCCCCCCGCCCTCGCGGGCCCCCCCGGAGTATTTAGAGCAAGATGAAGGAGCAGGCGGTGCAGGAAACGGTGATTGGCGTGATCGGCGGGTCGGGGATCTATGACATCGACGGGCTGGCGGGGGCGGAATGGGTCACGGTGGCCACGCCCTGGGGCGCGCCGTCGGATCAGGTGCTGACGGGGACATTGGCGGGCGTGCGGATGGTGTTCCTGCCGCGCCATGGCCGGGGGCATGTGCACAGCCCGTCCTCGGTGCCCTACCGCGCCAACATCGACGCGCTGAAACGGCTGGGGGTGACGGATGTGATTTCGGTTTCCGCTGTGGGGTCGTTCCGCGAAGAGATGGCACCGGGGCATTTCGTGGTGGTGGACCAGTTCGTCGACCGCACCGTCGGGCGCGCCGCGTCGTTCTTTGGCCCCGGCTGCGTCGCGCATGTGTCGGTGGCCTATCCGACCTGCGCGCGCCTGTCGGCGGTCTGCGCCGATGCGGCAGAGGCGGCGGGCGTGACCGTGCATCGCGGCGGCACATACCTTGCCATGGAAGGGCCGCAGTTTTCCACGCTGGCGGAAAGCCGGATGTACCGCGAGGTCTGGGGCGCGGATGTGATCGGCATGACCAACATGCCCGAGGCGAAATTGGCGCGCGAGGCCGAGTTGTGCTATGCCTCGGTTGCCATGGTGACGGATTACGACAGTTGGCATCCTGACCATGGCGAGGTCGATGTGACCGCGATCATCGCCACACTGATGGGCAACGCCGGTCATGCGCGCAGCATGGTTGCAGCACTGCCCGCGCGGCTGGGCGGGGCGCGCGCGCCCTGTCCGCATGGCTGTGACCGCGCGCTGACCCACGCCATCATGACCGCGCCGGACAAGCGTGATGCAGGCCTGGTTGCGCGGCTGGACGCGGTGGCAGGCCGGGTGTTGTGAGATGGGCGGCGGGCCTGATGCTGCTTGGCCACGCGGCCATGGCGCAGGAATTTGTGGCCAGCGACGGTGCGCTGTCGGACGATGATTTCTACCGGCTGGTGGCCTGCGCCGCCCCACCCGGCGGCGATTGCGCCAAGCCGATGGTGCGCTGGACGCAGGACCGGCCCTTGCGCGTTGGCATCGTGCGGATGGACCGGGCGTTTCTGGGCGGCAAGGCCAAGCGCGCCCGCGCGGCGCTGGTCCGCGCGGTGCAGCAGGTGAATGCGGCGGAGGCGGGGGTGCGGCTGATCGTCGTCGATGCACAAGATGTCCCCGATATCCCGATCCTGATGGTTGATGCCGAGGCGGGGGCCATGCTGGCGGGCACCGGGGTCGACGGGCTGGACGGGCAGCGCATCGGCGGGGCTTCGACGCGGGTCTGGTATCGGCCCGACGGCGAGGTGCTGCGCGCCGCCGTGCTGTTTTCGCGCACGCTGTCGATCCGGTCTTACGAATCCGCGATGCTTGAGGAACTGGTGCAGGCGCTTGGCCTGTTGACCGATATCCGCAATCCGTTCTACGACACGCGGTCCGTGCTGTCGCAGGACAGCAACGCCGTCAAACGCTTGGGCGCGCAGGATATCATGGCGCTGCGCCGCCACTATCCCGAAGGGTGACCCGCATGAAGACCGTCAAGGATTACATCCGCACCATCCCCGATTTCCCGCATGACGGGATCATGTTCCGCGATGTCACCACGCTGTTCGCCGATCCGCGCGGGTTTCGCATCTGTGTCGATCAGTTGCTGCACCCCTATACCGGGCGGCGCATCGACAAGGTGGTGGGGCTGGAGGCGCGCGGGTTCATCCTGGGTGGGGCGGTGGCGCATCAATTGGGCTGCGGGTTTGTGCCGGTGCGCAAGCAGGGTAAGCTGCCGGGGGCCGTGATCAGCGCGGCCTACACGCTGGAATATGGTCAGGCGGTGGTGGAAATTCACACCGACGCGATTGCGTCCGGCGAAACCGTGCTGATCGTGGATGATCTGCTGGCGACGGGGGGCACGGCGGCGGCGGGGATTTCGCTGGTGGAACGGCTGGGGGGCGCGATTGTCGGCTGCGCCTTTGTGGTCGATCTGCCCGATCTGGGCGGGCGCGCGCGGCTGGAAGGCATGGGGATGGCCGTGCACGCCTTATGTGCGTTTGACGGGACGTGATCTGGGCGGATGGCGGTCTTTGGGGGCACCGCCTCTTGCAAGCGCTGCGGGCTTGGCTTTTGATGGCCTCCCGAACCTCAGGAGACACCAGATGACCGACACCCGCGCCGACATGGACCAGATCGCCACCGAGCTGTTGCACCTGCGCCGCGCGGAATTGGCCAAGGGCGACCCGGTGCCGCTGCCGATCACCTTGGCGGCGATGTATCACCTGCCGGGTGATCCTGCGGGCGCGCGCGGCTATGGCCGGATGGACAACCCGACCTGGGACGGGCTGGAACATGCGCTGGGCCATCTGGAAGGGGCCACCGCCATCGCCTTTCCGTCCGGCATGGCGGCGATTGCGGCGGCGTTCTTTGCCGTAGTGCGCGCAGGCGACAAGGTGATCATCCCGGCGGACGGCTATTACACCACGCGGCTGTTGGCGGACCGGTTCCTGAAACCCTTGGGCGTCGTGGTCGAGGAACGCCTGACGCCCGCGATGGCCGAGGGCGGGTTCGCGGGCGTGCGCATGGTGTTTCTGGAAACGCCGTCCAATCCGGGGCTGGACCTCTGCGATATCGCAGGCATTTCCGAAGCGGCCCATGCGGCGGGCGCGTTGGTGGTCGTCGATAACACCACGATGACACCTTATGGCCAGCGCCCGCTGGACCTGGGGGCTGATCTGGTGGCGGCGGCGGACACCAAGGCGCCGTCGGGCCATTCCGACGTGCTGATGGGCCATGTCACGGGCCGCGACGCGGACCTGATGGCGCGGGTGCGCGACTGGCGCAAGATTTCGGGCGCCATTCCGGGGCCGTTCGAGGCTTGGGTGACGCACCGCGGCCTTGAAACGCTGGAACTGCGGTTTTCGCGCATGTGCGCCTCTGCCGCCGAGGTGGCGGCGCGGTTGCAGGCCCATCCCAAGGTCCGCCTTGTGCGCTATCCCGGCCTGCCGGGCGATCCTGGGCATAACCTGTGCCAGTCGCAGATGTCCACCGGCGGCTTCCTGATCGGCCTGACGCTGGACAGCGAGGCGCGCGCCGAACGGTTCATCACCGGCTGCGCTGCGTTGCAACCGGCGACATCGTTCGGGGGGGTGCATTCATCCGCCGAACGCCGCGCCCGCTGGGGCGATGCGGTCGCACCGGGGTTTGTGCGTCTGTCGGTCGGGATCGAGCCGGTCGCTGTGCTGTGGGACGCGCTGCGGGCGTCGCTGGACGATGCGTAAGCTGCGGGCCTAAATCAGCGCCTGCAACAGCCACAGCGTGCCCATGCCGCCGCCGATGGCCCAGATCACCGAATACCGCCAGCCCAGCCCCAGCGCCACCAGCGCCGAGATCAAACGGACCGGGTCCACCTGCATGGGGTCCAGCGCGCCAGCCTGCAACGCAGGCCCCAGCACCATCGGCGTGACCAGCGCGGGCAGCACGGCGACGCCCACGTATTTCAGGTGCCGCAACGCCCAGTCCGGCAGGGTCCGCCGCCCCAGAAACCCCAGAAAGGAAAACCGGATCAGAAAGGTGCCAAGCCCCAGCGCGACCGTCGTGGTCCAGAATGTAACGGGGTCGATCATGACCGCCCCCGCGTCAGGCGGCGCTCGGTCTCTGCCCCGGCCAGCATGGCGACAAAGGCGGCGCAGATCAGGCCCACCCCCACCGGCAGGCCCGAAAACAGGATCGCGCCAACGACGGCCACGCCGGCAGCCACGATATGTGGCAGGGTCCGCAACATCGGGCTGAACAGCGCGATGAAACAGATCGGCGCGGCAAATTCCAATGACAGCGCGGGCGGTATCGCATTGCCGACCACCGCACCGGTGAATGTCGCCGCCACCCATAGCGGGCAGACCAGCAGCACCGCGCCAAAGTAATAGGCCACCTTGTCGGCGGGGTGCATGGCGGGGGTCACCTCGAAATGCTGCCCTGCCACGGCATAGGCCTGATCCACCATCAGATAGGCCATCACCATCCGCTGCCAGACGGGCGCATGGCCCAGATGCGGTTGCAGCGCGGCGGAATACATCGCCATCCGCAGGTTGACCGCCAACCCCGCCGCCAGCGCCAGAAACACCGGCGCCTGATCCACCAGCAGCGCCAGCGCGGTGAACTGTGCCGCCCCCGCGATGACGACGACCGACATCGCCATGGTCTGCAACAGGTCCAGCCCCGCATCCCGCGCAACGACGCCGAACAACAGCCCGAACGGAACGGCAGCAAACACGAACGGCGTGCAGGCCCACCAGCCAGCCCAGAAGGCGCGTTTCGGATCGGGTGCAGTCATCATGCGCCTTGGCTACCCCGACCGGCGGGCGGATGCAAAGGGGCAAGGCGGGGCTTGGCCTTGCGCCCCGCGCATGGCAGGAATGTCGCAACAAGGGGGGCCGCGATGCAGACGATCCTGATCACCGGCGCAGGCAGCGGCGTGGGGCGCGCGACCGCGCGGGCGTTTCTGCTGGCGGGCTGGCGCGTCGGTCTGGCCGGTAGGCGCATCGCCTCTTTGGAGGCGGCGGCAGAGGGCCACCCCAACGCGCTGATCCTGCCGATGGATGTGACGGAACCGGCGCAGGTGGAGGCCGGTTTCGCGCAGGCCATGGCGGCCTGGGGCCGGCTGGACGTGCTGTTCAACAATGCGGGCATTTTCGTCAAAGGCGCGCCGATTGATGAAATCCCGCTGGATGACTGGCAGGCGCTGTCCGCCACCAACATCACCGGCATGTTCCTATGCGCGCGCGCCGCGTTCGGGATCATGCGGCGGCAGACCCCGATGGGGGGCCGGATCATCAACAACGGCTCGGTGTCGGCGCATGTGCCGCGCCCCGGCTCCGCGCCTTATACCATGTCGAAACATGCGGTGACGGGGCTGACCCGCACGCTGGCGGTTGACGGGCGCGCGTTCGACATCGCGGCGGGGCAGATCGACATCGGCAATGCGCTGACCGACATGGTGGCCCCCATGCAGGCGGGCATCCGCCAGCCGGATGGCACAGTCCGCCCCGAGGCGGTGATGGACGTGGCCCACGCCGCCAGTGCGGTGCTGTATATGGCGGGCTTGCCGCTGGATGCGAACGTGCCGTTCATGACGGTGATGGCAACGCAAATGCCCTATCTGGGGCGGGGTTAAGGGAGCGGGACGATGAAATTGCTGCGTGTGGGCGAGGCGGGGCACGAAGTGCCCGCCATGCTGGATGCCGATGGCCAGATGCGGTCACTGGCCGGGGTGACGGGTGATTTTGGCGGCGCGGGCGTGTCGCTGGCGGCATTGGACGCGCTCCGCGGGATCAACCTGGCGACCCTGCCGGTGATCACGGGCCGCGTCGGGTGCCCCTTGTCCCATGTGCCGAATTTCCTGTGCGTCGGCCTGAACTATGCCCGCCACGCCGCCGAAGCGGGCATGGCGATCCCGGCGGAACCGATCCTGTTCAACAAGACGGCGTCGGCGCTGTCGGGCCCGTTCGATCCGGTGATCCTGCCCCCCGGCCACAGCAAGGTGGATTGGGAGGTCGAACTGGGCATCGTCATCGGCCGCGAGACGTATCAGGTGTCCGAGGCCGACGCGCTGACGCATGTGGCCGCTTACGTGACCGTCAACGACGTCTCAGAGCGTGCCTGGCAGATCGAACGCGGCGGGCAATGGACCAAGGGCAAATCCGCCCCCACCTTCGGCCCGGTCGGCCCGTGGCTGGTGACCGCCGACGAGGTGCCCGACCCGCAGGCGCTGGGGATATCATTGGCGCTGAACGGGGTGACGGTGCAGGACAGTTCGACCTCGGACATGATCTTTGGCGTCGCCCATATCATCAGCTACATGAGCCGCTTTATGCGGCTGCTGCCGGGTGACCTGATCGCCACCGGCACCCCCGAAGGCGTCGGCATGGGCGCAAAACCGCAACGTTTCCTGCGCGCGGGCGATGTGATGACGCTAGAGGTCGCGGGCCTAGGGCGGCAGCGGTTGGACGTCATCTGACCGCAGAGCGAGGGGGCTGTCTGCCCCCTCGCGCTCCCCCGAGGATATTTAGGAACCGAAGTAGCTGGAAGGGAAAAAGCAGGGCGGGAACGCCTTAGCGCTTGCGATCCCGTCTTGCGCTCATCGGCTGGAACGCCACGCCGACATGGGCATCGCAATAGGGTTTGCCGGCCTGCACCGGCAAGCCGCAGAACCAGAAATCCGGCGTGGCGGGGTCGCCGACGGGCCATTTGCAGGTCCGTTCGGTCAATTCCATCAGCGTCAGCTTCTTGGCGTGCTTTTCGACCTCGTTGACCTTGGCCAGCGCCTCGGGGCTGATTTCATTGGCCGATGGCTGCGGCGGCAGGGGCTGACCTGCCGGGATGATGGCGCGCCGCGCGGGCGACATGGTGCGTTCCGGCTCGGGCGCGTCGTCGTCATCTTCGGGGTTGATGGCGTCGGGCAGGGGGGCATCCTCTGCCGACAGGTCTTCCGCTGGATCAGCCGCGATGGCGGCTGTCTCGAGGGTGACGGGTTTGGCGTCAGCGGCGTCCATCTCGGCTTCTGCCTCGCCCAACGGACCAGCCCCCGGGATCACCTGCCCGCCGACGCGGTTCGACAGGCCCAGACGATGCACCTTGCCGATCACCGCGTTGCGGGTCACGCCGCCCAGTTCCTTGGCGATCTGGCTGGCGGACTGGCCCTCGGTCCACATCTTCTTCAGAAGTTCCACGCGCTCGTCGGTCCAGCTCATCAAGGTCTTCCCGGTGGCAAAAGAGCGGCACGCAGGGTGCCGCCCGATGTAAAGTTTCAGGCCGCCATTCTAGCCATCGGGACGCCGAGGGCAAGGGCGTGATTCGCGCGGGGCACCCGGGGGGTGCGGGCGCGGGTGAGGGCGCGGATCAGGGCAGAATCCCGCTGGTAATACGGCGGGCAATCAGATATCGGAAACTTCATGAAAATGCACCCAACGCAGACCGACTTGCGACACGCACGACTGCGCCGATAAGGCGTTTTGCGGCGTTTTCATTTTCGCAACCGCCACCAGCCCTTGCGCACCCCCCCGACAGCCTGTTCAACTGCCCACCGTTCCCGATTGCTTTTGCCCGGGACATCCGCCCGTTTCCCGAAGGAGAAACCGATGATCTCTGCCGTTCTGCCGACCTATAATCGCGCGCCGCTGTCTTTCGTGTCTGGCGCGGGCGCCTGGCTGACCGAGGCGGATGGCCGACGGTTTCTGGACTTCGGCTCGGGCATCGCGGTGAACGCGCTGGGTCATGCGCATCCCGCGCTGGTGGCGGCGCTGACCGAACAGGCGGGGCGGCTGTGGCATGTGTCGAACATCTATACCATCCCGGAACAGGAACGGCTGGCGGCGATGCTGGTGGACCTGACCTTTGCCGATACGGTGTTCTTCACCAATTCGGGGACCGAGACCGCCGAACTGGCGATCAAGATGGCGCGCAAGTTCCATTACGAGAACGGCCAACCGGAGCGCGTGAATATCGTGGCCTTCGAGGGCGCGTTTCATGGCCGCTCGACCGGGGCGATTGCGGCTGCCGGGTCGGAAAAGATGGTCAAGGGCTTTGGTCCGCTGATGCCGGGCTTCGTGCATCTGAAATGGGCCGATCATGAGGCGCTGAAAGCCGCGATCACGGACCAGACCTGCGCCGTCATCATCGAACCCGTGCAGGGCGAGGGCGGCATCCGCCCGGTGCCCGATCAATGCCTGAAGGGGCTGCGCGAGATCTGCGATGCGACCGGTACGCTGTTGATCTTTGACGAGGTGCAATGTGGCATGGGGCGCACGGGGCGGCTGTTCGCGCATGAATGGGCGGGTGTCACGCCGGATATCATGATGGTGGCCAAGGGCATCGGCGGGGGGTTCCCGCTGGGCGCGCTCTTGGCCACCGAACGCGCGGCATCGGGGATGGTGGCGGGCACGCATGGGTCCACCTACGGTGGCAACCCGCTGGGCTGCGCCGTGGGGGCCAAGGTGCTGGAAATCATCGCGGACCCGGCGTTCCTGGATCATGTCAACCGCGTGTCGGGCCATTTGCTGCAAGGGCTGGACAGCCTGGTGGCGCGCCATCCGACGGTGTTCGCGGGCGTACGCGGTGTGGGCCTGATCCTCGGGTTGAAATGTGTCGCGACCAACACCGATGTGGTCAAGGCCGGCTATGACGCCGGGATCCTGACCGTCGCCGCTGCTGACAACGTGCTGCGCCTGTTGCCGCCGCTGACCCTGACGGAAAGTGAGGCGACCGAGGCGCTGTCACGGCTGGACGCCGCCGCCATCGCGCTGGAAACCGCGACGAAGGTCGCCTGATCCTGCTCTCATTTTGCCAGAAATACTCCGGGGGTCCGGGGGCAGAGCCCCCGGCCGTTCGGCAAAGAAAAGTCCCATGCCATGAAGCACTTCCTTGATATCCACCTGACCGACCCCGCCGATCTGCGCGTCATGATCGACGCCGCCCGCGCGATGAAGACCGCGCGCAACAACCGCCCCCGCGGCGCGCGCGATGACGACCAGCCGCTGGCGGGGCGGATGGTGGCGCTGATCTTTGAAAAACCCTCGACCCGCACGCGGGTGTCCTTCGACGTCGGAGTCCGCCAGATGGGCGGCGAGACGATGGTGCTGTCGGGCAAGGAAATGCAACTGGGCCACGGCGAAACCATCGCCGACACCGCCCGTGTGCTGTCGCGTTATGTCGATCTGATCATGATCCGCACCTTTGAAGAGGCGACACTGTTGGAAATGGCGGAACATGCCACGGTCCCCGTCATCAACGGCCTGACCAACCGCACCCATCCCTGCCAGATCATGGCCGATGTGATGACCTATGAGGAACACCGCGGCCCGATTGCCGGCAAGAAGGTGGTGTGGTCCGGAGACGGCAACAATGTCTTTGCCAGTTTCGCCCATGCGGCGGGGCAGTTCGGCTTTGATCTGACCTTTACCGGGCCGGAAACGCTGGACCCCGAACGCGTCTGGCTGGAATGGGCGGCGGCGAAAGGTTACCCCGTCACCATCGACCGCAATCCTGAACGCGCCGTGATGGGGGCCGATCTGGTGGTGACGGATACCTGGGTGTCGATGCATGATCCCGAATCCGCGCGCGAGCGGCGGCACAACCAGTTGCGCGCCTATCAGGTCAACGAGGCGCTGATGGCGCGGGCGAAACCCGACGCGCTGTTTATGCATTGCCTGCCTGCACACAGGAATGACGAAGCGACCAGCGGCGTGATGGATGGCCCCCATTCGGTGATCTTTGACGAGGCGGAAAATCGCTTGCATGCGCAAAAGGCGGTCATGCGCTGGTGCCTCGGCGTGTAATCCAGCGGAGCGGCTGCGCCGCGCTTTTATATCTCGTTGGCGGCTGTGCCGCCGCCTCGGGGTGCCTCCGGCGGGGATATTTGGGAACCAGAGAAGATGGACGCAGCGCTTTTGGTGATCGACCTGCAACAGGAATTCGCGCGGCGGACCGTGGCGGGTCTGGCGCGGTCGAACCCAGAGGCCGAAGGCGTGGTGGCCGATCTGCTGGCGTTGTTCCGGGCGCGGGGCTGGCCTGTGGTGCATGTGATGCATGACGATCCGCGCGCGGGGTCGGCCTTTCGCCGCGACAAGCCGGGGTTTGCGGTGATGGAGTGCGCGGCCCCTGTGGCGGGCGAGCAGGTGTTCGTGAAAACCACGTCGGGGGCGTTTGCGTCCACGGATCTGGCAGAGTGGGCGCGGGGCGCGGGCGTGGCGCGGTTTGTCGTGGTGGGCGCGAGCGTGAACCATTGCGTGTCGTCCACGGTGCGGGCGGGGTTTGATGCCGGGTTCCGCATGGCGGTGGTGCGCGATGGGGTGTTCGGGTTTGCGGTGACGTGCCCCGATGGGCGCGAGATTGACCCCGATACCGTGCGCGACGTGGTGTTGGGGACACTGGCCCCGGTGCTGGCCGATGTGATCGACGCCGCGCAAGTGGCGGGCTGGATGGGCCGCGCCTAGGTGCCGCGCGGCTTTGCACGGAGCGTTGGATCGGCCGCGCGCGGGTTTTCCGGCCAGGGGTGGCGGGGATAGCGCCCGCGCATATCGCGGCGCACATCGGCATAGGATGTGTCCCAGAAGCCCGGAATATCCAGCGTGGTCTGCACTGGTTTCTGCCCCGGCGACAAGAGCGTGACGCGCAAGGGGCGGCCTGCGACCGTCGGATGGCGGGTCTGGCCGAACATCTCTTGCAGGCGCAGCGTGATTTCCGGGTGCTCGCCCGCATAGTCGATGGGGATATCGCGGCCGAGCGGCGTGGTGAAATGCGCAGGCGCCAGGCGGTCCAGTGTCTGGGACTGGTCCCAGGTCAGGCGGGCGCGCAGCGCGGGCAGCAGGTCGAAGGCTTTCCAGTCGGCGGCAGAGCGGCATTTGCCGAGATGGGGCAAGAGCCAGTCCTCGGCCCCGTTCAGCAGCGCGGGTTCCGCCATGTCGGGCAGGTCTTGGCCCGACATGTCTGGTGCTGCACGGACCAGCGTGACGCGGGCGATAAAGCGGCGCGCGGCGTCCGAAAGTGGCAGCGGCAGGGTGCGGATGCCGTCCATCATCGCACGCGCGATGGCATCCGGCGGGGCGGTGGTCCAGATACGGTCATCGAGGATCACCGCGTCCAGCACCTCTTGTTGGCGGGCGATGACGCGGGCCTCGCGGGCGGACCAGTCGCAGACCTGCCGCATGGTGATGCGCGGGGCGAACAGCGCGCGGAGTTGCGACAGCGTGATCGGGATGGCCTGCCGGATGGTGGCCTCGCGCGGGTTGCCATCGGTGTCGGTGATGACCAGCCAGGGCGATTGCGCCAGCGGGTCGGCGTCAGACAGCACGGCGCCCTTGCCGCCGGACAGCAGGTAACGCGGCGCGTCCCCCTTGCGGCGCTGGCCGATGCGGTCGGGATAGGCGAGGGCGGCCATCTCGGGCAGGGTGAGCGAAGTTTCCGGTCCGGCATGGGGTTTCAAGCGGCGTGCTTCGTCGCGGATGCGCTCGATGGTGCCGCGATGCGGGGCATGGGGGTGGTCGGCGGCAAAGCGTCCGGGATCAGTTACGGCGGCCAGCCGGAGGGCCAGGTCCACCGGCGCGCTGCGGGGCAGGGGGTCGCGCTCTGCCAGCAAGGCGGCCAGAGGGGCGGCGCGCGGTCCGGCCCGCAGCAGCATGTGACCCAGACGCGGGTGCAGCGGCAGGGCGGCCAGCGCGCGGCCATGCGGCGTGATGCGGCCCTGATCCAGCGCGCCGATCTGGGTCAGAAGCGCCTGCGCCTCGGCCAGCGCGGGGGCAGGCGGCGGGGTCAGGAACGGCAGTTGATCGGCGCGCGCGCCCCAAAGCGCCAGATCAAGCGCCAGCGACGCCAGATCGGCAGTGTCGATTTCGGGCGGCGGGAAGGCGGCGAGCGCGCCTTCCTCGCCGCGCGTCCAGAGGCGGTGGCAGATACCCGGCGCGGTGCGGCCCGCGCGGCCTGTGCGCTGCGTGGCCTCGGCGCGGGTGACCCGTTCGGTCACCAGCCGCGCCATGCCCGACCCTGGATCGAACCGGGCGCGGCGCGCGCGGCCTGCGTCCACCACGACGCGGATATCCGCGATGGTCAGCGAGGTTTCGGCAATCGACGTGGCCAGCACCACCTTGCGCCCGGTGGTGACGGGGGCGATGGCGGCGCGCTGGTCGCGGAAATCCATCGCGCCAAACAGCGGGCGCAGGGCGACATCGGGCGGCAGATGTGGACGGAGCAGGGCGTCTACGCGGCGGATCTCGCCCTCGCCGGGCAGGAACACGAGGATGCCGCCCTCGGTGTCGGGCAGGATGTGCAGGATGGTGGCGGCGGTGGCGTCCTCGATGCGGTCGCGGGGGCCAAGAGGGCGGTCGCGGTGGTGGATGGCGACGGGAAAGGCGCGCCCCTCGGCGGTGATGATGGGCGCGTCCATCAGGGCAGCGACGGGGGCGGCGTCCAGCGTGGCCGACATCGGCAACAGGATCAGGTCATCGCGCAGGCTGGCGATTTCGAGGCACAGTGCAAGGCCCAGATCGGCGTTCAGGTTGCGTTCGTGAAATTCGTCAAAGATCACGCAACCGATGCCGCGCAATTCCGGGTCCGACTGGATCATGCGGGTCAGGATGCCTTCGGTGACAACCTCGATCCGGGTCTGGCCCGAAGTACGGCTTTCACCCCGGATGCGGTAGCCAATGGTCTGGCCGACGGCTTCGCCCAGCGTGTCGGCCATGCGTTCGGCGGCGGCGCGGGCGGCAAGGCGGCGGGGTTCCAGCATGACGATGCGTTGCGGCGTCAGGGCGGCGTCCAGGATGGCCAGCGGAACGCGCGTGGTCTTGCCCGCGCCGGGCGGCGCTTGCAGGACGGCGCGGCCATGGGCGCGCAGCGCGTCCAAAAGCGCAGGGATGGCGTCGTCGATGGGCAGGCGGGGGTGCGTCATGGGCGCGGTTTAGGCAAGGGCAAGGCGGCTGGCAAGCAGCCGCCCTACGCGATGTCGCCCGCAGGATCGCGCCCATAGGGCGGCTGCTTGTCAGCCGCCACGGTTATTCTGCCGCGACCTGTTCTGGGTCCGCGAGCACCACGATATCGCGCATGATGCTGTTCAGCTCGAAATCCTTGGGGGTGTAAACCCGCGCAACCCCCATCGCCAACAGCGCCTTGGCGTCGTCATCGGGGATGATCCCGCCCACGATGACGGGCACATGGCCCAGCCCCGCCGCGCGCATCCGGTCGATCACGTCGGCCACCAGTGGCAGATGTGAACCCGACAGGATCGACAGGCCCACCACATGCGCGCCGCCCTCATCGCTTTCGGCGGCGGCGGCGACGATTTCGGCGGGGGTCAGGCGGATGCCCTGATAGTCGATCTCCATCCCGCAATCGCGGGCGCGAAAGGCGATCTGTTCGGCCCCATTCGAGTGCCCGTCCAGCCCCGGTTTGCCCACGAGGAAGCGCAAGCGGCGGCCCAGACGGTCGCTGACGGCATCGACGGCGCTGCGCAATTCGTCCAGACCTTCGGTCTTGTTCGACACCGACCGCGACACGCCGGTGGGGCCGCGATATTCGCCATGCACGGCGCGCATTTCGCCGGCCCATTCGCCGGTGGTCACCCCCGCCTTGGCGCAGGCGATAGAGGGCGGCATGATGTTGCGCCCCTCGCGGGCCGTCGCACGCAGGTCGGCAAGTGCGGCCTTGACCGCGCCTGCGTCGCGGGCGGCGCGCCATGCGTTCAGGCGGGCGATCTGTTCGGCCTCGACCGCCGGGTCCACCACCATGATGCCGCCATCGCCTGCGGTCAGCGGCGACGGCTCGCCCGCCTGCCAGCGGTTGACGCCCACAACGATGGTCTCTTGCCGCTCGATCCGGTTCAGCCGGTCGGCGTTGCTGTCCACCAGCCGCGCCTTCATGTAATCAATCGCGCCGATGGCCCCGCCCATCCCGTCCAGCAACGCCAGTTCGGCGCGCGCGCCTGATTTCAGTTCTTCAACCTTGCGGTCCACCGCGGGGTTGCCGTCGAACAGGTCGTCAAATTCCAACAGGTCGGTTTCATAGGCCAGCACCTGCTGCATCCGCAGCGACCATTGCTGATCCCAGGGGCGCGGCAGGCCCAGCGCCTCGTTCCACGCGGGCAGTTGCACGGCGCGGGCGCGCGCGCGTTTCGACAGCGTCACAGCCAGCATTTCCAACAGGATGCGGTAAACGTTGTTTTCCGGCTGCTGTTCGGTCAGACCAAGGCTGTTGACCTGCACACCATAGCGGAAGCGGCGGTATTTCGCATCGGTCACGCCATAGCGGTCGCGGCAGATTTCATCCCAGAGATCGACGAAGGCGCGCATCTTGCACATCTCGGTCACGAAACGGATGCCCGCGTTCACGAAGAAGGAAATCCGCCCGACCAGTTCGGGGAATTCATCCGCAGGCACGCGGCCGCGCAATTCGTCCAGCACCGCCGTTGCGGTGGCCAGCGCGAAGGACAGTTCCTGTTCCGGCGTCGCGCCCGCCTCTTGCAGGTGATAGGAACACACGTTCATCGGGTTCCATTTCGGGATGTGCTTGTAGCAGTATTCGGCCACATCGGCGATGATCGCCATCGAAGGCTTGGGCGGGAAGATATACGTGCCCCGCGACAGGTATTCCTTGATCAGGTCGTTTTGCACCGTGCCTTGCAGTTCCGATACTGTGGCACCCTGCTGTTCGGCGACCGCGACATACAGCGCCAACAGCCAGGGCGCGGTGGCGTTGATGGTCATCGAGGTGTTCATCTGGTCCAGCGGGATCTGGTCGAACAGCGTCGCCATGTCGCCTAGATGGCTGATCGGCACGCCGACCTTGCCCACCTCGCCGCGCGCCAGCACGTGATCGCTGTCATAGCCGGTCTGTGTGGGCAGATCAAAGGCGACCGACAGCCCGGTCTGGCCCTTGGACAGGTTGGTGCGATACAGCGCGTTCGATTTTGCTGCCGTTGAATGGCCGGAATAGGTGCGGAACAGCCAGGGCTTGTCTTTGGTCTGGGCGGTTGGCTGGGTCATGGCGCGATCCTTTCGGCGGGGAGGAGCAATCATCTTGGGTCGCAATAATCTTGCGTCTTTGGCGTAAATGCCGGAATTTTCTGCCGCCGTCAATTCGCCGCGTCGCGGCACAAGATGGCGGCATGCCGCGCGGCTTTCTGCAACCGCTCGGTCATAAAATTACAAAAACACCCCCTGATCCCATTGCAATGTTGCGCAGGCGTTTGTATCTGGTGCGACAGGCCCGCGATTCTGCATCGCGGCATGGATATGAACAGGAGACGCCCATGGCACTGGACACCGAACCCCGGATCGCCCCCTATGACGCCCCCATCAAGGATCTGTATGAGGTCGGCGAAATGCCGCCCTTGGGTCATGTGCCGAAACAGATGTATGCTTGGGCCATTCGGCGCGAACGCCACGGCGAGCCGGAAAAGTCGTTCGAGGTCGAGGTCGTCGATACCTGGGAGATCGACAGCCACGAGGTGCTGGTGCTGGTGATGGCGGCCGGCGTCAACTATAACGGCGTCTGGGCCGGTCTGGGCGTTCCGATCAGCCCGTTTGACGGCCACAAACAGCCCTATCACATCGCGGGCTCGGACGCGTCCGGCATCGTCTGGAAGGTGGGCGACAAGGTCAAGCGCTGGAAAGTCGGCGACGAGGTGGTGATCCACTGCAACCAGGACGACGGCGACGACGAGGAATGCAACGGCGGCGATCCGATGTTTTCGCCCACCCAGCGCATCTGGGGCTATGAAACCCATGACGGGTCGTTTGCGCAGTTCACCCGCGTGCAGGCGCAGCAATTGATGCCGCGCCCGCGCCATCTGACATGGGAAGAAAGCGCGTGTTACACGCTGACGCTGGCCACCGCCTATCGCATGCTGTTCGGCCACCCGCCGCATGACCTGCAACCGGGGCAGAACGTGCTGGTCTGGGGCGCGTCGGGCGGTCTGGGGTCTTATGCGATCCAACTGGTCAATGCGGCCGGTGCCAATGCGATCGGCGTGATTTCCGAAGAGGACAAGCGTGATTTCGTCATGGGCCTGGGCGCCAAAGGCGTCATCAACCGCAAGGATTTTTCCTGCTGGGGTCAACTGCCCAAGGTCGGCAGCGACGAATACAATGTGTGGCTGAAAGAGGCGCGCAAGTTCGGCAAGGCGATCTGGGACATCACCGGCAAGGGCATCAACGTCGACATGGTGTTCGAACACCCCGGCGAGGCGACATTCCCGGTGTCGTCGCTGGTGGTGAAAAAGGGCGGCATGGTGGTGATCTGCGCGGGCACCACCGGGTTCAACTGCACCTTTGACGTCCGTTACATGTGGATGCACCAAAAGCGCCTGCAAGGTTCGCATTTCGCCCACCTGAAACAGGCGGCTGCAGCGAACAAGCTGATGCTGGAGCGCCGGCTGGACCCCTGCATGTCCGAGGTGTTTTCCTGGGCGGATATCCCCAAGGCCCACACCAAGATGATGAAGAACCAGCACAAGCCCGGCAACATGGCCGTGCTGGTGACTGCGCCGCGCACCGGGTTGCGCACCGTCGAAGACGTGCTGGCCGCCCGCACCTGACCCGCGCGCGCCTGTGATCGGATTGGCCCGCGAACCCGCCCCGGTTCGCGGGCCTTTTGGTTTGGGCCGTATCGCAGGCACAAAGGCTTGGGCCGGATCACCCCGCCATAAATGGGGGATTGGAAACGGTGGGTTTCGGGACAGCATCACTCGTGTTATGATTGAGTTAACGATCTGTTAACTATTCTAGGGCGAGAATGCAATGGCAAACGACTGGATCATTGACGTGCTGACGGACCTGCGGTCCTATGCTCATGCGAACGGTCTGGCGCAGTTGGCCGACCAGCTGGATGCGACCTGCCTTGTCGCGCTGGCGGAATTGGCGTCGCAGCAACAGGGCGCAATGCCGCGCGGGGGACCACATGACGTCAGCGGTCGAACATATCCTGGAGGATCTCGAACGATCTGACACGCGCGAAGGGTTGCAGACCGCCATCCTTGCGCTGCGCGATGCCTTTGATGTGGATCACATGGTCTATCACTGGGTCAGCGCGGCGGGCGAACAATACGGCTGCGGCACCTATTCCGACGCATGGGTCAACCGCTATCTCGCGCAGGATTACCTGCGTATCGACCCGGTGGTGCTGGGGTGTTTCCAACGCTTTCACCCGGTTGACTGGAAACGGCTGGACTGGTCGTCGAAATCGGCGCGGCTGTTCCTGCACGATGCTTTGGCACACGGGCTGGGCAATCAGGGGTTTTCGGTGCCGATCCGCGGCCCGAACGGGCAATTCGCGATGTTCACCGTCAACCACCGCTGCGATGACGCAACCTGGGCCGCGTTTACTGACAGCCACCGCCGCGAATTGATCCTGATCGCGCATTATTTCAACGAAAAGGCGCTGGATCTGGAACCCGACCGCACGCCCGCGCCCTCGCAACCTTTGTCCCCGCGCGAGGTCGAGGCGATGACGCTCTTGGCCATGGGCTATGCCCGCGCGCAGGTGGCCGACACCATGGCGATTTCCGAACACACGCTGCGCGCCTACATCGAAAGCGCGCGGTTCAAGCTGGGCGCAATGAACACCACCCATGCGGTCGCCCGCGCCCTGGCCCGTGGGTTGATCGTGGTCGAGGGGGCGTCGCGCGCGGATATGTCCACGCAACGCACCGCGCGCACGGCAAGCTAACGTATAAGAAACGTGATACACCCTTGGGGTGCAAATGCACAGCAACCAAGGGGAAGTTAAATGTTGCGATATCTTTATGCAGACCAACTCGACCGCGTGCCGCATCTGGCGCGCAGCATGTATCTGGACCGCACCGCACAGTTCCGCGACCGGCTGGGATGGGCGGTCAGCGTAACGCCGGACGGCGAAGAGCGGGACGAATACGACGCGATGAACCCGCTTTACGTGATCTGGCAGGGCGCGGACGGCGCGCATGGCGGGTCGATGCGGTTTCTGCCCACAACAGGGCGCACCATGGTCAACGATCATTTCGGCCACCTGACTAACGGGGTCCGGATCGAAAGCCCGCTGATCTGGGAGTGCACCCGGTTCTGTCTGGCCCCCGGCGCGGGTCCGCAAGTGGCCGCCGCGCTGATGCTGGCAGGGGGGGAAATCCTGCAAGGTTTCGGCCTGCGGCATTTCGTCGGCGTGTTCGATATCCGCATGGTGCGGATCTATCGCCGCATCGGGGCGGAACCCGACGTGATGGGCTGGCAGGGCGAGGGGCGCGATCAGATCGGGGTCGGGCTGTGGGAACACAACCCCGCCGCTGCCGCCCGCGTGGCCGCTGCCGCCGGACTGACGGCGGCACAATCGCGCGGCTGGTTTGATGCGGCGTTTGGCGCATTGCCGCAAACCGGCGCGACAGAGGCAGGTCCGGTCAACGCGCCTGTGTTGCCGCAGATGATCTCTCCAACGCGGCAGACCGCAGGGCGCGCGGCGTCGCAGATGGCCGCTTCGGCCTGATCCATCTGGCCCTTTCCGCGCCCCGGGGCTAGGGTCCGCGCCATGACCGCGCCCGCCCTAGCCCCCACCCCGACCCTGTCCGCCGATCAGGCCGCAGCCCATGACCGCATCGCGGAGGTGCTGCGCGAGATGGGCGTGGACATCGACGACGGCACCCTGTTGCCCCCGCGCGAGGGAGAATCTGCCGTGCTGGCGATCACTGGCAAGGCGGGGTCGGGAAAGACGCTGTTGTTGGCGCAACTGGTGACCGCGCTGAAAGCGGCGGGTGTGGAAATCGTGTCGGGCGATTACGAATCCCGCCGCCGCCGCGACCGCCGCACATTGGCGGTGCTGGCGCCGACCAACAAGGCGGCTTCGGTGCTGCGCTTTCGCGGCGTGCCGGCCACAACCATTCACCGGATTCTTTATACGCCGGTCTATGATCCGATCTATGAACGGCTTGCGGAATGGCTGGCGGGCGACGGCAAGGGCGACCGCCCCGAGGTGCCGGGCCTGACCGATATCCAGATGGACCGCGCGCTGGAGTTTTTCCGTCAGCACCCGTCGATGCCCGCCGCGCTTGGCACGGCGGGTTTGCGCGGGTCGGATTTCATCACCGGCTGGAAGCGGCGCGAAGAGCCGTTGGATATCGGGTTCATCGACGAAAGCTCGATGCTGGATGACCGGCAGTTCGACGACCTGCGCGAGATTTTCCCGATGCTGGTGCTGTTCGGCGATCCCGCACAGTTGGCCCCCGTTGGCCAATCCGGCACGATGGCCTTTGAACGCCTGCCCGCGGCGCAACGGATGCACCTGTCCCGCGTGCATAGGCAGACGGCGGATAACCCGATCCTGGATCTGGCCCATGCGCTGGCTGATCCGGCCCTCGAATTTCACGATTTCGAGCAGATGGTGCAGGACGCTGCACGGCACGATGACCGCGTCGTCTGGGCCGAACGGGTCGAAAGCGACCTGATGGCGCGGTCCCCCGTTCTGGTCTGGCGCAACGCGACGCGGGTGCGGCTGATCACGGCGTTTCGGGCCGCGCATGGCGCACCGGATTTCGAATTGCTGCCGGGGGAACCACTGATCTGCGACGGCATCGAATTGCCGTTGAAACACCGCAAGAAACGGATTGATCTTGAAGCGCGCGGCCTGATCAAGGGCGCGCAGGTGATCTATCTGGGCGCAGGCCGACGCCCCGGATTTTCGCGCCTGCATGTGATGGGGGCCGAAGACCCGCAACTGTCGGCGTCCTCCATCGTGCGCATTGAAAAACCCGATTTGGAAGAACCGTTCATCCCCTATGCCGCCACGATGGGGGCGACATTCCTGCATGGGGCCGCTGTGACGATCCACAAGGCGCAGGGGTCGCAATGGCCCGATGTGCAGGTTTTCGCGCCCGACTTGTATGCGGCGGCGCAGGCGGGCCGGTCCGAGGCGGGGCAGCCGTTGTGGAAACGGCTGGCCTATGTGGCGATCACGCGGGCGGAAACCCGGCTGATGTGGGTGGTGCGCAACCGGCTGTCGCGCCCCACGGGGCCGTTGCGGGTGGATGACCTGAAGGCGGGCAGCACGCTGGCGCTCGAGTCCGATTAAGCGGCCCAAACCCCCACGGATCGTAGGATTTCGACAAAAATCCCGGTGCCTTTGGGGATAAGATCGTCAGGAAAGTCATAATCCGGGTTGTGCAGATCGGCTATCGCCCCGGCGCCAAGGAACAGCATCGCGGCGCGGGCGCCTGCCTTGCCGAACTGTCCGAAATCCTCGGACCCGCGCATTGGCAGGCCATCCGCGCTGTGGGTCAGGCCCATGGCTTGGGCGGCTGCGGTGATATGCGCCACGGCCTCGGCGTCATTGTCGCAGTGGTCGAAGATGTCGTGATAGCTGATATCATGCCCAAGATGTTCTGCCGCCGCCACATCGCCCACCAGCGCCTCGGCCGCGGCGATCATCCCGGCCATGCCGCTATCAACGCGGCTGCGCAGGGTCACCCACAATTCCGCCGCCCCCGGCGCAATACCGAACGCAGGTTCACCCAGACGGGCATGGGTGACCGTCGCCAGCCGGAAATCGGCATCCGTTACCGTGCCGCCCGAAAGGGCCGTCAGCGTCGGCATCAGCCGTGCCAAGGCATGGGCGGGCGAGGTGCCGGTTTCGGGCTGGCTCGCATGGGCGGTGCGCCCGTGCAGCGCCACCTTCATCCCGCGTGAGGCACAGTTGACCGGGCCGTCCGTCACCAGCACATGGCCAAACGGCAGGCCCGGAAAATTGTGGATCGCAAAGGCCCAGTCGGGGCGGAGAGCCGCGTAGCGGGCATCGGCCACCACGGCCCGCGCGCCTGCGCCATCCTCTTCGGCGGGTTGATACATCAGCACGACGCGCCCACGCAGCGGGGGCTGGCGTGACAACAGCCGCGCCACCCCGGTCAGCATCGCCATATGCCCGTCATGCCCGCAGAGATGCGCCACACCCGGCACCTGCGACACCCAGTCGGGCCGCCCGGTTTCCGTGATCGGCAGCGCGTCCAACTCGCAGCGCAACAGCACCGTGGGGCCATCTGCGGCCCCGTTCCAGATCGCGGCGACGCCATGCCCGCCCAGCCCGGTCAGCACCTGATCGGGGCGCAGATCGCGCAGCACAGCCGCGATGTGCGCGGCCGTTCCCGCCTCTTGGCCCGACACCTCGGGGGCGCGGTGCAGGGTGTGGCGCAGGTCGGTCAGGGCGATGATGTCGGAATTTGTCAGGCGGGGCAGGGGCATGGCGGCGTCTCCGGCGGTGATGGCGAACTGTGACACAGGCGGGCAATCCCGGAAAGCCACCGTTTTTGCCACCGCTGTGGCGTGGCGGCACTAGCCCCGTTGCGGCGGCCCCGTTACAACGTCTTCGCCGGGGGGCAAAACATGGGGTTCGCGATGATCCGACCGTTTGCCGCCTCTCTGGCGTTGATCTTGTCCGCCACAGGTGGCGCCGCCGACGAAAAACCCATCCGCCAGTTGGGTTTCGGGATGCTGGTGGTCAACGACAGCTTTGGCGACCGCCGTGACCGCTGGCAGACGGCCTCTGTCGCCACCAGCCGGGTCTATGGCCGCGACTGGCAGGGCGCGCTGCCCGACCGCCCCGGCGCGGTCGTCGAGGTGCGGTTCGGCGCGCAGATCATTGCGCCCGCCAATCTGACGTCCCCCGGCATTGACCGGCTCTATGCCACCGCGCTGTCGCTGGGCGCGCATACGCACTATCGCAGCGGCGGCTGGGACGTGACGCTGGGCGGCGATCTGGTGCTGACCGGGCCGCAAACCGGGCTGGACGAGGTGCAGGACAATCTGCACCAGGCGTTCGGGCTGGTCGGTCCTTCGGCAGCGACGCGCGCCAATCAGGTTGGCAATGCCGTGCATCCCACGCTGGTGGTCGAGATGGGGCGTGAAATTTCCTTTGGCACCGCGCGGTTGCGCTCCTTTGTTGAAGGCCGTGCCGGGGCGGAAACCCTGCTGCGCGGCGGTGTGGACCTGATGTTCGGCCAAGGGGTGGGCGATCTGATGGCGCGTGACCCCGTCACCGGGCACCGCTACCGCGCCATCAGCGGCGGCGGCACCGGGATGGGCTTTGTGCTGGGCGCGGATATCGCGCATGTGGCCGACAGCGCGTTTTTTCCTGCCCGCAGCCCGGTGGCGCTGGACGACGCGCGCGGACGGGTCCGCGCCGGGGTCAGTTGGCAGGGCGACCGGGCAGGCGGGTTCTATGGCCTGACCTGGCTGACACCCGAGGCGCAACGCCAATCCGAGGGCCAGCTTGTCGGCGCGATCCGCGTGAACTTCCGCTTCTAAGCTGCTCTGGCGGCGCGAAAACCCGGTTTCGGTTCGTTGAGTGTGTCAAATGGGCCGATCTACTACTTTTGCGCTAGGGGTGACGCTAATGAGAGACTTCCGTCAATGATTCGGCTCTGTTAACCTTTTTTCAATAACCAAAAAACGACACGAGGCAGCAGAGCAGATGAGAACGGGCTTTCGGGGCACGTTCGTCATCTCCTGGTCACAGACAGAGATCGACGGCCTTTCGGCCGCGCCGATACATGCGTTGAGTGTGGGTGCCGCCTGGCGCTGGCACGGTGATGCGGTGCGCGTGGATGGCCCGTCCGAGATCTTGCGTCTGGACGAGGGCGATGGCGACGGCAATATTCGCAAACGCGCGGCACGCATGGTGCGGCGATTGGTAGGGGCCGCTGTGGCGGGGACACGCGATCTGGACGCTGTCCCGGTCGAGGTTCCGCTGACTGAACAGGCGGTGGTCGTCACCGACGGCGCGCGAACCTATACCATCACCATGATCGACCTGGGCCGCGACAGCACGCCCCTGTTGATGTTCTTGGATCAGTTGCCGCCGCGCGACACCGATCTGTGGGTGGTGCATCACACGCTGGAAGGGCTGAACCTGAACCCGCTGGGGCCGGGGTCGGGCGGGGTGATCTGTTTCACCCCCGGCACCCGCATCCTGACGCTGAAAGGCCCGGTGCCGGTCGAGATGCTGCAAGAAGGCGATCAGGTCCTGACCAAGGACAATGGCCCGCAGGATATCCTCTGGGTCGGCAACCGGCGCATGACGGGGGCGCGGCTTTACGCGATGCCGAAACTGCGCCCGATCCGCATCCGCCCTGCCGCGCTTGGCCGGGGTCGTCCGGAAGGCGATCTGCTGGTATCACCCGAACACCGGATGCTGCTGGAAGGCCCCGAGGCGATGGACCTGTTCAACACCCCTGAGGTGCTTGTGGCCGCCAAGGACATGGTGAACGGGTCCACGGTTGTGGTGGACCACATGCTGCGCGAGGTGACCTATATCCACCTGTTGTTGCCCGCGCATAACATCCTGTGGGCCAACGGGATCGAGACGGAAAGTTTCCACCCCGCCAATGCCGCGCTGTCCACCCTGACTGATGGCGACCGGATCCGGCTGTTGAAACAGTTTCCGGGGCTGGAACAGGACCCGCATACCTTTGGCGAATACGCGCGGCGCAACCTGTCCGCGCCCGAGGCGGCGATCCTGTTGCAGGATGTTGCGTAACACGCGGGTAACGGCAGCGTTGACTCTGCGACGCGCCCGCGTATAAGCGCGGCTCTGGTGTTGGCGGCCCCCGCAAGGGGAGGCCTGTCGTCCCTTGGCTGCCGTAAGGCAGGCTTGCGGAAAAGGACAACGCCCTTCTGTAACAACGAAGGAGATCAGCGATGACCAAGCGTCTTGCTGCCAAGTATAAAATCGACCGCCGCATGGGCGAAAACATCTGGGGCCGTCCGAAATCCCCGGTGAACAAGCGTGAATATGGCCCCGGCCAGCACGGCCAGCGCCGCAAGAACAAGCTGTCCGACTTCGGCACCCAGCTGCGCGCCAAGCAAAAGCTGAAGGGCTATTACGGCAACATCACCGAAAAGCAGTTCCGCCGCATCTATGCCGATGCCGCGCGGGTTGTGGGCGATACCGGTGAGAATCTGGTGGGCTTGCTGGAACGCCGTCTGGACGCGGTGGTCTATCGCGCCAAATTCGTCGCGACCGTGTTCGCCGCGCGTCAGTTCGTGAACCACGGCCATGTTCTGGTGAATGGCCGTTCGGTCAACATCGCGTCCTACCGCGTCAAGGAAGGCGACGTGATCGAGGTCCGGCAGAAATCCAAGCAGATGGTGGTGGTGATGGAAGCCATCGCCTTGGCCGAACGCGACGTGCCCGATTATCTGGAAGTCGATCATTCGAAACTGACCGCCACTTTCGTGCGGCAGCCGACGCTGGCCGATGTGCCCTATCCGGTGGTGATGGAACCGAACCTGGTCGTGGAATTCTACGCCAAGAACTAAGACCCCCACATGGGTCGGATCATGGGGGCGTCCCGCAGGGGGCGCCCTTTTTTGTGCGCGCTCTTTCTTGTTAAGCCAGAGGGGGGCGCTGCCCCCCGCGCCTGCGGCGCCCCCCCGGGATAGTTTTGAACCGAAGAAGCCGGGGGTGGTCTCTGGGCTGTGACAGTTTGCATGAACGCCAGACCTTTTCGGCGCGCGCGGGGCATGGCAAAGGAAGTCAGAGCGGCAAAGGGGCGGCAACAGGAGCGGGACATGGCGGAAAAGGGTCTGGAAGGCGCGTTGGAACGGGGGCTGTTCGCCAGCCGCTGGCTGATGGCGCCGATGTATATCGGTCTGGCTGTTGCGCTGGCGATGCTGACGGTCGTGTTCCTGCGTGAATTGGCCTATTACGCGCCGCAAGCGTTGACCATGAGCGCGGAGAAGGCGATCCTCGCGATCCTGACGCTGATCGACCTGACGCTGGCGGCCAACCTTCTGGTGATCGTGCTGTTCTCGGGCTATGAGAACTTTGTCTCCAAGCTCGACATCGGCGCGCATCCTGACCGGCCCGAATGGATGGGGCGGGTGGATTTCAGCGGTCTGAAGATGAAACTGATCGCGTCTATCGTGGCGATTTCCGGGATTCATCTGCTGAAACGCTTTATGGAAATCGGTCAGGCCGACGCGGAATCCGCGTTCAACGAACGTGAACTGTTCTGGCTGGCGGCCATTCATCTGGTGTTTGTCGTGTCAGGTGTGCTGATGGCGACGATGGATTGGCTGTCTGCGAAAGCCAAGAAGTGACCGGCGCCGCCGCAGGCTGCCAAAGGAGACCCGCATGACCCACCCCGTGCCGCAGCCCGGCATTATGGATATCGCGCTGTATGTCAGCGGCGACAGCGCGGTGGCAGGCCACGCGCAGGTGCTGAAACTGTCGTCGAATGAAAACCCGTTCGGCTGTTCGCCCGCTGTGGCCCCGGCGATTGCGGCGACGGTTGGCACGCTGCACCGCTATCCGTCCACGGATCACGCGGGGCTGCGGGCGGCGATTGGCGCGGTGCATGGGTTGGACCCCGACCGGATCATCTGCGGAGTGGGATCGGACGAGGTGTTGCAATTCGTGACCCAAGCCTATGCGGGGCCGGGGGATCAGGTGATCACCACGCAGCACGGGTTTTCGATGTATCCCATTCTGGCCCGCGCGGCGGGGGCGGTGCCGGTGACGGTGCCGGAGCAGACCCGCGTGGTGGATGTCGATGCGATCCTCGCCGCCGTGACGGATCGCACCCGCGTGGTGTTTCTGGCCAATCCGGCCAATCCCATCGGCACCATGATCGCTGACGCCGACCTGTGGCGGTTGGCGTCGGGCCTGCCCGACCATGTCGTGCTGGTGCATGACGGGGCCTATGCCGAATATGTCGACGGCTTTGATGGCGGCGCGGCGCTGGTCGATGCCCATCCCAATGTGATCATGACGCGGACATTTTCCAAGATTTACGGGCTGGGCGGGCTGCGCATCGGCTGGGGCTATGCGTCACGCGAGATCATCGACGTGCTGACGCGGCTGCGCCAGCCGTTCAACCTGTCGGATTTGCAGATGGCGGCGGCGATTGCGGCGGTGCAGGACCGCGATTTTGTCGCCATGTGCCGCGACCAGAACGCAACATGGCGGCGCTGGTTGACGGATAGATTGCGCCAGACCGGGGTGGGCTGTGACGAAAGCCATGCGAATTTCGTGTTGGCGCGCTTGGCGGATGCCACAGAGGCCGGGGTGGCGGATGCCGCCTTACGCGCGGATGGCATCCTTGTGCGCCGCGTCACGGGATACGGCCTGCCCGAGGCGCTGCGGATCACCGTGGGCGACGAGGCCGCCTGTCGCCGGGTCGCCGACGTGATTGCGCGCGTGGTCGAGGCGCGGGTTGGGGCGCGGGCATGACGCGGGTTTACCAACGGGTTGCTCTGATCGGGCTGGGCCTGATCGCGGGGTCGATGGCGCTGGCGATGCGGCGGAACGGGCTGGCGGGCGAGGTGACGGGCTATGCCCGCTCTGCCGCCACGCGCGACACCGCGCGGCGGATCGGGCTGGTGGACCGGGTCTGCGACAGCGTGGCGGAGGCGGTCGCAGGCGCGGATCTGGTGGTGCTGTGTGTGCCGGTGGGGGCGATGGGGGCCGTGGCGGCCGAAATCGCGCCGTATCTGGCCCCCGGCGCCACGGTCAGCGACGTCGGATCGGTCAAGGGATCGGTGATGGCCGAGGTTGGGCCGCTGTTGCGCGCGGATGTGCATTTCGTGCCGGGTCATCCGCTGGCGGGGACCGAACATTCCGGCCCCGAATCCGGCTTTGCCACGCTGTTCATCAACCGCTGGTGCATCCTGACTCCGGACGCGGGCGCGGACCGGGCCGCGGTGGACCGGCTGGCGGCGCTGTGGCGCGGCATGGGGGCGAATGTGTCCGAGATGGACGCCGATCACCATGACCTCGTGCTGGCCGTGACCAGCCACACCCCGCACCTGATCGCCTATACCATGGTGGGCGTGGCCGATGATCTGGCGCGGGTGACGGATAGCGAAGTGATCAAGTATTCGGCGGCGGGCTTCCGCGATTTCACCCGCATCGCGGCGTCGGACCCCACGATGTGGCGCGATGTGTTCTTGACCAACAAGGACGCGACGCTGGAGATTCTGGGCCGCTTCACAGAAGAGCTGTTCGTGCTGCAACGCGCGATCCGGTCGGGGGACGGGGCCTATCTGTTCGACTATTTCACCCGCACCCGCGCCATCCGGCGCGGCATCATCGAAGCGGGCCAAGATACCGCAGCGCCGGATTTCGGCCGGACGGGCAAGGTGTGACGCGGGCCCGCTTGGCATCGGCGCTTTTGGTGGCGGCGTTGGCATCGTCCGTCTGGGCCGATGCGCCGCGCACATCCTTGCGACCCGTGGCGCGACCTGTGGCACCGGTTACCGAGGCAGGCACACCGCCACCCGCCGCGCCCGCGCCATCGCAACCCGCCGCCATACCGGCCACGGACCCCCGCGCCGTGATCCGCCCGCAGGCGCGGCCTGCGACGCTGGCCCCTGCGACGCAACAGGGCCCGGATCAGGCCACGGCCCAAACCGCGCCCCAAGCGCGCGAAACGCGGACTGAAACCCGGGCCGAACGGCGCGCGCGCGAACGCGCCGAGCGGCGCGCGGGACAGCAAGCAGCGACCCAGGCCACCAAGGGCGGCGGTCTTTGCGGCGATCCCGGCCTTGTGGGCGAGGCCATCGGCGCGGTCCCCGGGGCGGGAGCTTGTGGGATCGCCAGCGCCGTGCGGCTGCGCGCCGTATCGGGCGTGCGCCTGTCCACCCCGGCCACCATCGACTGCGGCACGGCCAAGGCGCTGAAACGCTGGGTGGACCGCGGCCTGATCCCCGAGGCGGGCCAGCGCGGCGGCGGCGTGGCGCAATTGCGCGTCGCCGCGTCCTATGCCTGCCGGGGGCGCAACAACCAGCGCGGCGCGCGACTGTCCGAACACGCGCAGGGCCGCGCCATCGACATCTCTGGCATTACCTTTCGCGACGGGTCCAGTGTGACCGTGCTGGGCGACTGGAGTTCGGGGCGCAACGGGCGCCTGATGAAATCGCTGCACCGCGCGGCCTGTGGCCCGTTTGGCACCGTATTGGGCCCGAACTCTGACCGCTTTCACCGCGATCATTTCCATTTCGACACCGCGCGGCACCGGTCGGGGCCGTATTGCAAGTGATCAGCCCGCCCGGATCGCCCGGAACACCGCCGCCGCCCCCCAGCCCGCCACCACCGCAATCGCCAGCGACAAGACCCCATAGAGCAGCGGCTGTTCGCGGGACATGGCGTGCAAGGCGCGCTCCAGCCCCTCTTTGCGGACGTCGATCACGGCATCTTCGCGCGCGATGACCACCTGATCGCGCACCAGAAAGATCCGCGTGGCATAGGCGCCCTCGACCAGCGCCGAGGGCAGGTCCAGCCGCAGCCGGAACAGCGTTGCCTGATCGACCCGCACCGCGCCATCCAGCCGCAGATAGGTGCCCTGCGCCTCGCGCAGGCGGATCAGCGCTTCCGAGAAATTCGCCACATCGGGGGCCACGCTGGCCGCGCCGACATCGCGGATGGCGCGGCGCGTGGTGATGGCGTGGCGCAGATCCTCGGTCTCGGTCAGGATATCGGTCAGGGGTGCGGAACTGGCCACCGCATAGAACGAGGGTGCCGCCGCCAGCGGCACCGCGACCGTGTTGACCCAAATGCCAAAGCGGCGTTCCTTGCGGCGCACCGTGACGGGTTGCGACGGCCCCGCCAGCGTCACGATCACATCCAGCGGCCCGTCAGGGATCGCGGTTTCGCGTCGAATCGCGCCGAAGATCAGCAACTCTGATCCGTCGAATTGCGTGGTGATCGCCACGCGGTCCTGGCTGAGGCCCAGCACCACGGTCTCCTGTGCCAGCCCCGGCGCGGCCCACAGCCAGATCGCCAGCCAGATCGCCCGCCTCATCCCGCCACCCCGATGGAATAGACATCCGCCGGTCGCAGCACCAGGTCCAGCGCCAGTTTCGCGCAGACGGCCAGCACCAGCACCGCCATCAGGATGCGCAACTGTTCGGCGTTCAGCCGCGCACCCAGCCCTGCGCCGATCTGTGCGCCGATCACGCCGCCGACCAACAAGAGCACCGCCAGCACGATATCCACCGTGTAATTCGTCGTCGCATGCAGGATCGCGGTAAACGCCGCCACGATCAGAATCTGGAACAGCGAGGTGCCCACCACCACCTTGGTCGGCATATGCAGGATATAGATCATCGCGGGCACCATGATGAACCCGCCGCCAACCCCCATGATCGCCGACAGCACACCGACAACAAAGCCCACGATCACCGGCGGAATGACCGAGATATACAGGCCGGACACCCGAAACCGCATCTTGAATGGCAGCTTGTGGACCCAATCGCGGCGTTGCCCGCTGCGCGCCACCGGGCCGGACCGCCGCGCGCGCCGGATCGCGGTCAGGCTTTCGACGAACATCAGCCCCCCCACGGCGGCGAGGAACACCACATAGCAAAGCTGCACCACCAGATCGACCTGGCCCACGCGTTGCAGCCATGAAAACAGCGCCACACCGGGGACCGCGCCAGCAAGGCCAGCCAGAAACAGCACGGTGCCCATTTTCAAATCCACGGTGCGGCGGCGCAGATGCGCCATCAGGCCCGACACCGATGACGCCACGATCTGCGTCGATTGTGTGCCCACGGCAATCGCGGGCGGGATGCCGATGAAAAACAACAGCGGGGTCAGCAGGAACCCGCCGCCGACGCCGAACAGCCCCGACAACACGCCCACAAATCCACCCAGCCCCAAAAGCAGGAAGGCATTGACCGACATTTCGGCAATGGGCAGGTAGATTTGCATGGCGGACTGGCCTATCGCGATCCTGCGGTCAGAAGACGCATTTCGGGCCAGCCTGTCAAACGCCTATCTGCGGGATTTGCCGCAGCGCGGCACGGATCACGTCAGCGAGTCAGGCCAGATCGCGCAGGAACTGACGCAACACCCGTTCCAGTTTCGCCGCACCAATCGGGGCCATCGCCTTGGTGTGTTCGTGGCTGATCTTTTCCGCACTCATGCCCGCAGCCATGTTGGTGATGGTCGATATCGCCGCCACCCGCAGGCCCAGAAACCGCGCCAGGATCACCTCGGGCACGGTGGACATGCCCACGGCGTCCGCCCCCAGAATCTTCAGCGCGCGGATTTCGGCAGGAGTCTCGAACGACGGGCCGGAGTACCAAGCATAGACGCCTTGCGCCATCGTCACGCCCGCCTGCGCGGCAGCCGCGACCAATGCGGCGCGATAGGCGGCGTCATGCGCGTCGGTCATGGGGACAAACCGCGCGTCCGTCGCCTCGCCGATCAGCGGGTTCAGCCCAGAAAAGTTGATGTGATCCGACAGGCACATGATCGACCCGGTCGGCATGTCGGGGCGCAGCGACCCGGCCGCATTGGTCAGGATCACGCCTTCGGCCCCCAAGCCGCGCAGCACCTCCAGCGGCAGGCGCATCGCGGCGGCATTGCCGCGTTCATAGTAATGCGCCCGCCCGCCAAATACCGCGACGCGCACCCCTTCCAGATTGCCCACGACAAGGTTCGGGTTATGCCCCGACACGCCCGCATGGGGAAACCCCGGCAGATCGCCATAAGGGATCGCCACGCCATCGACCGCGTCCGCCAGATGGCCAAGGCCGGACCCCAGCACAAGCCCCAGCCGCACGGGTGCATCGCCCGCGCGGGTGCGGATCAGCGCTGCGGTTTCATCGCTCTTTGACATAGGGTTCGCCTCCGGCGCGCGGCGGGATCGCCTTTCCGACGAAGCCCGCAAGGATGATGACAGTCAGGATATAGGGCAGGGCGTCCAAGAGTTGCCCCTGCACCTTCAGGCCGATCACGCCTTCCAGCACATCGGGGCGCAGGGCCAGCGCCTGCAAAAATCCGAACAGCAGGCAGGCCCACAGCGCATGCCAGGGCCGCCATTTGGCGAATATCAGCGCGGCGAGCGCGATATAGCCGCGCCCCGCCGTCATTTCCTTGCTGAACCCGGCCTGCAAGGCGGTGGACAGATAAGCCCCCGCCAGCCCGCACAAAACGCCCGCGATCAGCACGGCGGCAAAGCGCAGGCGCACGACCGAAATGCCTGCCGTATCCACCGCCGCCGGGTTTTCACCGACCGCGCGCAGGCGCAGGCCAAACCGCGTGCGATACAGCACCCACCACGACAACGGCACCAAGGCCAGCGCGATATAGACGATGATGGCATGGCCGGAAATCAGTTCGGAATAGGTCTGCGTCAGCGGGTCCGCCGCGCGCAATTCGCGGATTTTCGTCAGCGCGCCGGGCCAGATGATCGCGGCGAACCGTGCGTCGCCCGACAATTGCGGGGTGCCGCCACCTTGCGCGAACCAGCTTTGCGCCACCACCACCGTGATGCCCGAGGCGAAAAAATTCACCGCCACGCCGGAAATCAACTGGTTGCCGCGAAAGGTGATCGCGGCCAGCCCATGCACCACGGCCAGCACCAGCGAGCCTGCGATGCCCGCCATCAGCCCGACCCAGACCGACCCCGATGTGGCGGCCACTGCGGCGGCCAGAAAGGCCGCGACCAGCATCTTGCCTTCCAGCCCGATATCGAAAATCCCCGCGCGTTCGGAAAACAGCCCCGCCAGACAGGCCAGCAATAATGGCGTGGCAAAGCGCAGCGTGGCGTCAAGGATTTGCACGAAGGTAAAGAAATCCATCAGGCCCGCGCCTTTCGCAGCGACAGAAACGCGCGTTCCAAGGGCGCGCGGATCATCTGGTCCAGCGCGCCGGTGAACAGGATCACCAGCGCCTGAATGATCGTCACCATCTCGGTCGGGATCTGCAACTGGAACGACAATTGCGCGCCGCCCTGATACAAGAACCCGAACAGCACCGCCGCCAGCACCACACCCACCGGGTGATTGCGCCCCATCAACGCCACCGCGATGCCGATGAACCCCGCGCCCTCGGCGGAATTCAGCACCAGCCGTTCCGCCTCGCCCATCACGTTGTTCACGCTCATCATGCCCGCCAGCGCGCCCGAAATCAGCATGGATATCAGGATGATGCGGGTGCCCGAGATACCGGCATAACGCGCGCCGGTCTCAGAGAACCCGAAGGCGCGGATTTCATAGCCCAGCCGCGTGCGCCAGATCAGCACCCAGACCAGAAACGCCGCCAGCAGCGCCAGCAGGAAGGCGACGTTGGCAGGGGCCTCAGGCGAGAACGGGATGCCAAAGGGGGCCAACATGTCGGCAAAGTTGGGCAGATGCACGGCGGGCGGGAAATTGGCAGACGCGGGTTCCATGATGCCTGCGGGTTTCATCACCTCGACCAGCAGGTAATTCAGCAGCGCGCCCGCGATGAAGTTGAACATGATGGTGGTGATCACGATATGGCTGCCGCGTTTCGCCTGCAGCCACGCGGGGATCAGCGCCCAGGCCGCGCCGAACAGCGCGGATGCCACGACGGCCGCCAACAGCGCGATGGTCCAATGCGGCCAGGGGATCATCAGGCAGGCCAGCGTGACACCGACCGCGCCCAGCAGCGCCTGCCCTTCGCCGCCGATGTTGAACAGGCGGGCATGAAACGCCACCGACACCGCCAGCCCGGTAAAGATGAAATTGGTGGCGTAATACAGCGTATAGCCCCAGCCGCGCGTCGACCCCAGCGCGCCGTCGATCATCACCCCCAGCGCCGCGACCGGGTTCACGCCGGTGGCCAGCAGCACCAGCGCCGAAATCGCCCCGGCGAGCAGCAGCGAGATCAAGGGCAGCAGCACGACATCGGCCCATTTCGGCATCTTGTCCATCAGGCGGCCGCCCCCGGAACAGTGCCTGTCATACCGGCCATCAACAGGCCCAGCTCTTGCACGGTCGTCGCGTCGGGCTGCCGTTCACCCATGATCTGGCCGTCGAACATCACCGCGATGCGGTCGGACAGCGCCATGATTTCATCCAGTTCCACCGACACCAGCAGGATCGCCGCCCCCGCATCGCGCAAGGCGATCAACTGCTTGTGGATGAATTCGATCGCACCGATATCCACGCCGCGCGTGGGTTGACCCACCAGCAACAGGCGGGGGTTCCGCTCGATTTCACGCGCCACGACGATCTTTTGCTGGTTCCCGCCGGAAAAATTCCGCGCGGTCAGCCAGCAGTTGTTCGGGCGCACATCGAACCGCGCCATCTTGGCGGCGGTGTCGTTGCGCAGCGCGTTCTGATCCATCAACGGGCCGTGATTATACGCAGGCGCATCGTGATAGCCGAAGGCGACGTTTTCCCAGGCGAAAAACTCCATGATCAGGCCCTCGCGCTGGCGATCCTCTGGCACATGGCCGATGCCGCGCGCGCGCCTTGTGCGGCCGTCGGAATGGTGCCCGGTCAGGTCGATGTCCTGCCCGTCCATCCGCACCCGTCCGGTGGCGGGGCGCATGCCGCCCAACACCTCCAAGAGTTCGGATTGCCCGTTGCCCGCCACACCCGCAATGCCCAGTATTTCGCCCGCATGCACGGTCAGGCTGACGCCCTTGACGCGCTGCACGCCCTTGGCATCGGTCACGCGCAGGTCGTCCACTTGCAACACCGCAGCTCCGGGTCGGGCAGGGGATTTGCCCACCTGCAACAGCACCTTGCGCCCCACCATCAGTTCCGCAAGCTGCTCGGGCGAAGTGTCGCGGGTGGTCACGGATGCCACCATCTCGCCGCGCCGCATGACGGACACGGAATCGGTGATCTCCATGATTTCGCGCAGCTTGTGCGTGATCAGGATCACCGTCTTGCCCTCGGCGCGCAAGCGACCAAGGATGCGGAACAACTGATCCGCCTCGGCGGGGGTCAACACGCCGGTAGGCTCGTCCAGGATTAGGATATCGGCGCGGCGATAGAGCGCCTTGAGGATTTCGACGCGCTGCTGCATGCCCACGCCGATCTCTTCGATCACCGCATCGGGATCGACGGACAGGCCGTAATCATCGGATAAGCTGCGCAATTCCTTGCGGGCGCGGGCCAGCGACGGGCGCAGCCACGCAGAATCCTCGGCCCCCAGCACGATGTTTTCCAAGACGGTGAAATTCTCGACCAGCTTGAAATGCTGGAACACCATGCCGATGCCGGCGGCAATCGCGGCCTGACTGTCGGCAATCTGCACCTCTTGGCCGCGCACCCGGATCGTGCCGCTGTCGGCACGGTAAAAGCCATACAGGATCGACATCAGCGTCGATTTCCCCGCGCCGTTTTCGCCGATGATGCCGTGGATGGTGCCGGGCATGACGCGCAGCGAAATATCCTTGTTGGCCTGCACCGGGCCAAAGGATTTCGAGATACCGATGAGTTCGAGGACGGGATCGGTCATGCGCGCCATATCCGGTGCGAAAAGGCCGCACTGAACGGATCAGCGCGGCCCCGTCAGGGTGTCAACAGATCAGAACGTCAGCGCGGGGCACTTTTCGTCGGACATGTAGTCATGCACCTTCAACTCGCCCGATGCGATCTTGGCGGCGGCGGCGTCAACGGCGGCCTTCATGTCGGCAGACACCAGCGCGGCGTTATGTTCGTCCAGCGCATAGCCCACACCGCTATTGGCGATGCCCATGACATTCACGCCGACCTCGACCTTGTCGCCCGCCTTGAACGCGTCATAGACGGCGACATCGACGCGCTTGAGCATCGAGGTCAGCACTTCGCCGGGGTGCAGGTAGTTCTGGTTGGCGTCCACGCCGATCGACAGGATGTCCTGATCGGCCGCCGTTTGCAGCACGCCGACGCCGGTGCCACCTGCGGCGGCATAGACCACATCCGCGCCCTGCGAAATCTGCGCCAGCGTCAGTTCCGACCCCTTGACCGGGTCATTCCAGGCCGCGGGGGTGGTGCCGGTCATGTTGGCGATCACCTTGGCATCGGCCTTGACCGCCGTGACGCCCTGCGCATAGCCGCAGGCGAATTTGCGGATCAGCGGAATGTCCATCCCGCCGATAAAGCCGACCGTGCCCGATTCCGACGCCATCGCGGCCATCATGCCGACCAGATACGATCCTTCGTGTTCATTGAACACCACCGAGCGGACATTGGGCGCATCCACCACCATGTCGATGATCACGAATTTGGTGTTGGGGTGATCCTTGGCGACGGTTTCCAGCGGCGTGGCCCAGGAAAAGCCCGCCATGACGATGGGGTTCGACCCGCCTTCGGCAAATTGACGGATCGCCTGCTCGCGCTGCGCGTCCGAGGTGATCTCGAACTCGCCGAATTTGCCGCCGGTTTCCGCCGCCCATTTCTGCGCGCCACCAAAGGCGGATTCGTTGAAGGATTTGTCGAACTTGCCGCCTAGGTCAAAGATCAGCGCCGGGTCGGCCAGCGCGGCCCCCGCTGTCAGGGCCAGTGCGGCAGTGGCGGACAGGAATTTATGGGTCAGGGTCATTGGTTCGTTCTCCCGGTTGTCGGCATCTGTGGCGCGATGGCCGTGATGCGCGTTATTGCGCGATTAGGCCAAGCTGGACCGGGGGGGTCAACTGGATTCTTGGGCCAGATGGCGGTTGCCGCTAGGGCAAGGCCCGTTGCAGGATCAATGCGGCCACCGCTGCCCCGTCGGGTGCGCGGAAATAGGCGGCGCGACGCGCGATCTGGGCATAGCCCTGCGCCGCATACAGCGCGCGGGCGGCGGCGTTGTCCTCGGCCACCTCCAGAAAGGCGCGGGTTGCGGCGCGGGCGGCGGCCACTTGGTGAAAGGCCTGGATGGCAAGGGTGCCAAGCCCTTGGCGGCGATGATCCGGGTGCGTGGCCAGGGTCAAAAGCTCGGCCTCGTCGGCCACGGCGCGGCCCATGGCAAAGGCGCGGGCATCCCCGATCAGGAACACATGCGGCGAGACAAGCAGCGCGTCGATTTCCGCGGCTGACCAAGCGCGGAGCGACCCGCCCGCAAAAGCCAGCTTATGTGTGGCGGCCAGCGCGTCCGGATCAGGCATCCAGCATCACCGGGGGTGGATCAGCGGCAGGCGCGGCCTCCGCCGCGCGCAGGTAAAGCGGCGCCGGAGGCGCCGCCCCCGCACCGCAGGCCACCGCGCGGGCGATAGCGACCGCCAGCGCCTCCGGCGCTGGCATCGACAGGGCACCGAGGCCTTCGGCCTCGGCTGGGGTCACAAGGCGCGGCGCAGCCGCGCCATCGTCCAGCCAGACCTGCGCCTGCGGCGCAGGCAACGCGACAGGTGCGGTGCCCGCCAATCCGCCATGCTGCCTGACAGCGGCAAAGCCGCTGAGGCCGCGCGCCGGAATCTCCAGCCCCAAAGCCAGCCCGCGCGCGGCCGCCACCGCGATCCGCACCCCGGTGAAATTTCCCGGCCCGACACCGACGCCGATCAGATCAAGGTCGCGCCACGTCACGCCCGCGTCTGTCAGCACCTCTTGCAGCAGCGGCATCAGCCGTTCCGCCTGTCCGCGTGTCATCGTCTCGGCGCGCGCCACCAGAACCCGGTCGCCCGACAACAAAGCGGCGGCGCAATGCGCCGCCGATGTGTCGAATGCCAGCACCAGAGGCCCGGACCCCAAGACCTCAGACGGCAACGGGCCGCACCTCTGTCACCTCCGGGATGTAGTGGCGCAGCAGGTTCTCGATCCCCATCTTGAGCGTCAGCGTCGAGGACGGGCAGCCTGCGCAGGCGCCTTTCATGTGCAGATAGACCACGCCGCGGTCAAAGCCGTGGAACGTGATGTCGCCGCCATCCTGCGCCACGGCGGGGCGCACGCGGGTATCCAGCAACTGCTTGATCTGGGTGACAATCCCGGCATCCTCGCCGGAATGGGCAACGTGACCGGACGTGTCGGCGTCGCCCGCCATCACGGCCTGGCCCGACTGGAAATGCTCCATCACCGCGCCCAGAATGGCGGGTTTTATGTGATCCCATTGTGTCGCGGCGTCCTTGGTCACCGTCACGAAATCATTGCCCAGAAACACCGCCGCCACACCCGGCACCGCAAATATCCGCGCGGCCAGCGGCGACACGTCCGCGCCCACCGGGGCCGGGAAATCGGCGGTGCCCATGTCCATGACCGCCTGTCCGGGCATGAATTTCAGCGTGGCGGGGTTCGGCGTGGATTCGGTCTGGATGAACATGGGGCGTCCTAGCATTTCTGTCAGGAACCAGATATGCGCCCACCATGCTTAAAGGTCAAGGTTTGGAATGGTTCTAACTGTGAGATGCCCTAACGCTCGGTCGCGCCCTTGCCCGCGATAATCCGGTCGCGGAATCCGGCGATGCGGCGCAAGCGCGTGTCCGCGGCTTTGGCGCTTGACAGCGCGATGACATAGCTGCGCTGCCGTCCCGGCGTCAGGCTTTGAAAGGCTTCTGCCAAGTCCGGGTCGCCGTCCAGCGCATCACGCAGGTCATCGGGCAGGTCGGGCGCGTTCGTGTCGCGCGGCGCGCGGCGTCCGGCTGCGGCATGGCCCATCGCCTCGGTCAGGATCGCGCCGATCGGCGCGAGCAGCGCCGCAGGCCCCGCATCATCGGCAAAGCGGATGACATTGGGATGACGCGTATGCGGCCCTTGGCGTTCCAGAATACCCATAGGGTCCGACAACAGGGCCGCATCGAAGAAACCAAGGCGGAAATCGGCCCGCGATGCGCCGATGATCGCGATATTGCGCCCGGCGTGGGTATAGCAAGGCTGCCCCCATTTCACCGTTTCGCTCAGCCCGGCATCCACGCAGATCGCGCGCAACGCCGACAGCCCCGCCGCCCAAACCTGCGCCGCGCAATCGGGCGTGCCGAACCGCGCACAGCGGCCACATCCCCTGGTGAAATACTCTGCCACGTCGGTGATCATGCGCAGCCCCCGTGTCAGGTGATCGCGTCCAGCCGTTCCTTGGACATGTCACCGGGCACGATGGTCAGCGGCACCGGCAAGCTGCCCGCCGCGCGCGACATCGCGGTGACCAAAGGGCCGGGGCCATTCTTGTCGGTGGCCGCCCCCAACACCAGCACGCCGATATCGGGGTTCTCGGCGATATGGGCCAGGATCTGCGCCACCGGTTCCCCTTCGCGGATCGCCAGTTCCGGGTCCACGCCCTGCTTGTCGCGCATCCATTTTGCGAAGACGTCGAAATGCGCCTGTATCCGCGCGCGCGCCTCTTCGCGCATGATGTCGCCCACGCCGATCCAGTGGTTGAAATCCTCGGGCGGGATCACCGACAGGATGACCACGCCACCACCGGATTTCGCCGCGCGCATGGCGGCAAAGCGGATGGCGTTCAGGCATTCGCGGCTGTCGTCCAGCACCACCATGAACTTGCGCATCGTCGGTCCCCTTGTCCGGGCGGATCATGACGCAGGCGCGGGCGAGCGGCAAGGGTGGTGTGCTTCGGGTAGGGATCAGGCGCTGGCCGCCCAGTCCCAATACAGCGCACGCGCCTGCCGCGCCACCGGGCCGGATTGATAGGTCACATCGTCAAAGGCCACCACCGGCGTGATCTTGGCCATGTTGCCGGTCAGGAACACCTCGTCTGCGGCGGCGACATCGTCAAAGGTCAGCACGGTTTCGACCACCGCGACGCCGGCGGCGCGCAGATTGGCGATATGGCGCGCCCGCGTGATGCCCGCAAGGAAGGTGCCATTCGGCACCGGCGTCATCGCCACGCCATCCTTGACGATGAACACATTTGCAGTAGCGCTTTCCGCCACATTGCCCAGCGCATCGGCCACCAGCGCATTGCCGAAGCCCTTGGCCTTTGCCTCGGCCAACATGCGGGCGTTGTTGGGATAAAGGCACCCCGCCTTGGCATTGACCACCGCATCTTCCAGCACCGGGCGGCGGAACCGCGTCCGGGTCAGCGTGGTCGTCGCGCCTTCCGGCGGCATCGGGATCGCCTCGAGGCAGATGCAGAACCCGGTTTCGTCCGGCGAAGGCACGATGGCCGAGGTGTCGCCGTTGATGCCCCAATACATCGGGCGGATATAGACGGCGGTGTCGGCGCCATAGCCTTTCAATCCGGCCTGGATGATCTCGACCATCTCGTCCGCGTCCACCGTGGGCGTCAGCATCAGCGCGCGGGCCGACGCGTTCACCCGCGCGCAATGGCGGTCAAGGTCCGGCGTCAGGCCATAGGCAAACCGCGCGCCGTCGAACACCGTCGACCCCAGCCACGCGCCATGATCTGCCGCGCGCATCACGGGAATGTCGCCGTCGTGCCATCTGCCGTTGAAATAGGTGCGGATCGTGGTGCCGGTTGCCATGTCAGTCTCCCTTTGCGGCAACTGTGGCAGCGCCCGGTGGCCGTGTCAAAGCGGGTGGGCCTAAAACAGCGTTTCCATGTGCCGGACCCCGTCGATCACCACGCCGCGCAAGGCCGCCTGCCCGTCGGGGCCCAGCGCCAGAATGACCGCGACGCTGTCCCGGCGCATCGCGTCCTCCAGCACCAGCGCGCGGTCGCGGGGCGCGTAATAGCGCGCGATGTCGAATTCGATGCTCAGGGTGTCACCGTATTCGCTCAGCAACTGGCCCCGGATTGCTACGCCGTCCGGGTCCGCCGCCGCGATGCCGGTCGCCTGCCAGACGCCATCCGCGCCCGGTGCCAGAATGACCCAGATCGGGGAACCGGCCAAGGGAAGCGCCCCCGGCAACATTCCCGGCAACCCGCGCGGCACCTCTGATATCGCCAGCCGCAGCGTGGCGTAATGCCCGCGCAGCAGGTCGCGCGGATCGACGGCCGTGGCCTTCAGCACCACTTCGGTGCCCGACCGGATCAGCCGCGCGTGATCCAGCACGCCCCACAGGACCACCGCGCTGTGCAGCAGCGCCACCAGCAGGATCAGCGCGACCCGCATCATCCGCGCCCCCAGCGCCGCCAGCCCCAGGCGGCGGCGATCAACAGCGCTCCCGCCCCGGCATAGAACCCGGCGGTGCCCAACAGCGAGCCCACCGTTTGCAGATAGATCATCAGCAGCGCCGCGCCGAAGCCCAGCATGCCCAGCCGTCGCAGCCCCGTCAGCCCATGCCGCCCGCCCATCCGCACCGCCCAGACCGGCACCGCAAGGATCAGCGCCGCGCGCGGCCATGGCCCTGCGGGCAGCGCCGTGACAAGCCCCGTCAGCACCACAACCACCAGCGCCACCCAAAGATCATACCGCACCGGACCATCCCGCCCCAACCACAGCGCGACGGTCGCCAGCGCCATCCCCGGCAACGCGGCTGGCAACAGGCCGCGGGCCTCCCCCAGCCCGTAATCCCATTCCGCCGCCAACAGGAACAGCGCCAGAAGCCCGATCCACAGCACCGCAAGCGCCTCGCCCAAGGCCTCCGCTTCAACCCCGTGCAGATGGCGCGGCCCGGCCCATGACCACAGCAGAACCGCACCCGCGCCGGGCAGCAGCGTCATCCCCAGCACCACCGCCGCAGGCGACACGTCCAGCCGCAACAGCACCCCGATGGCCCAGACGAACAGCCCCACCAACACCAGCCGTCCGGCAAACCCCGCGCGCCACGCCCAGGCCCCACAGGCGGCCACCGCCAGCCCGCCCAGCACCAGCGCATCCTGCGCGTCCAACCCGCCGCGATCAAAGCCGCTGATGTCCCAGGCCGCGATCAGCAGCACCGCCACCGCCAGCGCGCCCCGCGCGCGCGCCAGCAGCGCCCCTGTCAAGGCCCCTGCCGCCCACAGGAACAACAGGGCGTCAATCTCGCCCTGAATCTGGAAAATCTGGCTGACCAGCGCCATCGCCGCGCCGAACAGCAAGGTGGCCAGCATTGCCAGCGCCTCGAACCGGGTGGACCAGCCGCGCCACGCCGCCAGCCCCGCGCCCCCCCATGCCAACCACAGCACCCCCAGCACAAGGATCAGCCGCACCCCGCGCGCCATGACATCCCAGTTGGCGGCGACGAAACTGATCGCGCCCAGTCCAAGGCACACTGCGCCCGCCATCAACGCAAAGCGCGCGAAATTCGTCTCGGACGCTGCCGCCAATTCTGCGGAACCCGAATTTGCGGAACCCAGATCTGCGCGCAAGCGGTCGGCCACATCGGACGCCAATAATCCGCGCGCCTGCCAGTCATCCAGCGCACGGGCCAGATGATCACGCCGCACCGCAAATTTCATCGGTTGCCTCCGTTGCGGGTCAGACATGGCGCAGGACCAGTGCACCCAAGTCTAACGCGCCTGCGTTTTGGTGCAACCAACCCCGGAAACATTGCCCATAAAAAGCCCCCGGCCGGGGGACCAGACCGGGGGCTGCATGAGCACCAGAGGTGCAAAACGACATATATGAAAAGCAAATTTGAAAATCACGATGCAGCCTAGCTGCAAACTCGATACCAAATCAGGCCATACATCGGCGTTACCCTGTACACCTATTACGCTTTTTGTAGACCGAGTCGGCAACGGTTTGGTGACAACCGCGCCGTTAACACTGATTAATTGCCCAATTGCGCCTCGGACAGCAGCGCCGCCAGATCGAGTGCTGCATTTTTCATCGCAATCATGCCATGCGCATCGCGCGGCCAGTCCTGCGGCGCGCGATCCCAGTAGATTTCGATGCCATTGCCATCGGGGTCCGCGAAATACACTGCCTCGGACACCCCGTGATCCGCCGCGCCCTGAATGGCCACGCCCGCTGCCACGACCTGCGCAAACGCGCGCGCCAGCGCCGCCCGGTCGGGATACAGGAACGCGACGTGATACAGCCCCGGACGGTTCTGCGGCGCAGGCGGTGCGCCCAAACTGTCCCAGGTGTTCAGCCCGATATGGTGGTGATACCCGCCCGCCGACAGGAACGCCGCCTGCGCGCCATAGCGTTGCATGACCTGCAACCCCATGACATCGCGATAGAACGCAATGGCGCGGTCCAGATCGGCAACCCGCAGATGAACATGGCCGATCCGCAGATCGGCAGGCGCGGTGAAGGGTGCGGTGAAGGGCATCGGTGTTCTCCTTTTGCCGCAGGATAGCGCCGCTGATCAAACCGCGAAACGCCCACGACCGCGCGCAATCTGTGCGCGGGCGCAGAGGGCGGTTTCTGCCAAAAAGCCCCGCACCAAAGAGGCCAAAACCCGCGCCCGTCTTCTCTGGTTCAAAACTATCCCCGCCGGAGGCACCCCGAGCAATCCGGCGTCAGCCGGTTGCGAGACATCATGCGCGGCGCAGCCGCTCCGCTATATCAACGGATCATGCCCACGATGTCATAGGTCCGGTCCAGAATCGGCGCGGCAATGGCGCGGGCGGTCTGCGCGCCTTGGCCCAGCATGCGGTCAATCTCGGCCGGGTCGGCCATCAACCGGGCCATTTCGCTGGAAATCGGCGCAAGCTCTGCAACCGCCAGATCAATCAGCCGCGGCTTGAACGCCGAAAACGGTTGGCCCGCGTGTTCGCTCAGCACCGCCGCGATGCTGGTCCCGGCCAAGGCGGCATAGATCGCCACCAGATTGCGCGCCTCGGGACGGTCCTCCAGCCCCTTGGGATCAGACGGCAGCGCGTCCGCATCCGTCTTGGCCTTGCGGATCTTTTTCGCAATCGCGTCGGCGTCGTCGGTCATGTTGATCCGCGCCATATCCGAAGGATCGGATTTCGACATCTTTTTCGTGCCATCGCGCAAGGACATCACGCGGGTCGCCGCACCCTCGATCACCGGTTCGGTCAGCGGAAAGAAATTGACGCCGTAATCATGGTTGAATTTCGCGGCAATATCGCGCGCCAGTTCCAGATGCTGTTTCTGATCCTCGCCCACCGGCACATGGGTCGCGTGATAGACAAGGATATCGGCGGCCATCAGCGCGGGATAGGCGAACAGGCCCAGGCTGGCCTGTTCGGCATTCTTGCCCGCCTTGTCTTTCCATTGCGTCATCCGCCCCATCCAGCCCATGCGCGCCACGCAGTTGAATACCCAGCCAAGTTGCGCGTGTTCGGGCACCTGGGACTGATTGAACAGGATGGATTTCGCAGGCGTCAGCCCCGCCGCCATGAACCCCGCCGCCAGTTCGCGGGTGTTGTGGCGCAGCTTGTCGGGGTCTTGCCAGACGGTGATCGCATGCAGATCGACCATGCAATACAGCGTCTCGATCCCGCTGTCCTGCATCTGCACAAAACGCTTGATTGCGCCCAGGTAATTGCCCAGCGTCAGCCCGCCCGACGGCTGGATGCCCGAGAAAACCCGCGTCTTGAACGGTGACGCGGCCGGTGACGCGGCGGGGGTCGCGGCGGGGGTTGCGGCGACGGGTTCCGTCATGATCGTGATCTCCGTCTGGATAATGCTGCTCTCAGCGCTTACCCATGGCACCACACCCCGTCAAGGAGACCACCATGGCCCCGCATCCGCATGAGGAAAGCCCCGTCAACCCGATCCCCGCCGTGGTGGCGCTGCTGTTCCTGGCGGTGTTCCTGCCCGAGATCGCCTTTACGCTGGGCGCGCGCGGGTTGATTGGCGGGGCGGACGCGGTGGGCTGGCGGCTGGCGGCGATCAGGGATTATGCGTTTTCGGCCGATGTGTTCCGCTGGATGCTGGGCAACGGGCGGTTCCCGCCGGAACATCTGCTGCGCTTTGTCACCTATCCCTTCGTGCATGGCGCGTTCACCACGGCGCTGTTTGCAGGCGTGATGCTGTTGGCGCTGGGCAAGTTCGTAGGCGAAATCCTGCGCCCCGTGGCGGTGCTGGTATTGTTCTTTGTGGCGTCGATTGCGGGGGCGCTGGCGCATGGCGCGGTGATGGTGGCGCAGCCCTGGCTGATGGGGGCGTTTCCCGGCGTTTATGGCCTGATCGGCGGCTTCACATTCCTGCTGTGGGTGCGGCTTACGGGAAGCGGGCGCGAGGCGGCGGCGTTTTCGCTGATCGGGATTCTGTTGGGGTTGCAACTGCTGTTCGGGCTGTTGTTCGGCACCGATGGCATGTGGCTGGCGGAAATCACCGGGTTTGTGACCGGGTTCCTGTTGACGTTTCTGTTGGTGCCGGGGGGCTGGGCGCGGGTGCTGGACCGCATCCGCCGTTGATCAAAGCCAATCGGCGCGGCCCGTGCCCACGGCCTCGGCGACGTTTGCGAACCCGTGCCGCGCCAGGATCGCGTCCAGATCCCGCGCCATCTGCGGGATCAGCGACAGGCCGCGATAAACCAGCGCGGTGTAAAGCTGGACCGCCGTTGCGCCCGCGCGGATTTTCTGGAACGCCTGTTCGGCACTGGCCACACCGCCCACCCCGATCAGCGGCATCTGCCCTGCGGTCAGCGCAGAGAGCTGCGCCAGAACGCGGGTGGATCGTTCGAACAGCGGCGCGCCTGATAGTCCGCCCTTTTCATCGGCCTGCGGGCTTTTCAATCCGTCGCGGGCCAGCGTGGTGTTGGTGGCGATGATGCCATCGACGCGCGCCATGACGGCCACTTCGGCGACATCGGCCAATGCGTCGGCGGTCAGGTCGGGCGCGATTTTCAGGAACACCGGGATCGGGCGGGCCAGCCAGTCGCGCGCCTCCATCACACCCGCCAAGAGCGCGGCCAGCGCACCCGCGCCTTGCAGATCGCGCAGCCGTTCGGTGTTGGGCGAAGATACGTTGACGGTGGCGAAATCCACTGTCGGGCCACAGCGCGCCAGCACACGGGCGAAATCCTCGGCGCGGTCAACACTGTCCTTGTTCGCGCCCAGGTTCAGGCCGATCACCATGCCGCGCGGGCGCTGCGCCAGCCGCGCCGCCATCGCCTCCATCCCGTCATTGTTGAACCCGAAGCGGTTGATGGCGGCGGCATCGTCAGACAGGCGGAACAGGCGCGGGCGCGGGTTGCCGGGTTGCGGGCGGGGCGTTGTCGCCCCCACCTCGATGAACCCGAACCCGGCGCGCGCCAAGGGCCGCAGCGCCACCGCGTTCTTGTCGAACCCCGCCGCAAGTCCCAGCGGGTTGGGCAGGTCGATGCCCGCCAGCGTCACCCGCAGGCGCGGCGAGGTGACCACCCCCGCCAACGGCACCAGACCCAGCCGAAGCGCGCGCAAGGACAGCCCATGCGCGGTTTCCGGGTCCAGCCGATGCGCCAGCGCGAGGCCCGCGCGTTCGATCAAACTCATGCCATCTCTGCCGGGAAAACATGCCGGGTGCCGTCCCAAGGCAGGGGGCGCGCCCAGACCACATCGGCAACCCGCAGCGCACGGAACAGATGCGGAAACAGCGCGCCGCCGCGTGAGGGCTCCCACTTCACCTCTGCCATTGTATCGACATCACAGGCCAGCAACCACAGCCCATCCAAGCCCGCGAAATACTTGGCTGCCGTTTCGCCCGCCTGCGCGGCGGTGGAAAAATGCACGTAGCCGTCCGCCATATCGACCGGCGCGCCCAGCGTTTCGCCCCGTGCGGCCAGTTCGGCCAGTTCAGGGCCACGGAATATCTTGTAAATCAGCATGGCGCGGGTTTGCACCCGTCGCGCCTTTTCGTCAACCTTGTCTGCAACGGCGCTGTCACAGCCCGGTTGCAGACGCAGCGCATCCTGACGTCGCACCCAACCAAATGAGGCCCCGCCATGATGCTGCGTTCTGTTTCCGTTGCCGCCCTGATGCTTTGCGCGGCCCCCGCGCGGGCCGATTTCACGCTGCATGTGCTGCATGTCAACGACCTGCACAGCCGGATCGAATCGGTTAACAAGTTCGACAGCACCTGCGACGCCGCGACCGAGGCCAAGAGCGAATGTTTCGGGGGCGTGGCGCGACTATACACCCAGGTCAACGCGCTGCGCGATCAGATCCGCGCGGGTGGCGGCCATGTGATCGTGCTGGACGCGGGCGACCAGTTCCAGGGCTCGCTGATGTACACCACCTATAAAGGCGCGGTCGAGGCCGAGATGATGGCGCGCATCGGCTTTGACGCGATGGCGGTGGGCAACCATGAATTTGACGATGGCCCGGACGGGTTGAAGGCGTTTCTGGACAAGGTCAAATTCCCGGTGATCTCGGGCAATCTGGACCTCAGCCGGTCCAACACGCTCAACGGGTTGGTCAAACCCCATGCCGTGCTGGACGTCGGCGGCGAAAAGATCGGGCTGGTGTCCGCGCTGACCACGGACACGGTCGAAATCTCCAGCCCCGGCGCGGCAGTGATCTTTCAGAACGAGATCGACAGCCTGCGCGCCGATGTGGCCGAATTGACCGCACAAGGTGTGACCAAGATCATCGCGCTGAACCATGTTGGCATCACCAAGGACATGGAGATCGCTGCCGCCGTGCCCGGATTGGATGCGGTGGTGGGCGGCCATTCGCACACGCTGATGTCGAACACCGCAAAGGGCGCGATGGCCTATCCCGCGATGGTCGGTGCGGTGCCGGTGGTGCAGGCCTATGCCTATTCGAAATATCTGGGCCATCTGGTGCTGACCTTTGATAATGCGGGCAATGTCACGCAGGCCACCGGCGACACCATCCTGCTGGATGCCAGCGTGGTGCCCGATGCCGCTCTGCTGGCGCGGGTGGCGGAACTGGCCGGTCCGATTGCGGAACTGAAGGCGCGCGTCGTGGCGCAGACAGATGTGGAAATCGGCGCGGACCGCGCGCTGTGCCGGGCGCAGGAATGTGCCATGGGCAACCTGATCGCGGATGCGATGCTGGCGCGGGTCAAGGATCAGGGGATCGAGATCGCTATCCAGAACGGCGGCGGCATCCGCGCGGCGATTGACGCGGGCCCCGTGACCATGGGCGAGGTGCTGACGGTGCTGCCGTTCCAGAACACGCTGTCCACCTTCCGCGTCACCGGAGCCACGATTGTGGCCGCGCTGGAAAACGGCGTGGCCAAGGTCGAGGAAGGCGCGGGGCGGTTCCTGCAGGTGGCGGGGATGACCTATGCCTATGACAAGGCACAGCCTGCGGGCAGCCGCGTGTCCGATGTCATGGTCGGTGGCGCGCCGATTGATCCCGCGAAACTGTATGGCGTGGTGTCCAACAACTATGTGCGCGGTGGCGGCGACGGTTACGCCATGTTCCGCGACGCGCAGGATGTGTATGACTTTGGCCCCGATCTGGCCGATGTGACGGCAGACTACCTGGCCGCCAATGCGCCCTACATCCCCCGGATTGACGGGCGCATTACGGTAAAGTGATCCCGTTCCGCGTCAGATGGCGGCGCGCGTCACCCGCGCGTCCCTTTTCTTTTCGGGTCGCGGGCCTGTAGTGTGCCGTTCAGCGCGGCTGTGGTGATGTCGCCGGAACGGAATGTCATGGCGGCGGACGGGTTCGAGGCAAGGCTGGCACCGCTCTGGGCGGCCGCGCGGGCGGGCGACACGGCGGCCTATCACGCCGCGCTGGCGCTGATCGCCCGCCGCTTGCGCGGCTATTACGGCGCGCGGATGCGCGGCATGCCCGACGAGGTTGAAGATCTGGTGCAGGACACGCTGTTGGCGATCCATCTGAAACGCGGGACACATGACCCGGCGCTGCCAGTGTCGAACTGGCTGCACGGGATCGCGCGTTATCGCTTGCTGGATCTATACCGCAAACGCGGGCGGCGCGGGCATATGAACGCCATGCCGGATGATGACGGCTTTGCCACGGACGAACCTGCCGATGCCGCCCATAGCGTGACGGCGGCGAGCGCGCAGCGCGATCTGGCGCGGCTGCTGTCCGTGCTGCCCGACAGCCAACGGCAGGCCATCGTGCTGGTCAAGGTCGAGGGGCTGACATCCCAAGAGGCCGCCACCCGGATGGGGATCACGGTCACCTCGCTGAAGGTGCGGGTGCATCGCGGATTGCAGCGGCTGATGCGCGGGGTGGGGTCATGACAACCGACGACCTGATCACGATGCTGGCGCGCGGGGCAGGGCCGGTGACGGCCCCGCCTGACGCGGCGCGGCTAGCGCTGGGGCTGGGGCTAGCGGGTGGGGCGGCGGTGCTGGGGTTGGCTTTGGTGCAGGGATTGATCCCAATCACAAGCTGGCCGCAAAGCGCCACATGGCTCAAGCTGGGCTATGCGGGTGCGCTGGGCGGGATCGGGATCTGGCTGTTGCGCCGCGTGGGGCGTCCGGGGGCACAGGTGCTGCTGCCGTTGATTTGCGCGGCGGTGCTGGTTGCACTGGCTCTGGTAACAGCGGCGGCGGACCTCTGGAGCACCACCGTTGACGCAAGGATGATGCGCTTGATGGGCAAGGGCGCAATCCCCTGTGCCTTTGTGATCTTCATCCTAGCGTTGCCCGCGCTGACGGCAGCGCTGCTGGCAGCGCGCGCGCTGGCCCCGGTGCAGTTGCGGCTGGCGGGCGCGGCGGCGGGTCTGGTGGCGGGCAGCGTGGCGGCGATGGCCTATGCGCTGGCCTGCGCCGAGGCCGCGCCGGGGTTCATTGGGGTCTGGTACACGCTGGGCATCCTAATGGCCGCTGGCTGTGGGGCCGTCATCGGCCCGCGCACCCTGCGCTGGTAACGCAGGATCACGGTCCCGCAAGGTGACTGAAACCTTGGTAACGAAACCGGGGCAGGCGGCGAATGATCTAATGCTTCGCACACCGGAATGTGCGGCAGGCCACGGGCAGACTGCACTTGGCCTTCACCCTGACCACCCTGGGAGGTGTCTTATGACCTTTACGCTTCGCGCTGTTGCCCAAACTCTGGCCCAATCGCTGGCCCTTTCGCTGACACTGGCCGTTGCCCTGCCGGTCGCCGCTTTTGCCGCTAACGAAGTCCACGTCGTCGAAGGCGCGGCCATCGGCGGCTATGACCCCGTGGCCTTCCACACCGACGGCAAGCCCACCAAGGGCGACGCACAGTTCAACGCCGTCTACGAGGGCGCGACCTGGCATTTCGCCAGCGCCGCCAACCGCGACAAGTTCATTGCCACCCCCGCCAAATTCGCGCCCGCCTATGGCGGCTGGTGCGCTGTCGGCGCGTCCAAGGGCAAGAAGATCGTGATCGACCCGAATTTCTTCTCGGTCGTTGACGGCACGCTGTACCTGAACAGCTCGAAGGGCGCGCATGAGAACGTGTTCCTGAAGGACGTCCCCGGCACGATCTCGACCGCGACCGAAAACTGGAAGACCATCGGTTCGACCGAAGCCGGCAAGCTGTAATCGCACCGGATTTGGGAGCGCGCGGCGGGTTCGCGTGACCCGGACGTGATCGGGGCCGGGGCGATGTGCGCCCCGGCTTTCTCTTGCAGCGCGGGGTTCGTTGCGGCACGGTTCCGCCATGTGCGGCCGTTTCGCCCTGACCCTGCCGACCGATGCGATGGCGCAGTTGTTCCGCGCCACGCCCGCCAATGATTTGCCACCCGTGCCCGAATACAACGTCTGTCCCACGACGCAGATCGCGGTGGTGGATGGCGCGCGGCGGTTGCGCCCGATGCGCTGGGGTTTTGTGCCGACATGGTACAAGACACCGAATGACGGCCCGCTGCTGATCAACGCGCGCGCCGAAACCATCGCGGACAAGCCCGCGTTCCGCGCCGCCGTGCGCGCACGGCGCTGTCTGATCCCGACCGATGGCTTTTATGAATGGCAACGCGATGGCGCGGAAAAGCTGCCGTTTTTCGTCACCCGCCGCGATGGGGCACCGCTGGTGATGGCGGGCATCTGGCAGGACTGGGACCGCGACGGCGTGCAGGTCACGGGATGCGCCATCGTCACCACGGCGGCGAACGGTCCGCTGGCGGCGATCCACGACCGGGTGCCGGTGATCCTGGATGCCGAAGACTGGCCGTTATGGCTGGGAGAGGCGGGGCATGGCGCGGCGCGGCTGTTGCACGCAGGCCCCGCCGACCGGTTGCAGATGTGGCGTGTCGGCGTGGCGGTCAATTCCAATCGCGCGCGCGGGCCGGAATTGCCAAAGCCCCTCGTCGCGGACGAAGGGCCTGCACAGCATTGAAAATCTGCGGTTGTCGCGATCCGGGTCAGGCAGCGTAAGGGCCGCCCTGGGCCGCCCTGGTCCGTCGCCGTATCAGTCGGCCTGAGCCTCGTGCGGCGGATCCTGAAAGCTCAGCACACCGTCTTCCAGCGGGGCGGTCACGCTGTTGTAGGTGCTTTCGGCGGTTTTGGTCACATAGACCACACCCCATTCGGCGGGCGCGACGGTCACGCTCCACGGCCATCCCGCGCTGCCGGCGCCTGCCAGTTTGTGGGTCAATTCGTCATCGTTCTTGAAGAACACAACGTCGCCGGCATCGACATAGGTCGTCTGCGGAAAGAACCCCAGCGTGGTGATGATGACATAGTGAATCCGCGCCTCTGCAACCGTTGGCAGAGCGAAGAACACGCTTAGCACAGCAAACATAACATAACGCAGCATTTTGCACACTTTCGATTCGGCCCCACCCGGTCAACGATCCAAGGTATAGGCGCTGAATGCGGCGGAAATTTGTGCTTAAAATGTTCGTGATTTGGCTGTGCGGGTCGGCGGCAGAATAGGGCGGCAAGCGCACGACGCGCTTACAGGTCTCGCGACCTGAGCGTATCCAACGGACCCCTGCGCAACGCGGCGCGCGTCTCAGTCGTCGGCGGTGGCCGCGTCGGGCGGATCGTCGAAACTGAATTCTGCGGGGATCAAGGGCCAGCTTGTGCTGTTGAAAGGTGCGTCCGTCGTTCCGGTCACACGCATGGACTTGGTGCCGTATGCCTCGACCCGCAGGGTCCATTTGTTGCGTTCGTTCTGGCCACCCGCCAGTTCATGGGGAAACCACAGGTCGTTCTTGAAATGCACCACATCGCCGGGTTTGACATAGCTGATCTGCGGGAAGAACCCGAAGTCAGTGATGATGACATGGTGATCCTTCGCAAGCGCAAACGTCGCAAAGGACGTCGCCCCGAAAGTCAGCACAATCAAAAGTGAGCGCAGCATTTACTTCTTCCACGAATCGGCCCCACCCGGTTTTCGCAAGTCCATCAATGGACCTTGATTGTGGCGAAATTGGGGCAGCGATCATGATTAAGGCTTTGCTACGGCGGTCCGGCGCAGATGGCGCGGCAAATCTGCTTGCCTCTGTTCGGGCAGTCGCGCTATGTCCACGGCCACGCGGGCGTTGTGTAATGGTAAGACCCTTGCCTTCCAAGCAAGAGACGCGGGTTCGATTCCCGCCGCCCGCTCCATCCCTGCCACAATAGTGACGCGATTGATGCCCCGAACACGCGGTGGTCATGCCTTGATTGCGCCAGATTTGGTTAAAATCTGCCGCGCGGCTTTTGGCCCCCTCCGCCCCAGCCGCCCAGGGGTCGCCTGCGGGTCGAAAAAGGCCCGAAAAGGGCCTGTGACACCCACGCGACAAACACGCGACACCCGCGCGACATCCGGGTGCTTGCCCTGACCGGCCCCTGTGCCTAAGAACACCGGGCCGCAGCAGGGAGAACGCCGCGCATGTCAGATACATCTTCACCGGCCGCGTCCCCGCACGCCGAGCGCGCCAAATCGCGCCGGATCGGGGCCCTGCGCGCGCTGGGCCCATTCCTGCGGCCCTATCTGGGGTTGGTGGCGGGGGCAGGGGCGGCGCTGGTGCTGACAGCGGCGATTTCGCTGGTGCTGCCCTTGGCGGTGCGCCGGGTGGTGGACAATTTCGGCGCGGGCGATGATGCACTGCTGGACCGCTATTTCGCCGCAGCCCTTGGGATTGCCGCGCTGTTGGCGCTGGGCACCGGGCTGCGCTATGCCTTGGTCACCCAATTGGGCGAGCGGGTGGTGGCCGACATCCGCCGCGCCGTGTTTGACCGTGTCATCAGCCTGTCGCCCGCGTTTTACGAGCGTGTGATGACGGGCGAAGTGCTGTCGCGCATCACCACGGACACCACGTTGATCCTGTCGGTGCTGGGATCGTCGATTTCGGTCGCGCTGCGCAATGCGCTGATCCTGGTGGGCGGGCTGGTGCTGATGCTGCTGACATCGGCGAAACTGACCGGGCTGGTGTTGCTGATTGTGCCCGCCGTGATCGTGCCGATCCTGACGCTGGGGCGGCGGTTGCGGGGCCTCAGCCGCGAAAACCAGGACTGGATCGCGCAATCCTCGGGCAATGCGTCCGAAGCATTGTCATCGGTGCAGACGGTGCAGGCGTTCACCGGCGAGGCCGGCGCGCAGGCGCGTTTCGCCCGCGTGACCGAAGAAAGCTATGCGTCCGCGCGCCGCCGCATCATCACGCGGGCCGCGATGACGGTGATCGTGATACTGTTGGTATTTTCCGGCATCGTCGGCGTGCTGTGGATCGGCGCAAACGACGTGCGCGCCGGGCAAATGACGGCGGGCACGCTGATCCAGTTCGTGATCTATGCGGTGATGGTGGCGGGGGGTGTGGCCGCACTGTCGGAAATCTGGGGCGAATTGCAGCGCGCGGCGGGGGCGACCGAACGGCTGGTCGAACTGATGCAGGCCGAGGATACGGTGTTGGACCCGTCCAGCCCCCGCGCGCTGCCGCGCCCGGTCGCGGGGCGGATCGCGTTTGAAGGCGTCACGCTGCATTACCCGTCGCGGCCTGACACCCCCGCACTGGACGGTGTCGATCTGGTGATCGAACCGGGCCAGACGGTGGCGTTGGTCGGTCCGTCCGGCGCAGGCAAGACCACGATCATCCAGGCCATCCTGCGGTTTTACGACCCGCAAGCGGGGCGCATCACGCTGGACGGCATCGACCTGCGCGATATGGCGCGCGACGATTTCCGCCAGGCCATCGCCATCGTGCCGCAAGACCCGGTGATCTTTGCCGCCTCGGCGCACGACAATATCCGCTTTGGCCGCCCCGGTGCGTCGGACGCCGATATCGAGGCCGCCGCCCGTGCCGCTGCCGCGCATGACTTCATCACGGCCCTGCCGCAGGGCTATGACACCGAACTGGGCGAGCGCGGCGTGATGTTGTCGGGCGGCCAACGCCAGCGCATCGCCATCGCGCGCGCCATTCTGCGCGATGCCCCCGTGCTGCTGTTGGACGAGGCGACCTCGGCGCTGGACGCGGAATCCGAAGTCGCGGTGCAGACGGCGGTGGAACGGCTGTCGGCGGGGCGCACCACGCTGGTGGTCGCGCACCGTTTGGCGACGGTGAAAAAGGCCGATCTGATCCTTGTGCTGGATCAGGGCCGCATCGTGGCCAAAGGCAGCCATGACGCGCTGGTGGCGCAAGGCGGGCTATATGCGCGGCTGGCGCGGCTGCAATTCACCGACGGGGCGGCGGCGGCCTGAATTCCGGCGCGCGCGCGGCCATTTCCGCGTGCTTTGCCGCCTTTTCTGGCAAATTCCCCCTTGCCAGATTGTGCCGCGCTGCGGCTAATACGCCCGACTTAACCTATGGAGGGTGTTATGGGTCTGTTCAATTTCTGGAAGAAGTCCGGCAAGCGTGTGGCCGATGCGGAAGACGCGACGCCGACCGCCGAGGCGCTGCACAAGGAAGTCACCGATCTGGGTCTTGACGCCAAGGGCGCGGAAATCGTCGTCGAGGGTGACAAGGTCACCGTCAAGGGCGGCGATCTGACCGCCGAAGAGCGTGAAAAGGTCGTTCTGGCTGTCGGCAACGTCGAAGGCGTCGCCGCCGTCGAGGCCGATGTCGAAGAGAACATGTTCCACACCGTCGAAAAGGGCGACACCCTGTCGGCCATCGCGAAAAAGACGCTGGGCAACGCCAACCGCTACAACGAAATCTTCGAGGCCAACAAGCCGATGCTGTCGCACCCCGACAAGATCTATCCCGGTCAGGTGCTGCGCATCCCCGGCGGCAAGCAGGCCTGATCCTGCGTCACAAGGCATTTGGGGCGGTCCCGCGCGGGGCCGCCCTTTTGTTTGCGCGACTTCGTGGAAAATGACGCACTGCGCCCCTGCGTCAGCCTTGTTTGCCAGCGACGCTTGACGCAGAAATGTTACAGGGAAGGGGCGCGCGCGCCCCATGGGGATATCACAGGGAGGCTGCACATGGGTTTTGCATCCATCAAGGATACGATTGCGCTTGAAACCGAAATGCCGTGGGCCGACCGCGACGTGGCCAAGACGCTGCACCAGATGCTGGCGCGCACGGCGGCGAAATACCCCAATGGGCGGGCGGTGTCGTTTCAACTGACGTCGGGGCCTGCGGACAAGGCGGAAACCCTGACCTGGGGCGAATTGTATGCCAAGGTCTGCCAGACCGCCAACATGCTGCGCCACATCGGGATGGCGCAAGACGACGTGGTGGCGATGATCCTGCCAAATTGCACCGAGGCGGTGCTGACCATTCTGGGCGGCGCTATCGGGTGCATCGTGGCCCCCATCAACCCGCTGTTGGAACCCGAACAGATCGCGGCGATCCTGCGCGAGACCAAGGCGCGCGTGGTGATCACGCTGCGGCCCTTCCCCAAGACCGACATCGCGCAAAAGACCGCCGAGGCGGTGCGCCATGCGCCGAATGTGCATACCGTGCTGGAGGTGGACCTGAACCGCTACCTCACACCGCCGAAAAGCTGGATCGTGCCGCTGATCCGGCCCAAGGTCAGCGGGCCGCGCCACGCCGATTACAAATCCTTCGCCCGCGAAATCGCGCGCCATCCGAAAACGCTGGCTTTTGCGGACGCGGCGGGGGACCGCACCTGCGCCTATTTCCACACCGGCGGCACCACGGGGATGCCCAAGGTGGCGCAGCACCGCTATTCCGGCGTGATCTATAACGGCTGGCTGGGCGGAACGCTGCTGTTCACCCCCGAGGATAACGTGATCTGCCCGCTGCCGCTGTTCCACGTCTTTGCCTGCCATGTGATCCTGATGGCGGTGGTCACATCGGGGGCGCATGTGGTGTTCCCGACGCCTGCGGGCTATCGCGGCGAAGGCGTGTTCGACAATTTCTGGAAGCTGATCGAGCGCTGGAAGATCAGCTTTGTCATCACCGTGCCCACCGCTGTGTCTGCGTTGATGCAGCGCCCCGTGAATGCGGATGTCAGCTCGGTGAAAACCTCGTTTTCCGGGTCGGCCCCGATGCCCTTGGAACTGTTCAAGCGCTTTGTGGGCGCGACGAATGTCACCATCGTCGAAGGCTACGGCCTGACCGAGGCGACCTGCCTCGTGTCGGTCAACCCGGTCGATGGCGAAAAGAAAATCGGGTCCGTCGGCATCCGCTTTCCCTATACCGACATCAAGATCATGAAGGCCGGACCCGGCGCACTGGTCGAATGTGGACCCGACGAGGTCGGCGAGATCTGCGTGTCCAGCCCCGGCGTGAACGCGCCTGCCACCTATACCGAGGCCGACAAGAACAAGGATCTGTATTACCACGGCAAATACCTGCGCACCGGCGATCTGGGACGGCTGGACGGCGACGGGTATCTGTGGATCACCGGGCGGGCCAAAGACTTGATCATCCGGGGTGGTCACAACATCGACCCTGCGGAAATCGAAGAGGCGTTGCTGACGCATCCGGCGGTGGCTTTTGCCGGTGCCATCGGCCAACCCGATGCCCATGCTGGTGAAATCCCCTGCGCCTATGTCGAACTGGTGGCCGGGGCCTCTGTCACCGGGGCGGCGCTGATCGACCATTGCAAGGTGCATGTGCATGAACGCGCCGCCTGGCCCAAGCATGTCGAGGTGCTGTCCGAACTGCCGAAAACTGCCGTTGGCAAGGTGTTCAAGCCCGACCTGCGCAAGCGCGCCATCACGCGGGTCTATGACGCCGCGCTGGCTGAGGCGAAACTGAACGCGGCGGTGGTGGATGTCATCGACGACAAGAAACGCGGTCTGGTCGCCCGTGTGCGCCGCACCGGCGTCTTGCATGACGACGAGGTGGGTCATGTGCTGGGCGCGTTCACGCGGCCCTGGGAATGGGCTGACTGAGTAGGTAAACTTTTGGCGCAACGGGGAACCGGCATGATCCTTGTGACCGGGTTTCAGGGCTATGGCGGGCGCAGCGCCAATCCGTCCGAACGGGTGGCGCGCGCGCTGGACGGCAGCCGGATCGGCGGGGCGCGGGTGCAGGCCCGTATCCTGCCGGTGGATTTCGCCGCTGTCTGCCGCCTGATGCCGGACATGATCGACGCGGAAGGCCCGCGCCTGATCCTGTCGCTGGGGTTGTGGCCCGGCGAGCCGATGCTGCGGATCGAACGGATGGCCAGCAACTGGTCGTGGTTCGAACTGCCCGACAATGCCGGTCATCGCCAGAATGGCCGGGTGATCGCAGATGGGCCGGATGGCTATCTGACCACCTTGCCCGCCGATGCGATGCAAGCGGCGGTGCGCGCGGCGGGGCTGCCCTGCCGCCAATCGGGCAGCGCGGGCAGTTACCTGTGCAACGCTACCGCCTATGTCACCCTTCACCACTGCGCGCAGCGGCATCCCGCAACCCATGCGGGTTTCATCCATCTGCCCTATCTGCCTGCCCAAGTTGCCGAATTGCAGGACCAGATCGCCATTGACGGCGCGGTCGAGGCGCACCAGCGCGCGGACTACGCGTCGATGCATCTGGATGACATGCTGACCGGGGTGAGGGCCGCGCTGGCGGCTGCCTGGACCGAGTCGCAGGCGCAAGCGACCTGACCTGTTCGCGATCTGCCGCATTTTGCGCCGCCAAACCCGCGCTTCGCCGCGTTTCGCACCAGCTAAGTGCCTGAAAAAGCGGCCTCTCGGATTATCCACAGCCAGAGCGAAGATCGCTTGAAAAGGCCATTGACAGATTTTCGGGCAGACGCCTACACTTATTTATCAAACGAACAATTGTTCGATTTTCTGACTTCGATGACCATTACACACCGGCTTTGCGGTCTTTCGGACCGGCGGCAAAGCTATGCGGGAGCGCGTCCATGCTGGTTTTCACAAGCCTGATCATTCTTGTCGTTGTCGTGGTTTTGGCGATCCTCTTCTTGAATCGCTACTACCGCAAGGCGACCCGGGAAATCAGCCTGATCCGGACCGGGGCCGGGGGCCAGCGGGTTGTGCTGGACGGGGGCTGCATCGCGTTGCCGTTCCTGCACAAGGTGGCCGAGGTGAACATGCGCACCACCAAGCTGGAAATCGAACGTCTGGGCCCGAAATCCATCATCACCAAGGATCGTCTGCGGGTCGATGTGGGGGCCGAGTTTTATGTCCGCGTCCGTGCTACTGCCGAGGGTGTGGCGACGGCGGCGCAGGCGCTGGCGGGGAAATCCTTCCGGTCCGCGGAACTGGCCGAAACGCTGGAAGGCAAGCTGGTCGATGCGATGCTGTCCGTTGCGGCGCGCTATACGATGGATGAATTGCAGGACAATCGCGCCGGATATGCGCGTGAGGTGTCCACCGTGCTGGCCGACAATCTGGCGCAGAACGGTCTGCTGCTGGAATCGGTTTCACTGACCCGGATTGACCAGACTCCGTTTCACGCGCTGGACGAAAACAACGCCTTCAACGCGCTGGGGATGCGGCGACTGGCCGAAATTATCGCGGTGAACAAAAAAGAGCGCGCCGTGATCGAGGCCGATGCCGAGGTCGCCGTGCGTCAAAGCCAGCTTGACGCCACCAAGCGCAAGCTGACGATCAGCCGTGAAGAAGAAGAGGCGATGATCACCCAGCACCGCGAGATCGAGATTGCCCGGTCGCGGTCCATCGCCGAGACCGCCGAAGAACAGGCAACATCGGAAAAACGCCGCGAAACCGCGCGGATATCGCGCGAACGCGAGGTGCGCCTGTCGGAAATCAGCAAGGACCGCGAATTGCGCGAACAGGTGCTGGCCGCCGAACTGGCCACCGCGATGGCCAAGACCGACAATGCCGTGCGGCTGGCCGCCAAGCGCGTCGAAGAAGCCCATGCCGAGGCCGAGGCGATTGCCGCCACCGCCGCCGGGGCCGAAGCCGAAGAGCGCGTCCGCACCATCCGCGAACAGGCGGCCGCCGACCGCGAAAAGCTGCTGGCGCTGATCCGCGCCACCGAACAGGCCGAGGTGGACGATACCCGCGTGAAGTCCGAAGTCGGCACCCTGCTGGCGATGGCCGAGGCCGATGCCAAGGCAATGCTGGACCGCGCACAGGCGCAAAAGGCCAAGCTCTTGGCCGAGGCCGAGGGGCGCACTGCCGTCATTACCGCCGAAAACAGCCAGACGCCGGAACTGATGGCGATGAAGCTGGACGAGGCCCGCATCCGCACCCTTCCCGACGTAGTCGAACGGATGCTGAAGCCCGCCGAAAAGATCGAAAGCATCCGCATCAACCATATCACCGGCATGGGGCGGGCGGGTGGCGAAGGCGGATCGGGCGGCGAGGGCGGCACGGTCAACCAGCTTGTCGATGGTGTGCTGTCGATGGCGCTGCAACTGCCCGCAGTGCAGCGGCTGGGTGAAGAGGTCGGTATGAATATCGGCGACGGGGTGCGCGGTGTCGCGGCGCAACTGGATCGCCGCAGCAGCGGGTTATCCCGCACGCCCAAAACGGACGGCAGAACGTCCGAATCCAAGGACTGATCCGGGTCTGCCCAGCACGGGCGCCGCAGATGTCGCAAACCAACAGGAGAGACTGACATGACTTTTTCGCGTAGAAGCTTTCTGGCCGGATCGTCCGCGCTGGCCTTGTCGGCGGTGCCGGTGATTGGCCGGGCGCAAAGCGACAGCATCATCTTTGCCTCGATCCTGGACCTGTCCGGCGGTCTGGACATCTATGGCACTGCGATGGCCGATGCCACAGCGCTGGCCATCGACGACATCAACGCCGCAGGCGGTCTGATGGGCAAGCAGGTCACGCTCAAGATGTATGACGCCCAGTCCAACATCCAGTTTTACACCCAATACGCCACCCAGGCCGCCGCAGGCGACCGCGCCGCAACCGTGCATGGCGGCATTACCTCTGCCAGCCGCGAGGCGATCCGCCCGACGCTGGCGCGGTTCAAGACGATGTATTTCTACAACACGCAATACGAAGGTGGCGTCTGCGATTTCAATAACTTCTGCACCGGGTCCACACCTGCGCAGACCGTGGCCAAGGTCGTGCCTTATGCGATGAACAAATGGGGCAAGAAGGCCTACATCATCGCCGCCGACTATAACTATGGCCAGATCATCGCGCAGTGGGTGGAACGGTTCGTCAAGGAACAGGGCGGCGAGGCGGTCGCCGTCGAGTTCTTCCCGCTGGATGTCACCAACTTTGGCCCGACCATCAACAAGATCCAGCAGGCCAAGCCCGACATGGTGTTCTCGGCGCTCGTCGGCGGCGCGCATGTGTCGTTCTATCGCCAATACGCGGCAGCGGGCATGATGAAGGAAATTCCGATCGCCTCCACCACCTTTGGCATCGGGAACGAGCACAAGCTGATCTCGGCCGAAGAGGGCAACGGGCTGTTGGCGGCCTATTCCTACTTCGAAGGTGTGCAGAACCCGGAAAACGCCGCCTTCCTCGCCCGCATGGACGCCAAGTTCGGCGACAAGCGCGCCACGATGAACGAGTTGACCGTGCGGTCCTATGAGGGCGCGATGCTGTGGGCCGAGGCGGTCAAGCTGGCGGGCAGCACCGATCACGCGGCGGTGTCAGCCGCGCTGAAATCCGGTCTGGTCTATAACGGCCCGTCTGGTCCCATCACCATCGACCCCCAGACCAACCACGCCATCCAGAACGTGGTGCTGGGCGAGTTGAAGGATCAGGAATTCAACATCGTCGAAAGTTTCGCCGCGCAACCGCCCGCCGACACGCAACTGGTCTGCGACCTGAAGGCCAATCCGACCCTGTCCACCTTCTATTTCGAAAACGGTCTGGCCGCCGCAGGGATCAAGTGATCCTGACCTGACCCGCTGCCGGGGGCAAACGTCCCCGGCGCATCCCCGCAATATCCCGCAGCCGGATGCCACGCATCCACCGCGCGCCTTACCCGGACGGAGAGCCCCTTGGATCTCGTCGCTGCAATCGGCCTGCAACTGGCCTATGTCATTGCGAACCTGGCGCTGATCAGCCTTGGCCTCGCGATCATTTTCGGCATGATGCGGGTGATCAATCTGGCGCATGGCGAATTTCTGATGCTGGGCGGCTATACCGTGGTGGTGTCGACCAATGCGGGCGTCAACATCTGGGTGGCGATGCTGATCCTTGCGCCGCTGGTCGTGGGGATCATCGGAGTGATCGTCGAGCGGTTGCTGATCCGCTGGCTCTATGGGCGCATGGTGGACACGTTGCTGGCCACTTGGGGGCTGTCGCTGTTGCTGGTGGGGCTGGTGACGTCGATCTTTGGCGCGTCCACCGGAACCACCGTCGCCCCGCCGCTGGGCGCGATCAAGATCGGCACCTATTCCGCCTCGGGCTATGAGCTGTTCCTGATCCTGATTACGGTGCTGCTGCTGTTTCTGGTCTGGCTCACGCTGCGGTTCACCAAGCTGGGCCTGCTGGCACGTGGCACGATGCAGAACGCGGAAATGGCCGCATCCTTGGGCGTTTCTACCAGCCGCATCTATATGATCACCTTCGGGCTGGGTGCGGCGGTGTCGGGTCTGGCGGGCGGATTGCTGGCCCCCATGACCGGGGTGCTGCCGACCATCGGCGCCACATACATTGCCAAGGCGTTCATCACCGTGATCTCGGGCGGGTCGGCCATTCTGGCAGGCACGGCGGCAGGATCGGTGCTGCTGGGCGGGCTGAATGGCATCTTCTCGTTCGTCGCGGGGTCCACATTCGGCGAGATCGCCCTGCTGATCGCCGCCATTGTCCTGTTGCGCCTGATGCCGCGTGGCATCACGGGCCGTTTCTTTCGGAAGTCGCTATGAACAACGGCATCTTGCGCAATATGCGCCCGACCTTCTTTTATGCCTTTCTCGGGCTGGTGTTCATGTTCGCGGCACCCAACGTGCTGCAACTGTTCACCATCATCAACCTGACCACCGCGATTGCGCTGGCGGTGCTGGCGCTGAGCCTCGCGCTCATCTGGGGTTATGGCGGCATCCTGTGCTTTGGCCAGGTCGCGTTTTTCGGGCTGGGGGCCTATGCCTATACCATCGCCGCGATCAACTTTGGCGATACCACGCCTGCCATTCTGGTGGCGGTGATGATCACGGCGGCCTTTGCGGCGGCGCTGGGGTATTTCATCTTTTTCGGGCGGGTGTCGGATGTCTATCTGGGGGTGATCACGCTAACGGTGACGCTGATTTTCTTTTCGCTGATCCGGCGCACCTCGGGCCCGGAATACAAGATCGGCAAGGCGCTGTTGGGCGGGTTCAACGGCGTATCCTCGCCGCCGCTGAACCTGCCGTGGGACCGCAGCAGCTTTTTGTTCCCCGAACATGTGTTCTATGTCGCGATGGCGGCGCTGATCCTGTGTTACCTGTTCGTTGGCTGGCTGGTGCATACCCGCTTTGGCCGGGTCTGCGTGGCGATCCGCGAGAACGAATTGCGCGCGGAATTGCTGGGCTACGATTCGCGCCTGTACAAACTGGGCATCTTCACCATCGGCGCGGGCATCGCGGCCATCGGCGGCGTGCTGTTTTGCAACGGGGTTGGCCGGATCACGCCGGATGTGTTCAGCCTGTATAACGCGGCGCTGACCATCATCTGGGTGATTGTGGGCGGGCGCGGCACGCTGATCGGGCCGGTCGGCGCAACATTTGCGCTGTTCTACCTGACCTCGGCGTTGGGCGGGCAAAGCCTTTTGAACAACAATCTGGTGCTGGGCGTCATCCTGATCGTGTTCGTGTTGCTGGTGCCCAAGGGCGTCGCCCCCACGGTGACGGATTGGGTGATGGCGCGGCGCAAGAAGGCCCCGAAGCGGGTCAGACGGCGCGCGCGCCCGCAAACGGAGCGGATGGAATGACCCGGCAACGCGGCGATGTGGTGGTCGAAACGCGCGGCCTGTGCATGCATTTCGGCGGTGTGCGCGCCGTGGATCAGGTGGACTTCACCCTGTTCGACCGCGAATTGCGCTGTCTGATCGGGCCGAACGGGGCTGGAAAATCCACGTTCTTCAAATGCCTGACCGGACAGTTGACGCCCACGGCGGGCGAGGTGCTGATCCGGGGGCAGGACATGACCGGTGCCGAACCCTTTGAGGTGGCAAGCCTTGGTGTCGGCATCAAGACGCAGGTGCCCAACGTGTTCGACGGGCTGACGGTGGACGAAAACCTGTGGGTCTCGGCGCGGCGCTGGCACGATGACCGCCGCGCCCGCGCATTGGTGTCCGAGACCATCGAACGGTTGCGGCTGGGTGATATCCGCAAGATGCAACTGGGCCGTCTGGCGCATGGGCAGCGGCAATGGGTCGAGTTGGGCATGGTCGTGGTGGCCGAACCCTGGCTCGTGCTGCTGGACGAACCCGCCGCCGGCATGACCCACGAGGAAACCTTTCGCACCGCCGAATTGATCGAGGAAATCAACAAGACCTCGGCCCTGATCGTGGTCGAACATGACATGCAGTTCATCCGCCTGATCTCGCGCAAGGTCACGCTGTTTCATGAAGGCGGCATCCTGATGGAGGATACCATGGACGCCATTTCGGCGGACAAGCGGGCGCGCGAAGTGTATCTGGGGCACCGCGCATGAGCCCGCTGTTGAAAGTTTCGGGACTGCGCGCAGGCTATGGCCGGGTGCCGGTGCTGCACGGCATCGACCTGACGGTGAACGCGGGCGAGATCCTTGGCGTGCTGGGCCATAATGGCATGGGCAAATCCACGCTGCTGAAAACGCTGATGGGGATCATCCCGGCGACGGGCGGCAGCATGGTGTTCGACGGGCAGGACATGGTGCGGATGCGGTCTTCGGGGCGGGCGCAGCTTGGTATCGGCTATGTGCCGCAGGGGCGGGGGATTTTCCCGAACCTGTCCGTGCGCGACAACCTGCGGATGGGCGTTGCGGCCCATGACATGGACGAAGACACGGCGATCGACCGCGTCATGGCCGATTTCCCCCGCCTGACGCGCCTTTTGGACCGCGACGGCGGCGCATTGTCGGGCGGCGAACAGCAATTGCTGGCGCTGGCGCGCTGTCTGGTGTCGGAACCCGACCTGATCCTCTTGGACGAGCCGACCGAGGGCATCCAGCCCTCGATCATCGACGAGATCATCGACCTGCTCAAGGCCCTGAACCGCCGCGAAGGGCTGAGTATTGTCCTTGTGGAACAAAGCCTTGATTTCATCACGGCGCTGTCGGACCGGGTGCTGTTGATCCAGAAGGGCCAGATCATGGGCGAGGTGGCAGGCTCTGACGCCGCCGATCCGGCCCTGATCGAGGAATTTACCGGCTTCGGTGCGCCGGGTGGAACTGCCGCTGCCAAGGCAAAGCCCGCGTCATCCGCCCCTGCGGCGATGAAATCCGACCGCCCTGCGGCACATGGCACAAGACCTGAATCGCAAAAGTCCAGCGCATCACCCGCTGCGAAACCCGGCTCTAACAGACCCGCCACACCGGCCCCGTTGCAAGAAAGGATGTCCTACATGACTGTCCAACGCCCCACCCATGCGCAGATGAAGGCGGTCGTTGCCGAGTTGGGCATGAACATGTCGGACGCCCGCGTGCAGGAATTTCTGGACGTGATGCAGCCCACGCTGGATGCCTATGACGTGGTGGACGCGCTGCCGGATTATTTGCCCCCGGTGCTTTATCCGCGCACGTCCGGGTATCGGCCCACGGCCGAAGAAAACCCGATGAACGCGTGGTATGTGAAAACCGAAATCCGGGGCGCGCCGCGCGGGCCGCTGTTGGGCCGGACCATCGCGCTGAAAGACAACGTCTGTCTGGCGGGCGTGCCGATGATGAACGGGGCGGCGACGCTGAAAGGCTATACGCCCGACATCGACGCCACCATCGTCACACGGCTGCTGGACGCGGGCGCGACCATCGTCGGCAAGGCGCATTGCGAATATTTCTGCCTGTCGGGCGGCAGCCATACCAACGCCACCGGCGCTGTGCACAACCCGCACAAGCATGGCTATTCGGCGGGCGGATCGTCGTCTGGGTCGGGGGCGCTGGTCGGCGCAGGGCTGGTCGATATGGCCATTGGCGGCGACCAAGGCGGGTCGATCCGGATGCCCGCCTCGTTCTGTGGCGTCTATGGCATGAAGCCGACGCATGGACTTGTACCCTATTCCGGCATCATGCCGATCGAAAACACCATCGACCACACCGGGCCGATGACCCAGACCGTGATGGACAACGCGCTGATGCTGGAAGTCATCGCCGGGGCCGATGGCCTTGACCCGCGCCAGTATGACGTGGTCACCGACCGCTACACCGCGTCCGTCAATCGCGGCGTGTCCGGCCTGCGCATCGGCGTGGTCAAAGAGGGCTTTGGCCATCCGCAATCCGAAGCCGATGTGGACGCCAAAGTCCGCGCCGGGGCCGAGGTGTTCCGCAGTCTGGGCGCCAGCGTGGACGACATCTCGATCCCGTGGCACCTGCATGGTCCGGCGATCTGGACGCCCATCGGGCTGGAAGGGCTGACCAACCAGATGATGATCGGCAACGGGTTCGGCACCGGGTGGGAGGGGCTCTATACCACCTCGCTGTTGGATTATCATTCCAACTGGCGCTCGCGCGCGGACGAGTTGTCGGACACGCTGAAAATCTCGATGCTGGTGGGGCAATATCACCTGAAACACACGCGCGGGCGGTATTATGCCAAGGCGCAGAACCTGTCGCGGCAATTGCGCGCGGAATACAACAAGGTGCTGGCGTCCTATGACCTGTTGTTGATGCCGACCACGCCGATGAAGGCGACGCCGCTGCCGCCCGGCGACGCGACACTGGCTTTGTGGGTGCAGCGCGCGTTCGAAATGCTGCCCAATACCTCGCCGTTTGACGTGACCGGGCATCCGGCGATGTCGATCCCCTGCGGCATGTCGGACGGGTTGCCCATCGGGCTGCAACTGATCGGGCGGCGCTATGAGGAAAGCACGATCTACCGCGCCGCCGGGGCCTTTGAACAGGCCGGCAACTGGCGCGCGATGTAGGCCATGACCGCACGGCTTTCATCGCGGCCGGGGATCCGCCCTGCCAACGGGCTGTCGCATGTGGCAGGATCGACGGATCGGCCCTTGTTGGACGTCACGCTCCCCGGCTTTCTGGCCGAGGTGGTGCGCCGTCACGGTCCTCGCACGGCGGCAGTGTTCCGGCAGACCGGCGACCGCTGGACCTATGCCGAATTGGCCGCGCTGATCGACCGTCTGGCGGCGGGGCTGCTGGCTATCGGGGTCTACAAGGGCGACCGCGTCGGCATCTGGTCACCCAACCGGCCCGAATGGCTGCTGGCGCAATTCGCCACGGCGCGGATCGGCGCGATTCTTGTCAACATCAACCCGGCCTATCGCACATCAGAGCTGGACTATGCGCTGAACAAGGCGGGCGTGTCCTGCCTGATCACGGCACCGCAATTCAAGACCTCGGATTACATGGCGATGCTGGCGGAACTGGCCCCGGAAATGGCCACCTGCCCGCCGGGCCGGTTGCGCGCCGCGCGGCTGCCACACCTGCGTTCGGTGGTGCAGATGGGGCCAAAGCCGCGCCCCGGCGCGTTTGCCTTTGAAGACCTGATGGACCGGGGCAACCGCGCCATCCGCACCCGTCTGGACGCGATCAGCGCCACGCTGAACCCCGATGATGCGATCAACATCCAGTTCACGTCCGGCACGACCGGCGCGCCCAAGGGGGCCACGCTGTCGCACCGCAACATCATCAACAACGCGATTTCCACCGCGCGCGCGATGCGGTTGCAACCCGGCGAGGGGCTGTGCATCCCGGTGCCGTTCTATCATTGCTTTGGCATGGTGCTGGGCAATCTGGCGGCCTGCGCCTATGGCGCGGCGATGGTCATTCCGGGCGAGGCCTTCGATGCGCGCGAGACGCTGGCCGCACTCGCGTCAGAACGCTGCGCCGCTGTCCACGGTGTGCCGACGATGTTTCAGGCCATGCTGGACCACCCCGAATTTGCCAGCTTTGACCTGCGCAGCCTGCGCACCGGCATCATGGCGGGCGCGCCGTGCCCCGAACCGCTGATGCGCCGCGTCATGGACCAGATGCATTGCCATCAGATCACCATCGGCTATGGCATGACCGAAACCAGCCCGATATCTTTCATGTCCGCCGTCGATGACCCGGTTGACCGGCGGGTGTCCACCGTGGGGCGCATCCAGCCGCATGTTGAGTGCAAGGTCGTCGGCCCCGATGGCCGCACCCTGCCCATTGGCCATCAGGGCGAATTGCTGACGCGCGGTTATCTGGTGATGAAGGGCTATTGGAACGACCCGGAGCGCACCGCCGAGGCGGTCCGTCGCGGCTGGATGCATACCGGCGATCTGGCCACGATTGACGCCGACGGCTATTGCCGCATCACGGGGCGGTCCAAGGACATGCTGATCCGGGGCGGCGAAAACGTCTATCCGGCCGAGGTCGAAGAATTCCTGACCACCCATCCCGCGATCGCGCAGGCGCAGGTGTTCGGCTTGCCCGATCCGAAATATGGCGAAGAGGTCGCGGCCTGGATCATCCTGCGCGCCGGGGCAACGCTGACGCCAGACGCCTTGCGCGACTGGTGCCGGGGCCAGATCGCGCATTACAAGGTGCCGCGCCATGTGCGCTTTGTGTCCGAGATGCCGATGACCGTCACCGGCAAGCCGCAGAAATTCGTCATGCGCGACAAGATGATGGGCGAGATGGGCCTGAAGGCCTGAAAGGAAACCTGCATGTTCACCCTCACCGCCATTCTGCGCGCCAAACCGGGGCATCAGGACGCCGTGATGGCTGCGTTGCTGCGGGTCGGTGATTACGTCCGCGCGCAGGAACCCGACACCCACAGTTTCTATGTCACCCAATCGGCCGATGATCCCTGCCTGTTCGTGACCCACGAACGCTTTGCCGACCGCGCCGCGATGGACCGGCACAACAACGCGGCAGGGTCCAAGGGCTTCTTTGCCGAGGCCGGTGATCTGCTGGACGGCCCCGCCACGGTGGTGACGGGACCAGAGGTTTTCGCGCGATAAGCGTTACCAATCAGGGTGTTAAAGTTGAACGCCCTTGGTCAACGCGCCGTCGATCACAAGGTTGGTGCCGCTGGTGAAACTGGACGCCGGCGAAGCAAGGAACACCACCCCGCGCGCGATTTCCGCAGGGTTCGCCATCCGGCCCATCGGGTTCATTGCCAAGGCTTCGGCAAACAGCGCCGGATTGTGCTTTTCGATCGACTGCCATATGCCGCCGTCGAAATAGGTGTTCCCCGGCGAGACGGTATTGGCGCGGATGCCCTTGGGGGCCAGTTTCATCGCCAATCCCTGCGCATAATGCACCAGCGCCGCCTTGAACGCGCCATAGGCGGGACCGGTGAAATCCACCTCGCGCCCCGACACCGACGAGATCAGCGTGATCGACGCCGCAGAGGATTTCTCGAGCCACGGCATCGCGGCATTCACCAGCCGCACCGAATGCATCATGTCGGTGTCAAAGCCGGATTGCCACGCCGCCTCGTCGTCATTGACGGCCAGCGCGGACACGTTCGCCACAACGATATCAATGCCACCCAAGGCCGCCGCACTATCCTGCACCCAGGATTTCAGCGCGTGGGCATTGGACACATCCACCGCGCGGCCAAAGGCATGCGCGCCCTTGGCCTTCAGCGCCTCGACTGTCGCCGTCACCCCCGTCGCATCGCGCGCGCAGACCGACACCGCCGCGCCCTCGGCGGCGAAAATCTCGGCGCAGTTCAGGCCGATGCCCTTGGTGCCGCCGGTGACCAGCACGCGCAGGCCCTTCAATCCCAGATCCATGTTCGTTCGTCCTTCTTAGACCAGATATTTCTTAAGCATCGACGCACCCAGCGAATATTTCGGGTCCACCATGTTGCCGACCCGCATCTTGCCGGCCTGCGTGGCCAGAAAATACGCCTCGGATTCTTCGAACCCGTAATCCTCGACCATCCAGCGGATCAGATCGCGGTAGGCCATGCGGGCGGCGTCCTCCATCGGGCGGGCCGATCCGACGGACATGATGAAATCCGCGGTCTCCAGCCGCACACCGGGGATCGACCAGCCCTTGATCAGGTCGATCTGCACCGTCACTGTCGCCGGAATTTCCACCGCCACGCCGCACAATTCGCCGTCGCCCTGCCGCCCGTGGCAATCGCCGATATAGAAATACGCCTCATCGCGCTGGACGGGGAAATACATCACCGATCCCGGGGCGACGTCCGGCAGGTCCATGTTGCCGCCGTAATAGTCGGGCACCAGCGACGAGATCGCCTCGATCTCCGGGCTGACGCCCATCGTGCCCACAAACGGCTCGTAGGGCAGGGTGATCTTGTCAGAAAACTGCACGCCATCGGGTGTCACCACCATCTTCTTGACGCGTTCCGCAATCGGCGCGTTCAGATGGGTCAGGCTGGACGCCACCAGCCCGCCGAAATCCGGGATCAGCGCCGTGGTGCCCACGGGTTGCGGCCCGCGCGGCAACAGGCTGTGGATATAGACCGCCAGCACATCGCCTTTTTGCGCGCCTGCCACCGCGATGGGGCCGTTTTGTGGATTCACGAACGGCATGTTCAGCACGCGCGACGGCAGATCAGCCTCGGTCTTTACCGCGCCACCAAAGGCATCCTGCGTCTCGACCGCCACCACGTCACCGGGCGCGATCCGCATGACGGGATCGGCATAAGGCCCATAAACATAATGAAATTTGCCCTGCGCCGCCTCGCTGAGATGATGATGAGCCCCGGCCCGCGCCTGCGCCACACCGCGCCGCCCCATGACCGAGGATGCAAGCCATGTCATACCGAAATCCCTTCCCGCCCGATGCTGTCGCGGCAAGATTAAGACGTCCTGCCCATAGCGCAAGCGGGATGACGCACAAGCGACACCAATCTAGCGGCTGCTGCGCAAAACGCTGCATTTTCGGAAAAAACTGGTGCTGTGAGAGAGGATTGAACTCTCGACCTCTCCCTTACCAAGGGAGTGCTCTACCACTGAGCTACCACAGCGCGCCGTTTCGTGGCGGGTGAGTAGTCGCAAACCGGGGTTGGTGCAAGGGCAATCTGGACGGTCCTGCGCCGCTGGGATAAGACAGCGCAATGACGGGTTCGGGACACAGCAAAACGCCAGCGGCAGGCGGCGGGGCAAACGGGCGGGCGGCGCGGTTGACGGCGGCGCTGAAGGCCAACATGGCGCGGCGCAAGGTGCAGGCGGCGTTGCGCGGGGTGCAGGGCGCAGAGACTCAGGCCGACCCGGCAACCCCGCCCGCTGACGACACCGAACCGGCCAACACATTTGAAACACAAACAAAAACACCGCAACAGGGGCAGGGCTGATGGATCAGATCATGGTGACGGGTAACGGGCCTTTGTCAGGGCAAGTGCCGATTGCGGGGGCGAAAAATGCCTGCCTGACGCTGATGCCTGCCACGCTGTTGTCCGAGGAACCCCTCACGCTGACCAATGCGCCACGGCTGTCGGACATCCGCACCATGACCACGCTGCTGCAATCGCTGGGCGTCGAGGTGACATCGCTGCAGGGCGGCAAGGTTCTGGCCATGGCCAGCCACGGCACCATCACTCCGGTCGCGGATTACGACATCGTGCGCAAGATGCGGGCGTCGAATTTGGTCCTTGGCCCGCTCTTGGCGCGGCTCGGACACGCCGTGGTGTCGCTGCCGGGTGGCTGTGCGATTGGCGCGCGCCCGATGGATATCCACATCGACGCGCTGACCGCTCTGGGGGCCGAGATCGACCTGCGCGAGGGCTATCTGCATGCCACGACCAAGGGCGGATTGCGCGGCGCGGTGCATGAGATGCGCTTTGCCAGCGTCGGGGCGACCGAGAATTTCCTGATGGCGGCGACCTTGGCCAAAGGCACCTCGGTGCTGAAAAATGCCGCGCGCGAACCAGAAATCGTCGATCTGGCCACCTGCCTGCGCAAGATGGGCGCGCAGATTGCGGGTGACGGCACCGGCACCATCGAAATTCAGGGCGTGGACCGCCTGCACGGCGCGACCCACCCCGTGGTGACCGACCGCATCGAACTGGGCACCTATATGCTGGCCCCCGCGATCTGCGGCGGCGAAGTGGAATGTCTGGGCGGGCGGATCGACCTTGTCGCCGCGTTCTGCGAGAAACTGGATGCCGCGGGCGTCAGCGTGACGGAAACGCCGCGTGGCCTGACCGTGGCGCAAAAGAACGGCCGTATCCGCGCGGTGGATGTTGTGACCGAACCTTTCCCGGGCTTCCCGACCGATTTGCAGGCGCAGATGATGGCGCTGCTGTGCACCGCTGATGGCGTCTCGGTGCTGGAAGAACGCATCTTCGAGAACCGCTTCATGCATGCGCCCGAACTGATGCGGATGGGGGCCAGGATCGAGGTGCAGGGCGGCACCGCGCGCGTGACCGGCGTGGACAGGCTCAAGGGCGCGCCGGTGATGGCGACCGATTTGCGCGCCTCGGTGTCGCTGATCCTGGCGGGCCTTGCAGCGCAGGGCGAAACCGTGGTCAGCCGGGTCTATCACCTGGATCGCGGCTATGAGCGGGTCGAGGAAAAGCTGTCCGCGATCGGGGCCAAGATCGAGCGGGTCTCGGGAAAATGAGCCCCACGCCGCAGGAGGACGCAAGGTTCGAGGATGGCCGCGAGGCGGCGCTGAACCTTGGTGCGCTGACGCCCGAGGATTTGCAGATCCTGTCAGCGCTTGTACAGGACGCGGTGTTCCCGGCGCAGGAAATCTCATGGAAACCACGCGAACGGCGGTTGGCGCTGCTGATCAACCGCTTCCGCTGGGAGGATGGCGGCCGCGCGCGCCACGGCGCGGAACGGGTGCAGGCGGTGCTGGTGGTCGATCAGGTGTTGGGCGTGGCATCGACCGGGTTTGCCCGCGATGCGGGCGATCTGGTGCTGTCGCTGCTGGCGCTGGACTGGACGCCGGACGCTGATCCGCCGGGTGGCACGCTGACGCTGACGCTGGCAGGTGACGGCGCGATCCGTGCCCGTGTCGAGGCGCTGGAGGTCACGCTGAAAGATGTGACCCGGCCCTATCGCGCGCCCTCCGGGCGCGCCCCGGATCACGGCTGAACCCGCGGCGCAAAGCGCCGCAGCCCCCTTGAGGCGCGCGCTTGCGCGCGCTAGGGCCTTGCCGAACCACGAGGTGCCCGATGCCGCAATTCCTTGACGCACAAGATGTCGATTTCGCCCCCCGCTTTGCCGCGCTCTTGACCATGAAACGCGAGGACAGCCCCGATGTGGACGCGGCTGTCGCCGCGATCATCGCCGATGTGCGGGCGCGCGGCGATGCCGCGCTGATCGACCTGACCGAGCGGTTCGACCGCGTGACGCTGACCCCCGCCACGCTGCGGTTCACGGACGCCGAAATCGACGCTTTGGTGGCGCAGGTCAGCCCCGCAGACCGCGCAGCACTCGACCTCGCCGCCGCCCGTATCCGCGCCTATCATGCCCGCCAACTGCCCACGGATGCGCAATGGACCGATGATAGCGGCGCGACACTTGGCTGGCGCTGGACCCCGGTGTCTGCGGCGGGGCTTTATGTGCCGGGGGGGCTGGCCAGCTATCCGTCCTCGGTGCTGATGAACGCCATCCCGGCCAAGGTGGCGGGTGTTTCGCGGCTGGCCATCACCGTGCCCACCCCGGACGGTGTGGCCAATCCGTTGGTGCTCTTGGCCGCGCGCATCGCGGGGGTGGACGAGGTTTACCGCA
>CAMCVS010000008.1 GCA_945881965.1 Paracoccus haematequi | reverse complement strand
GAGCGCGTCGGCGATTTCCGCGTGGTGGCCAGCCATCAGGAAAGCCTGCACAGCCATGACGCGGTGTCCGTGCTGACCGGGGGCGACACGTTCGCGTCCGACAGTCTGGAACCGCGGCTGTTTGCCTCGCTGTATCACGTCGGCTGATCCGACGGCCTTCTTGCGCGCGCATTTACACGCCCGGTGATGCGTCACCGGGCGTTTTGCGTTTGTTCGTCCTGCGGGGCTTTGCGCGCGGTTCTGCGGTAATTGCTGCAACTGCATTGCTGCCATGCAGCATTGATGGTGGTTCTGACAGCAACCCTGACGTATCTTGATCACAAGGGAGAAAACCCAATCACTCTATGAGGTTCCAGAATGACACTGACGAGCACCGACTTCGCCACCCCGCGCCGGACCGGAAAATTCTGGCAGCGCGCCGCCGAGATGTTCAACGCCTATGTCCACGCCCGCGCGCGCACCGATCAGATCGAACGCTATCAGGCGATGTCGGATGCGGAACTGGCCAGCCACGGCCTGACCCGCGACCGGATCGTGCTGCATGTGTTCCGTGATACGGCCTGGGTCTGACCCACACCTGACGTCACCACCATGCCCGCGTCCGCAGCCCCCCTGCGGGCGCGTTTTGGTCTGCGTCGCGCCCTGACGCCGGACCCCAGCCTTGACAGCGCAAAGCCCTATCGCCAAGCCTCGCGCATCATGATCGACCTGCGTCCCATCGGCTATGTCATCGGTCTGCTTGTCACCGCGTTGGGGGTGACGATGCTGCCATCGCTTGCGCTCGATCTGGCCGAAGGGCGCGGGCAATGGCCGGTGTTCCTGCAAAGCGCGATCTTTACCTGTCTGGCCGGCGGGCTGGTGGCCATTGCCTGCCGCGACACCCGCGCGGCGGGGCTGTCGATCCAGCAAGCGTTTCTGCTGACGACAAGTGTCTGGGTGGTGCTGCCGCTGTTCGGCGGGTTGCCCTTCATGCTGGGGGCGACTGAGGCGCGGCTGGTCGATGCCTATTTCGAGGCGATGTCGGCCCTGACCACCACCGGCACCACGGTGTTTGCGGGGCTGGACGATCTGCCCAAGGGACTGTTGCTGTGGCGCAGCCTGTTGAACTGGCTGGGCGGGCTGGGGATTGTCATCGTGGCGATGCTGTTCCTGCCGATCATGCGGGTGGGCGGGATGCAGTATTTCAAATCCGAAGGCTTTGATACGCTGGGCAAGGTGCTGCCGCGCGCGCTGGACATCGCGCAGGGGTTGTTGAACGTCTATATCGCGCTGACGGTGGCGGGCGTCATCGCGTTCCTGATGCTGGGCATGAACGGGCTGGATGCCACGGCGCACGCGATGTCGGCGGTATCGACCGGGGGCATGTCCACGCGGGACTCGTCGCTGGCAAATTACAGCCCGGCGATCCAATACACGGCCTGTGTGCTGATGATCGGCGGATCGGTGCCATTCGTGCGGCTGATTTTCCTGATGCGCGGCGATATCGGGCCGTTGTGGCGTGACAGTCAGGTGCGCGCTTATCTGCGCTGGATGGCCTATGCCTTTGTGCTGATCGCGGTGGCGCGGGTCTGGCAGGCGGGTGAGGTGTCAGAGCCGTTGCTGCGCGCCACGCTGGTCAATCTGGTGTCTATCTTTTCGGGCACCGGGTTCACGTCGGCGGATGTGTCCACCTGGGGCGCGTTCGCCTTTGTCGTGCTGCTGGCCACGGGGGCGATTGGCGGCTGCACCAGTTCGACCGGCTGTTCGATCAAGGTGTTCCGCTATCAAGTGCTGATCGGGGCGATCACCGCGCAGATTGCCCGCGTGCGCAACCCGTCTGCCATCACCACGGCGCGGCTGGATGGCCAGCCATTGTCCGACGATGTGATCGGGTCGGTGATGGTGATGTTTACCACCTTTGTGGTGGGGTATGGCGTGGTGGCGATCCTGCTGTCGCTGACCGGGCTGACGTTTCTGGAGGCCACCACGGGCGCGTGGACGTCGATCTTTGATGTCGGCCCGATGTTTGGACCCAGCGTCGGGCCGTCGGGATCGGTCGAGGCGCTGCCGGATGCCGCGAAATGGATCATGGCGGTGGCCATGGTGCTGGGGCGGCTGGAAATCGTGTCGGTGCTGGTGCTGCTGCGCCCGGTATTCTGGCGCGGCTAGGGTCTTGGGCGGTTAGATACTTGGGCGGTTAGGCGCGGCTCATTCGTCCCAGCAGGATACAAGAACCGTCATCGCCTCGGCGGCGCGGGTCAGGTCTTCTGCGGGCATCTGGGCACCGCCGCCGCTGCTGCGCGCTGCGATGCCGGCGGTTTTCAGGAACCGCGCCACGGCGCTGGCCTCGGTCGCATAGGCGACGTTAGCGGGTAATTGGCGGCCTGCGGTGACCACCGGCGTCAGGATGCCCAGCACCGCGCCCGTGGCGTCAAACACCGGACCGCCCAGATCGCCCGGCAACGGTTCCAGATCCAGCCGCGACAGGTCACCCTCGCCGTTCAGCCCCTGCACATCGGCCAGCCGCCCGAAGGTCAGCGTCGGCCGGTCAAGCACCGCGCCATAGGGAAAGCCCGCCACGGCCACTTCGGATTGCAGGCGCGGCTCGCCCTGGCGAAAGGTGGCGACCCCGGCGGGGGCCAGCGTCTGGGCGGGGCGCAGCAGCGCCAGACCCAGCGTGGCATCCGATGCGGTCACGCGGGCGTCGGTGTCATTGTCCAGCGTGACGCGGGTGCAACCGGCGACCGCCTCGGCAGAGGTCACCACCGCGCCCGCGCCATCGACATAGACGCCCGAGCGGATCTGGCGCGGCTTGCGCACCTCAAGACCGGCCACAAGGTCGATGGATTGGCCGGTTTCGGTCAGCATTTCGGGGTCCAGCGCGCCGGGCAGGCGGGTAAAGCTGGCCTGCATTTCCGACAGCACCCGGCGGCGGCGGTCCTCGTCGCCGATGGGCCAGATCAGGCTGAACCCCTTGATCTCGCCGTTCTGCAACCGCGCCTCGGTGTGCGAGATGAAATCGGTGCCTTCGCCCACCAGCACGAAGGACGCATTGTCGCGCGAGCGTGGCCCGCCCGGCGGCACGATTTCCAGCGTTTGCAGGATGTCATAGAGGCCGAAGAGCGTGGCCTGATCGCCTTCCTGGCTGATCAGCAAAACGCGGGCGGGGATGTCGCCGGTGGCGTCATATTGCGCGAAGGGCGGTTCATAGCGGGCGAATTTGACCACGGCGGTGGGCATTTGCACCTCGATGCCCGCCTGATCATCGCGAACCGGGGCCAGACCCAGCCCGCGCAACACCGCCGTATAAGCGTCCAGCAGTTGTGCGCGCTGGCGTGTGGTCAAGACACCGGTGACGGGCAGGCCCTGTTGCTGTTGCCACGTCGCCATGGAGGCCCGCGTGCCCCGGCCAAACGCGCCGTCGATGGCCCCGGCATAGGTGCCCGCCCATTTCAGCGCGACCTGCAACGCCTCGCGTTCGGCCCGCGTCAGGGCGGCTTCGGTTTCGCGCGCCTGCCGTTCGGTTTCTTCGTCCGGGGTGATGGAGGCGGTGGCAGGGGCCGGGACCACGGGTTGCGGTGTTGCAACGTTGGGTGCAGCCGCCAGCCCGGCCAGCACATTCGCGCCCACCGGCCAGAACTGTTGGCGGAAACTGCCGGTGAAGGCGATGAAAGCGTCCTGCGGGATCAGACCCTGTTCGCGAAAGCTGCGCAGCGTCGCATCGGCATCGGCGCGGCTGAACGGCCCCAGCACCACCGCATACCATCCGCCGCCGATGGCAAAGCCGCTGACATTCTCGATCCGCGCGCCGTAATCGCGCGCCGCATCCGTGGCTGCCGCCAGCGTGGGCTGCGCTTCAAGTTGCACCCAAACGGCCTCGTCGGTCTGGGCCTGCGCCAGCCGCACCAACACCAACAGCCACAGGACAATCACCGTGAAAAAACGTAGCATGGGAAATCCGCTCTTTACCTTGATGCCAAAATCATGAAGCCGAAACACTTTACGTGACGACGCGATATTTCGGCCTGTGTATCAAATCCTTGGCGGCCTGCACCCGATTTTTGCGTGAGCCGCGCAGTCTGGTGTCCTTGACCCTGCGGGGGGCGGGCCGTAGGTAGGTCTGGCCCCTGATGGAGAGTTGCCATGGCGCAGTCTGCCCCCCTTGTCCCGCCCCAGATCACCGCGCCGACCTGTTTTCAGGACGTGATCCTGCGGTTGCAGGGCTATTGGGCGTCGCGCGGCTGTGCCATCCTGCAACCCTATGACATGGAAGTGGGTGCAGGCACGTTCCATCCGGCGACCACGCTGCGCAGCCTTGGCACACGCGCCTGGGCGGCCGCCTATGTGCAGCCGTCGCGGCGGCCCACCGATGGGCGCTATGGCGAGAACCCCAACCGGTTGCAGCATTACTATCAGTATCAGGTCATCATCAAACCCTCGCCGCCGGATTTGCAGGACCTGTATCTGGGCAGTCTGGTGGCCATCGGGCTGGACCCCGCGCTGCATGACATCCGCTTTGTCGAGGATGACTGGGAAAGCCCCACCTTAGGTGCCTGGGGGCTGGGCTGGGAGGTGTGGTGCGACGGCATGGAAGTGTCGCAATTCACCTATTTTCAACAGGTCGGCGGGCATGATTGCAATCCGGTGTCGGGCGAGCTGACCTATGGGCTGGAACGGTTGGCGATGTATGTCTTGGGCGTGGATCACGTGATGGACATGCCGTTTAACGATCCGCAGTCGCCCATCGCGCTGAGCTATGGCGACATCTTCCGTCAGACCGAGGAAGAATATTCACGCCATAACTTTGATGGGGCGGATACCGCGAAACTGTTGCGCAATTTCGAAGAGGCCGAGGTGGAATGTCAGCGCCTGCTGGCCTTCGACGCGATGGACCCCAAGTCTGGTAAGCGCATCGTGATGGCGCATCCCGCCTATGACCAGTGCATCAAGGCCAGCCACCTGTTCAACCTGCTGGACGCGCGCGGCGTGATTTCCGTGACCGAACGGCAGGCCTATATCGGGCGGGTGCGCGCGTTGGCGAAGCTGTGTGCGGATGCGTTTGTGACGACGACGGCGGGGGGATACCTCGCGTGAAGCTGACGATGGGTAAATTTTCTGCGGGCAAATTTCTGGCGGGGGTGATCGTGATATCAGCACTGGTCGCGGGGGCGTCGATTTATTACCTGCAAGTCTATGCCTATTACGAAGAACTGCCGGGGCAGGGCTTTGGCGATGTGCAGATGACGCGGGTGGATGGCCGGGTCGTGGAACCCGTGCTGTATACCGATTTTCAGGCCATCGACAGTGACAGCTCGCCCATCCGTTACCGCGCCTGTTTCCAGACCGAGATGACGCAGGCGTTGATGACCGAAACCTATGTCAGCTATCCCAAGGCGGAACCGCGCAATGCGCCTGTCTGGTTCGACTGTTTCGATGCGCAGGAAATCGGGCTTGCGATCCGCGATGGCCGCGCGTTGACGTTTCTGGGGCAGGAAAACATCACCTATGGTATCGACCGGGTGGTGGCGATCCTGCCGGACGGGCGCGGCTTTGTCTGGCACCAGATCAACCGCTGCGGCGAGGTCGTGTTCGACGGTCAACGCGCCCCCGAGGATTGCCCGCCACCGCCATCGCGGCTGAGTGGCGAAGGAAACTGACATGCCCGACCTGCTGATCGAACTGTTTTCCGAGGAAATTCCCGCGCGCATGCAGGCGCGCGCCGCCGATGACCTGAAGCGTCTGGTGACGGATGGGCTGGTGGCGGCGGGGCTGACCTATGCGGGCGCGGGGGCGTTTGCCACGCCGCGCCGTCTGACGCTGGCGGTCGAAGGGCTGGATGCCGCATCCCGCCCCACGGTCGAAGACCGCAAGGGCCCGATGGTGACCGCGCCCGAGGCCGCCGTGCAGGGGTTTCTGCGGTCCACCGGCCTGACGCTGGACCAGTTGGAGCGCCGCGCGGATAAAAAGGGCGAGGTGTGGTTTGCCGTGATCCGCAAGCCGGGTCGCCCCGCCGCCGACATCATCGCCGAGGTGCTGGCGGACGCCATCCGCAATTTCCCCTGGCCCAAGTCGATGCGCTGGGGTGCGGGCAGCCTTCGTTGGGTGCGGCCGTTGCAGTCGATCCTGTGCGTCCTGTCCTCTGAGGCGGGGTCCGAAGTGGTGCCCGTCAGCATCGATGGGTTCGTTGCGGGCAACACCACCGAGGGCCATCGGTTCATGGCGCCGGGGCGGTTTGCTGTCAGCGGTTTCGACGATTACCACGCCAAGCTGAAACGCGCCTTCGTCATTCTGGACGGGGCAGAGCGCGCTGCGGCGATCTGGCACGACGCCACGCAGGCCGCCTTTGCGATGGGGCTGGAGGTGGTCGAAGACAAGGGCCTGTTGGCCGAGGTTGCGGGGCTGGTCGAATGGCCCGTGGTGCTGTTGGCGCGCATCCCCGCGCCGTTTTTGCACCTGCCGCCCGAGGTGCTGCAGACATCCATGCGCGAACATCAGAAGTTTTTCTCGCTGCGCAACCCGGCGACGGGCCGGATCGAAGGCTTTGTGACAGTCGCCAACCGCGAAACCACGGACCACGGCGACACGATCCTGAAAGGCAACCTCAAGGTGCTGTCGGCCCGTCTGTCGGATGCGCGGTTCTTCTGGGACAACGACCTACGCGTGGCGCGGGCGGGCATGGGTGACTGGCTGGACGGGCTGGCGTCGGTGACGTTCCATAACAAGCTGGGATCACAAGCCGACCGGATCGCGCGCATTGCGGCGCTGGTCCGCGAGATCGCGCCGTTTGTGGGGGCCGACCCGGATCAGGCCGAACAGGCCGCGCGGATCGCCAAGGCCGATCTGCGGTCGGCGATGGTGGGCGAGTTTCCGGAATTGCAGGGCGTGATGGGCCGCTATTACGCGCTGGAGGCCGGGATGCCTGCGTCGGTGGCCGATGCCGCGCGCGACCATTATTCGCCGTTGGGGCCGTCGGATGCCGTGCCCGTGGCCCCGGTATCGGTGGCCGTGGCGCTTGCGGATAAGCTGGACACGCTGACCGGGTTTTGGGCGATCGACGAGAAACCGACGGGGAGCAAAGACCCCTTTGCGCTCCGCCGCGCTGCGCTGGGGGTGATCCGGTTGGTGCTGGGGAATGAGAACCGTTGTGAACTAATCCCGTTCATTGTTTCAGCAGTTCGTCGCAACCAAGCAGCGATGATGCAAGCTGGCAAAGATCACCATGGTCGCCATGGGACAATGAGCAGCATAGATGCAGTCAGGCTGGCACAGTCTTTATCTGTAAAAGGAATTGAAGAGATGACGGCTTTGGTCGAGGATATCGACACAGCTATTATGACGCTGAGTCAGGGGCTCAGTTCAGGCGTTCCGCCGCAAGAGTGGGAGCTTCAACGTTCGTCCGACCTCCTCGCCTTCTTCCACGACCGCCTCAAGGTCTACCTCAAAGACCAGTCCATCCGCCAGGATGTGATCGACGCCTGCCTCGCCATGCCGGAAAACTGTGACCTGACCCTGCTGGTCAAACGTGCCGAAGCCCTGAACGCGACCCTCGCAACCGAGGATGGCGCGAACCTTGTCCAAGGCTTCAAGCGGGCCGCCAATATCCTGACGCAGGCCGAGGCGAAGGATGGCGTGGAATATTCCTATGGCGCGGACATCAAGTTCGCGGAAACCGACGCGGAACGTGCGCTGTTCGCCGCGCTTGATGCCGCAGACGCGAAAATCGCCCCCGCCATGGCCGCCGAGGATTTCACCACCGCGATGGCCGCGATGGCCGCCCTGCGTGGCCCGGTGGATGCGTTCTTTACCGCCGTGCAGGTCAATGCTGACAACCAGATCGTCCGCCGCAACCGGCTGAACCTGCTAAGCCGTATCCGCACACTGTGTCTGTCGGTCGCTGACCTGACCAAACTGGACGGTTAAAAGCGTCAGAAAAATCTGACACCCGTGCTTGCCAAGGTGCGTGCACATGGCCATGCTGCACATGAACCACGAAAGACGCCGCAGTGCAGCACGACCCGGACCACATCACCCTGATCACCCCGACTTCGGCGATAAAGATCGCCACCCATGGCGGGCGGGCGAAATGCCTGCAACGGCTGGTGCGGCTGGCGCTGCCGGTGCCAAAGACCGTGGCGCTGTCCTTTCACGCTGTCCATCGCATCGCGGCAGGCGGGATGCCCGATATGGCGCGGCTGTTGGAACCGTTCGGCCCCGCCCCGGTGGTCTGTGTGCGCCCCTCGTCCGAGGACCCCGATTGGGGCGGCCCCGGCGCGATCATGAACATCGGCATGAACAGCGCGCGCCACGCCGAGATGTGCGCCGCGCATGGCGTCGATGCCGCGACGCGGGCCTATCTGCGGTTCGTGCAAAGCTATGCGCTGCATGTGGCGCGGCTGGACCCCGATGTGTTCGACGATATGGCGCTTGACGGGATGGACGGGTTGGCGGCGGTGCTGCGCGCCTATGAGGCGGAAACCGGCGCGCCGTTCCCACAAGACCCGGCCCGGCAATTGTCCGAGGTGTTGCGGTCGATGGCGCGCGCCTGGGAAGGCACCACGGCGCGGCTGTTGCGCCAGGCCAAGGGCGCGCCGGCCGAGGCGGGGCTGGGATTGGTGGTGCAGGAGATGGCGCTGGGGCTGGGCGACGGGATCAGCGGGTCGGGCGTGATCCAGCTGGTCAATTCGCAGACCGGCGCGGCGCAGATCACCGGGCGCTACCTGTCGCAAAGCCAAGGCCGCGATGCGCTGCAAGGCGAGGGCGCGATTTACCTGTCGCGCGATCCGCGCGGGCTGTCGCTGGAAGATGTCGCGCCCGAGGCATATGCCGACCTGATCGCGCATACCCGGCTGATGCGGGCGCGCCTGCGCGAGGAAATGCAGGCGGAATTTACCATCGAATCCGGTCAGGTCCGTATCCTCGACGGGGTGCGCGTGGCGCGGACGGCGCGGGCGGCGGTGTGCATGGCGGTCAGGCTGGCCGAGGATGGCATCATCCCGCGCGACGAGGCGCTGCTGCGGGTGGAACCGCGCGCGATCAATGAGTTGCTGCACCGGCAGGTGGACCCGGACGCGGCGCGCGACCGCATTGCGCGTGGCATCGCCGCCAGCCCCGGCGCCGCGTCGGGCCGGATCGTGTTCTCTGCCGCTGACGCGCAGGCCAGTGCGGCGCGCGGCGAGCCTTGTATCCTCGTGCGCCGGGAAACCAGCCCCGAGGATATTCGCGGCATGCATTCCTCGGTTGCCGTGCTGACGGAACGTGGCGGCATGACCAGCCATGCGGCGGTGATCGGGCGCGGCATGGGCCTGCCCTGTGTGGTGGGCGCGTCCGACATCCGGTTCGACGCGCGCAAGGGCGGGCTGGTCGCCCCCGATGGGCGCGTGTTCAAGGCGGGCGACGTGATCACCGTCGACGGCACCAACGGCGAGGTTCTGGCCGGTGCGGCGGCCATGATCGAGGGCGGGCAGGACGATGCTTTCCGCACCCTGATGGATTGGGCCGATGACGCGCGCGATATCGGGGTGCGCGCCAATGCCGATACGCCCGCCGACGCGCTGACCGCGCGGAATTTCAAGGCCGAGGGCATCGGGCTGTGCCGCACTGAACACATGTTCTTTGAATCCGACCGCCTGACCGTGATGCGCGAGATGATATTCGCCGAAACGCCGCAGGATCGCCGCGCCGCGCTGGATCGGCTGTTGCCGATGCAACGCGCTGATTTCACGGATCTTTTCCGCATCATGACCGGGCTGCCGGTCTGTATCCGGCTGTTTGACCCGCCCTTGCACGAATTTTTGCCGCATGACCGCGAGGGGATGCGCGAGCTGGCCGAGGCGCTGTCGCTGCCCTTGTCCGATGTGATCCGGCGGGTGGACGAGTTGGCAGAATACAACCCCATGCTGGGGATGCGCGGGGTGCGGCTGGGTATCACCATGCCGGAAATCTATGACATGCAGGCGCGCGCGATCTTTGAGGCGACGCTGGAGGCCAGCCGCGATGGGGACGCCGTCGTGCCCGAGGTGATGATCCCGCTGGTATCGGCGAAACGCGAGGTGGAACTGGTCAAGGCGCGCATCGACGCCGTCGCAAACGCGGTGCGCCATGAGACGGGCCGCGCGTTTACCTATCGGCTGGGCGTCATGGTGGAAACGCCGCGCGCGGCGCTGCGGGCCGGCGAAATCGCGCCGCATGTGGCGTTTTTGTCATTTGGCACCAATGACCTGACCCAGATGACCTATGGTCTGTCGCGCGATGATGCCGGGCGGTTCATGTCGACCTATGTGCAACAGGGCGTGTTCCCCGAGGATCCGTTTCACCGGCTGGATATCGACGGTGTGGGCGAGTTGCTGACGATTGCCGCCACGCGCGGACGCGCGGCGCAGGACGGTCTGACCCTGTCGATCTGCGGCGAACACGGCGGCAATCCCGAATCAATCGCGTTCTGCCGCGCGGCGGGTTTTACCTATGTGTCATGTTCGCCGTTTCGCGTTCCGGTGGCGCGATTGGCCGCCGCACAACTGGCTGTGCGCGACCGGATTGGCAAGTTTCCGCGCAGCTAGGCGGATCAAACCACAAGATGTTGCTGGTGATTGGCGGTTTACCCCATAGGCGAGGGGCGATGCAAACCAGCCACAGTGACTATTTCTTTACCACTTCGATTTAGACGTCTATCACCGCGCTTCGTTCTGGCGACGCGGTCACCGGGGGACTTCCTTGGTCGTTCCGGGCCGTCTGGTTGAAGGAGAACTGCATGGTGCGCCATGTCGCGTGTTTTGGTCTGGCCCTGATTCTGGGCGCGTTTTTGTTGGTGGCAGGGAGTGCCCCGGTGGCGGCGGATGCCTCTTTGGCGCGGCTGCTGACCACCGAGGGGCGGGCGCTGGCCGCGATGCCCGAGGGGCGGCTGTCCTGGCTGCGCGATGGCCGCAATCGCCCACAGGGGGATGCAACGATCGAACTTGCCGCTCTGTCGGACGCCGATCTGGCGCGGATGCCTGCGCCCAAAGGTGGCGCTGAATGGCGCTGCCTGGCCGAGGCGCTGTATTTCGAGGCGCGCGGCGAAACCCTGAAGGGGCAATTCGCGGTGGCCGAGGTGATCCTGAACCGCGTTGACAGCCCGCGTTTTCCCGACAGTGTCTGCAGCGTGATCAATCAGGGCACCGGGCGCAAACATGGCTGCCAATTCACCTACACCTGCGATGGTCGGGCCGAGGCGATCACTGAACCCGCCGCATGGAATCGGGTCGCGCGGGTGGCGCAGGTGATGCTGAACGGCGCGCCCCGCACCCTGACCAAGGGTGCCACGCATTATCACACCGCAGCGGTCCGCCCCGCGTGGTCGCGCATCTATCCCCGCACCGCCACGATTGGCGATCATCATTTTTACCGCGGGCGTGGCTGATTGGCGGGTCTGCTGCCGCAAACCGTCGCGGCAATGCCGCTTGGCATCTTGGGTTTCTGCGCCTTACACCCTATTGCTGGCGCATTGATGCGAGGCGATGATGACACCCGAAGACCTGCAAGAGGCCGCATCGGCCTTTGCCCATCCCGAAACGCGCGCGATGGCCACGGCTGACGGCCCGCGTGACCGCATTTCGCTGCGCGACCATATTGTCGAGGTTGAAATCGGTGCGTTTCAGCAGGAACGCGGCACCCGCCAACGGATCAGCTTTAACGTCGTCGTCGAGGTGCGCCCGCATGGCGCGGACCTTGATGACGACGTCGACCGCATCCTGTCCTATGACAAGGTCACCGAAGCGATTGCTGCCGCGCTGGCTGCGGAACGGCTGAACCTGTTGGAAACGCTGGCAGATCGCGTGGCCGATCGCATCCTGCTGGAACCCCTTGCGATGCGGGTGTTCATCCGGATCGAAAAGCTGGATCGTGGTCCGGGTGCTCTTGGCGTGGAAATCGTGCGCGCGCGCAAACCTGCGGCACTGCCAATGTCGGATGATCGCCCACATCCGCAGGTGATCTTCCTTGGCCAAACTGCAATTGCCTCCGACCACCTGCCGGGCTGGCTGGACCAGATCGAAAGCACTGGCCGCCCCGCCATCCTGTGTGTCGGCGCGGCAGAGTTTGCGCCGCACGTGCCGCACCGCATGGCGCAACGCCGGATAGACCTGTTGGCCATCGAACAGAACGCCTGGGTGCTGGCCGCGCGCGACCGCCGCTGCGTCGTTGTCAACACCCGCACCGAACTGGATTGGGCGCTGCGGCATGGGCGGCTGTCGGTCTGGGCCCCGTCCAAGATCGTGCTGGATGCCGTCGATGGCCCCTCGGCCAGCCCGCGCGACGCAGTAGCGCTCGCCCTGTGGTTCGCGCGGGCAATGCAGGCGGCGCGGTTCACCGTGATCGGAGCCGACGCCCCCGAGGCTGCGGATTTGCACATCACGCGCGCCGATGCCGATGCGCCGCTGCTGCCGCTGTGACAGACTACTACCGCCCGATCCCGCAGACAGATGTCGCGCGGCCCCCGGATGCGCGGCCGCTGGCGGGGGGGTGGGCGTGGTTCACCCATGTCGAGGTGCTGTCGCGCCATGCAGCGCCCCGGATCGTGGCGGCCTCTGACCTGCCCGACACGATCCTTGCGCCGCTCACTGCACCGCGTGCCGCGATCGCAGGTCTGCATTTCGACCGACCCCGAATCATGGGCATCCTGAACGTCACGCCCGACAGCTTTTCCGATGGCGGGAAACATGACGCCCCCGAGGCCGCCCGCGCCCACGCGGCGCGCCTGATCGCAGAGGGCGCGGGTATCCTTGATATCGGGGGCGAATCCACCCGCCCCGGCGCGGCGGACGTCAGCATCAGCGTGGAAATCGCCCGCACCGCACCAGTCATTGCCGCTTTGCACGGCGCGTCCGTGTCGATCGACACTCGCAAGGCCGCCGTCGCCGCCGCCGCGCTTGACGCAGGCGCACGCCTTGTCAACGACGTGTCCGGCCTGACTCACGACCCCGCCATGGCCGCGCTGTGTGCCGCGCGCGGGGCGGCGGTCTGTATCATGCACATGCGCGGCGACCCGGCGACGATGACCGGGATGACCACGTATGACGATGTCCTGCTGGATGTGTTTGACGCGCTGGCAGCCCGGATCGCGGCGGCCATCGCCGCTGGCATTTCGCCCACGCAGATCATCGCCGACCCCGGCATCGGTTTTGCCAAATCCGAGGCGCAGAACCTCGCGCTGCTGCGTCGGGTGTCCCTGTTTCACGGGCTGGGGGTGCCGCTGTTGCTGGGGGTATCACGCAAGCGGTTCATCGGCACTTTGGGTGCAGCGCCCGATCCGCAGGACAGGGTGCATGGGTCCGTGGCGCTTGCACAGGCCGCAGCGGGGCAGGGCGTGCAGGTATTGCGCGTGCATGACGTGTTCGCCACGGCATCCGGGCTGGCCTTGTGGCGGGCGGTTCATGCCATCGCGTAGGGCGGATGCTCGCATCCGCCTTCGCGGAATAAGGGGCGGATGCAAGCATCCGCCCTACCAGAAGCGCCCTTAGTTGCGGGCCTTGTCCACCATCTTGCCCTTGGAAATCCACGGCATCATCGCGCGCAGTTTCTCGCCGACCTGTTCGATCTGGTGTTCGTCGTTCAGGCGGCGGGTGGCCTTGAACATCGGCTGGCCGACGGCATTTTCCTGCATGAAATCGCGCACGAATTTACCCGTCTGGATGTCGCGCAGCACCGCTTTCATCCGCGCCTTCGTCTCGTCATAGGGCAGGATGCGCGGGCCCGAGACATATTCGCCATATTCGGCGGTGTTCGAGATCGAGTAATTCATGTTGGCGATGCCGCCCTCATAGATCAGATCGACGATCAGCTTCACCTCGTGCAGGCATTCGAAATAGGCCATTTCCGGCTCGTATCCGGCTTCGACCAGCGTTTCAAACCCCATGCGGATCAGTTCGACAAGCCCGCCGCAGAGCACGGCCTGCTCGCCGAACAGGTCGGTTTCGCATTCCTCGCGGAAGTTGGTCTCGATGATGCCCGACCGGCCACCGCCGATGGCGGAGCAATAGCTCAGCCCGATTTCCAGCGCGCGCCCGCTTGCATTGTTATGCACCGCCACAAGGCAAGGCACGCCGCCGCCCTTGGTGTATTCGCCGCGCACGGTGTGGCCGGGGCCCTTGGGGGCCATCATGATCACGTCGACGCCGGGCTTTGGTTCGATCAGGCCGAAATGCACGTTCAAGCCATGCGCAAAGGCAATCGCGGCCCCGTCGCGCAGGTTGTCATGCACATGCGCCTTATAGGTCGCGGCCTGCAATTCGTCGGGCATGGTGAACATGATCAGGTCGCACCAGGCGGCGGCGGCGGCGATATCCATCACCTTGAGGCCTTCGGCCTCGGCCTTTTTCGCCGAAGGCGAGCCGGGGCGCAGGGCGACGACGACGTTCTTTGCGCCCGAATCACGCAGGTTCAGGGCATGGGCGTGGCCCTGGCTGCCATAGCCCAGGATCGCCACTTTCATGTCCTTGATCAGGTTCACGTCGCAATCGCGGTCATAATACACACGCATGGGTCTGGTCCTTTCCGGGATGGTTGACTGGCCGCCAGCATAGGGACTTGTGACGAATAGCCGTTTCGTTTTTCACGGTTTCTCGCTAGAACGTGCAAGGATCATGCACGAAGCAAGGTGAAACGCTGTCAACAATGCTCGACGATCTGGACCGCCGCATTTTGCGCTATTTGCAAGCCGACCCGGCGCGCGCGGCGGCAGACCTGGCCGACGCGGCGGGGACCACGCCTGCGGTGCTGTCGCGCAGGCTGGCGCGGCTGGCGGATGCGGGCATCCTGCGGGGCCAAGAGGCGGTGATCGACTGGCGCGCACTGGGGTTTTCGGTCGAGGTCAGCTTGCGCGTCACGCTGGACAAGACCAACCCGCGCGCCTTTGACGAGTTCATTGCCGCTGCGCGGGAGATTCCCGAGGTGCTGGAAATCCAGACCTTTCTGGGGCAGGTCGATGTGCGCCTGTCGGTGATCGCGCGCGATCTGGCGCATTACCAGCATATCTGGCGGGGGCGCATCCTGACCCTGCCGCATATTGCCGACATTGAGGCGCTGATGCATGTCGCGCGGATCAAGGACGAACTTCGGTTGCCGCTATGACCGACATCGACGACACCGACCGCGCGATCCTGCGGGCGCTGCAACTGGACGCAAGCCAAAGCGCAGGCGCACTGGGCCGCGCGCTAGGCCTTTCGCAACCGGCCTGCTGGCGGCGCATCCGGCGGCTGGAACAGGCGGGGGTGATCGCGGGGCGGCGCGTGGTGCTGGATGCCACGCGGCTGGGGTTCGGTGTGACGGTGTTTCTGGGCGTGAAACTGGCGGCCAAAGGCCGCGTCAGCCTGACGGATTTCGAGCGCGCGGTGACCGCTATCCCCGAGGTGCAGACGGTGGAACATATCCTGGGCCTCTACGATTACCGCCTGCGGGTCGTCGCCCGCGATATTGCGGATTTCGAACGTGTGCTGCGGCGGCGGATCATGACGCTGCCCGGTGTCGGCGCGGTCGAGGCGAATGTGCTGTTATCCGAGGAACGCCGCCCCGGACCACTATGACGGTATGCCACGGTAGGCTTTGATTTCTGCCCCCCGCCGGTCTAGGTCTGTCTCAGAGGAAGAGGAGACGCCCATGCCCGCATTGCTGAATACCGTCGATCCCGATGGCCTGTTGGAATTTTCGGTCGTCTTTACCGACCGCTCGCTCAATTCGATGTCGCAGAAGTTTCAGGGCGTCATGCGCGACATCTCGGCCATGCTGAAAGAGGTGTATAACGCCGATGCGGTGGCGGTGATCCCCGGCGGCGGCACCTATGCGATGGAGGCGGTGGCGCGGCAATTCGCGGGCGGGCGGCGCGCGCTGGTGGTACGCAACGGCTGGTTTTCTTTCCGCTGGAGCCAGATTTTCGACGCGGGCAAGTTCACCGCCGAGACGACGGTGATCAAGGCGCGCCAGACCGGCAATGGCGTGACCTCGCCCTTTGCCCCCGCGCCGATTGCCGATGTGGTGGCCGCGATCCACGCCGCGCGCCCCGATGCCGTGTTCGCGCCGCATGTCGAAACATCGGCGGGGATGATCCTGCCCGACGATTACATCCGCGCGCTGTCGGATGCCGCGCATGACGTGGGCGCGCTGATGATCCTTGATTGCATCGCGTCGGGCTGTGCCTGGGTCGACATGAAGGCAACGGGGGTCGATGTGCTGATCTCGGCCCCGCAGAAGGGCTGGTCGGCCTCGCCCTCTGCCGGTCTGGTGATGCTGTCCGAGCGCGCTTTGGCCCGGCTGGATCAGACGACGTCCGACAGTTTTGCCATCGACCTGAAGAAATGGCGCGCGATCATGAAAACCTATGAGGATGGCGGGCATGCCTATCACGCCACCATGCCCACCGATGCGCTGACCGCGTTCCGCGATACCATGCTGGAAACCCGCGCCTATGGGTTTGACCGGCTGAAAGACGCGCAATGGGACTTGGGCAATGGCGTGCGCGCCATGTTGGCCGCCAAGGGCGTGGTGTCGGTTGCTGCCGACGGTTACGGCGCGCCGGGGGTGGTGGTCAGCTATACCGCCGATCCCGAAATCCAGAACGGCAAGAAATTCATGGCCGAAGGTCTGCAAATCGCCGCCGGTGTGCCGCTGCAATGCGACGAACCCGAGGGGTTCCGCACATTCCGCCTTGGGCTGTTCGGGTTGGACAAGCTATATGATGTCCCCGCCACGCTGGCGCGGCTGGCCCGTGTGGTGGACCGGGTGCTGTAAAATCAGCCCCGCGCGCCCAGCCCCAATTGCATCATCGTGCGGCGCACCGGGGACGCCGCATAGATGGCGTCCAGCCCCATCGCACGCAGATCGCGCAGGGGCTGTGCCGACATCATCGACGCGCGGTTCAGCACGTCCACGCCGGTGATCCGTGCCATGACCTCCCAGTGGCGCGCGCGGTGATAGCTGTCGAGCATGGCCGCATCGCCCAGCCGGTCGGGCGCGGCCAGGGCCAGGTCCAGCAGTTTTGCCAGATCGCCAAGGCTCATGTTCAGGCCCTGCGCGCCGATGGGGGGCAGCACATGCGCGGCCTCGGCCATCAGCGCCAGCCGTTCGCCGGTCATCCGCGCCGCCTGCTGGCTGATGATCGGCCAGATCGTGCGCCGCGACGCCAATGTCAGCGGCCCAAAGAGGTGGCAGGACCGTTCGCTGATCGCGGCGTTGAAGTCTGGGTCCGGCAGGGCGAACAGGCGGTCGACCTCGGCACTGGTTTCCATCCAGACGATGGCGGATGACGGCTTGCCCTGCCAATCGGGCAGCGGCACCAGGGTGAACGGCCCGCCCGAGCGGTGGATTTCGGTGGACACATTGTCATGCGGGATCGGATGCGTGACGGCAAAGGCCAGCGCCTTTTGCCCATAGGCGACGCGCCGCGCCGGGATGCCCGCCGCCTGCCGCATCGCGCTGTCGCGGCCATCGGCGGCGATCACCAGACGGCAGGTGGCAGACGTGCCGTCCGTCAGGCCGACCCGCGCGCTTGCCGTGCGGGTGAACAGGCTGCGGGTACCGATCCCGGTGCGGAAGGTGACATTGGGCAGGTCCGCCAGCCGCGCCACCATTTCGCGCCGCAACAGCCAATTGGGCAGGTTCCAACCGAACGGTTTGTCGGAAATGTCGGACGCGTTGAAGTCCTTGGTCAGGCGCGGGGTGTTGTCCACCCCGCCCGCATCGACGATCCGCATCACTTGCAAGGGCGCGGCATGGGCTGCCAGCCGGGACCAGATGCCCGCGCGGTCCAGCAGCGCCTGTCCGGGTTGCAAGATCGCCGTGCTGCGCAGGTCGGACCCGTCGGCATCGCGTTCCGTCACCGGCGGCGCGGGGTCGACACACAGCACGCTGAACCCCGCCGTGCCAAAGGCAGCGGCCGCCGTCAGCCCGGCAACACCGCCGCCTGAAATCACGATATCATGGTCAAATGGCATGGCCGCGTCCTCCTGATCCCATAGATAGGATGCCGGGGGCCGCAGGTCCAAGCGTCATTCTGTCCGGATATCAGCCGCGGCTGATCAGGATCAGCAGCACATAGCAGACCGGCACCAGCGCCAGCGCGGGGATATACAAGCCCGGCACACCCCAGGTCCAGATCGACAGGCCCCAGCCGACCAGCGCGACCAGAACGGTGATCAAGATGCGCGCCTCAAGGCTGCGCTCGGCGGCCTTGTCGGTACCATTTTCGGTAACGGTTTCGGTAACGGGGTGGGCATGGTCGGCGGTATGGGTGGTGTCGGTCATCGCGGTCTCCTCGGTTCTGCGGCGCTCATTAACATGCGAAGTTCTGAATGCACGGTGCATTTCGTCGCAGGGCGCGGCGGGTTTTTCCCGAGAATGTCGTGCATCGCCGGATTTGCCCGATTTTGCGCGACTTTTGCGATGGCAACAGGCGGCTTGCCCCCTGCACCAAGCCTGCCTAATCTTGCGCGCAATTTGCAGCAAAAGGGCCGCAGCATGACCGAAACCCGCAACGGACAGACCGATGCCTATGGGCTGATCCTCGAAGCGATTGATACCGGGCTGTATCGTCCGGGCGACCGCCTTGTGGAAAGCGAATTGGCCGAGCGGTTGGGCGTGTCGCGCACCCCTGTCCGCGAGGCGTTGCAACGGCTGGAAACCCAAAGCCTGCTGACCCGCGATGGCCGTAGCCTGATCGTGGCGTCGCTGGACCACAACCAGTTGGCGGAGCTTTATGTGGTGCGCGCCGAACTGGAAGGGCTGGCGGCGCGATTGGCCGCGCGCCATGCCACGCCCGAGGAAATGCGCGTGCTGCGCGAAATGGTAGACGAGGATCGCGCGCTGTTGAGCAATCCCAAGGCGCTGAGCCGCGCAAACCGCCGGTTTCACAAGCAAATCCATCTGGCCAGCCATAACCGCTATCTGGTGCAGCAACTGGATCTGGTGCATCGGTCGATGGCCTTGATGGCGACGACATCACTGGCGGCGCAGGGGCGGGGCGAAGACGCGCTGGCCGAACATGCCGCGATTGTGACGGCGATCGAGGCACGGGCCGAGGATGCCGCCGACGAGGCATTGAAATTGCACATCTCAAAGGCGTTCGTGACCCGGCTCAAGCTGGATTCCGGATCGCTGAAGCGGGTGGAGTGACGCGGCCGCGCCATGCGCCGTCTTGTCCCAATAGAACGGGTCATGCACCAGTTCCCATAGCGCCTTGAAGGCCGCCAGCGTGCCTAGCGGCCAATACAGATGCAGTGTCGGCACCCAAGGGATGAGGTGGCGATGCGCGGGGCCGGACACGGCAATGACGCCGGCGGCGACCGTCAGCGCCTCGATCCCGATGAACATCGCGCCCGCCGCCTGCATCAGCCCGCGATCCACCACGCTGTCCAGCGGGTGCGGCAGCCCCAGCAGCACCAACCAGAGCGACCACAGCAGCGGCGCCAGCAGGAATTGCGACAGCGCGGCCACAAAATGCGTCTGCATGCCGATAAACTTCCACGGCCCCAGTTCACGCCACAGCCGCCCCGGCGCGCGCATGTGCACGAGCCACGTCACCATATAGCCTTTCAACCAACGCGAGCGTTGCTTGACCCAGGGCCAGGGGCGGCAATTCGCCTCTTCGCCGGTGGTGGTGTCCAGCATGGCGGTGCGCATGCCGTGACGCGCCATGCGGAAGCCCAGATCGGCATCCTCGGTCACGTTATGCGCGTCCCAGCCGCCTAAGAGTTCCAGCGCGTCGCGGCGGAAAAACAGCGTGGTGCCGCCCAGCGGGATGGCCATCCCCAGCCGCGCCATCCCCGGCAGCATCAGCCGGAACCACGTCGCATATTCGACCGAAAAACACCGCGCCAGCCAGTTTTGCTGTGGATTGTAGTAATCCAGCGCGCCTTGCAGGCAGACCACATCGGGCGGCGCGGTGCGAAACCCCTCGGCCACGCGGTCAAGCTGATTGGGGTCGGGCGCATCCTCGGCGTCCCAAATGCCGATGATGTCGCCCCGGCAGAAATCCAGCGCATAATTCATCGCGCGCGGTTTGGTGCGCGGCTGGCCATCGGGCACGATCACCATCCGCAGCCACGGCGGCAGCACCGCGCGCGCAAGGGCATTGCGGGTCACATGATCGGTTTCTTCCAGCACCAGCACCACATCCAGCAGCGGTTTGGGATAGCTTAGCCGCAAAAGGCGGGCGACAAGATGCGCGGCCACCTCGGGTTCGCGGTACAGCGGCACCAGCACGGAAATCGCCGGACGGCGGAACAGCACCGGCGGCGGGTCGGGCGGCGGATCGGGCCGGGTCAGCTGCGCGACCATCGCCGCCACGCGGTGCAACGCGGTGACGGCCAGCGTCAGCGTCGCCCACCCCACCAGCGCGGTCAGGATCAGGGTCGGGGCCAGCGCCAGCACCACCAAGAGTGCCAGCGCCGCCAACATCAACAGGATCGCGCGGCGGCGCGGGCGGGTGCCCCAGCCACGACAGCTTTCATGCGCGGGGACGCGGGCGGACGCGACTTGGGTCAGGCGCGCGCGATAGGTGGTGGCGAGGTGTTCCTGCACCTCGGCCTCTGTGACCACGGCGGCGGTGGCGTTGCCCGCAGCGGATGGCAAAAGCGCGAGAAGCGCCGCGAAATCCTCGGGCCGGGCGGTGGCGATGCAGGTCACACCGCCGCAGCGCCGCCAGGGCACCGCCGCCTGCGCCAGCCAGAACCGCGGATCGCTGTCCAGCATCAATGCCGGATCGGGCGGATCAAGCACCAGATCGGCGCGGGGAAGGCCCAGATGCGCCGCCTGCGCCTCTGCCAGAATTAGCGGGTCAAGCGCGCCATGCGCGTGGATGACCTGCGCCAGCGTCACGTTGTTGCGGCGCGTCTCGGCGGCATATCGCATGACCTGACCGACCGACAACAACCCGCAGCGTTGCAGGAACGCGCCGAAATCGGCGACAACGGCAACAGGCGCGGCGACGAACGGCGCTTGCCAGTCGTGAAACCCGCTGTTGGTTCCGTAGGTCGGGCCGTCGGCCGCCATGCGCCTGCTCCGTCAGATCACAGGGATCATAGGGCAAGGCTGGTTAATGTCCGATTAAGCGGGGGTTAACGCGCCGCACGCGCCGCCATCTGGGCCGCGAAACGCTCGAACAGATAAAAACTGTCCTGCGGGCCGGGGCTTGCCTCGGGGTGATACTGCACCGAAAACACCGGGCGGTCGGCCATGCGGATGCCGCAGTTCGACCCGTCAAACAGCGATACATGGGTTTCCACCACACCCGCCGGCAGGGTCTGGCTATCGACAGCAAAGCCATGATTCATCGAGGTAATCTCGACCTTGCCGCTGTCCAGATCCTTGACCGGGTGGTTCGCGCCGTGATGGCCGTGGTTCATCTTGATCGTCTGCGCACCAAGTGCGAGCGCTAGCATCTGATGCCCCAGACAGATGCCGAACAGCGGCACGTCGGACCGGTCCAGCACGCCCCGGATCATCGGCACGGCATAGGCTCCGGTGGCGGCCGGATCACCCGGCCCGTTCGACAGGAACACCCCGTCCGGCGCATGGGCCAGCACGTCATCCGCAGTGGCCGTGGCGGGCAGCACAGTCACATCGCAGCCGACCGACGCCAGACAGCGCAGGATGTTGCGTTTCGCGCCGTAATCCACCGCCACAACGCGGAATTTCGGGTCGCTCAGCCGGGTATATCCCGCGGGCCAGGCCCAACGTTGTTCGTCCCAGCGGTAGGATTGCGCGCAGGTGACGTCCTTTGCCAGGTCCAGCCCCACCAGCCCCGGAAAGGCCCGCGCGCGCGCGACCAGCGCGGCGATGTCGAAATTGCCCGCCGGATCATGCGACAGCGCGACATGCGGCGCGCCCTGCTGGCGGATCGCGCGGGTCAGGCGGCGGGTATCGACGCCGCCGATGGCGATGCGCCCACGCCGCGTCAGCCATGCGCCAAGCGTTTCCTGCGCGCGCCAGTTGGACGGCGCGGTCGGATCCCATTTCACCACCATGCCGGCCGCGACGGGGTCTGCGGTTTCGTCATCCTCGGCGGTGACGCCGGTGTTGCCGATATGCGGAAAGGTAAAGGTGACCACCTGCCCGGCATAGCTGGGGTCGGTCATGATTTCCTGATAGCCGGTCATCGCGGTGTTGAACACCAGTTCCGCCTGCGCGGTGCCCGTGGCCCCGAACCCCTGCCCAAAGAAAACCGTGCCATCCGCCAGCGCCAGACATGCGGTGGGGCGGGGGCGCGTGGCCTGCAATGCGGATGAGGTGGAGGGGTGCGACATCGGCGTGATCTCCGGCTGGTTCGCGGTGTCGTAAGGGGCTGTGGGGAAGGGGTCAAGCCTTGGTGACGCAGGGGTGCGGCGGTTGTCAGTCAGGTGCAGATCGGATAATGTTACGGTTCTGCAACATGACAAGGATCACCACGGATGGACATGCGCGAACGCATCAATGCGGGCCTGAAACAGGCGATGCGGGACAAGGCGGCGGACCGGCTGTCGACGCTGCGCCTGATTACGGCGGCGATCAAGGATCGTGACATCGCGGCGCGTGGCGAGGGGGCAGAGGACGGCGTGGGCGAGGGCGATATCCTTGCGATCCTCGGCAAGATGGTCAAACAGCGGCAGGAAAGCGCGCGCGCCTATGAAGAGGGCGGGCGGCTGGACCTGTCAGAACGCGAGCGCGCCGAAATCGTGGTGATCGAAGAATTTCTGCCCCGGCAGTTGACGCCCACCGAAGTGACGGCGGCGATTGATGCGGCTGTCGCGGCAATTAGTGCCACGTCAATCCGCGATATGGGCCGCGTGATGGCCGAGTTGAAAGGCCGCTTTACCGGGCAGATGGATTTCGGCGCGGTGGGTCCGATGGTCAAGGACCGGTTGAGCGGGGTTTAGGACCGCGCGGCCCTTAACGCTTCGGCCAGTTCACCATACAGGTTCTGCCGTTCGGGTTCCGACAGGAAGGCGCCGATTTCGACCCGGCGGCCATTGCCGGTCAGCGTGACATAAAACGGCACCGGCCCGCCTTTTTGGTGCATCTCGGCGCGCGCCCAATGGGTGTTGCAATCCCAGTCCTGCCGGTCGCCCTTTGGGTTGCGGCGGGTCAGGTGGATGGTGTCGGGCGACAATGTCAGTTCTTCGAGGATGTCGCCGTCGCGATAGCTGCGTTCCAGCGCCCACCACAGTGCGGCGACTGCCAGCAACAGGAACGGCAACAGCCCCCACAGCACAACTGTGCCCAAAAGCGGATAAAGCGGCACGGTGAGCAGCGCAAAAGTGGCCATAATCATTGCGGCAAAGCCCCGGCGCGGCAGGGATCGGTGCGGCCAAAGCGTCAGGTTGCGTTGCTTGGGGGTGGTGGTCCAGCGATAGGGCATAGGGCAGTGTCTTTCCAGCTTGTCGGCAAAACATACGCCGCAGGCGCGGCATGTCAAAGCAAAGGCCCCGGATTTCTCCGGGGCCCTTCTTTGGTCCTGTGCGGCATTGTCCCGCAGGCGCAAGGCCTTAGTGCGCGTGGCTGCGATCCCAATCGGACTGCTTCGGCAGCTGCTCGAAGGTATGTTCGGGCGGCGGGCTGGGCAGGGTCCATTCCAGCGTATCGGCGTGTTCGTTCCAGTAGTTGTTCGCGGTAACCCGCGCGCCACGGGTCAGCGACCAGATCATCACACCAAAGAAGAACACGAAAGATGCGAAGGAAATGAACGCCCCGACCGACGACCACCAGTTCCAGTAGGCGAACGCCTCGGGATAGTCGATGTAACGGCGCGGCATGCCCTGACGGCCCAGGAAGTGCTGCGGGAAGAAGGTCAGGTTCGACCCGATGAACATCGCCCAGAAGTGCAGCTTGCCTGCCCATTCCGGATACTGCCGCCCGGTCATCTTGCCGAAGTAGAAATAGATCCCGGCAAAGATGCAGAACACGGCGCCAAGGCTCATCACATAGTGGAAGTGCGCCACGACGTAATAGGTGTCGTGATAGGCGCGGTCCACGGCGGCCTGTGACAGCACAACGCCGGTCACGCCGCCGACGGTGAACAGGAACAGGAAGCCGAACGCCCAAAGCATCGGCGTCTTGAACTCGATCGACCCGCCCCACATGGTGGCAATCCACGAGAACACCTTGACGCCCGTTGGCACCGCGATGACCATCGTGGCCAGCATGAAATAGCTCTGCTGGGTCAGCGACAGGCCCGAGGTGTACATGTGGTGCGCCCAGACGACAAAGCCCAGCACCCCGATGGCGATGATCGCCCAGACCATCGGCAGGTAGCCAAAGATCGGCTTGCGCGAGAAGGTCGAGATGACATGGCTGATGATGCCAAAGCCGGGCAGGATGATGATGTACACTTCCGGGTGGCCGAAGAACCACAGGATGTGCTGATACAGCACCGGGTCGCCGCCGCCCGAGGGATCAAAGAAGGTGGTGCCGAAATTGCGGTCGGTCAGCAGCATGGTGATCGCACCCGCCAGAACCGGCAGCGACAACAGGATCAGCCAGGCGGTCACGAAGATCGACCAGGCGAACAGCGGCACCTTGAACAGGGTCATCCCCGGTGCGCGCATGTTCAGGAAGGTGGTGATCATGTTGATCGCGCCCAGGATCGACGACGCGCCCGAGACGTGGACGGCGAAAATCGCCAGATCCATCGACATGCCCGCCTCTGTCGTGGACAGCGGCGGATACATGACCCAGCCAACGCCAGAGCCAAGTTGCCCGTTGCCACCCGGCGACAACAGCGACGCGATGCCAAGTGCGGTGCCCGCGACATACAGCCAGTAGGACAGGTTGTTCATGCGCGGGAACGCCATGTCCGGCGCGCCGATCTGCAACGGCATGAAATAGTTGCCGAAACCGCCGAACAGGGCAGGAATGACCACGAAGAACATCATCAGGATGCCGTGGTAGGTGATCATCACGTTCCACAGATGGCCGTTCGGGGTGCATTCCGACGTCGCCGCCGGGATGAACCGCGCTCCTTCGGCGCACATGTACTGCACGCCTGGCTCCATCAGCTCCATGCGCATGTAAACGGTAAAGGCCACCGATATCAGGCCGACCACCGCCGAGGTGATCAGATACAGGAGCCCGATGTCCTTGTGATTGGTGGACATGAACCAGCGCGTGAAAAATCCGCGCTCGTCGTGGTGTTCGTGCCCGTGGATGGCTGCGTCGGCCATGCTGGTGCCTCCGGTTGATGTTGACGTGGGTCGGCGGATGAAGGGATTCCGCCCCACCGCGTTCTTTTTCGTTTTAGAATGGACAGCTTGCCCCGTCCATCCGAGAATTTGACGCAGATCAAATCAATATGTCGCACCTGCTGCCGCAGGCTGTGCTTGACATAGCCATCGCAGCATTTTCTCACCAAAAGGTATACGTCGGGCCGGGTTGTCGTGGCGGTGCGTTGACAGAATCGCGGCGGCAGGGTGCAGTGGCGGCACCTTCCCCCCGGATATGTTTTGTCACGCAGAGGATTGTGGATATGTCTTTTATTGATGGCTTCATGGCGGCTGTGCCCGCCGCCAACCGCGAGGCCTATGCCGCGCACGCCCGCAAAGCCTGGCCGATTTTCGCCAAATATGGCGCGCTTGCGCTGCATGAAAACTGGGGCGAGGATGTGGGGGATGGTCAGGTCACCTCGATGACCACGGCGGTCAGGCTGCAACCCGGCGAGGTGGTGGTGTTTTCCTGGATCGAATGGCCGGACCGCGCCGCGCGCGATGCCTGCTGGGCCGGGATGGCGACAGACCCGGATTGGGCGGTGATGGGCGACATGCGCGATGCGCCGTTCGATGCGTCACGCATGATCTATGGCGGGTTCGCGTCGCTGGTCAGCCTGCCGTAATCAGCCTGCCGTAACGGGGGCCGCGCCGAAAACGCGCGCGAAACTGCCCCGCAGCGCAAGATCTAGGTCCGGCATGGCGACCGGAAGCCCAAGGTCAACAAGGCTGGTGACGCCGTGCCCGGTGATGCCGCAGGGCACGATGCCGTCGAAATGCGATAGGTCAGGATCGACGTTGATCGACAGGCCATGAAAGCTGACCCATTTGCGCAGGCGGATGCCAATGGCGGCGATTTTATCCTCGCGGGGCGTGCCGTCCGGCAGCGCGGGCTTTTCGGGGCGCGCGACCCAGACACCGACGCGGTCCGGCCTGATCTCGCCGGTCACGTTGAAATCGCCCAATGTGGCGATCACCCACTGTTCCAGAAGGGTGACCAAGCGGCGGATGTCGCGGCCGCGGGTGTTGAGGTCCAGCATGACATAGACCACGCGCTGACCCGGCCCGTGATAGGTGTATTGCCCGCCGCGCTTGGTGGCAAAGACCGGAAAGCGGTCGGGCGCGATCAGATCAGCGTCCCGCGCCGATGTGCCCGCCGTATAAAGCGCCGGATGTTCCACCAGCCAGATGCATTCGCGCACCGTGCCCGCCGCGATAGCGTCCGCGCGGGCCTCCATGAAGGCCACGGCCTCGGGATAGGGCGTCAGGCCGGGGGCGATGATCCACTCGGGCACGGCTTATCGGGGCAACAGCCCCGCCTCCTTGATCTCTGGCATGGCGCCGCGCGAGACCGGCAGGGTTCGTCCGTCTGTCAGCGTGACCTCGGCGCGGGCATCGCGGCGGCGCACGGCGGTCACCTGATCCAGTGCCACCCAATGCGACCGGTGGATGCGCAGGCCCGGTGTGGGCGCGGTTTCGGCGATGGCATCGGCCAGCCGGATCAGGACGAGGGTGCGGCCCTTGGCGGTGGTTATTTCGGTGTAATGGTCTGTGGCACACAGCGACACCAGCGGGCCGCGCACGGCAACAGGCAGGCGCGTCAGGATCGCCGGGGACCGGGGCGCGGATAGGGAGTCGGGTGTGGGGTCTTGCGCGGCGCTGTTTGCAGAATTGGGCATCGCGCTTGGCCAGACCGTCTCGGCGGTCACGGCCACGATTGCAGAGATCACCATTGTGCTGAACAGGATCGTCGGATTCATCGGATGCGTAAGCGGCATGTCCAGCGCGGCAATGTTGAACAACACCACAATCGCAGTCACCGGCACACCGGCAGCGGCACCGCCCAGGGCCATCGCCAGCATGTCCGGACAACCACTGTCACGCAGCGAGGCGGCTGCAAGGCAGGACAGAACCGTCCCTGTGCCAAAGGTCATCAGCGTGACCGGCAGCCAATAGGCGATGCGCGGCAGGGTGCGCAACAGGCCTGCGGTGTCAAACGGGCCGAACAGACCCAGCACAATCCCCAACGCGGCCAGCCCGATCCAAAACCGCCGGTCGCGCAACAGCGCCTGCATTTCGCGCAGCGTGACCTGCAGATGGCGTGTATCAACGTCAGTTATCATGGAGTTCACGTATTGCAGATGGAACAGGGCGCAGGTGTCGCGCATGGGGTAGACGTAACAGCCCGAGACCCCAATGCCAACGCAAAGCCACTTTCTGGCCCCGCTTCTTGCCGCCGCCCCATTGGTGCAGGCCCATGTCGCCACCGCAATGATCGCTTTAGTGCTGGCCCCGGTAATCCTGCTGCGCCGGAAAGGTGGGGCGGCGCATCGTTGGCTGGGACGGCTGTGGGTGCTGGCCATGGCAGCCACCGCGTTGTCGTCGTTCTGCGTGCAGGATATCCGGCTGTGGGGGGCGTGGTCGCCGATCCACCTGCTGTCGGTGCTGACCCTCGTGTCCTTGGCGGCGGGCCTGCGCGCCGCTGTCCGCCGCGACATCGCGCTTCACCGCAAAATCATGGAAAACCTGGCCTTCTGGGCGCTTTGCGTTACTGGACTGTTCACGCTGCTGCCGGGGCGCACCCTGAATGCGGTGCTGTTCGGCGATGACAGTTGGGCGGGGTTCGGCACAATGGTTGCGGTGGTTGCGGCGCTGTGGGTGGCTTGGCGCGCCAACGCATTGGCACGCGCGCCGCTGCGCTAAGCGCCGCAGGCCGTTCTGCACATGTGACGCGGATCAGGCAGCGATCGCGATCAGCATCCGGGCCAGATCATCCGGCATGGCGTAGAATGGCGAATGGCTGCTATCCAGGCTGTGCATAACCGTCGCCCCGCCCATCGCCGCATCGACCATCTCGACCATCGCCTGCTGCCCCGCCAGCGTGATGGCGCGGTCTTGTGCACAGGTGATGTAATGGCGCGGCACCCGGCCGAAATTCTGCGCGGTGATGGCCGAGGGCGCGATGCAGACGCCCACCGGCTCGTCGCAATGGAAGTTCACCGCCAGCCGGTCAAAGGTGGCCTGATCGACATCGCCATAGAAACAGTCCTTGAGCCGCGCACGATAGGCGGGATCGGTGCTTTGGGTGTCCAGCCGCAGGGCACCCACCTGTTCCGGATCGGCCAGCAGCAGGGACGGCACCAGCGCCTCGGCCATCAGCGGGTGCTGGATCATGGCAATCGCGGGCATTCCGGGGGGAAGCATAAAGGCCGTCAGATAGACTACTGCTGCCAGCGCATCGGGCACGGATTCGGCGACCGGGGACAGGGTGATGCCGCCCAGCGAATGACCCACCAGCACCGCCTTGCCGCCGGTTTGCGCGTTGACGGCATGGATGGCGGCGATGGTGGCGGCGGTGCGCTCGTCCTGCGTGACGCCGGCATTGGGCGAGACTTCGGTGGCAAAGGCCGCCGCATCCAGCGGGCGCTGGCGAAACGCGGCAGGGTATGCGGCAAGTGGCCCGGCGCCGGGCAGGTCAACCGCCTGCACCACGTGTCCGGCGGCGCGCAGGCGCGCGGCAACCGCATCCCAGGTTTCGCTGTTGTGCCAGGCCCCGTGGACCAGAACAAATCCCGCCATCATCGCCATCCCTTGCCAGTGTTTGCGGCCAGTATTTGCGGTCAATCTGCGATGGGTGCGACATCCTGTCAATTGCGCGCAGGGGTCATGGCCGCGCGCGTGGGCCATGGCCTCGGCCCGGATTCTGGGGGCCCGGATTTTTGGGGCTCTGATTTTTGTGATTGGCTTTCGGCGGCTCCTTCGCTAAGCCACCTGCACCATTCGTGCGGTCGTGGCGGAATGGTAGACGCGCAGCGTTGAGGTCGCTGTTCCTTAACCGGAGTGAAAGTTCGAGTCTTTTCGACCGCACCAGCATCAAAAGGCCCGGGGGCAACCCTGGGCCTTTTGCATTCGGGCCGTTTGTGTTTGGCGCGCAGAACCTTGCGTCATGCCGCCCCGCCATACCGGATCGGCGGGGTGTGACGCCGGACGAAGGCTTTTCTTTCCGTCCGCCGCGTGGTGATCTGGCGGGGAAAACGTCAGGAAACCTAGGCACAATTCTGACCGCACCAGACCATCACAGGGAGACACAGATGGATTTCGGCATCCGCGAAGAAAACCGCAAACTGCTGGACCGCGTGCGCGCGATGATCCGCGACGAGATCATGCCGCTGGAAGACGAATACGAGCGCGAGGTCAACACCGGCGACCGCTGGAAATATACCGCGCGGCAGGCGGAAATCCTTGAGGGGCTGAAGGCCCGCGCGCGCGCGGCGGGGCTTTGGAATTTCTGGCTGACCGACAGCGACAAGGGGTTTGGCCTGTCCACCGTCGAATACGCGCATTTCGCCGAGGAAATGGGCCGCACACCGCTGGGCGCCGAGGTGTTCAACTGTTCCGCGCCGGATACCGGCAACATGGAAGTGTTCGAACGCTACGGCACCGCCAAGATGAAGCAGGACTGGCTGGAACCGCTGTTGAAGGGTGAAATCCGGTCGGCCTACCTGATGACCGAACCCAATGTCGCGTCGTCGGATGCCACCAACATTTCCATGTCCTGTGTGCGCGACGGCGATCATTACGTCCTGAACGGCGAGAAATGGTGGGCGTCTGGTGCCGGCGATCCGCGCTGCAAGGTCTATATCGTGATGGTACGCACCGGCGGCGCGGATGCGCCAAAACACGCGCGCCATTCCCAGATCGTGGTGCCCGCTGGCACGCCGGGGGTGCAGATCCTGCGCCCGATGCAGGTCTACGGCGCCGATGATGCGCCGCATGGGCATATGCATATTCGCTTTACCGATGTGCGGGTGCCAGCGGAAAACCTGCTGTTGGGCGAGGGGCGCGGGTTCGAGATCAGCCAGGGCCGCCTTGGGCCGGGCCGCATCCACCATTGCATGCGTGCCATAGGCCAGGCCGAATCGGCGCTGGAACTGATGTGCAAGCGGTCGCTGGAACGCGAGGCGTTCGGCAAGCCGCTGGCGCTGTTGGGGGCGAATTTTGACATCATCGCGGAATGCCGGATGGAGATCGAACAGGCGCGCCTGCTGTGCCTGAAAGCGGCATGGTTCATGGATCAGGGGGATGCCCGCGCTGCGGCACCGTGGATTTCGATGATCAAGACCGTGGCCCCGCGCATGGCGTTGAAGGTGATCGACGAGGCGGTGCAGATGTTCGGCGGCCAAGGCATCAGTCAGGACACGCCGCTGGCGTCGAAATGGACGCATGTCCGCACGCTGCGGCTGGCTGACGGCCCCGACGCCGTCCACCGCCGCCAGATCGCACGGGCCGAGTTGAAGAAATACACCCAGATGAAGATCTAACGCGCGCCCCGCGGTTCAAGCGGAGCGGCTGCGCCGCACGTTTATGTCTCGTCGCGGGCTGCGCCCGTCTCCTCGGCGATTTTGGATATTTGTGAACCAGAGAAGATGCGGACGCAGCGCCCCTGCTTCCTCGGCTTACACGTGTCCACGGCGGGCAATCGGTGCAAGCCCGATGGTGGCGAGCGCTGTTCCCGATGCATTGCCGATCATCATTCCGCCGGCTGGAACCCCTCGATCAACTGGCGCAGGCCAAAGGCCGCCCCGGCAAAGATCGCGGCGAAGGTGACGGGAGCGGAAAAGGCCAGCATCGACATGGCGGAAAGGCCCTGACCGATCGTGCATCCCAGCGCCACCACGGCGCCCGCGCCCATCAGGGCCGCGCCGGTGATCTGGCGGCGCAACTCGCGCGGGTCTTCGCAGGCTTCCCAGCGGAAATGGCCTTTGACCAGCGATCCGGCAAAGGCCCCCAGAATGACGCCGGTGACGGACCCCACGGCAAAGGACGGCGCGCGGGCCGATCCGGTCATCCACCACAACAGCGATTCGCCCACGGGCGCGGAAAAGCTGTGTGACACGATGGGCATGGCGGTAAACCCATGCTGCGCCACGGCATAGCTGCCCGCCCAGCCGATCACGATGGCCGCGCCGACGCAGGTGCCCCAGAACAGCATCGCGGGGCGGGCCAGGAACGCGCGGGACGCCAGCGCCGCTGCCGTCACGCACAGCCCGACCAGTATGCCCACCGTCGGAACCGCCATGCCCGTCAGGTGCGACAGCAGATGCGCCAGACCGGGGGGCATGTCGATGACCACTTCGGATTGCGGAAAGGCCCAGACCCGCAGCCCCGCCAGCGGCCCCGACAGCACCACAAAGGCCGACACCCCCATGACCAGCACGATGACAAAGGCGCGCATGTCGCCGCCGCCCAGCCGCGCGATCGACCCGAACCCGCAGTTCCCCGCCAGCGCCATGCCATAGCCAAAGGTCAACCCGCCAAGGATCGAGGCCAACGGCATCCAGCGGATCGACAGGTAATAGCTGCGCTCGACCGCGAACACTCCGGCGGCATCCAGCGCGAAACTGCCGGTGATGGCCACGCCGATGGCCAGAACCCACATCCGCATGCGCAGATCGGACCCGCCATACAGCAGGTCTTCGATTGCGCCCATAGTGCAGAACCGCCCCAATCGCGCGGCCAGTCCCAGCATCACGCCGCCCAGAAGCCCCACAAGGGTCACGGCCAGATCATCGCCCAATCGGTCGACGAGGGTTTCAAGGAACGCGGTCATCTCATTTCTCCCGCCAGGCTGCGATGCGGCGTCTCAGGCTGTGGTGCCGTCATTGCAGAACAATTCATAGACCAGTTCGATGATACGCGCGGGGCGGTCATCGGCCAACCGGTAATAGATCGCCTTGCCGTCACGGCGGGGCACCACCAGCCCTTCAAGGCGCAGGCGCGAGAGTTGCTGGCTGACGGCGGCTTGGCGGGCGGATAGCAGGTCTTCGAGTTCGGTCACCGATTTCTCGCCCGATACCAGATGGCACAGAATCAGCAGGCGGCCCTCATGGCTGACCGCCTTGAGGAAATTCGACGCCGTTGTCGCCTTGTCCACAATGGCGTCCATCTCGGCGTCCGAGATGCCTTGGTGAAATTGCGGCAAAGCCACGCGCCGTGTTCCCTTGTTCGGGTCGCAGCTCGGTGCCGCGTCGGGTGCCGCGTCGGGGCAAACGTCCGCCCGTTCCTGCACAAACGGCGAACAACGCGGGTCTGTGTTAGCACGGGCCGATGCGGGATCAAAGGCCAGATCAAACAGGTGCCGCGACACAGGGGGTGTCTGATCGGGGTACGGGTGCGGATCTGGTGCATTTGCAGGCAGATCGTTCCTGTCGGCGGTTTTTCTTGCGGGCGCATCAAGGACCGCCGCGTCGCCCGTTGCGGCGGTGGCGCGGAACCAGAGCGGCGTCAACTGCCCCCCGTAAAGGCGGTTTTGGCTTTCAGCTTCATGCCCAACAGGCCCCAGAAGAAATCCTCGCCCGGATAGCCTTCGATCCGGTCCACCTCGGCGCCGTTCTCGATCAGAACAAAAGTCGGCGTAAACACCACAGGGCGGGCGAATGTCATCCCGGCGGGGGGCTTGTCGCGGATGTCGATGATTTGAAGCGGCGCAAACGCGCCCTCAGGGGTGGCGGCATATTCATCCGCGCCCACGTCTTTCTTCCACTGGATGCAATAGGCGCAGCCCGTGCGTTCCACCATGACCAGATCGGCGGCGTGGCCCTGCAACGGGGCCAGCAGGCACAAGGCAACGGCAAGACGGCGGATCATGTGCGCACCCGATTGACGACGACGGTATACACAACGTAATCTGAATATGTGAATTGATCAAGGACAAGCCGATGCTGGACATATCCTTCTGGGGAGCGGCGCTGGCGGGGGTGCTGTCGTTTTTCACGCCCTGTATCCTGCCGATGGTGCCGTTCTATCTGTCCTACATGGCTGGCATTTCGATGGCCGAACTCAAGGGTGACGGGGCGATTGCCCCCGGCGCGCAGCGGCGGCTGATCGGGTCGGCGGTGGCCTTTGCCCTTGGAGTCACAACGATTTTCGTGCTGCTGGGGATGGGGGCGACCGCGCTGGGGGCGGCGTTTGCGCAGTGGAAACAGCCGCTGAGCTATGTCGCCGCCGCGATCCTGTTCGTGTTCGGCCTGCATTTTCTGGGCGTGATCCGAATCGGGTTCCTTTACCGCGAGGCGCGGATCGAATCCAAGGCGGAACCCTCTACCCTGGCGGGGGCCTATGTCATGGGGCTGGCGTTCGGGTTTGGCTGGACGCCCTGTGTCGGGCCGGCGCTGGCATCGATTCTGATGGTGGCATCGGGCATGGGCAATATCTGGCAGGGCGGGGCGCTGCTGATGGTCTATGGTTTCGGCATGACCGCACCCTTCGTGGTGGCGGCGCTGTTTGCCAAGCCATTCCTGGGCTGGATGGCGCGCAACCGGCAGTACATGGGCCATGTTGAAAAGGTGATGGGCGCGATGCTGATCGTCTTTGCGATCCTGATCGCGACGAACGGGGTCAACCTGATCGCGCAATGGCTGATCGATACGTTCCCGGTGTTCATGACACTGGGGTGAAACCTGAACCGGGAGGATGCGATGCGGGGGCTGAAGGCAATGGTTGCGGTGCTGGCGTTTTTGGCGGCACCCGTGATGGCGGCGGAACTGGGCGATGACGGCCTGCACAAGACCGATTGGCTGCGCGACACGTTCAAGGACTTGCGCGAGGATCTGGCCGAGGCCAATGCCGAGGGCAAGCGGCTGGCGGTGATCGTCGAACAGCGCGGCTGCATCTATTGCAAGAAGATGCACGAAGAGGTGTTCCCCGACCCAAAGATCGACGCCTATATCCGCGAGAATTATTTCTTTATCCAGATCAACATGTTCGGTGATGTCGAGGTGACGGATTTCGACGGCGAGGTGTTGGCGGAAAAGGATATGGTGCGCAAATGGGGGCTGTTGTTCACGCCCACGATGATGTTCCTGCCGGAAGAGGTGCCTGCGGACAGATCGGCGGCACAGGCGGCCGTGGCCGCGATGCCCGGTGCCTTTGGCCGCGGCACCACGCTGGCGATCCTGACCTGGGTGCGCGACAAGGTCTATCTGACCGACGAGCCGTTCCAGAAATACGTCGCGGCGCGGGTGAATGCGGGCGAGTGACGCGCGCAGATTGACGCGGGGCTTTATGCCGCAGCGCAGCGTAAATCATGCCGCAATGCAACATATATGTAAATTCATTTTCATGAATTTGTTGTTGCGTCAAACCGTCACTGTAGACTACGGTGTACGAAGGGAGCCAAGGCTGAAAATGGCGACGGCGGCATCGGCGGGGGCGAACCTGCGGATGCGAAACTGGCAGACGAGGGAGGAACTATGAAACTTGCATTGATCACCGCAGCGGCGTTCGTCACAGCAGGCGCGGCATTTGCCGGGGAAATCGCGCCGAAAGACGTCGTGATGACCGAAGGCGCTGTCGAAGCATCGCTGACCGGCGTGGCCGGAAACGCAGCCGAGGGCGGCAAGGTCATGGCGAATCGCGCGCAGGGCAACTGCGTGGCCTGCCACGAAGTGTCGTCGCTGAAGGCGGCGTTTCAGGGCAATGTCGGCCCGTCGCTTGACGGCGCGGGCAGCCGCTGGTCTGAGGCGCAACTGCGCGGGATGCTGGTGAACCCCAAGATGACATTCGAAGGCACGGTGATGCCGGCCTTCTACAAGGTGGACGGCTATACGCGCCCCGGTGACGGCTATACCGGCAAAGCCGCGACGGAAATCACCCCGGTGCTGACCGCTCAACAGATCGAAGACGTTGTCGCCTTCCTCGCCGCTCTGAAAGAGTGACGAGGAGCCCGAGTCAAAGGAGAGAGACATGGAACTGAACAGACGTGAAACGCTCGCGCTTGGCCTTGGGGCCGCCGCGATTGTGGCCCTGCCGGTGCGCTTTGCTGCCGCCGCCACGGGCGATGAAATGATTGCCGCCTTCACGGGTGGTGCCGCTGTGGCCGAGGGTGGCGTGACCATCACCGCGCCGGAAATCGCGGAAAACGGCAACACGGTGCCGGTCGCCGTCGCGTCGGAAAACGCCGTGTCGATCATGGTTCTGGCCATGGGCAACCCGACCCCCGGCGTCGCCACCTTCAACTTCGGCGAGGGCGCAGGTGCCCATTCGGCCTCGACCCGCATGCGCCTGGCCGGCACGCAGGACGTCGTGGCGATTGCCAAGATGGCCGATGGATCGTTCGCCCGCGCGGCAGCGACCGTGAAAGTCACCATCGGCGGCTGCGGCGGCTGATCCTCAGGATTATAGGAGAATTATCATGGCAGATGGCGTCAAACCCCGCGTGAAGGCCCCCGCAAAGGCCGCCGCCGGCGAAGCAGTTGTGCTGAAAACCCTGATTTCCCACGTGATGGAATCGGGCCAGCGCAAGAACAAGGACGGTTCGCTGATCCCGCGTTCGATCATCAACCGCTTTACCTGCGAATTCAACGGCACGATGGTCGTGGATGTGGAAATGCACCCTGCAATCTCGACCAACCCCTATTTCGAATTCGAAGCCGTGATCCCGGCCACCGGTGAACTGAAATTCACTTGGTACGATGATGACGGCTCGGTCTATAATGACGCCAAGATGGTGACGGTCGGTTGACCGTCACACATCGCGCATAAAAAGCGAGGGAGGGGAACCAACATGACCAAGCTGACAAGTATCCGCACGATTGCGGCGCTGGCCTTTGCAGGCAGCATCGCATTGGGCGGCGCTGTAACGGCAGACGAAAACGCGGAATTGGTGATCAATGGCGAATTGGCGCTGGTCACGAAAACCGCCGCGCCTGACCATCTGAAAGACAGCCTGGACGAGATCTATTCCGGCTGGGTTTACCGCGAAACCGATACCCAAGCCATGCAGATGGACGATTTCGACAATCCCGGCATGGTGTTTGTCGATCTGGGCATGGATGCCTGGAATAAGGTGGAAGGCACGGAAAACAAATCCTGCGCCTCTTGCCACAATGATCCGGCCGAATCGATGAAGGGCGTCCGCGCCACCTATCCGAAATGGAACGAAGCGGCAGGCGAATTGCGCACGGTCGAAGGTCAGGTCAACCATTGCCGCACCAAGAACATGGGGGCCGAGCCGTATAAGTACGTGTCGGGCGACATGGCGAATATGGTGGCGATGATTGCGGTGCAATCGCGCGGCATGCCGGTGAATGTGGCCATTGACGGCCCCGTGAAAGCGGCGTGGGAACAGGGCAAGGAAATCTATTACACCCGCACTGGTGTTCTGGACCTGTCCTGCGCGTCCTGCCACGAGCAGAACTATGGCAACTACATCCGCGCCGACCACCTGAGCCAGGGCCAGATCAACGGCTTTCCGGCCTATCGCCTGAAAGACGCGCGCCTGCACCAGGTGCAGGACCGCTTCTGGGGTTGCATCCGCGACGTGCGCGGCGAACCCTATGACCGTGGCAGCCCGGAGTTCACCGCGCTGGAACTCTATGTCGCCTCGCGCGGCAACGGTTTGTCGGTCGAAGGCGCATCGGTGCGTAACTGATCCTTGTCCGGGGGCGGGTGGACCTGCCCCCGGACCACCAAAAAGCCGCGAACAGGGATATGCGGTCCGCAAGGGCCAACCGGTGCCACGGCACCGGCGTGATGAAGTTTTGGAAATTCGGAGCACTGGCGCATGATCTCTCGCCGCGACTTTCTTCAGGTGGCCATGGCCACATCTGCGCTGTACGGCGCGTCGGGTTTTGGCAATTGGTCCCGGCTGGCGGCGCAACAGGCGCTGACGCAGGATGAATTGCTGCAATTCGATGATTTCGGCAATGTTACGCTGATCCATATGACCGACATTCACGCCCAGATGACCCCGGTCTATTTCCGCGAACCCGAGGTAAATATCGGTGTCGGTGACAACAAGGGGTTTGTGCCGCATATCACCGGGGCCGACTATCGCAAGATGTATGGCATCGCGGATGGCAGCCCAACGGCTTATGCACTGACCTATGACGATTTCGCCGCGCTGGGCAAAACCTATGGCCGCATTGGCGGCATGGACCGTGCCGCGACGGTCATCAATTCCATTCGTGCCGCGCGCCCTGATGCGTTGCTTCTGGATGGCGGCGATACTTGGCACGGGTCCTATAGCTGCTATCACACCGCCGGACAGGACGTGGTCAATATCATGGCGGCGCTGAAACCCGATGCGATGACATTCCATTGGGAATTCACCCTGGGTCAGGACCGCGTCCGCGAATTGGTCGCCGCGTCGCCTTTCGCGATGCTGGGGCAGAACATCTTCAACAACGAATGGAACGAGCCGGCCGAGGAATTCAAGGCCTATGAAATGTTCGAACGTGGCGGCGTCAAGATCGCCGTGATCGGGCAGGCTTTCCCCTATATGCCGATTGCCAATCCGGGCTGGATGTTTCCTGATTTCAGTTTCGGCATCCGCGATGAACGGATGCAGGAAGTGGTTGACGAGGTGCGCGCGGCGGGTGCGCAATTGGTCGTCTGCCTGTCGCACAACGGCTTTGACGTCGACAAGAAGATGGCGTCCCGTGTCAAGGGCATCGACGTGATCCTGACCGGGCACACCCATGACGCATTGCCCGAACCCTTTCTGGTCGGCGAGACGATCCTGATTGCGTCGGGCAGCCACGGCAAATTCGTGTCCCGCGTCGATCTGGACGTGCGCGATGGCCGCATGATGGGGTTCCGGCACAAGCTGATCCCGCTGTTTGCCGATGTGATCGCGCCCGACCCCGCCGTCGCCGCCGTGATCGAGGCCGAGCGCGCGCCGTTCAAGTCTCAGATGGAAGAGGTGATCGGTCGCACTGCGGCGGATACCACGCTGTTCCGGCGCGGCAATTTCAACGGGTCATGGGATGACCTGATCTGCGACGCGCTGATGTCCGAACGCGAGGCCGATATCGCCATGTCGCCCGGCGTGCGCTGGGGCGCGTCGATCCTGCCCGACAGCGACATCACCCGCGAGGACATGTGGACCACGACGTCCATGACTTATGGCAAATGCTATCGCACGGAAATGACGGGTGAATTCATCCATACCATCCTCGAAGACGTGGCCGACAACCTGTTCAACCCCGACCCCTATTACCAGCAGGGCGGCGACATGGTGCGCATCGGCGGCATGGGATACGGCATCGACATCGGCCAGCCGATGGGCAGCCGCATCACCGACATGGTGCTGCTGAAAACCGGCGAAAAGATCGACCCGGCCAAGACCTATGTGGTGGCAGGCTGGGCGTCCGTGAACGAAGGCACCGAAGGGCCGCAGATCTGGGACGTGGTGGAAAGCCATATCAAGAAATTGGGCACCGTTTCGGTGAAACCGAATTCAAACGTCAAGGTGACGGGCGTCTGATGCGCCCGCAACGCTATGTAATCTCACGACAATCAAATTCATATAACTGGATTTGATGATGCATAAGGAGGAAAGGAACGACATGACCGACCGTTCAGACGACATCTCCTCGCGCCGCGCATTCCTGAAAGGCACGATTGCCGCAGGTGGCGCGATTGCAGGGGCCAGCATGGCGGGGGCATCCACCCCCGATCCGCTGATTACCGAAGTGCAACCCTGGGCCTCGGCCTTTGGGGATGGTGTGGACGCCACGCCCTACGGGATGCCGATCAAGTTTGAATCCGACGTGGTGCGGCGCAATGTGGAATGGCTGACAGCGGATACCACGTCGTCGATCAACTTTACGCCCATTCACGCGCTGGACGGCACGATCACGCCGCAGGGCTGCGCGTTCGAACGTCACCATTCCGGCGCGATCGAATTGTCGAAATCCGATTACCGCCTGATGATCAATGGGCTGGTCGATACGCCCTTGGTGTTCAGCTATGCCGATCTGGAGCGTTTTCCGCGCGTGACGCGGACGTTCTTCTGCGAATGTGCAGCGAATACCGGCATGGAATGGGCAGGGGCGCAACTGAATGGCGCGCAATTCACCCATGGCATGATCCACAATATGGAATACACCGGCGTCACCCTGCGCACCCTGCTGGAAGAGGCGGGTCTGACGGCGGCGGGTGACCTGAAAGACAAGTGGGTGTTTGTCGAAGGCGCGGATGCGTCGTCGAATGGCCGGTCCATCCCGATGGAAAAGGCGCTGGACGATTGCATGATCGCCTTCAAGGCCAATGGCGAGGCGCTGCGCAAGGAACACGGATACCCTGTGCGCCTGATCGTGCCGGGCTGGGAAGGCAACATGTGGGTCAAGTGGCTGCGCCGGATCGAAGTGACCGGGCAGGCGATTGAATCCCGTGAAGAAACCTCGAAATACACCGACACGCTGGACAATGGCGTGTCGCGGAAATGGACCTGGGTGATGGATGCGAAATCCGTCGTCACCTCGCCCTCGCCGCAGGCGCCGATCACGCATGGCAAGGGGCCGCTGGTGATCACCGGTCTGGCCTGGTCGGGCCGGGGCGCGATCACCCGCGTCGATGTGTCCACGGATGGCGGCAAGAACTGGCAGACCGCGCGGCTGGCCGCCCCCGGCACGGACAAGGCGCTGACGCGGTTCTATCTGGACATCAATTGGGACGGCACCGACATGCTGCTGCAATCGCGCGCGATGGACAGCACCGGTTACGTCCAGCCCACCAAGGCCGAGTTGCGCGCGGTGCGCGGGCTGAATTCGGTCTATCACAACAACTGCATCCAGACCTGGCATGTCTATCCGACCGGGGAGGCCGAAAATGTCGAAGTATCCTAACCTGTTGCTGGCGGTCACCGTAGCGGGGCTGCTTGCCAGCCCCGCCACCGCCGAAAAACTGGGCCTTGGCCGCGTCGCCCTGCCCGAAGAGGTTGCGGCCTGGAACAAGGACGTATCCCCGAATGGCGAAGGTCTGCCCGAAGGCGCGGGGTCTGTCGCGGATGGCGAAGAGGTGTTTTCCGCCAACTGTGCCGTCTGCCACGGCGAATTTGCCGAAGGCGTGGATAACTGGCCGAAACTTGCCGGTGGAGCCGATACGCTGGATCACAATGACCCGCTGAAAACCGTGGGCAGCTATTGGCCGAACCTGTCCACGGCCTGGGATTACATCCACCGCTCGATGCCCTATGGCGGCGCACAGACGCTGTCAGCGGACGACACCTATGCCATCGTCGCCTATATCCTCTATTCCAACGATCTGGTGGATGACGACTTTGTGCTGTCCAAGGAGAATTTCCTGGAGGTCAAGCTGCCGAATGCCGAGGGTTTCATTCTGGATGACCGCGAGGCTTCGGAAAAGCACTTCTGGAAGGCAGAGCCCTGCATGGCCAATTGCAAGGACGCGGTCGAGATCACGATGCGCGCCACCGTGCTGGACGTGACGCCCAACGACACCACGGATGACGCGGCCAAGATGGAACCCGCTGCGGCCCCCGCCGCTGTCGTGGAACCGGTGAAAGCCGCCGAAGCCCCGGCCCCCTCTACTGCCCCGGCCCCCGTCGTGGTGGCTGCAGTCGATCCTGCGCCCGCCGCAGCGCCTGCTACTGCTGCGCCTGCTGCTGGCGATGCTGACCTGATCGCCGCCGGCGAAAAGGTGTTCAAGCAATGCGCCGCCTGCCACCAGGTCGGTGAAGGGGCCAAGAACAAGACCGGTCCAGTGCTGAACGGCATCATCGGCCAAAAGGTCGCCTCGGTCGAAGGCTTCAAGTATTCCAAGGGCTTCGTGGCCTTGGGCGAAGAGGGCAAGGTCTGGGACGCCGCGCTGCTGGCGGAACTGCTGACCAAGCCCAAGGATTTTGTCAAAGGCACCAAGATGTCTTTTGCAGGTCTGAAGAAAGAAGCCGACATCACGGCGGTCACCGCCTATCTGGCCAGCCTGACAAAGTAAGACGACGTGCCGGGGCGCCGCGAACCGCCCCGGCACGCCGCCGCGCTAAGGCGCGGGACAGGGCGGGATCGGCCAGAGGAGGCGTCCCCCGTGACATGCGCCCGACTGTCTCCGGGATGTTGACCCACGGTTGTCTCCTGCGGCAATCTATCCCTGTCCCGACCGCCTGCGGATCGGACCAATGCCCACACCAGATGGGACAAGACAGGGAACGCGCATGACACGACGACTGGTCCTTGCCGGGGTGATCCTCGGATTGTTGCTGCCGCAAGCGCTGATGGCCGCCGACCTGATCGGTGACGCCGAAAAGGGCGAGGTCATCTATCGCCGCTGTTCCGGATGTCACGAGGTGGGCGCGGGCGCAGACAACGGCATCGGCCCGGAACTGAACGGCATTTTCGGGCGCGCGGCTGCATCGGAAAAGCACGGCTATGCCTATTCCAAGGGCCTCAAGCGCATGGGCGCGGACGGTCTGATCTGGGAATTTGCCACGCTGGACGCCTATATCGAAAATCCCAAGGCGCTGGTGTCGGGCACGCGGATGAACTTTCCCGGCCTGAAAAACCCGCAGGACCGCGCCGATGTGCTGGCCTATTTGCGCAGTTTCTCGGACATGCCGCAGAACATCCCCGAAAGCAGCCCGACCGCCTTTGCCCCCGAGGTGACGCTGCCGCCCGAGGTGCTGGCCATCGTCGGTGACCGCGATTACGGCGAATACCTCGCGTCTGAATGTCTGACCTGCCACCAGACGGACGGCGACAATGACGGCATCCCCGCCATCATCGGCTGGCCGACCGAGGATTTCGTGATCGCCATGCACGCCTACAAACGCCAAATTCGCCCGCATCCGGTGATGCAGATGATGGCCACCCGGCTGTCGGACGAGGAAATCGCCGCCGTGGCCGCCTATTTCGCCACGCTGCAATAGCGGGGCAGATCGAAGGGCCGGGACGAACCCGCGCCCGAACCAGGGAGAGAGACGATGACACTGAACAGACGCGCCTTTATCGGCGCAGGATTGGCCACATCGGCCTTGTTGGCGGCCCCGACGGTCTGGGCGCAGGCGAAACCCCGCGTGGTGGTGATCGGCGGCGGGGCCGGTGGTGCGACGGCGGCGCGCTATCTGGCAAAAGACAGCAAGGGCGCGCTGGACGTGACCTTGGTCGAGGCGAACCCGATCTATACCACCTGCTTCTTTTCCAACCTCTATCTGGGCGGGTTCCGCGCGTTTGAAAGCCTGCAACACGGCTATGACGGCATCGCCGCAGGCGGCGTGACCGTCATCAACGCCATGGCCACCGGCGTTGACCGCGCGGCCCGCACGGTGACGCTGGCAGGGGGCGAAGTGCTGGCCTATGACCGCCTCGTGCTGTCGCCCGGCATTGATTTCAAGGACGGATCGGTGCCCGGCTGGTCGGCGGACGCCGCCGAGATCATGCCGCATGCCTACAAGGCCGGCCCACAGACCCAATTGCTGAAGGCGCAGATTGCCGCGATGCCGCAGGGGGGCACATTCGCGATGATCGCGCCGCCGAACCCCTATCGCTGCCCGCCCGGCCCCTATGAGCGGATCAGCATGGTGGCCCATGTTCTGAAAACGTCGAACCCCACCGCCAAGATCCTGCTGATCGACCCCAAGGACAAGTATTCCAAGCAGGCCCTGTTCGAAGAGGGCTGGGAACGGCATTATCCGGGCATGATCGAACGCGTCGGCCCTGAATTTGGCGGCGACAAGGTCGAGGTGCGGCCAGCCACGATGGAAATCGTCGTCGATGGCACCGTGCAAAAGGTTGACGTCTGCAACGTCATCCCCGGCCAGATGGCGGGCAAGATCGCAGGCATCGCCGGTGTGACCGATGACAAGGGCTGGGCGCCGGTCCATGCCGACAGCATGAAATCCAAGATGGACGCGAATGTGTTCATCCTTGGCGATGCGTCCGCGCAGGGCGACATGCCGAAATCGGGCTATTCCGCCAACAGCCAGGCCAAGGTTGCCGTGATGGCGATCCGGGGCGAATTGACCGGGTCCAAGGTGTTCCCGGCCAAGTATTCCAACACCTGCTGGTCCCTGATCGCGCCGGATGACGGTGTCAAGGTCGGCGCAGCCTATGAGCCGACACCGGAAAAGATCGCCTCGACCAGCAATTTCATCTCGAAACCCGGCGAGGATGCGGCCCTGCGCAAACAGACCTACGAGGAAAGCATCGGCTGGTATGCTGGCATCACGTCCGACATGTTCGGCTGAACCTTTGCGACGGGGGGCGGGCGCGGCCTGCCCCCTTTCATTTTGCCGAAAATACTCCGGGGGGCGCGCAGCGCGGGGGGCAGCGCCCCCCTGCGACCGCTGTTACAGCGCGGACAGTAACCGAGCTATCGCCTCGCGGAACTTGAAAAACCCGTGCGTGGCATGGGGCCAGGCCCGCGCATCATAGGGCCGCACCACAGGCTCCAGAACACAGCCCGCCTCTGCCAGCCGCCGCGCGGCGTTCGCCAGCAAATCCGCCGTCGGCCCCACAGGCGCATAGGCCGCGCGCACCACCGAAAGCCCCTCGGTCGCGGCCCAGTCGGCGATTGCATCGGCGTGTGCCGCGCCCTGCGTGACCCGGCCCAACCGCCCCTGCCAGCGCGCGACGGCATCAGTTGCGGCACCCGCCGCGAACGCCGCCCCTGCCGCCCCCATCGCCAAGGGGCTGAACCCGGCGCGGGCGGATATAAACAGCGTCGCCTCGGCCCCCGGCGCGCCGAGAAACCACGGGGCAAGGTCTTCGTCATGCAGGATCAGCCCGACCTTGCCCGCAGGCAAGTCGCCCAAGCGCGGCAGGTCCAGCGCCATCGCGGGCGGGTTGGGCGCACCCGCAATGGGGTGCGCCTCGCGCGACAGGCCCGTGGGGGCAAACCGCCCGTCCGTGTAGCGGCGGATATTGTCGGTGGTGGCCAGATAGGTTTTGCCGGGTGTATGCAGCCCCGCGACCCAACGCCAGCCCAGCGTGTTTGACGCCGGATCCGCATCCATCAGATGGCGGGCAAAGAAATCCGCGCCCAATTCCCACGGCAGCCGCAGCGTGAAAATCCAGATCGACGCGAACCACATCCGCGCGTGATTGTGCATCCAGCCGGTCGCCACCAATTCGCGCGCCCAGTCGTCAAAGCCGTCGATGCCGGTTTCGCCCTTGCAGGCGGCTTCCCAGTCGCGGCGCAATCCGGCTTCGGTCGCCACCCGGTCCAGTGCGCGCGCAACCCCGGCGCGATAGCCGGTCCAGACCGAGGGCCGCATTTCCAGCCAGCCCTTCCAATAGGCGCGCCAGAACACCTCGTCGATGAACTTGGCTGCCGCCTGTGGTGTATGACGACCCAGAACCGTGCGCAGCACCTCTTCCTCGGTGACCAGACGGTGGCGTATCCACGGCGACAGCCGCGACACTGCGCCGTTTTGAGCGGGGCCGGGGTCGGTGTTGCGCCCGGCCGTATAGGCAGCCCCGGCGCGGGGCGTGAAATCTGCCAGCCGTTCCAGACCGGCGGCGCGGGTGGGGGTAAAGATGATCTGATCCATCTGGCGCAGCTAAGCCGCCCGCGCCCGTGATCAAGCCTGACGGATCAAGCCCGACAACCCATGATCCCCCGGCCCCTTGCAGGGGGCGGGGCGGCAAACTAAGACTCCATTCACAGATAGAGACTAGACCCCGTCACAGACAAAAGGCGCGCGCAGATGCATGATCCCGTCGATTTTTACATGAACACCCTGGTCCCGATGGTCGTCGAACAGACCAGCCGGGGCGAACGCGCCTATGACATCTATTCGCGCCTGTTGAAGGAGCGGATCATTTTCATCGCGGGCCCCGTGCATGACATGATGGCGACGCTGATCGTGGCACAGTTGCTGCACCTTGAGGCGGAAAACCCGTCCAAGGAAATCAGCATGTATATCAACAGCCCCGGTGGCGTTGTCACATCGGGCCTGTCGATCTATGACACGATGCAGTATATCCGCCCCCGCGTGTCCACGCTGGTCATTGGGCAGGCGGCCTCGATGGGATCGCTGTTGCTGACGGCGGGCGAAAAGGGGATGCGGTTCTCGCTGCCCAACAGCCGCATCATGGTCCACCAGCCTTCGGGCGGCTATCAGGGGCAGGCGACCGATATCCTGATCCACGCGCGCGAAACCGAACGGCTGAAGCAGCGGCTGAACGAAATCTATGTGAAACACACCGGGCGCGATTACGACACCGTCGTCGCGGCGCTGGAACGCGACAATTTCATGACCGCCGAAGAGGCCAAGACCTGGGGTCTGATCGACGAAATCGTTGAAAGCCGTGGCAAGGCCGAACCGAAAGCGTGACGGAAAACGTGACCGTGCCCCGTCCGGGGCGCGTGCTTTTTGACATTGTGGCCGGACCGGGCCTGTCCTAATCTTGACGGGATGATGACAGGACGGACCGGCCCCCGGCCTTTTTCGGTCGGGACGGGCAGGAAGGAAACGACATGGCGACGAATTCGGGCGACAGCAAGAACACGCTCTATTGCTCTTTCTGCGGCAAGAGCCAGCATGAGGTCCGCAAGCTGATTGCGGGGCCGACTGTGTTCATCTGCGACGAATGTGTCGAGCTGTGCATGGACATCATCCGCGAGGAAACCAAATCCGCCGGCATGAAGTCCAAGGATGGCGTGCCGACGCCCTTGGATATCTGCAAGGTGCTGGATGACTATGTCATCGGCCAGATGCGCGCCAAGCGGGTGCTGTCGGTCGCCGTGCACAACCATTACAAACGCCTGAACCATTCGTCCAAGGCGAACGACATCGAACTGTCGAAATCCAACATTCTGCTGATCGGTCCCACCGGCTGTGGAAAGACCCTGCTGGCGCAGACGCTGGCGCGAATTCTGGACGTGCCGTTCACCATGGCGGACGCCACCACGCTGACCGAAGCCGGTTACGTGGGTGAAGATGTGGAAAACATCATCCTGAAACTGCTGCAATCGGCCGAATACAACGTCGAAAAGGCGCAGCGCGGCATCGTCTATATCGACGAGGTCGATAAAATCACGCGCAAATCGGAAAACCCGTCGATCACCCGCGACGTGTCGGGCGAGGGCGTGCAGCAGGCGCTGTTGAAGCTGATGGAGGGCACGGTGGCCTCGGTGCCGCCGCAGGGCGGGCGCAAGCATCCGCAGCAGGAATTCCTGCAAGTCGATACCACCAACATCCTGTTCATCTGCGGCGGGGCATTTTCGGGCCTCGACAAGATCATCGCGCAGCGGAACAAGGGCTCGGCGATGGGCTTTGGCGCCGATGTCAAAGACCCCGATGCGCGCCGTGTCGGCGAGGTGTTCAAGGCTTTGGAGCCTGAGGATCTGCTGAAATTCGGCCTGATCCCGGAATTTGTCGGCCGCCTGCCGGTCATCGCCACGCTGGAAGATCTGGACGAAGACGCGCTGATCCAGATCCTGACCCAGCCCAAGAACGCGCTGGTCAAACAATACCAGCGCCTGTTCGAGATCGAGGATGTCAAGCTGACCTTCACCGAGGACGCGCTGAAGGGCATCGCCAAGCGCGCCATCGAACGCAAGACCGGCGCGCGGGGCCTGCGGTCGATCATGGAAGATATCCTGTTGGACACCATGTTCGACATGCCGGGCAAGATCGAGATCACCGAAGTCGTCGTCAACGAAGAGGCGGCCATCGGCAAGGCGGCACCGCTGATGATCTATTCGGACGCGAAAAAAGAACCGGCGGCGGCCAGCCGCTGACAGGATCACAGGGCGGGGGGCAACCTCCGCTCTCTTTCATTTTGGGGGCGTGATGCGGCGTATTTTTTCCGGTGGTCCCTACGAGGCAAAGATCGGCTATGCCCGCGCGGTTGTCGCAGGCGGTTTCGTGCATGTCGCGGGCACCGTGGGGCAGGGCGATACCGTCACTGAACAATGCGTGTCCGCGCTTTCAATCATCGAAAAAGCACTTGCCGAGGCGGGCGCGACCTTTGCCGATGCCGTCCGCGTCACCTATTACCTGCCCGATGCGCGGGAATTCGAACCGTGCTGGCCCATCCTGTCTGCCACCTTCGGCGCAAATCCGCCCGCCGCGACCATGATCGAATGTGGCCTGATCGACCCGAAATACCGGATAGAGATCGAACTGACCGCGCTGGCCCCGCAGGCGGCCTAGCTGCCCCGACTGGACGCGCCAGCGGAATTGGTCCATATCGGACCCGCACATAAAGGGAATCCGACATGGGCCTGATGACCACGCTTTTGCGTTCCGTGACTTGGTGGAACGGCCAGACGCTGAACACCCAGCTTTACACCTGGCGGCGTGGCCAGAAGGTCGGCGAGGATGCCGAGGGCAACACCTATTTCCAGACCCGCGACGCGAAACGCCGTTGGGTGATCTATAATGGCGAGGCCGAGGCCAGCCGCGTGCCGCCCGATTGGCATGGCTGGCTGCACCACACCTATGACGCGCCGCCGACCAAAGCGCCGCTGAAACACAAGGCGTGGGAACAGCCGCATCAGGAAAACCTGACCGGGACGCCGTTGTCCTATGCCCCGCCCGGCTCGATCCGGCGCGGCGAACCGGCGGCAAAGCGCGATTACGACGCGTGGACCCCCGAATGAGCGGAGCGGAAAATCGGGCCGAGGTTGTCGCGGGGGCGGTCGTTTTGGCCGCCGCCATCGGATTTGTGGTCTATGCCGGTCAGGTGACAGGCATCGGGGCCGCGCCGCGCGGCTATGACCTGACCGCCTCGTTCCGGTCGCTGGAAGGCGTGACTGTCGGCACCGATGTGCGGCTGGCGGGCGTCAAGGTGGGGTCGGTGTCCGATATCCGGCTGGACCCGGAAACCTATCGCGCCGAAACGGTCTTGACCGTCAATGCCACCGTCAAGGTGCCCGATGACAGCGCGGTGGTGATCGCGTCCGAGGGCCTGCTGGGTGGCAATTTCGTCGAACTGGTGCCGGGGGCCTCGCCGTTCTTCTTCGCGCCGGGGGCCGAGATCGAGGATACCCAAGGCGCGGTCAGTCTGGTGTCGCTGTTGATGAAATTTGTGGCCGGGGACAGCGGGAAATGATCCGCATTGCCGTGCTGGCGATGCTGCTGGCGCTGCCTGCCAGCGCGCAGCAGACGGTGCCGGACCCTGTGCAGGACCCCGCCCCCGATGCGGTGGAACATGGGGCTGGCGCGGTCTTGCGCGGGCTGGACAAGGTCAACGGGCAAACCACCGATTTCGAGGTCGGGCGCGGTGGCGTTGCTCAATTCGGGCGATTGTCCGTCGAGCTGCGCGATTGTCGCTATCCGACCGGCAACCCGGCGGGCGATGCCTATGCCTGGATCACCATCCGCGCGGATGGCGCAGGTGTTCCGCTGTTCGACGGCTGGATGATCGCGTCATCGCCAGCGCTGAACGCGCTGGATCATCCGCGCTTTGATGTCTGGGTCATCCGCTGCCAGACCTGAACCGGGTCGGGATCGGGCGGCAGGGCGGTGATCCGCGCCGTCCCTTCCAGCGCCACGGCCAGTTGTGCGCGGTAATCAGCCCGCGCGATTTCCACCGCGCCCAGGCTTTCCAGATGCGGGGTCAGGAACTGCGTGTCAAACAGCAGGAACCCGCAGCGCCGCAGATGATCGACCAGATGCGCCAGCGCCAGTTTTGACCCGTCGGTGGCACGGCTGACCATGCTTTCGCCAAAGAACGCGCGCCCCAGCGTGACGCCGAACACGCCGCCCCACAGCGCCCCATCCGGTCCACGGATTTCCCAGCTATGCGCGGCCCCAAGGCTTGCTAACCCCAGATAGACCCGGCGCAGGTCCGTATTGATCCAGGTTTCCGGGCGGTCGGCGCAGGCATCGACGACTTCGGGGAAGTCATGGTTCAGGCATATGCTGTAGCCGCCGCGCCGCATCCGCCGCCCGAGGCTGGCCGAGATGTGGAACCCGTTCAGCGGGAACACCCCGCGCCATTGCGGATCGACCCAGAACAGATCGCTCGCCGCGCGGCTTTCGGCCATCGGGAACACGCCCGCCCGATACGCCGCCAGCATCAACGCGGGGCTCAGAACCTGCGGGGCGGCCGGGTCATCGGGCGTGGCGCTGTCCATGAACCACCCTTTGGCGTGAAGATCGCGTTAGCCGCCGTAGGTGCGGGCCAGCCATTTTTCCAGCCAGTGGATCGAATAGTCACCCGCGTGGATATCCGGGTCGCGCAGCAGATCGCGGAACAGCGGAATCGTGGTATCGACGCCATCGACGATCAATTCGCCCAAAGCGCGGTTCAACCGCGCCAGCGCTTCGGGCCGGTCGCGGCCATGCACGATCAGCTTGCCGATCAGGCTGTCGTAATAGGGCGGGATGCGGTAGCCATCATAAAGCGCAGAATCCATCCGCACGCCAAGGCCCCCCGGCGCGTGATATTGCGTGATCCGTCCCGGCGAGGGCGCGAAATTCGGCAGCTTTTCCGCGTTGATCCGCACTTCGATGGCATGGCCGTTGATGCGCAGCGTGTCTTGCGTGAACGACATCGGCAGACCGGCAGCGACGCGGATCTGTTCGCGCACCAGATCCACGCCGAAAATCGCCTCGGTCACCGGGTGTTCGACTTGCAGGCGGGTGTTCATCTCGATGAAGTAAAATTCGCCGTCTTCGTACAGGAATTCGATCGTGCCCGCGCCGCTGTATTGGATTTCGGCCACGGCATCGGCGCAGACCTTGCCGATACGGGCGCGTTCCTCGGGGGTGATCACAGGCCCCGGCGCTTCTTCGAACACCTTCTGGTGGCGGCGTTGCAGCGAACAGTCGCGTTCGCCCAGATGCACCGCGCCGCCCTTGCCGTCGCCGAACACCTGAATTTCGATGTGGCGCGGGCGTTGCAGGTATTTCTCGATATAGACTTCGTCATTGCCGAAGGCGGCCTTGGATTCGCTGCGCGCGGTGCCAAAGGCGGTGTCGATTTCGGAGGCGTCACGCGCCACCTTCATGCCGCGCCCGCCACCGCCTGCGGTGGCCTTGATGATCACCGGATAGCCGATCTCGGCGGCGACGCGGCGCGCGGTTTCCAGATCAGGCACCCCGCCCGCAGACCCCGGCACCACCGGGATGCCCAGCCGCGCGGCGGTTTCCTTGGCGGTGATCTTGTCGCCCATCATGCGGATATGCGCGGCAGACGGCCCGATGAAGATCAGGCCGTGATCTTCCAGCACTTGCACGAAGCTGGCGTTTTCCGACAGAAAGCCATAGCCGGGGTGGATCGCCTGTGCGCCGGTGATTTCGCAGGCGGCGATGATGGCGGGCACGGACAGGTAGCTGTCGGTGGAGGACGGCGGCCCGATGCACACCGCCTCATCGGCCATGCGCACATGCATCGCGTCACTGTCGGCGGTGGAATGGACGGCGACGCAGGGGATTCCCATTTCGCGGCAGGCGCGCACGACCCGCAGCGCAATCTCGCCCCGGTTCGCGATCAGGATCTTGTCGAACATGGGGCGCGCCTCACTCGATGATCATCAGGGGCGCGCCGTATTCCACCGGGCGGCCATCCTCGACAAGGATGCGCTTGACGGTGCCCGCGCGCGGTGCGGGGATCTGGTTCATGGTTTTCATCGCTTCGATGATCAGGATCGTCTGGCCTTCGGCCACCTGCGCGCCGACAGTGACAAAGGCGGGCGTGCCGGGTTCGGCTTGCAGATACACGGTGCCGACCATGGGTGATGCCACAACGCCGGGCAGGCTGGACGGGTCGGACGACACCGGGGCAGGCGCGGCAACGGCGGGGGCGGCGACGACATGCTGCACGGGGGCCGGGGCCTGCACCGGGGCGGCGGTCATCTGGCGGCTGACACGCACATTCAGCATGTTGTCATCGCCGGAACTGCGGGTGACTTCGATCTCTGTCAGGTCATTGCTGGTCAGCAGCGCAGCGAGAGCCGCAATAAAGGCCGTGTCGCTGTCGTGGGTGTTTTGCGTCATGTCGGTCCCAACCCATGTGGTGGTGGGCGTGTGCCGCCCCGTTTTGCGATTTGTCCCCTGTATCGCATCCGGTGGCGTGGTGAAAGCGCGATTGCGGCATGGCAGCATGACGTGCCCGGTTGCCCCGCCGCCCTAACGGTGAAAATCTGCACATAGAGGGCACAGGAGGGCATCATGACCATCGCAAGCTGGCTGGCGCGCGCGGCAGAGGGCGCGGGGGGCGCGCGTCCGGCGCTGTTTGCAGGCACCGATTGCGTGGCGGATTATGCCGCGTTCGCGGCGCAGGCGGCGGGATTTGCCGGGTGGTTGCGCGCGCAGGGGGTGCAACCCGGCGCGCCTGTCGCGATTTTTGCGCGCAACACGCCGGATTATCTGGTGGCGCTCTGGGGCATCTGGTGGGCGGGCGCGGTCGCAGTTCCCCTCAACGCCAAGCTGCATGGGCGCGAGGCGGCATGGACCCTTGAAAACGCGGGGGCTGTGCTGGCGGTTGTTTCCTCGGACACCGGCGCGGATCTGGCTGTGGCCTGCGCGCTGCCGCAGATCACGCTGGGCGCAGATGACTGGCGGGACGCCATCAGCCACGCGCCCGTTGCGATGGCGCAGCGCGGACCTGATGATCTGGCCTGGCTGTTTTATACCTCGGGCACCACCGGGCGGCCCAAGGGCGTGATGATCACGCACCGGATGATGACGGTGATGGCGCTGAGTTACTTTGCCGATGTCGATCAGGTCACCGAAGCCGATGCAGCGCTGTATGCCGCGCCGCTCAGCCACGGGGCGGGGCTGTATTGCGTGATGCATGTGCTGATGGGGGCGCGGCATGTCTGCCCGGTCTCAGGCGGGTTTGATGCGGCCGAGATTCTGGCGCTGTCCCGCGCGCATGGCCGGGTGCACATGTTCGCGGCCCCCACGATGGTCAAACGCCTGACCACCCATGCGCGCGCGGCAGGCGATCGCGGCGCGGGCCTGCGCAGCGTGATCTATGCCGGCGGGCCGATGTATCTGGCGGATATCATCGACGCGGTGGATTGGTTCGGGCCGGTGTTCGTGCAGATTTACGGGCAGGGCGAATGTCCGATGGGGATCACCGCGCTGTCGCGCCATGATGTGACCGACCGCGCGCACCCGCGCTGGCGTGACCGGCTGGCCTCGGTCGGGCGCGCACAGGCGGGGGTGCAGGTGATGATCGCGGGCGCGGATGGCGCGGAATTGCCACGCGGTCAGGTGGGCGAGATTTGTGTGCGCGGCGATGTGGTGATGCCCGGTTACTGGCAGAACCCGCAGGCCAGCCTTGACGCGCTGCGCGGTGGCTGGCTGTGGACCGGCGACATGGGGTTCATGGATGCGGACGGCTATGTCACCTTGCAGGACCGGTCCAAGGATCTGATCATCTCGGGCGGCACCAACATCTATCCGCGCGAGGTCGAAGAGGCGCTGCTGGATCATCCGTCGGTCCACGAGGCCGCCGTGGTCGGCGCGCCGGACGCCGAATGGGGTGAGGTGGTGGTGGCTTTTGTTGTGGCCTCACCGGGGGCGGTCATCGACCCCGCCGCGCTGGACGCGCATTGTCTGGACCGGATCGCCCGGTTCAAGCGGCCCAAGCGCTATGTCACGCTGCCCGCCTTGCCAAAGAACAACTATGGCAAGGTGCTGAAAACCGATCTGCGGGCGCGGCTGGCGGAAGGGGTGGATTAGGTCGGCCCCACTTTGCGCGCGGCGACATAGCGGCGGGCGGCCTCTTGCGCGCGCAGCGTGACAAGGTCCGGTGATGTCAGCAATTCCGCGCGGGTCTGCCGCAGATCCAGCATGATGCGCGACGGCGTCACGGGTTCGACCTGTGTCACGATATCCGGACCCGTCACCCGGCCCGACGGCGAGGTGGTGCCAGATGCAGACGATGCGGGCGGGGATGCGCTGGATTGACCCGGCGAAACACCAAGAGGCAGACTGAGAGGCGGCAAAAGGGACATGGGTGTCTCCATGACAGGCGCCCCCGCCCTGCGGACACTTTACGCCAACTGGCGCGTCGGACCTAAGCCATTCGCAACGCATGGTAAATCCGCGCTTAATACTGTGCTGGCTTCGTGTGGCCATTGTCCGGGGGGCAAAACTGGCTAGACTTTGCCCAGCACAGGGGAAAACCGATGGTCCAGCGGCAACTTACCGGCACCCGTATCCGCGAACGCCGTCTGGCGATGGGGATGCGGCAGGCCGAACTGGCCGTGGCGGCGGGGATTTCCGGCAGCTATCTGAACCTGATCGAACATAACCGCCGCCGGATCGGCGATGATCTGGTGGCGCGGCTGGCCGCGCCGTTGGGGGTTGATCCGGGGGCCTTGGGCGAAGGGGCAGAAGTCGATCTGGTCGCCACCCTGCGCGAGGCGGCTGCCGCGCCATCAACGGCCGTGTCCACCGAACCCGCCGAGGATTTCGCCCGCCGCTTTCCCGGTTGGGCCGGTCTGCTGGCCGACACGCACCGGCGCAGCGGCGATCTGGCGCGCATGGTCGATACCCTGACGGACCGGCTGAACCAGGACCCGACCTTGGCGGCGTCCTTGCATGACATGCTGTCTACGGCGACGGCGATACGCGCGACTGCGACGATTCTGGCGGAAAACCGCGATCTGGAACCCGAATGGCGCGACCGGTTTCTGGGCAATCTGGATGGCGACGCGCACCGTCTGGCGGCGTCGGCGCGCGCGCTGGCGGGGTATCTGGAACAATCCGCGCAGGCTGGGGCCGCAGGCGCTGCGCCACAGGATGAACTGGACGCCTGGCTTTCCGCGCAGGACTGGCATTTTCCGGGGCTGGAGGATGGCACGGCGACGCCCGACACTGTGCTGGCTGACGCAGAAGGGCTGCGTTCGGACCCCGCGCGCGGGCTGGCGCAGGGGTGGTTGCAGCGTCACGCCCGCGATATCGCAGCGCTGCCGCTGGCGCGGATCACGGCTGCCTTGCCGCGCACGGGCGCCGATCCGGTGGCCTTGGCGCGGGCAACGGGTGTCAGCCTGCCGGTGGCGATGCGGCGGTTGGCCTGTCTGCCACCGGGTCTTTTGCCCGTCCCGGTCGGGCTGGTCAGTTGCGATGCGGCGGGCAGTTTCACCTTTCGCCGCGCCTTGGCGGATTTCCCGCTGCCTCGCCATGGCGCGGCCTGTCCGCTCTGGCCGCTTTTTGCCGCGCTGTCGCGCCCGCTGACGCCGTTGCGCGCCGATCTGGTGCAGGCCGGACGCGGGGTGGCGGCGGTTGCGGCCTTTGCCATCGCGCTGCCGGTCGAAGATGGCAACGCGCCCGACCTGCCCCTGATCGAGGCGCATATGTTCCTGTCGCCCACGACCCCGCAGACCCCGCCGCGTCCCGTGGGCGTAGCCTGCCGCATCTGCCCCCAAGACCCCTGTCCGGGGCGGCGCGAGCCGTCCATCCTTGATGCCTCGCCCGCGCAACAGGTGGTCTGACAACTCGCGTTTTGACAGGCAGGGGTTTTGACAGGCCGGGGTTTTCCGCCGATAACGGGAATTGGCCGCATTTGCGGCGCGGGCAGGGCGCGGGCAGGGGGGATGACCCGATGACGAAATCGGTCCTGATCATCGAGGACGAGCCCAATATCGTCGAGGCGATCCGTTTCTTCCTGATCCGCGACGGGTGGCAGGTGGCGTCGCATGGCACGGGCGATGACGCGCTGGAGGCGATCCGGGCACAGGCCCCCGATCTGGTCATCCTGGACGTGATGCTGCCGGGGCGGTCGGGGATGGATATCCTCGCCGATCTGCGCGCCGATCCGGCCACCGTGGCGCTGCCGGTCTTGATGCTGACGGCGCGCGGGCAGGCGCGCGACCGCGATCTGGCCGAACGCATGGGTGTGTCGCGGTTCATGACCAAGCCGTTCTCGAACGCCGAGGTGCTGGACGCGCTGCGGCAGTTGATGCCGGATTGATGCGCCCGCCCGCGCCGCCCTTGTTTCTGGAACGCCGCAGCTACCGGCAACGCCGGGTGCGCGACGCGGCGCGGCTGTTGCCGCTCTTGGGGGTAGTGTTGTGGCTGATGCCGCTGATGTTTGCGGCGGATGGGGATCCCGCGCCCACCTCGCGCGCGATGATCTATATCTTTGGCGTCTGGCTGGGACTGATTGCGGCGGCGGCGGCGCTGACGCTGGGGCTTGATCCCGCCACGGATGACTCGGCCCAGCCCGCAGATACGCCAGAGACCACCGCTGACAGACCGGATTGACATGGCCACGATGAACATTCTGGTGGCGGTCTGTCTGGCCTATGTCGCGCTGTTGTTCGGCGTGGCGTTTCTGGCCGAGCGCGCGGCGCGCAACGGGCGGGGCGGGTGGTTGTCGTCCCCCGTGGTCTATACGCTGTCGCTGTCGATCTATTGCACGGCCTGGACGTTTTACGGCGCGGTTGGCTATGCCGCGCGGTCGGGGCTGGAATATCTGACGATCTATCTGGGGCCGACGTTGGTGATGGTCGGCTGGTGGTGGGGCCTGCGCAAGCTGGTCCGGATCGGGCGCACGCAGCGCATCACGTCCGTCGCGGACCTGATTTCGTCGCGCTATGGCAAATCGGGCGCGCTGGCGGTGGTGGTCACTTTGCTGGCGATCCTTGGGTCCACGCCCTATATCGCGCTGCAACTGCAATCGGTCACGCTGTCCTTTGCCGCATTCGCGGGCGAAGACTCGCTGACCCCGCCCTTTGGCGACCGCAATGCCACCGCGTTCTGGGTTGCAGTGGGGCTGGCGCTGTTCACCATCCTGTTCGGCACCCGCAATCTGGACGTCAACGAACGGCATCCCGGCGTGGTCATCGCCATTGCGCTGGAGGCGGTGGTCAAACTCTGTGCGCTGCTGGCGGTGGGGGTGTTCGTGGTCTGGGGGCTGGCGGGCGGGGTGCCGCAGATGCTGGCGCGCATCGACGCCTCGGCGCTGACCGCATTCCAGCCGGATGGCGGGCGCTGGGTGGCGCTGACCTTTGTGTCGGCGGCGGCGTTTCTGACCCTTCCGCGCATGTTTCAGGTGCTGGTGGTGGAAAACGCGGACGAGCGCCACCTGCGCACAGCGTCCTGGGCGTTTCCGGCCTATCTGATGGCGATGAGCCTGTTTGTGGTGCCCATCGCGGTCACGGGGCTGGAATTGATGCCCGCCGGGTCGAACCCCGATCTGTTCGTCCTGACCCTGCCGTTGTCGCAGGGGCGCGAGGGGTTGGCGATGCTGTCGTTCATCGGCGGGTTTTCATCCGCCACCTCGATGGTGATCGTGGCGTCGATTGCGCTGTCCACCATGGTGTCGAACCATATCGTGGTGCCGCTGTGGCTGTGGCTGCGCGGCGATCAGGAACAAGGCGCGCTGGGGGCTCCGGGCGCGGGCGGCGATCTGCGCCAGTTGGTGCTGCTGGCGCGGCGGCTGTCCATCGCGGGCGTGCTGGCGCTAGGATACCTGTATTTCCGGCTGTCGGGTGGCGGTGCGGCGCTGGCGGCTATCGGGTTAATCTCGTTTGTCGCGGTGGCGCAGTTTTTGCCCGCACTTTTGGGTGGCATCTTCTGGCGCGGCGCGACACGGACCGGCGCGCTGACCGGGCTGTGCGCGGGGTTCGTGATCTGGCTGTATTGCCTGCTGCTGCCGTCGTTCGGGGCTGGCATCCTGCCACAGGCCGTGCTGGAAAACGGGCTGTTCGGGCTGACATGGCTGCGGCCGGAGGCGTTGTTCGGCATCGCGGGGCTGGACCCCTTGGTGCATGCCATCCTGTGGTCGCTGGGGTTGAACACCCTGGGCTTTGTCATCGTGTCGCTGGCCAGTTTCCCGACCCCGCTGGAACGGCTGCAAGGCGCGCAATTCGTCAATGTGTTCCAACATTCCCAGACCGCGCAGGGCTGGTCTGGCGGGCTTGCGCAGACCGAGGATCTGATGGTGATGGCGCAGCGCATCCTGGGTCCGGCCTCGGCGCAGGATTTCTTTCAGGCCGAGGCGGCGCGGCAGGGTCTGAAGGGCTATCTTCCCGAACCCACGCCCGAATTCCTGCAACGGCTGGAACGCGAACTGGCAGGCTCGATGGGGGCGGCGACGGCGCATACCATGGTGGCGCAATCCATGGGCCGCGCGATGGTGTCCGTGGATGACCTGATGCGGGTGGCGGATGAAACCCAGCAGATGATCGAATATCAGGGCCAGCTTGAGGTGAAATCCACCGAACTGGCCCGCACCGCGCGGCAATTACGCGCGGCAAACGAATCGCTGACGCAGATTTCGGTGCAAAAGGATGCGTTCCTGTCGCAGATCAGCCATGAACTGCGCACGCCGATGACCTCGATCCGCGCGTTTTCGGAAATCCTGCGTGACAGCGGCGGCATGGACGAGGCGGCACGACAGAAATATGCGGGCATCATCCATTCCGAGGCGATCCGCCTGACGCGCCTGTTGGATGATCTGTTGGACCTGTCGGTGCTGGAAAACGGTCAGGTGAGCCTGAACCTGCGCGAGGGCCGCCTGTCCGACGTGATTGATCAGGCGATTGCGGCGGCAACTGCGGCGGGCACGCCTTTGGCGATCCGGCGCAACCCGCTGGCCGCCGCGATCACGCTTTGCACTGATCTGGACCGGCTGGTGCAGGTGTTCATCAACCTGATTGCCAATGCGCAGAAATATTGCGACGCGCCGCGCCCGGAACTGACCATCGCGGTCAGTGTGCGGCGCGGGCGCGCGATCATCGACTTTGTCGATAACGGCAAGGGCGTGCCACGCGCGCAGCAAGAGATGATTTTCCAGAAATTCGCCCGCGTCAGCGACATGAAGGCAGGCGGTGCGGGGCTGGGTCTGGCGATCTGCCGCGAGATCATGGCGCGGCTAGGGGGCACCATCGCCTATCTGCCGGGGCAGGGCGGCGGGGCGTTTCGGGTGACGCTGCCGTTGCGCGCAGCGGATACGGGCCCAGATCGGAGGCCAGATCGGGGACCAGATCATGCCGTGGATTTGCCCGCCGAACCCCTGGTTTGACCTGTTGTTGTTCAGCGCTTGGTAACCTCGATCCGCTAGGTCTGGGGCAGGAACCGGGGACGAATGGATGGCGATGTGGTCATGACGGCAACGCTTGGCAGGGACGTGTTGCGCCATAAGGCGTCCGTGGGCCGCGCCTCGCACGAGGCGCGCGCGATGACCCCGGCCAAGGCGCTGCGGCTGGCCGTCGAAAAGGCGGCAGATACCCGCATGGGTCTGGCCTTGATGGTCACCGGCGGGTCGCGCGGCCCGTCTGATCCGGCCGAGGTGCTGGACGCCATGTCCGAAGACGGGCTGCTGGTGCTGCTGGACGGGCCCGATGGGCGGGTGGGCGCGCTGTATTTCGATTTTCCGCTGCTGTCGGCGCTGGTGGAAATGCAGACCATCGGGCGTGTCCTGCCACGCGATCCGGACCCGCGCCCCACGACGCGCACCGATGCCGCGATCGTCGCCCCGTTGGTGGATGACATCCTGACACGCTTTGCCGCTGATCTTGCGGCCGACGACGACGGGTTCTGGGCCAGTGGCTATCGGTTCGGGGCGCGCTGTGTGGATTTGCGCACGCTGGGGCTTGCCTTGGGGCTACCGGATTATCAACTGCTGCGTGTGCCGGTGGATATCGCGCGCGGCTTGCGCGCGGGGCGGCTGGTGCTGGCGCTGCCTGCGGTCACGCGCCCGCCGCCACCGCCTGACTTGGGCCAGGGTATCGCGTCGTCACCCGATCTGGCGGCCCGGTTACGCGCGCGGCTTTTGGATGTGCCCACTGCGCTAGAGGCGGTGCTGTGCCGCGTGACGCTGCCCTTGGCGCAGGTGCGCGGCTTTGTGGCGGGCGATGTGCTGGCCATGCCAGCCGATGCCGTGCGATCCGCCACGTTGGAGGTGGGACCGAAACGCGTGATCGCCACGGCGCAATTGGGCCAGATGAACGGCCGCCGTGCCCTGCGGTTGCATGCCCCCGGCGGGACGGTGCCGGACCCTGCCGCGCGTGTGGCGGCTGCGGCTGTTGTCACCCCGCCCTCGGCCCCGCCTTCGCCCGCGGCCCCGCTTGCACCGTCAGCGGGCACGACAGAACCCGTTGCGGACCCGACCGAGTATGACCTGCCTGCCGATCTGATGCAGGATTTCGAAGACCGCCCGTTCCCGGAATAAACCGCGCCGCCCTTACAGCGGCGCGTGCCTCATCGCAATCACGCCGCTGCGGTCGTCAGCCGGGTATAGCGCCCGATCACGAACGGCGCGATGGCCATGCCCGTAATCATCGCGGCAAAGAACACCCAATGGCCGACCCCGCCATAACTCAGCGACGCGACCGAGGGACCGGGGCACAGCCCCGCCAGACCCCAGCCCGCGCCGAACATCAACGATCCGACCACCAGCTTGTGGTCGATCTTTTGCGGCGGGGCCGGGGGGAATGTGCCGCCCAGCACCGGGGTGGACCGCCGCTCGCGCAGCCGCCAGGCGATGAACATCGGGATCATCGCGCCGCCCATCACAAAGGCCAGCGTCGGATCCCAGGTGCCGAACACGTCAAGCCAGCCCTGCACCTTGGCGGTGTCGGTCATGCCCGACACGAACAGGCCGGCACCAAAGAACCCGCCGGCGATGAAGGCATAGATATTGCGGATCATCTCAGATTACTCCCAGCCAATGACGGAAAATGACCACACCGATCCCGCCTGCCACAATATAGGTCATGGTGGCCACGAGGCCGCGCATCGACAGCCGCGGGATGCCGCAGACGCCGTGCCCGGACGTGCAGCCATTCGCCATCCGGGTGCCCACGCCGACCAACAGGCCCGCTGCGATCAGCACCGCCCAGTTGTCGGTGACATGGGTATCCACGCCGTTCGGATAAAGCGGATACAGCGCCACCGGCAGCAGGAACACCCCCGCCAGAAACGTCACCCGTTCAGCCCAGGCGTTCCACGCCGTGCCATCGACCAGCCCGCCGATAATTCCGCTGGCGCCCATGATCCGGCCGTTGGCCAGAAGATACACCGCGCCCCCCGTCCCGATCAGCAAGCCGCCGATCAGCCCCCAGATCCATTCCATCTGCATGTTTCGTTTCCTGTTGTCCTGATGTCAGAAACCCGCGCCACAGCGTTCGCGTCTGCCGCGCGGGAGTGTGTCGGTCAGATCTTGTTGACCGGAACTTTCAGATAGACGTTGCCCTGATCGTCGGCGGGCGGCATCTGGCCCGCGCGCATGTTCACCTGCAACGACGGAATGATCAGCTTGGGCATCGCCAGCGTTGCATCGCGCGCGGTGCGCATCGCCACAAAGGCGTCGCGGTCCTTGGCACCGCCCACGTGGATATTCTGCGCCTTTTGCGCGGCCACCGTGGTTTCCCAGGCGAAATCATCGCGGCCCGGCGCCTTGTAGTCGTGGCCCACGAAGATGCGTGTGGCGTCCGGCAGGGACAGCACCTTCTGGATCGAGGCATACAGCACCTCGGCCGACCCGCCGGGGAAATCGCAGCGCGCGGTGCCGAAATCCGGCATGAACATGGTGTCCCCGACAAAGGCCGCGTCCCCGATGACATAGGTCAGGCAGGCGGGCGTGTGCCCCGGCGTATGCAGCACATCGCCCCGCATCTGGCCGATGTGGAACACGTCCCCTTCGACGAACAGACGGTCGAACTGCGAGCCGTCACGCTGGAACTCGGTGCCTTCGTTGAAAATCTTGCCGAAGGTGTTCTGCACCACGGTGATGCGGTCGCCGATGCCGATCTTGCCGCCGACACGTTCCTGCAAATAGGGCGCTGCGGACAGGTGGTCGGCATGGACATGGGTTTCCAACAGCCATTCCACCGTCAGCCCTTCGGCCTGCACATAAGCGATGACCGCATCGGCGGATTTGGTGTCGGTCCGTCCCGAGGCATAATCGAAATCCAGCACGGAATCGACAATCGCGCAGGCCGACCCGTTCGGGTCACGCACGACATAGGAAATGGTGTTGGTGGCATCGTCAAAGAACGCCTTGACAGTCGGGATGATGGTCTGGGTCGGTTGCGTCATGGGGAAATCCTCCGTTACGGGAAAACATATAACCTAAATGGAATGTGTTTCAAGCCCCGCAAATCCATGGTCACACAGATAGGCCGCGCAACTTCGTTGACATGCATCAATGCGCCCGCCGCTGCGCTGGTTCAACATGTCCGCAACACAGGAGGACAGGCCATGACCGATCTGACAGCCCGCCGCGCCCAGTTGATGACCCGGTTGGGCGAACTGGACCGCCGGATTCACAGCATCGAGGATCAACTTGACGATCCCCGCCCCAAAGACTGGGAAGATGCCGCCATCGAGAGCGAGGGCGACGAGGTGCTGGAGAGCCTCGGCCTGCAAAGCGAGGCGGAAATCCGCCGCATCCGCGCCGCGCTGGAACGGCTGCGCACGGGCACTTATGGCGAATGTGTCGAATGTGGCGCGGAAATCGCCGCGGCGCGGCTGGACCTGCTGCCCGACACGCCCTTTTGCAAGACCTGCGCCCAAGGTCACTGACGCGTGGGACACTGACCGCGCCGCTTCTGTTCTTCGCCAACCTGCTGAAAAGGAAAGCCCATGCTACCCCATGACACTGTTCTCAAAGACCTGATTGGCGCGCTTGAAACCCGGTTTGATGCCGGTTGTACCGCCACGCGCGCGGCGTTGCAGGCCGATCTGGAGGCGCTGGTCGCGCGTCACGACAGTGGCAATGCGGCGCAGCCAGGTCTTGCACGCGACGCGGCGCGCGGACGGTCCGAGGCCGCCTGCGAAGACGGTTTCGACAATCTGCCGGTGTAAGGGGCCGGTCACATCGGGCCAGACAGGCGGAAACGCCTGATTTATCGGGGTTTCGTGGTGTGATCCGTGGCCACGGGGTTGCCAAGTCGCGTCACGCTTTGCACAATGCCACCGGGTTTATTGACAGGTGGGCGAGTATCCCGTGACCGCGCAAGGGCCAGAGGCGTCAAAGCAGTCCGCGACAGCACAGGCGCCGAATTTGGCCCCGGATATGGCCAAGGATATGGCCCCGGACGTGGCTTCGACTGACGCGCTGACCGTGACGCGGGTGGATAACCTGGACGGGGTGGCGGTGCTGACGCTGCATGCGCCGCCGGGGAATGCGTTGTCGCCAGTGCTGCGCACGGAAATCATGACGCAGATGACGCGGCTGATCGCGGATGACACGGTGACAGGAATCGTGCTGACCGGCGGGCCAAAGGCGTTTTCGCTGGGGCTGGATATCCGCACATTGGACCATCCCTCTGGCGATGCGCCGCAGATGGACGCCGTCTGCAATCTGATCGCGGCCAGCCCGAAACCCGTGGTGGCCGCCATCGAAGGCGCGGCGTTGGGGTCGGGGCTGGAACTGGCGCTGTCCTGTCATGCCCGGATCGCGGCCCCCGAGGCGCGGATGGGGTTTCCGGAACTGGTGTTCGGGCTGATCCCCGGCGCGGGGGGCACACAGCGGCTGCCGCGCCTGATCGGGGCGGCGCGCGCGCTGGCGCTGTTGGTGACCCCGCGTCAATATCCAGCAAACGCGCCCGAGATGGCGGGGCTGTTTCACGCCATCACCCCGCATCCGGTGCCTGCCGCCATCGCGCTGCTGCGCGCGACACCGTCTTTCACCCGCCCCGATGACCGCAGCGACGGGTTCGCCGATCCGACAGACTATATCGCGGCCGTGACGGCTGCGCGCAACGCGCCTGCCACCATCGCATCCGTTGCCCCCGCCACGCGCATTGTCGATTGCGTCGAGGCGGCGCTGCTGTTGCCGCCCGCGCAGGGGCGCGCGTTTGAACGCGTGGCGCATGAGGATTGTCTGGCGTCCGACGACCTGCACGGGCTTTTGCATGCGCATTTCGCCGAACGCCGCGCGGTGAACATGCCCGAATTGGTCGGCCAGAAAATTCAGGCCCCCGATACCATCGGCGTGGTGGGGGGCGGACCGGCGGCGGCGGGGATTGTCGCGGCGGCGCTGGCGGCTGGATTGCAGGTGATCCAGTTTGAACGCAACGCCGAAGCCCTGGCCGACGCCGCCGCACGGCTGGCCGCGCTGCCCGATCCGCCCAGCGGGGCGGCGCGGCTGCGGCTGCTGCCGACCAGCGATCTGCGTTTGCTGGCCAATGCCGGGCTGGTGATCGAGGCGGTGGCCGAAGCGCCCCAGACCAAGGCACAGGTCTTTGCCGCGCTGGCAGAGGCCACCCGGCCGGGGACGGTGCTGGCGACGAACTCGCTGCTACAGGCGATTGCGCCCATGGCACAGGCCTCGCGCCGCCCGGTCGATGTGCTGGCGCTGCATTTCCACGGGCCGGCGCAGACGAACCCGCTCGCGGAAATCGTGATTTCGCGCGCAACCTCGCCTGCCGCGCTGGCGCGCGCGGTGGGTCTGGCGCAGGCGCTGGGCAAGCATCCGGTGCGCAGCGCGGGCGGCGCGGGCGGCATTGGCGAACGGATGCAGGCGGCCCTGCGCGATGCGTTGGCCGGGATGATCCAGATCGGCGTTTCCCCCGCCGCGATTGACGCCGCCCTGCTGGATTACGGCTTTGCCCATGCGCCGCTGGCCGGGTTGGACCGGATCGGGCTGGACCTGGCACTGTCGCGCGGCGGGTTGCTGGCGCGTGATGGCGTCCGGGTGCCACAGGCCCATCTGATGCTGCTGCGCCGTCTGGTCGAGGATGGCCGCAAGGGCCGCGCCGTCGAACTGGGTTTCTACCGCTGGCACGGCGAGGTGGCGCATCATGATCCGCGCCTGCGCGGGTTGTTGCCCGCCACCGCGCAGTCCGATCCAGGGCTGGACCCGGCCGAGATCGTGCTGCGCGCGCTGGCGGCGCTGGCCAACGAAGGCGCGCGGTTGTTGCGCGCCGAAATCGCGCTGCGCCCGTCCGACATCGACATGATCATGGTGCTGGGATACGGATTTCCGCGTGGGCGGGGCGGCCCGATGAAGGCCGCCGACATGGTGGGCATGTTCGAGATCAGCCGCCTGTTGCGCCGTCTGGCCGAGACGGACCCGGTGTTGTATGACCCCGATCCGGGATTTGCCGCGCTGGCCAAGAATGGCGAGACGTTCGATGCCCTGAACAAGCTGGGCCGCCACCGCCGCCGCATCCCGGACTAAGCGCGCCTTATCCCAGCGAGATACCTACAATCACCGCCATCAGCCCCATCACCGACAGCATGAGCGCCCCCATGTTGACCGGGATCATCTTTTGCACCACGGCGCGCATGGCGGTGTCATCCATCCCGCGTCCCCGCGCGCGCGCCACCACGACGATGGTCCACATCAGGCCGCACAGCCCCGCTGCGGAAATCGCCGCCCCCGTCCAGATCAGCCAGCCCATGCGCCGCTCTCCCGCTTCATACGCGCCGCGCCTAGCATGGGCTTGGCCGCGCGGCAACGCTGGCGGCCCTCCGTCAGTCCCCCTTGCGGCCTTTGCGGGTGGGCGCTAGTCACAGCCGATCAGATCAATTGGCCCCGAAAGGACCCCGCGATGACCGATCCCGTGCTCGATGTTGCCTCGTCTGTCGCCGCCGATGAACTGCGCGCCTTCATCGAACGCTACGAGCGGCTGGAGGCCGAGAAAAAGGACATCGCCGATCAGTTGAAAGAGGTCATGGCCGAGGCCAAGGGCCGCGGATACGACACCAAGGTGTTGCGCAAGATCATCGCGCGCCGGAAACGCGACCGCGACGATCTGGCCGAGGAAGAAGCGGTGATGGAGCTGTATCTGAACGCCTTGGGCATGATCTGACGCGCGGGCGAGGCTACGGCGCGATCAGCGTGACACCTGGGATGCGCGCGATCTGATAGAGGTCTTCCTCGTAACTCTCGGTCACATCGGCCACCAGATCATCGGTCCAGCCGGGCAGATCGACGACCTGTTCGATCTGGTCGGGGCGGGCGAACTTGTCCAGAAACGCCGAAATCACCCGGCGTTTTTGCATTTCCGTCATCACGGTCTGGGTTTTCAGATAGGCGCGGAAGCGGATCATGCCTTCTTTGGTCATGATTTCCGACAACAGGTCAAAGGCACCGCTGATTTTCACATTGGGTTCGATGCCCGCCATCTCGCGCAAGAGGCTGCCCCAGATCAGCGGCGTATCCTCGTTGGCCCAGACGGTGATGTCGATCTGCGGCAAGGCGCTGCGCAGGTCCATGATCATGCGCGACCACGATAATTCATAGACATCGGTGCGCGCCAGCTGGGCGTCGAATTTCACCCGGTCGGCTTGGGCGGCCAGCGCGGGCAGAAAGCTGGCCGGGTTGCGCAGCCCGAGGAACACTTCGATGCTGTCGCCCGGAAACAGCCGCGCCAGCGCCGCAAGCCGTTCCGCCGCGCGGCGATACAGCACCCCGCCTTCGATCACATGCGATGGAAAGGCGAACAGGTTTTCCTGCGACAGGATCAGGCGTTCCGGTTCGGGTTGGCCCGCGTCCAGCAATTGCGCCAGCACCATCGCGCGGGCGTCGGGATGCGGCGTCGCCCCCGGCCCCAGTGCCGTCATCGCATCGCGCAGCAAAGTGCGATAGCGCGACGGCGGCGGCACCGCGATGCCGCGCGCGGCAAAGGGTGCAGCATTGCGCATGAGGCCCTTCAGAAGGCGGCCTTCGTCCGTGACATGCGCGCCCACGTGAAGCACGATCTGCATCTTGCGCTGTCCGTCCTGACAGTTATCTGTGGGTCAGATATGCGGGCGCTTTCGCACAGTCAAACCGCTTTGCAACAGCAGCGGTCGACAAGAGCAGGCGACAGGAACAGGGACGGGGGCGGCGATGACAGATTATCCGATCCACCGCCGCGCTCCGAGCCCGATCATGCGCCCGACCTTGCGCCTTTCCTGGCCGTCATTCTGGAGCACGGGGGCCATCGTGATCGCCGCCGCCGTGTTGCTGCCCATCCTTGCGGTGGTGTGGATCGCGCTGTTTCCGCGCGACAATATCTGGCCGCATCTGATCGCCACCACCCTGCCGCGCTACCTGTGGAACACGGGTGTTCTGATGCTGTCGGTCGGTGCGCTGGCGGGGGTGATGGGCACGGGGGCGGCGTGGCTGGTGGCGCGCTATCGGTTTCCGCTGGCGGGCGTGCTGGAATGGGCACTGCTCTTGCCGCTGGCGATCCCGGCCTATGTGGGGGCCTATGCGCTGGTGGATTTTCTGGAATTTGCCGGCCCCGTCCAGACGGCGCTCCGCGAGGTGACAGGCTGGCAGACGTCGCGCGATTACTGGTTCCCGCCGGTGCGGTCGATGGGGGCGGCGGTGATCGTGCTGGCGGCGGCGCTTTACCCCTATGTCTACCTCTTGGCCCGCGCCGCGTTCCGCGAACAATCGGCCTCGGCCGAAGAGGTCGCCACATCCTTGGGTGCAGGCGCTTGGGCGCGGTTCCGCAGGATCGGCCTGCCGTTGGCGCGTCCGGCGATTGCGGCGGGGGTGGCCATCGTGATGATGGAAACCGTCAATGATTTCGGCACGGTGGATTATTTCGCAGTGCAAACCCTGACCACGGGCATCTTCAGCGTCTGGCTGGACGGGTCGAACGCGGGCGGCGCGGCGCAGATCGCCTGCGTGGTGCTGGCGGTGGTGATCCTCTTGGTGGCGCTGGAACGCGCCAGCCGCGCGCGGCAACAGTTCTTCAACCTGTCGGCGCGGCATCGCCCGGTGGACCGCGCCGTGCTGACGGGATGGGCAGGGTGGGCCGCTATGGCGCTGTGCCTGCTGCCGTTTCTGGTGGGCTTTGTGTTGCCCACGGGCGTCATTCTGGGCCATGCGCTGGCCAAGGCGGACCGCTGGCTTGATCCCGCGCTTTACCGGGCTGCGCTGAACACCGTCACCGTGGGCGGGATCGCCGCCGTGCTGACCGTGCTGGCGGGCACGTTCATGGTCTACGGCGTGCGCCTGTCGGGCCGCCGCCTGCCGCGCCTGCTATTGCCGGTCACCACCATCGGCTATGCCGCGCCGGGGGCGGTGCTGGGCGTGGGGCTGTTGATCCCGCTAGCGGGGCTGGATCATGTGATTGCCGATGCGGTCGAGGCAGCGACAGGCCGCGACATCGGCCTGATCCTGACCGGGTCGGCCAGCGCTTTGGTGATCGCCTATAGTGTGCGGTTCTTTGCCATCGCCCAAGGGGCGGCCGATGCCGCGATGGGCCGGGTGTCGCCGTCGCTGCCGATGGCGGCGCGATCCTTGGGGCGCTCTGGTGGGGCTGTGCTGCGCGACGTCTATGCACCGCTGATCCGGGGATCACTCGCCTCGGCGCTGCTGCTGGTCTTCGTCGATTGCGTCAAGGAACTGCCCGCGACGCTGTTGCTGCGCCCGTTCAACTTCAACACGCTGGCCACACGGGTGCATGACGAGGCAAGCCTCGAGAACCTCGGCACCGCCGCCCCTGCCGCCGTGCTGGTGATCGCCGTCGGGCTGATCGCTGTGCTGCTGCTGGCGCGCGCCAATCGCGAAACCCTTGCACAGCCCCGCCCACCCGCGTAAACGGGGGACCATGCCTCTATAGCTCAGCTGGTAGAGCGGCTGATTTGTAATCAGCGGGTCGGCGGTTCGAGTCCGTCTGGGGGCACCATTCATCATTTTCGCGCGGTTCGTAGGGCGGGTGATTAACCCGCCAGCCCTTTACCCGTTGCGCGTCCCCCGCCATGCTGCCTGCAAAGCGGAGGACAGCATGCCGGGACCATTGCACGGATTGCGCATCATCGAGATGGCGGGGCTGGGGCCTGCGCCACTGGCGGGGCAGTTGCTGGCGGATCAGGGCGCCGACGTCATTGTGATCGACCGCGCGGCGGGGCCTGCGGATACGACCGATATCAACCGGCGCGGCAAGCGGTCGGTGGTGCTGAACCTGAAATCGCCCGAGGGGCTGGCGGCGGCGCGCGCGCTGATCGCGGGGGCGGATGTGGTGATCGAAGGCTTCCGCCCCGGCGTGATGGAAAAGCTGGGGCTGGGGCCGGAGGCCTGTCTGGCCGCCAATCCCGGTCTGGTGTTCGCGCGCATGACCGGCTGGGGGCAGGACGGCCCGCTGGCGCAAACGGCGGGGCATGACATCAATTATCTGGCGCTGACCGGGGCCTTGGCGATGATCGGGCCTGGGGATCACCCGGTGCCGCCCTTGAATCTGGTGGCAGATTACGGCGGCGGCACGATGTTTCTGGTGTTCGGCATCCTTGCCGCGCTGTTTTCCCGCAGTCGCACCGGGCAGGGGCAGGTCGTCGATGCCGCGATGGTCGATGGCGTGCCTGCGCTGATGGGGCTGCTGCACACCTTCCACGCGCGCGGGCAGTGGGCCGAGGCGCGCGAAGCGAACCTCTTGGACGGCGGCGCGCCGTTCTATCGCTGTTATGCCACCGCCGACGGACAGCATATCGCGGTCGGCCCGCTGGAGCCGCAATTCTTTGCCGAGCTTGTCGCGCGTGCAGGTCTGCCCGACACCCATCGCGCCGATCAGAACGACCCGGCCACCTGGGGCCAGCGGCGGGCGGATTATGCCGCCGTATTCGCGCAAAAGACCCGCGCGGAATGGGAGGCGATCTTTGATGGCAGCGATGCCTGCGTCGCACCGGTGCTGACATTGGCCGAGGCGGAACATCACCCCCATATGGCCGCGCGCGGCACCTTCCTGCGGGTGGACGGCGTGTTGCAGGCCGCCCCCGCACCGCGTTTTTCCGCCACCCCCGCCGCCGCACCATCGGCCCCCCGCGCGCCGGGGGCGGATACCGAGTCGATCTTGCGCGACCTGCGCCTGTGATGCAGGCAGAGGGGGGGGCAGCCCCCCGCTACGCTCCCCCCGGAGGTATTTATGGCAAAATGAATGGGAACGTCAGAGCCCGGTTTCCTTGACGGCCTCCATCGAGACATGGGTCGAGGTGGACCCGACATGGGGCAGGCTTGATATCACCTCGCCCAGGATGCGGCGATAGCTTTGGATATCGCGGGAGCGGACCTTCAGCAGGTAATCGAAAGAGCCCGCGATCATGTGACATTCTTCGATTTCGGGCACCGCCATGACCGCGCGGTTGAAAGCGGCGAGCGCCTTTTCGGTGGTATCGGTCAGTTTGACCTCGGCGAAGGCAACATGGGTCAGGCCAAGTGCTGCGGGGTTCAGCACGGCGCGGTAGCCGTGGATATAGCCCGCGTCCTCCAGCCGTTTCAGGCGCACCTGGGTGGGGCTTTTCGACAGACCGACAGTGCGGGCCAGGTCGGTGACGGACAGCCTGCCGTCAGCGGCGAGTGTGCGCAGGATGCGGGTGTCGATAGGGTCAAGCGGGCTGTCATGATCGAGGATTGGCATGGGATGACCTGTGGTAGGGCGCGATTTCAGCCTATCGGCCTGTTGCGTGGCGATCTACGGGAAAAACGCCTGCGCGGTGTTTGCTAGGATGAGCCATCCCAATCCAGAGGCCGCCATGACCCTGACTGCGCTTCGCGACACAATCCGCACCGCCCGCCACACGCCCGAAGCGGCCATGTTGGCCGATTTGCTGGCGCAGGCCCCTGATCCCGCCACGCGGGCGCGGGCGGCGGCGCGCGGGGCCGATTTGGTGCGCGCGGTGCGTGGCGCGGCCAATCCCGGCCTGATGGAGGTGTTCCTAGCCGAATATGGCCTGTCCACGCAGGAAGGCGTCGCGCTGATGTGTCTGGCCGAGGCGCTGCTGCGGGTGCCGGATCGCGATACCATCGACGCGCTGATCGAGGACAAGATCGCCCCCGCCGCCTGGGGCGCGCATCTGGGGCGGTCGGCGTCCAGCCTTGTCAACGCCTCCACCTGGGCTTTGATGCTGACGGGGCGGGTGTTGCGCGAGGGCGATGGGCCGGGGCTGGCCGCCGTGTTGCAGGGCGCGGTCAAGCGGCTGGGTGAACCCGTGATCCGCACCGCCGTGGCGCGCGCGATGAAGGAGCTGGGCGGGCAGTTTGTGCTGGGCGAGACGATTGACGCTGCCGTGCGGCGCGGGCGCGACCGGGCGGCCAAGGGATATACCTATTCCTATGACATGCTGGGCGAGGCGGCGATGACGGCGGATGATGCCGCGCGCTATCACGCGGCCTATGCGGCGGCGATCCGGCGCTTGGGGGCCAGCGCGAACGGTGCGGATATCCGCGCCAATCCCGGCATTTCGATCAAGCTGTCGGCACTGCATCCGCGTTACGAGGTGGCGCAACGTGACCGCGTGATGGCGGAACTGGTGCCTGCGACAATTGCCTTGGCGCGGCTGGCGCGGGATGCCCGGATGGGGCTGAACATCGACGCCGAAGAGGCCGACCGGCTGGACCTGTCGCTGGACGTGATCGCCGCCGTGCTGGCTGATCCCCAGTTGGCGGGCTGGGACGGGTTCGGCGTGGTTGTGCAGGCCTATGGCAAGCGGGCGGGGGCGGTCATCGACTGGCTGGCGGCGCTGGCCGCAGGGCTGGACCGGCGCATCATGGTGCGGCTGGTCAAGGGCGCCTATTGGGATTCAGAGGTGAAACGCGCGCAGGTCGATGGGTTGCAGACGTTCCCGGTGTTCACCGCCAAGCCCGCGACCGATGTGAGTTACATGGTGCAGGCGGGGCGGCTGTTGGCGATGACCGACCGGATTTATCCGCAGTTTGCCACGCATAACGCGCATACTGTGGCAGCGATCCTGGACATGGCAGAGGCGCGGGGCGTTGATGCATCGGCCTTTGAGTTCCAGCGCTTGCACGGCATGGGCGAGGCGCTGCACGAGATCGTGCGCGCGCAAGCTGGCACGCGGTGTCGCATCTATGCGCCGGTGGGCGCGCATCGTGACCTCTTGGCCTATCTGGTGCGGCGGTTGCTGGAAAACGGCGCGAATTCGTCTTTCGTCAATCAGGTGGTGGATGGTGATATTCCGCCCGAACAGGTGGCCGCCGATCCGGTGGAGGCGTTGATTGTGCAGGGCGGGCGGCGGTCCGGGGCGCTGCGTGACCCTGCCGACCTGTTTCCCGGACGGCGCAATGCGCGCGGCTGGGATCTGCGCGACCCGCGCGATCTGGCGGATTTCGACGGCGCGCGTGACGTGTTCCGGGCGGCGCATTGGGCTGCGGGGCCGGTGATTGCTGGCGCAGCGGTGGGCGGTGCCACGCATGACGTGCGCAACCCCGCCGATCCGGGCGATGTGGTGGGGCAGGTGACATGGGCCGACCCCGCCGATGTGGCCACCGCGCAGGCAGCGGCGCGGCTCTGGGATGCGCCGGTGGCGGAACGGGCGGCGGTGCTGGAGCGTGCAGCCGACCTGTTCGAGGCGAACGCGGGCGAGATTTTCGCGCTGCTGGCGCGCGAGGCGGGCAAGACGCCGCGTGATGCCATTGCCGAATTGCGCGAGGCGGTGGATTTCCTGCGCTACTACGCTCAGCAGGCGCACGGGAAAAGCGCTGCGCCGCGCGGGCGGATCGTGGCGATCTCGCCGTGGAACTTTCCGCTGGCGATCTTTTCGGGCCAGATGGCGGCAAGCCTTGTCACCGGCAATGCGGTGCTTGCCAAACCCGCCGAGGCGACGGGGCTGATCGCGGCGCGCGCGGTCGCGTGGCTGCATCAGGCAGGGGTGCCGCGCACCGCGCTGCAACTGCTGCCGGGGGCGGGGGGTGTGACGGGGGCGGCGCTGGTCAGCGATGCGGGTCTGGGCGGCGTGGTGTTCACCGGGTCCACCGCCACGGCGCAGGCGATCAACCGCCAGATGGCGGAAACCGCACCCGGCGCGATGCTGATCGCGGAAACCGGCGGGCTGAACGCGATGATCGTGGACAGCACCGCGCTACCCGAACAGGCGGTGCGGGATATTCTGGCCAGTGCGTTCCAGTCGGCGGGGCAGCGCTGTTCGGCGCTGCGGTGTCTGTATCTGCAAGAGGATATCGCGGATGATTTCACCCGCATGCTGACGGGCGCGATGGATGAGCTGCGGCTGGGCAACCCTTGGGATCATGCGACAGATGTGGGCCCGGTGATCGACGCCATCGCACAGGCGCGCATCCGGGCGCATGTGGCCCGTGCGCGGGCCGAAGGCCGCGTGATCCATGAATTGGCGGCACCCGAGCGGGGCCATTTCATCGCGCCCGTGGTGATCAAGGTGGGCGGCATCGCCGATCTGGGGTCCGAAGTGTTCGGCCCGGTCCTGCACCTGGCCACTTACCGGGCCGCCGACTTGCCGCGCGTGCTGCGCGAAATCAACGCGGCGGGTTATGGCCTGACGTTTGGGCTGCACACCCGGATTGATGCGCGGGTGGCCGAGGTGACGGGGGCGCTGGCGGTCGGCAACATCTATGTCAACCGCAACCAGATTGGCGCGGTGGTGGGCAGCCAGCCGTTCGGCGGCGAAGGGATGTCGGGCACCGGACCCAAGGCGGGCGGGCCGCAGTATTTGCCGCGTTTTCTGGCGGTGGTGCCCGAAGTCGAGGCCGCAGAGGTTGGCCGACCGGCGGATGTGACCGAGGTTCAGCGACGGTTGACCGCCTTGGCCGGTTTGCCGCGTGAAATTCAAAGCGTGACCGACCTGCCCGGCCCGACAGGCGAATCGAACCGCTTGACCGTGCTGGGGCGCGGCACGGTGTTGTGCCTTGGCCCGACGAAAGCGGCGGCGCTGGAACAGGTGCGCATGGCGCGCGACGCGGGCTGTCAGGCGCTGGCGGTCTGCCCCGGCATCGCGCCCGCGCTGGGGGTGGACGGGGTGCTGCCACGCGGCGCGCTGGAACATCTGGCGGGCGTTGATCTGGTGGCGCTGTGGGCCGATGGCCCTGACCGGCGCGCCACAGCCCGCGCGCTGGCAGGCCGACCAGGCGCGATCACCCCGCTGGTGACGGGGCGCGATCTTGTAGCCCGCGCCCGGATCGAACGCCACGTCTGTGTCGATACCACGGCGGCGGGGGGGAACGCGCAGTTGTTGGCGGCAGACGTCTGAGCCCTTGCCCCGGATCGACCGAGGCCCGATATTCCATGTATGGAATAGGAGACGGCGATGGGCCAGATGCTGCGTCTTGACGTGACCGGGATGACCTGCGGCGGCTGTGTGCGGCGCGCCGAGGCGGCGCTGGCGGCGGTGCCGGGGGTGACGGCGGCGCGGGTCAACCTTGCCACCAAACGCGCCGAGGTCGAAGGCCCGGTGACCCTGCCCGATCTGAGCGCGGCCCTGGCGCGGGCGGGATATCCGGCGGCAAAAACCGATTTCCGGCTGGGCGTCGAAGGGGCCACCTGCGGGTCTTGCGTGACGCGGATCGAGGCCGCGTTGCGCGCGGTTCCCGGCGTGATCCGGGCGGATTTCAATCTTGCCGACGGGGTGGCGCGGGTCCATGCCTTTGGCGGCGCCGTCACGGGGTCCGATCTTGGCGCGGCCTTGGCCAAGCTGGGCTATCTCGCGCGCGAAACGGGCAGCACCGATGGCACGGCGCTGCGCGAGGCCGCCGAACAGGCGGCGCTGTGGCGCGATGTGACGATTGCCGCCGCGCTGACCCTGCCGGTGGTGATCTTGGCGATGGGGCCGCATGTCTGGCCGCCGCTGCACCACTGGATCGCGGCCAACATCGGGGTGACGACATCAAACGTGGTGCAATTCCTGCTGACGACGCTGGTTCTGGCCTGGCCCGGTGCGCGGTTCTTCCGGCTGGGGCTGCCTGCGCTGCGCCACGGCGCGCCCGACATGAACGCGCTGGTCGTCTTGGGCACCGGGGCGGCTTGGGCGTTTTCCACCGTTGCCACCTTTGCGCCCGCGCTACTGCCCGAGGCCTCGCGCGTGGTGTATTTCGAAGCGGCGGCGGTGATCGTGACGCTGATCCTGACGGGGCGCTGGCTGGAATCCCGCGCGCGGGGCCAGGCGGGCGATGCGATCCGGGGGCTGGCGCGGTTGCAGGAAACCGACGCCGAACGCCAGACCGCGACCGGTTGGGAAACTGTGCCGGTGGCCGCCTTGGTGGCGGATGACGTTGTCCGTTTGCGCCCCGGTGCGCGGGTGCCCGTCGATGGCGTGATCCTGACGGGCGCTGCGGCGGTCGATGAGGCGATGCTGACCGGCGAGCCTGTTCCGGCGGCGCGCGGCCCCGGCGACCGGCTGACTGGCGGCACGATTGTGACGGATGCCCCGCTGGAGATGCGGGTGACGGCGGTTGGCGCGGACACGGTGCTGGCGCGGATCATGGCTGCCGTCGCCGATGCGCAAGGCGCTAAACTGCCGATTCAGGCGCTAGTGGACCGGGTCACGGCAGTGTTCGTGCCGGTGGTGATCGGGATTGCCGCGCTGACCTTTGCCTTCTGGATGATCGCAGGCGCGGGGGTCGGCGTGGCGTTGGTGGCCGCCGTGTCGGTGCTGGTGGTGGCCTGTCCCTGCGCGATGGGGCTGGCGACGCCGACGTCGATCATGGTGGGATCGGGGCGGGCGTCCGAACTGGGTGTCTTGTTCCGGCGCGGTGATGCGTTGCAGGCGCTGGCGGGGGTCGATGTGGTGGCGTTCGACAAGACCGGGACGCTGACCGAAGGCCACCCGGTGTTCCGCGCCATGACGGTGCTGGGCGCAGAGGATGACGTGCTGGCCGCGCTTGCCGCGCTGGAACAGGGGTCGGAACATCCCGTGGCGCGCGCCGTGGTTGCCGAGGCCGCCAAGCGCGCGTTGGTCCTGCCAGTTGCAACGGATGTGCGCGCCACCCCCGGCATGGGGATCGACGGGTGCATCGGGGATGCTGCGTGGCGGATCGGCGCCGGGCGGTTCTTTGATGGGCTGCCCGAGGCGCTGACAGACGCGGCGGATGCGATGGAGGCCGCAGGCCAGACCGTGCTCTTCGCCACCCGCGACGGCGCAGGCGTAGCTGTGATCGGCGTGCAGGACAGCATCCGCCCCGAGGCGGCCCGCGTGCTGGACGCACTTCGCGCGCGCGGCAAGCGCATCGCCATGGTGACCGGCGATGCAGCGGCCCCGGCCCAGGCTGTGGCGCGCGCGCTGGGCATCGACACGGTGATCGCGGGCGTATTGCCGACGGCTAAAGCGGCGGCGGTGGCGCAGTTGCAACAGGGCGGCAAGGTCGCCTTTGTCGGCGACGGCATCAATGACGCGCCCGCGCTGGCGGCTGCCGATGTCGGCATTGCCATGGGCGGCGGCACCGATATCGCGCGGCAGGCCGCCGATGTCGTGCTGATCGGGGCCGACCTGCGCGGCGTGGCGACCGCGCTGGATATCAGCCGCCGCACCATGGCCAATATCCGGCAGAACCTTGGCTGGGCCTTCGGTTACAACATCGCGCTGATCCCTGTCGCAGCGGGGCTTCTGGCGGCGTTCAATAGCCCGCAGATGTCGCCGATGCTGGCCTCTGCCGCGATGGCCGCGTCATCGGTGCTGGTGATTACCAACGCGCTGCGGCTGCGGCGGGTGCAGGCGTTGGCGTAACCGCGGTCACAGCACGAAGAAATTGCCTGCGGTCAGCGCCAGACCACTCTCCAGCAGCGCAAACTGTTCCGGGGGGGCTGAAAGCACACCGTCGCGGTTGTAATACAGCGCCCCCGTCACATCATCATAGATGATGCGGTCCAGCAGGCCTGCCGCCACCCCGTTCGCGCCGATATGAAACGCCGTCGGATCCAGCCCGCCGGGATCCAGTGCGGCGAAAATTGCGCGATCCAGAACGATGCGGTCCAGAAAGACCGAAAAATCGGTGATCTCGTCCACTGTGCCCAAAGCGGTGGCAAAGATGAAATCATCCGCGCCGCCGCCGCCAGTCAGCACATTGGCGGCGCTATTCCCGGTAATGTCATTGTTCAGCACATTGCCTGTGCCATTGATGGCGCCGGTCCCGGTCAGGATCAGGTTTTCGACATTGCCCGCGAGCGTATAGCTGCCCGAGGATTCCACCACATCAATACCGCCGTTCACGGCTTCGATGATGATGTCGTCGCCGGACGTAACATAAGTATCGTTGCCCGCGCCGCCTTGCAGCCTGTCAACAACATTGACACCCGCGCCGCCATCCAGACGGTTGTCGCCTGCATTGCCGATGATCCGGTTCACCCGCGCATTGCCGGTGCCGTCGATATCGGCGGTCCCTGTCAGCGTCAGGTTTTCCAGCGCCGCCCCCAGAACATAGGACACCGACGCCTCGACCCGATCAATGCCGATGGTATCAATGATGCTGTCATTGCCATCGGTGACATAGACATCATTGCCCGCGCCACCTTCGAGGGTGTCCGCGCCGGTGGTGCCATCCAGCCGGTTGGCCAGCGCGTTGCCGATCAGATGGTTGTCGAGGGCGTTGCCGGTGGCATTGGCCGCTTGCCCCGTCAGTGTCAGGTTTTCGACATTGGCGCCCAGCGTGAAGCTTACCGAGGCCAGCACCAGATCAATCCCGCCCAGCAAGGCAAGGGCGGTTGCCTCGATCACCGTGTCACCGACGTCGTCCACGACGTAGATGTCGCTCTGGTTGCCGCCTTCCATCCGGTCGGCCCCGGTGCCGCCATCCAGACTGTCCAGACCATTGCCGCCCAGCAAAAAGTCGTTGCCGTCCATCCCCAGCAAGGTATCGTTGCCGCCCTGGCCACGGATGGTATTGGCCAGAGCGCTGCCGGTGATGCGGTTGGCCAGATTGTTGGCGGTCAGGTTGAAATTGCCCTCAAGCTCGACATCCTCGATGGCGGTTTGCAGCCCGTTCATGACCCAGACCGCGACATCGACGATCAGGGTGTCGTGGCCCTCGCCGGGAAGCTCCTCGACTACGTCGCCCGCCGAGGTGACACGCAGGCGGTCATCGCCCAAGCCGCCTACCAGCGTATCGCCCCCTGTCGCGGTGCTTGCACCTGCATCCAGAAAGTCATTGCCAAGCTGGCCATAAAGTTTCGACCCCGTGGCGGCCAGACCCGCCGTCGCACCCGACCCGACCAGCGTGTCATCGCCCGCGCCGCCCCACAGGGTGTTTTCCCCGACGCTGTCCGCCAGATAGTCGTCGCCGTCCTCGCCCCACAGGATGGTGGGCGCGATATCGCCGTCTTCGCGGTTCGATTTCCCAACCAAGCGATCATCATGGTCAGAGCCGCGCACACGTTCGATCGAGATCAGCACATCGCCTGTGGCATCGCCAAACAGTTGAACACTGCGGTTCAGGTCCACGTTGACCCCGAAATCCGAGTCCTTGTAGCTGACCTCGTCCAGACCGGTCAGCCCGTCAATTGTATCCGCGCCGCCCAGGCCGATCAGCACGTTGTCCTCGATATTGCCGATCAGGGTCTGGTGGGCGTCGGACCCGGTCAGGTTGATGTTCAGGCTGCCCGCCAGCGCAACGGTGTACCCGGCCTGAAGAACCTCGATTTCGACAGCGCCGCCAAGGACAAAGTCAACGAAGGTCAGGATCGTGTCATGGCCGCTACTGTCCAGAATGACATCGGCCCCCAGCACCGTGAAGAAATCATTGCCCGCGCCGCCATCCATCGTGTCATCGCCCGCGTGGCCTTCGAGCGTGTCATCGCCGTCGCCGCCCGACAGGCTGTCATCGCCGCCAAGGCCCCAGATGGTGTCATTGCCATTGCCGCCCAACACGGTGTCGCGGCCATCATCGGCGCTCAGGCTGTCGTTGCCGTCGCCGCCATCGATCAGATCATCGCCCGTGCCGCCCGTCAGCGTGTCGTCGCCACCATAGCCGCGCAGCGTGTCGTTACCCGCGCCGCCGTCAAAGGTTTCCCTGGTAAAGCCCAGCACGCGGGATGCGATCACATCTCCATGGTCGGACCCGGTGATGCGGGTGATCCCGCGCAGAATATCGCCTTCGGCATCGCCGCCTAGCTGGCGCAGCAGGTTCAGGTTGACCGTCACCGCCGCGGTTGATGCCGTGTAATCCGCCGTATCCTCGGCATCGCCGATCAGCGTATCCGCCCCGGCCAACCCCGCCAGCAGGCTGGCCCCGCCACCCGATGCGATCAGCACCTGACCCAGCGCGTTACCGGTCAGGTTGGCATTCATGTTGGCCCCGTTCACCCCGGTGTTCCGCGCCAGCAGGTCCAATTCGGCGGGGCGGTTCACGCCCGCATAGGCAGCCTGCCAATCCCCGGCCTCCAGCGAGCGCAGCGAAAGGATCTCGATCCGCAGCCCGGCCGCCAGGGCGAAATCGTCCTGCGCCCAGATCAGGTCCGTGCCTAGGCCGATTATGGGTTCAAGGATCGTATCCGTGGCGTCGGCAATATAGAAATCACCGCCCGCGCCGCCGTCCAGCACATCGGCCCCGAAACCGCCGATCAGGGTATCGTTACCGTCCCCGCCTTCCAGCAGATCGCCCGCCGCGCCGCCGTCCAGCACGTCATCGCCCGCCTCACCGCGCAGGGTGTCGCCGCTGGACCCCAGGCCGCCGAACAGCGTGTCGTCCCCGTCGCCACCATTGATCGTGTCCGATGCAATATAGCCGTCGATCACATCGTCGAACGCCGTGCCAAAGATCAGGTTCTCGCCCAGATCGCCAAAGACATTTCGCGCGAAGCCCAACATGTCGATCCGCTCGATCCATGCACCGCCGGTGCGCAGATCCAGATCAACCCAGGCTTCGACCCGGTCATATCCGCCGGAACCGGACCGGATTTCCCCCAGAAAGTTTTCCGACACGATTGTGGCCACATTCTTGACCACGTAGGTGTCATCACCCGTGCCGCCGACCAGCGTGTCATCGGCGCCAAAGCTTTCCAGCACGTCGTTGCCGTCGTTGCCCAACAGCAGTTGCGCGTGATCGCCCGAGATCAGCGTGTCATTGCCGGTGAACCCCGAAAATGTGCCTGCGCCCTGCGAGCCTTTGATCAGGTCGTCAAAGGCCGATCCGTCGATGTGTTCGATGCTGGTCAGCACATCGCCCACCGCCTCGCCGCCCTGCATGATGGGCAGATCAAAGTCGATGGTCACGCCCGCAAAGCTGTTGATGTAGGATGCAAGGTCGTTGCCTGTGCCACCCAGCAGGGTGTCCTGGCCGACGCCGCCGTTAAGGGTGTCGTCGCCCGCTCCGCCAATCAGCCGGTCGCGCCCGCCCCAACCGAACAGCACATCGTCGTTCAATTCGCCGGACAAGGTGTCATTCCGGGCTCCGCCCGACAACACGTCATCGCCCCGACCGCCACCCAGATTTGCGGCCACCTGCAAGGTTTCGCTCAGAACGATGCTGTCGTTGAAATCACCGCCATTGCCGCGCACTGTGGCGATGCCGTCGAATTCACCCCGCCGCACCCCGGTTGGCAAGGTATTGACCACGATCAGACGCTGCCCGGTGGGGTCGGTCATGATCTCGACAATCTCGCCATGGTCGAAATCATCGGGGCCGTTCCGCTCGGCGGCCAAGGCACCGATGTGCAGCAACAGGCTGCCGCCGGTGCGGGCCGCCAGATTGTAGTCAACCGGGTCATTGATGCCATCAAAGCTGAAGTTGCCCAGCGTGATGCGCGGGCTGTTCCAGCGCCAGACCTCGCCGATGACGATGATGCTGGCCGATGCAAAGAAGCCCAGCGTGATCGCGCCGCTGGCATCAAAGATCGAGAACGGGTTGGCCTCGACCGCCGCGATGAATTCGTCCAGATACAGCCGGTCCGCCGTCGCCCCGTTGATCAGTTCCAGATTGATGATGCCGGTGACATCGCCGCCGCCGGTGATGTCGGCGACAAAGGCGTCAAGCGCTACGGCCAGTTCCACAGTCGCTGTCAGCGCCACCTCTGGCCCGTCCTGATCGACGATATACAGCCCGTCCAGCGCGGTCAGTCCCGGCGTAATCAGGCCACGCGATGAAAATCCGAAGTCAAAGTCAAGCTCAAGCCCGCCTGCGGCGCTAACCTCAAGTTGCAGGCCCGGAAAGATCGGGATCGGTGGCAACAACAGCCGGGGTGCGCCGGTGGTCAGATTGACCCGGGGCAGATCGACCGTGACCAGATCGACCTCCTGGCCCAGAAACAGCCCGATCCACTGGTCGGGGTCGGTCAGGATCGGCAAGCCGATGACATTGCCGCCGGTGATGTCCTGCAAGATCTCGCGCCCGCCCGACGCCCAGCCTGCACCGCCCAGACCGGCCAGAACCGTATTCAGGTCATCGGCAAGGTCCGCAAACTCTGCCGCTGCCGCACCCAGATCGAAATTCGCATTGCGGATATCGCCTTGCAGCACGAAATCGCCAAGGATCAGGTTGCCATCGCCGAACCACAGTTCCTCCAGCGCCGCGGCCCAGTCGGTGATCTGTTCCACGACGTCGATCAGGGACCGGATCGCGGTCAGGTCGGTGCCCGGCAGCAGATCAATGATATCCAGCAAATCGACCCGGGTATCATTATTGGCGTCAAACACGCCGCCCAGTCCGGGGAAATCCTCCAGCACACGCAATCTGGTGGTCAGCAGATCAATAATCGGGCGGATCGGGTCCAGCAGATCATTGACCTGCACGATCAATGGCGACAGGAAATTCTCCATGAAGCCGCCCAGATCCATCGTCACTTCGCGGAAGGTGACTGTCGGGGTGGTGCCGAAGCCTGCGTTGTTGTTGCCAGGCGTGATCGTGGCTGCGGCGAAGTTCCAGTCCACTTCCAGCGTGGCTGACAAGGCCGGCGTCAGCGGCGCGGGATCGGCAAAGGCCAGATCAATCGCAACGCTTGCCGCCCCGGATAGCGTGGCCGCAACGCTGGCCGCTGCAACGCCTGCGGCATTGGTCCGGCCGCCGACCACGGCCAAGTCGATGGCCAGCGTGCCGTCGAACGACGTGCCTGCGTCACTTGCCGCGAAATCCTGCCCATCGAGGGTCAGACCGGTCAGCGCCACCTGATCGATGGCAAGTTCCAGCGTGACCTCGGCATCGGACCCGGTTTCCAGGAAAAAGCCACCTGCATCGGCTCCGAATGTCAGGTCATAGACAAAGGTGGCGTCCACAGTCGCAGTGCCGCCGCTGTCAACGTTCAGCCGCGCCAGACCCAGATCATCGGCGAGTGACTGCGCGAACTCCTCGGCAAACGTGGTGGCCAGCGTGATGGTGGCCGCGCCGCCCACAACACTGATGCCGATCCCGATGCCGGTAAAGCCCGCTGCGGCCAACGCGCTCTGCAAGGTCGAGATCACCAGCAAATCGGCCTTGTTGCCTGCCGTGGCAAGGCTGGCAAGCGCATCGGCCACCACAACCCCAAGTGCAGCGGTGGTCTTTGGGGCCCCGGTGACCAGCCCCGCGCCGACGAGCGGAAGATCATCCGCCAATACATTGGTTTCGATCAGGTTTTGCAGATCATTCATGGCATTGCCGATATTGGCTGCCATGTTCTGCAATTGCGTTTGGGTCAAATTCGCCACGGAAACCTCACGGAGCAATTCAGCAACTTGAAACTGTCTAATTTTCCCATGCTGAATTGGTGGCGTTGATTCTGTCAAGTGCGTGGTTCTTGTGCCCGGATCAGGTGGAATACCTCGTCACGCTCACCGTAATCGCTGCCGGAACCGCCAGCGCGGTGATCCCGTCAGGCTATAGGTCAAGCCGCGCACTATGCTGGCGAAGGGGCGCGGTCCCAGTGATTTACTTGGTGAGGATCAGCTTGCCCTGACGGGTGATCCGCAGGGTATAGGTCTGATCGTGCAAGGTGATATGCGCCAGTGTCCCGCCACGAGTCAGCGCCGTTGCGTCATGGATGGGCATGTCGGGCCGCGATGCCGGGGCCTGTTGTGTGACCGGGAACACCACATGCCGCGTCACGTCCGCACCTCGCGGCCCTCGATGTGGTCCAGCAGGCGTTCCATCCCGACCCAGTCGGGCAGGAGCGCATCGGCCAACAGCAGCGCGATTTCGTCGCGCGTCAGCGCGGTTTGCGAAGGAGGTGCCAAAAGAAACTGTAAGACGCGTCGCATTGGTCTGATCCTGAAAACAGAGCTTTCCGGCTTCCCGGACCAAGACGGCGGGTGGCTGATACTTTATCCTGATTGTTTTAGTCGGATTTGTCAAGCGCCCGCTGACACGTCCCGCAACCGCCGCGCGGCCAGCCAACTTGCCAGCGCCATGATCCCGGCGGTGGTCAGGCACAGTGGCAATCCGCCGACCTGATAGCTGACCCCGGACAGCAAGGTGCCAATCAGGCGTCCGGCGGCGTTGGCCATGTAATAGAATCCAACATCCCGCGTGATGCGTTCCGCCGATCCAAAGGCAAGGATCAGATAGGAATGGACCGATGAATTGACCGCGAACACAAACCCGAACAGCAGCAGCCCGCCGATCAGCAGGGCGGATAGCTCGATGGACGGCGCGCCCGCCACCCACGCCGCCAGAGCCAGCGCGAAGGGGATCGGCACCAAAAGCCCCGCCCAGAAGATCGCCTTGGCGGTGGTCGCCGCTTCGGGCTGGCCCTTGGCCCCCAGCAGACGCGGAGCCATCGCCTGCACCGCGCCATAGGCGATGATCCACAGCGCCAGAAAACTGCCGATCAGGAAGAACGCCTCGCGCCGTCCTTCGGGGGTGCCATCCGACAGCACAGCCTGAAAATAGACCGGGATGCCGACCACGAACCACACATCGCGCGCGCCGAACAGGAACATGCGGGCCAGTGACAGGCGGTTCACACGCGGGTCGGTGGATCGCCAGCCGCCCCAGGCCTCTTCGGATTTCATCCGGCCCGGCAGCCCTGCGGGCAGGAACAAGACGACTGCGATCAGGATCACCGCCAGCACGGCGGCCATCGCCCAGACTGCCGTGGTGAACCCCGCCAGCGCCAACAGCGCTGCGCCCAGAAAGAAACCCAGCCCCTTGACCGCGTTCTTGGAACCGGTCAGCGCGGCAACCCAGCGGAACAGCCCGCCATCCGCCGCAGGCGCCAGCAGTTTGACCGCGGATTTCGACGACATCTTGGCAAGATCCTTGGCCACACCCGACACCCCCTGCACCAGCATGACGAATGTCACCGACGCGGCAATCCCCCAGCCGGGGTCCAGTTGTGCCAGTGCTGCCAGTGCGGCGATCTGCAAGGCAAGGCCCGCATAGAGCGTTGCCGCCAGCCCGAACCGCGCCGCTAGAAACCCGGCGGCAAGGTTGGTCACGATCCCCGCCACCTCATACAGCAGGAACAGCCAGGCCAGTTGCACCGGCGTGAACCCCAGCGTGTTGAAATGCAGCAGCACCAGCATCCGCAACGCGCCATCTGACAGCATGAAGGCCCAATAGGCCGCCGTCACCGCCGCATAGGCGCGCAAGGGGTTGGGCATGGTCACAGCGACGCCGCCACCATCCGCGCCACATCGCCCAGACGGCAGGCATAGCCCCATTCATTGTCATACCAGGCATAGATCTTCACCTGTGTGCCGTTGATGACCATGGTGGACGGCCCGTCCACGATCGCGGACCGGGGGTCATTAGTATAATCGCAGGATACCAGCGGCCGCGTTTCGAACCCCAGAATATCCTTCAGATCGCCCGCAGCGGCAGCAGCGAACAGCGCGTTGACCTCTTCGACCGTTGTGGCGCGTTCGACCTCGAACACGCAATCGGTCAGCGAGGCGTTCAACAGCGGCACCCGCACGGCATGGCCGTTCAGGCGGCCCTTGAGTTCCGGGTAAATCAGCGTGATCGCCGTGGCAGACCCCGTCGTCGTCGGGATCAGGTTCGTCAGGGCCGAGCGCGCGCGGCGCATGTCCTTGGCGGGGCGGTCCACGATGGTTTGCGTGTTGGTCACGTCATGGATGGTGGTGATCGAGCCGTGGCGGATGCCAAGGCTTTCGTGGATCACTTTGACCACCGGGGCCAGACAATTGGTGGTGCAGGACGCAGCCGTCACCAGCGCCTGCGATCCGTCATAGAGGTGATGGTTCACGCCATACACAATGTTCAGCGCGCCGCCATCCTTGACCGGGGCGCTGACCACGACCTTCTTAACGCCAGCCGCATAATATGGCGCAATTTTCGCCGCCGTCTTGAACACGCCGGTTGCATCAATCACCAGATCGACGCCCAGTTCTGCCAAAGGCAGCGCCTCGATGGTCTTTTCATGGGTCAGGCGGATGGTTTGCCCGTTCAGCACCAGCGCGCCCTCGGCATGGCCTACTGGCGTGTGCCAGCGGCCATGCACGGAATCAAACTCCATCAGCAGCGCATGTTGTTCCGCATCACCCACGGGATCGTTCAACAGCACGATGTCTCCACCTGCTCCGGTGTCGATGAGGTCACGCAGCACAAGTTTTCCGATCCGGCCAAGGCCGTTGATGGCGATACGGGTCATAGGGGTCAAACCTTTGCGGGGGCGTCAGTGCCGATGGCATCGACACGCGATTGCAGGGACATGCGGCTGAGGCTTTCGAACGGCAATTCGACAAAGGCCCCGATCCGACGGCGCAGCGCGGCATAGGTCTGCGCGAACACCAGCGCCTTTTCGGCGTCGGTGCCGGTGGCCTTGACCGGGTCCGGCAGGCCCCAATGGCCGGTGATCGGCTGACCCGGCCAGGGCGGACATTCCTCGGCGGCCGCCGTGTCGCAGACGGTAAAGACGAAATCCATCACGATGGACCCCGGCTGTTGAAATTCCGACAGGTGCTTGGCGCGCAGGCCCGCAATGTCGTGGCCATTGCGTTTGAGGATGTCCAGCGCGAAGGGGTTCAATTCGGTGTTGGGCTTGGTCCCGGCAGAGAAAGCCTGAAACTTGCCCTTGCCCAGATCGCGCAGCAGCACCTCGGCAAAGATCGAGCGGGCGGAATTGCCCGAACACAAGAAAAGAACGTCGAAATCAGTATCCAGCATGGCAGGCTCCATCGGGGTTGGGGTCACATGTGCAAGCAAATCCGGGCGGGCGCGCCCGACATCGAGGGCGAGATAGCTGATCAGCCCTTCGGTCGTCTCAAGATCGACGGAATAGAACAGCGACCGCCCCCGCCGGTCCACCTGACACAGCCCCGCCGCGCTGAGATCAGCCAGATGATGCGAGAGGGTGTTGGGCTTGAGGTCCAGCGCGGCAGCGATTTCCGTGGGCCGCACACCTTGCGGCGCAAAGCGCATCAACAACCGGAACACCGCCATCCGCCCGGGATGACCCAACGTGGCAAAGGCATGTATGGCGCGATTCATTTCCATGATTCAGGAATAACGGAACCGAATGGGCGCGTCGAATGATGGTTTTGTGACACCCGGACATCGCCCAAGGCGGGATACGCGCGGCAGATTGAGGCGGATTTAACGGTGGTGCACGGGGGCGGGTTTGCTGATACAAATAAAATCAATGTGTTAGACAAAGGGGCGCGCAGGTAATCATAATGACCTGTCAGGGTTTTCCGGAAACTGTGCCCCATAAATTTACCGCGTGTTTCTTGATGACTTCGCCTCAGAGGCGGCTCTAGGATAGCAGGTCAAAAAAGGCCCTGACCGTTGGCAAGCCGAGCGTCTCGCGCAGGGACACAGCATAAACACCCACATCGGTCGGGGTCGTGCCGAAGGGGATCACGCTCAGTCCCGCGCTGTTGCTCACCGTGTCGGAAAAGACCGGACCGACGCCAAGACCTGCGCGGACGGCCTCGACCACCGCGCCGTTTGACGCTGCCACCAAAGATGGCGTGGCAGATACACCGGCACCGGCGCAGATCGTCTCGAACACCTGCCGCGTCACCGATCCGGGTTCACGCAACACGATCGGATAGTCCGCGATGGCCTGTGGGACGATGCGCGTCTCTTTGGCCAAGGGATGGCCGGACGGCACACACAGACATATCACCGGTTGCGCAAACCGCAGGCAATGGAAATCCTCAAGCGGCCCGGACAGCCCCATGATCCCGACATCGACCCGGCATTCTGAAATGAGGGACAGGAGTTCGGTCGTGTTGCCCATCCGCATGGTGACCGACACCGACGGGAACGTACCCCGATACCGTGCCAACAACGGCATGGCATGATGCGGTGTGGAATAGCCGAGGCAAAGCTGCCCGCGCTCAAGGCGGCGCAATTCGTTCATCGCGTGGTCGATTTCCTCGACCCTGCTGAGGACAACTCTTGCCCGATTGAACAACTCGCGCCCCGGCTCGGTCAATTCCAGCTTGGGACGCCGGTTCAGCAGGATCAGGCCAAGGCCCTGTTCCAGCGACGCGATCTGGGTCGAGATTGCAGGCTGGCTGACGCCGAGATGTTCGGATGCAGGGCCAAAGCCGCCCTTTTCGACCACGGCCACAAAGGCGCGCAGCGAGACCAGCGTGATGCCCGCGCTGGGGCGGCCTTTGGTTGGGGGGGGTGTTGTCATCAGCGTGTTGCAGACTTCATTTAAGAATCATATGGAGCGGTGATGCTCATAAATTAAACTTATCTCAGTAGGCGGCAGGACGCAACCGCCTGACTGATGGGGGAAAGGGAATATCATGATCATCCTGAACCGACGCGCAGCCCTGCGCGGGACGATGGCCGCCGCCATGCTGCCGGCGCTGCCGCGCCTTGGCGCAGCGCAATCTGTTACACCGCAGCGTGGTGGCACGCTGAGCTATGCCCAGCTGTCGGCCAACCGCCGTTCCGCGGATGCGACCAACGCCCGTCACCCCTATTTCATCGTGGACGCGAACACCCGCCTGCAGTGGAACTGCCTGACCTGGGTGGATGCCAACCTCAACGTGCAGTTGGAGGTCGCCACCAAGATCGAGCCTGCCGACGCCACCCTGGCGGTCTGGGACGTGACCTTGCGTGAAGGTGTCATGTTCCACAACGGCAAAGAGATGGACGCGAACGATGTCGTTGCCTCGTTCGAATACCACCGCAAGAATGCGCCGTTCGCCCGCCAGATCACCAAGATCGAAGCGGTGTCGAAATATGTTGCGCGCTTCTTCCTCGATGCTGGCAATTCGGAATTCCCCTATGTGCTTGCGGAATACAACAGCGTCATCATGCCCGCTGCCCCCATCGAGACCATCGGCATGGACGGCATCGGCAGCGGCCCCTACCGGATCGTACAAAGCGACCCGAACCGCCTGATGATCCACGAGCGGTTCGAACAATATTGGGACGCAGGCCTGCCCTATCTGGACCGGATCGAGATCCACAACCGCGAGGGCCAGCAGGAATCCGCGCTGAACGGTCTGCGGTCGGGCCAGTTTGACGCCGTACTGAACATCGACGCCCGCGCCGCCGTGCAACTGGCGAACGATCCCGAATACGCGGTGGAAACCGCACAGGGCGGGTATTCCTATGTGATTCAGTTGCCCAAGCATCCCGGCTCGCCGTTCGAGGATGTGCGCGTGCGCAAGGCGTTTGCGCTGGCCATCGACCGTGAGGCGATCGTGCGCGTGGCCTATGGTGGAAAATACGGCTGGGTCGGCAATGACAGCCACCTGATGGCGGTGGACCCGTCCTTTGTGCCGATGCCCAAGTATCATGACGTGGCGCAGGCCAAGGCGCTACTGGCCGAAGCGGGCTATCCGGACGGTATCGACCTGGGCACGCTCTACTGGTCGCCGCAACTGCCCGAGGCCGGCACCTATTTCCAGGCGTTGCAGCAGTCGGTCAAGGCGGCTGGCATCACGCTCGCGCTGGAAGAACGGCCGAACGACGGCTACATCCAGTTCCGTTCGGGCGAGGCCGACCTGTCAAAGGGCAAGTACCACAAGTTTGCCATGACCGCCGTGGGCAACCGCAACCCCGGTATCTCGTTGTTCCGGATGCGCAATGCCTTTGTCGAATCCGGTCACTGGCAGGGCGCGGGCCATGACAAGTACATTGCACTTTATCAGGCCGCGATGGTCGAACGCGACGCCGACAAGCGCCGCGCGATCTATGCCGAAATGCAGGGCATCCTGCATGAAGAAGTGCCCGCCGTGCTGGCCGCCGGAGGTGACACGTTCCTGGTGCGCCGCAAGACGGTCCGCGACATGACCTATCATCCGCAGATCTGGTCGATCCGGTTCGAGCGGACCTGGAAAGAGGCCTGATCCCATGGGGCGGCGCGCGATCATCCTTGCGATCCTGCGCCGCCTTCTTTTGTCGGCGGTGACGCTGTGGCTGCTGGTCACATTCGTCTTTCTGGCCACCGAGATCTTGCCCGGTGACGCGCTGGACCTGACCTTTACCGCCGATGAGTTATCGGCGATGCCGCCCGAGGCGCTGGCGACGTTGCGGGCCGACCTTGGCCTCGACCAGCCTGCGGCGGTGCGCTACCTAGGATTTCTGGCCAATCTGGCGCGGCTTGATTTCGGCACGACGCTGATCACCGGGGCCCCGGTCGCCGATATCGTCTGGTATCCGTTCCGCAATTCGCTGGCGCTGGCGGCTGTGACGCTGGTGGTGGCGCTGCCGCTTGCCTTGGGGTTGGGCATCGCGTCCGCGTTCCTGCGCGGGCGCATGGCGGACAGGGCGATTTCCGGTCTGGTCATTCTTGGCTATTCCATCCCCGAATTCGTGATCGGCACGGCGCTGGTCATGGTATTTTCAGTCGCTTGGCCGCTGGTTCCGGCGACGGTAACGGCGGCGACACAGGCGGCCTTGCCTGACCTCATTGCCGCCGCGCCACTGGCGGTGGTGACCATCGTGGTCGGATCAGTCGCCTATCTGACCCGGTTGTTGCGCGCGGGCCTGATCGAGGCGCTGGAGTCTGACGCCATCGAACGCCTGCGCCTAGCCGGGTTGCCCGAGCGGCGAATCATGATGGTGCATGCGTTGCCATCCGCCATGTTGCCCGCCCTGACGGCAGCGGCGCTGTATACGGCGGCCCTCGTTTCGGGTCTTGTTGTCGTGGAACTGGTATTTGCTTATCCTGGCATCGGACAGGAAATCGTGCGCGCCGTCTCGACCCGCGAGATACCCGTAATTCAGGCGATTGCGGTGCTGGCCGCGCTCGTGGTGATCGGGGCTAATCTGGCCGCCGATCTGGCGCTGCTGGCCCTTGACCCGCGACGGCGCGCATGAGGCCCAAGGCATGAAACGCGAAGTTTGGCACAGGCTGCGGCGGCAGCCCGGAACCCTAATCGCGCTGGCGGTGCTGGCGCTGCATCTGGTCGTGGCGCTGACCGCCCCCTGGATCGCCCCCGCCGATCCCTATGCGATGATTGCCTTTCCCCTGATGCCGCCCGACCCGGTCAACCTGCTGGGCACCGACGAATTGGGCCGCGACTACCTGTCCCGCGTCATGTTCGGCGGGCGCACCGCGTTGTTGGTGGCCTTTGCCGCCGGTGCGCTGGGGGTTCTGGGTGGCGGGCTGATCGGGCTGGTGGCCGCCTGGTATGGCGGCTGGGTTGACGAGGTGATCAGCCGGTTGGTGGACATGCAACTGGCGATGCCCGCGATCCTCTTCGTGGCGTTGTTCGTCGCAGGCTTTGGCCAGTCGCTGCCGATGCTGGTGCTGGTTGTGGCGATCCTGATGAGCCTTGGCGTCGTGCGCACTGCCCGCGCGCAGGGGCTGGGCCTGAAACAGGCGGGCTATGTCAAGGCCGCCGTGCTGCGCGGTGAAAGTGCGGCTGCGATCATCCTGCGCGAGATGCTGCCCAACACCGCAGACCTGCTGGCGGTCGAGTTTGCGATCCGCGCCTCGGCGGCGTTGCTGTTGGTGTCGGCCCTGTCGTTCCTGTCGCTGGGCATTTCGCACCCGACGCCGGACTGGGGCCTGATGATCCGCGACGGGCTGACCTCGATGCGCTCGGAACCTTGGCTGGTGCTTGCGCCTGCCGTGATGATCTCGTCGCTCGTGATCGCCATCAACGTGGCGACCGAGGGCGTTGCAGGGGCCCTTGGGCTGGATGCGGCGCGGGGAGGCGCATGAGCATGTCGCTGATCAGGGCGCGGGCGCTGTCGGTTGCCTATCGCGGCGCCGACGGTGCGCTGCATCCCGTGTTGCGCGGCATCGACCTGACGCTGGGATCTGGCGACAGCCTTGGCCTTGTCGGTGAAAGCGGGTCGGGCAAGACCACGCTGGGGCGCGCCCTGCTGGGCCATTTGCGCGGCGGCGGCGTTTTTACCGGCGGCGCCTTGCAGGTGGCGGGGATTGACGTGACCGATCCGGTGGCTGTAGCGGCATCGGGGCTGCGGGGCCGGGTCGCGGCCATGGCCCCGCAGAACCCGCTGGCCGCGCTTACCCATCACATCGCCGTCGGCCCCCAGATCGAAGAGATATTGCGCCTGCGCGGCGGCCTGACCCATTCAGAGGCGCGGCAAAAGGCGCTGGAGTTGATGGCCGAGACGGGCCTGCCCGATCCCGCCGCGCTTTCCCGCCGCTACCCGCACCAACTGTCGGGCGGGCAGCGCCAGCGCGTGGTGATCGCTGCGGCTCTGGCCTGCGATCCGCAACTGTTGGTGCTGGACGAACCGACGAGCGCGCTGGACAAGACCACCGAGGCGCAGGTGCTGGACCTGGTCGCCCGGCTGTGCGCGGCGCGTGGCACCGCGCTGGTGCTGATCAGCCATGATCTGGGTGTGGTGGCGCGGGCCTGCCGCAACATTCTGGTGCTGCGCGCGGGCGCGGTGGTGGAACAGGGTGAAACCGCCGAGGTCCTGGCACGGCCACAGGCAGACTATACCCGCGACCTGCTGGCCGCCGCGCGCGGCACTGGCACTGCGCGCCCTGCACCGCCTAATCCCGAACCGATCCTTGCAGTGAAGGGCCTGACCTTTGCCTGGCCCGGTCGGACAAAAGGGGCCAGAACCGCGATCGAAGGCGCCGCGTTCACACTGGCCCCGGGCGAAACACTGGGCATCATCGGCGAGTCGGGGTCCGGCAAATCGACGCTTGCCGCGCTGGTGGCCGGGCTGATCGCGCCCGACGCGGGCCGGGTGACGTTGATGGGTGCGGACCTTGCCCCACTGGCCACGCGCCGCCGGATCGAAGATCGCCGCCGCATCCAGATGGTATTCCAAGACCCGCTGTCCTCGCTCAATCCGCGCCAGCGTTGCGGGGCGGCGGTGATGCGGCCGCTGCAGCATTTCTTCGGCATGTCGCGCGCCAAGGCCCGCGCCGAGGCGCTGGCGCTATTCGCCCGCCTGGGGCTGGACCCAGCGCTGGCCGACCGTTTTCCGCGCCAGTTGTCGGGCGGCCAACAACAGCGCGTCGCCATCGCCCGCGCCTTTGCAACCCGCCCTGACGTCCTCATCTGCGACGAGATCACATCCGCGCTTGATGCTGCCGTGCAGGTGCAGGTGCTGGACTTGCTGTCCCGGTTGCAGGCGGAAACCGGCTGTGCCGTCTTGATGATCACACATGATCTGGCCGTCCTGCGCCGCATGTGCCCGCGATTTCTGGTGCTGGAGCGCGGGCGGATCGTCGAACAGGGGCTGGTGGCACAGGCCCTTGCCGCGCCAAAAACCCCCGCGCTGCGGGCGCTGGTTGCCGCATCGGTCACCCTTGCCCCCGAACCATCCGTCCCCACCCCTGAACTTGAGGTCACGTCATGACATTGCCCGTCCTTGGTGCCGCTTTCATCACCGCCGACAAACTGGAACAGCATCGCGATTGGCTGCTGGCCGCGCCGCGTGACATCGAATTGCAGATGTTCGTCTGGCCCCACGCGTTGGACGCCGATCCGGCACCGCAGGTCGAACGGCTGCAGCGGCTGCTTGACGGCACGACCGGACGGCGCGGTCTGCACGGCCCGTTTTTGGGGTTCAAGATCGACTGTGCCGACCCCGCGCTGGTGACCATCATTCAGGCCCGGTTGCTCAAGGCGCTGGATATCTGCGTCGCGCTTCAGGCGGACCAGATGGTAATCCATTCACCCGTCAGCACATGGGACGATTCCAACCACGCCGTCGATCCATCGCACCGCCACAACCAGATCGAACGCAGCCGCTTTGTGCTGGAACCGCTCATCCGTCGCGCCGAGGACGCCGGGATCGAACTGGTCATCGAAAACGTCGAGGACAAGGACCCGATGGCGCGTGTGGCCTTGGCCGACGCGATGCGCAGTCCAGCGGTGGCAGTCTCGCTGGACACGGGCCACGCCCATTACGCCCATGTGATGACAGGTGCCCCGGCTGTTGACGTCTATGTGCGCGCTGCGGGAAAACGGCTGCGCCACGTGCATTTACAGGACAGCGACGGCTACGCCGACCGCCATTGGCATCCCGGCGAAGGCAGCCTGCCGTGGCGCGCGATCTTCGCGGCCTTACGCAGCCTGCCCGAAATGCCCCGTCTCATTCTCGAGGTAAAGGATCAGGGTGGCATCCCGACAGGGGCTGAACATCTGGCAAGGCTGGGCCTGGCGCAGTGACCGGAAACTGCTGAAGGGCAATGTTTGGGGCAATACCGACAGGAACTCTTGCGCAGTTTCGGCTCTTTGGCACCGACGGTGGTGAATCCTGCGGCGAAGCCTCCTTTCAGGGTGCGACCCTCGGCTAGGACTTGGAAGGTAGAGGGTTTCACGCAAGAAGTGCTTCACACAAGGCATACCGGGTGGCCCTTTGACCGCACGCGACCAATATCGATTTGCGTGGATCCTGTCCGGCGCTAGTGAACCAGCCGGTCAACTGGCAGTATGACGATCTGAAGCACGGGTCGGGGCCTTTCGAGGGGGGCGGGGGCAAGGTGCGCTCTCAGAGGTGCACCCCCGCACCCAGAGCGCGCAGCCAAGGCGCGGACGCGGATTGTTGTTCTGTCACTTGCGGTTAGGCAGGCCCAGTCGTTGAACAATTTACCCCCCGCCAACCATGGGGCGGTTCAGTCGCCTGCATGGCCCATGTCCGGCGCAAGTTCGTCGACATCCACCGATCCCAAGGTTCACCGATCGCCGAGGAAGCCACCGGCCAGATCGCGCAACTTTACACCGTCGAGAAGGAGGTCCGAGGTTCACCTCCGGACGTCCGCCCCGCGCTTCGCAAGGCGCATGCCGCCCCGGCCTTTGACGATCTGGAGCGATGGCTGGCGATGCAACTCACCACGATCTCAGGCAAATCCCCGCTCGCAGCGGCCATCCGCTATGCCCTGACACGCATGGAACGCCTGCGTCCATACCTCGACAAGGGCATCCTGGAACTGAACAACAACGCGGCCGAACGCGGCTTGCGCGCCGTCGCCCTTGGGCGGAAGAACTACCTCTTCGTTGACTCGGAAGCAGGCGGCAAGGCCGCAGCCATCGCCTACACCTTGATCGAAACGGCCAAGCTCAACACCGTCGATCCCCAAGCCTGGCTCGCCGACACCCTCGCGCGCATCCAGGATTACAAGATCACAAAGGTCGATGGCCTGCTGCCATGGAAATGGCACGCGTAGCGGTCAGGCCGGGCGCTTACGCCTAATCGGTTAAGTTCCAGGTGAAAAACAAAATCATGCCTTCAGGTGGGACACAATCCCTGGCCAAGTGACTTATTTGACTTAAAAGAATTTTTAGTAGTGGTGCCCGGGGGCGGAATCGAACCACCGACACGAGGATTTTCAATCCACTGCTCTACCCCTGAGCTACCCGGGCACGGGAGAAGCTGACGCTTCGGGTGGAGGCGTGATAGGCGAGGGGGGCGCGGCTGTCCAGAGGAAATTCGCGCGCCTCAGGTCAGATAGACCGGCACAGACATTGGCCCGCGAAACGCCCAGCCGTCGATGCGCGCGGGGCCGGCGGGGCGCATCTGCGGAAACCGCGCGAACAGCATCGGCAGCGCGATCTCGCCGATCAGGGCGCGGCTGACCCAAGCACCCGCGCAGAAATGCGGCCCCGCGCCAAAGGCGATGGCGGCGGCGCGGTCCTGTGTCAGGTCAAACGCATCGGGGCGGGCGAAATGCGCGGGATCGCGGTTGGCGGACCCGAACATCAGGAAAACCCGGTCCCCTTCGCAATGCTGCACCCCGTCGATCAGCGCGTCCTGCGCAATGCGGCGGGGCGACATGCCGATGGGGCTGATCCAGCGGACATATTCGTCAAAGGCGTCGGCATAGCTCGCTTGCCCGGCGCGGATCAGCGCATGTTGATCGGGATGTGTCATCAGCGCCCAGGCGGTGCCCGCGATGGCCTTGCGCGGCTCGTTCTGACCGCCGGAAATTGCCAGCTTGATATTGGCGCGCAGGCCCGCATCCGCCATCCCGGCGCGCTGCATCACGCCCAAAAGCGACGGCGCATCGTCAACGCCCGTGGTGCGCGCGGCGTCGATATGCGCGTCGATGATGGCCGTGCAGGCGTGACATTCCGCCTCGATATCCGGATCGCCCGCGTAATTCGCACAGCCCTGGATCATGCCCCGGCTGACGCGGTCCATTGTTTGCCAGCCCATGTTGGTCAGCCCGGTGATCGCGCACAGCGCAGCCCCCGACACCTGCATCGCGAAATCCGTCACCAGATCGGCCTCGGACCGCCCCTCGAGCCCGTCCAGCGCCTGCGCCACGACCGCGCGGAACTGCGCCGCCCAATGATCGCGCACCACGCGCGGGTTGACGGTCGGAAAGATCGCGTGCCGTTCCGCCAGATGCGCCGCGCCGTCCTTGCGCATCATGTTTTCGCCCATCAGGCGCGTCATCAGGCCCTGCGGCTGGTGGCTGGAAAACACCGCGATCCGCTTTTCATAGCGAAACACGTCGTCGCGCCGGGTGATCAGCGTCGCCCCCAATTGCGGCACATGCGCCACCGGCGCCGCGGCGCGCAACCGCGCCAGCGTGGGATACGGGTCGGCGTGAAACGCGGGCAGGTCGATGTCGAAATGGGGCGGGCGCATGGGATGTCCTTTGGGCGTCAGATTGCCGCGTGGCGGCGGGTCTGGCAAGCGGGCTGCGGCTGTGGCAGAGGGGGGCATGGCCTTGGAACTGACCTCGTTGTCCCAACTGCGCACACTGCCCTTCGATCAGGTGATCGACGTGCGGTCGCCGTCGGAATACGCCGAAGATCACATTCCGGGGGCCGTGTCCTTGCCGGTGTTGTCGGATGCCGAACGCGCCCAGGTCGGCACGATCTACAAGCAGGTGGACCCGTTTCTGGCGCGCAAGGTTGGTGCGGCGCTGGTGGCGCGCAATGCGGCGGCGCATCTGGAAGGGCCGTTGGCGGATCGCAGCGGCGCATGGCGGCCCTTGGTCTATTGCTGGCGCGGCGGGCAACGGTCGGGATCGTTTGCGTCGATATTGGCGCAGATCGGCTGGCGGGTGGACACGATCCGGGGCGGCTACAAGGCGTATCGTGCGCATGTGGTGGACATGCTTTATGACGCCGCGCTGCCCTATCGGTTGATCCCGGTCGATGGCCTGACCGGCACCGGCAAGACCGCGCTTCTGGAACAGTTGGCCGCGCGCGGCGCGCAGGTGGTGGACCTTGAGGCGCAGGCCAATCATCGCGGGTCGCTGTTTGGCGGCATGGGCGGGCAACCCAGCCAGAAGATGTTCGAAAGCCGCGTCGCTGCCGATTTCGCCGCACTTGATCCCGCGCGCCCGGTCTATATCGAGGCCGAGGCCGCCAAGATCGGCAATCTGCTGGTGCCGCCCGCGCTGTGGAAGGCGCTGGTGGCTGCGCCGCGCGTGATGTTGCAGGCAGACTTGGCGGCGCGGGCCCGGTTCACGGCGCGCGCCTATGCCGATGTGGTGCTGGATCCCGCACGGCTTGTGGCGATTCTTGAGGCGCTGGTGGTCTATCATGGCCGGGACGTGGTGGCGGGCTGGCAGAGGCTGGCGGCCGCCGGGCAGATGGAACCGTTGGCCACAGCCCTGATGGCGGCGCATTACGACCCGCGCTATGGCAAGGCAGAAGGCAACCGCGCCGATGAGGCCGGCGTGGTAGACATGGGCGATCTGGGCGACGCAGCGATTGCGCGCGCAGCCGAGGAAATGCTGGCGCGGTTCGGGGCGTGACCGGATTTGGCAAGCTGCGGCGGTCTAGGCGGGGAGTGTTTCGCCTGCGGGACTCGTAAGGACAAGCGACGGGTCAAGCGTGATCGCCCCTGCCACGTCGGGTTCCAGATGGCCAATGCGGGCGGCGGGGTATCCGGCCGCGCGCAACGCGGTGATAATCGCGTCGGCGTATGCCTCGGGCACGGCAGCAAGTAACGGCCCTGCGGTCTGCGGATCATAGAGCGCGCCTTGCAGCGGTCCCAGCCGATCCGCACCCGCGACAGGCGCGGTCCTGCGGTTCGCGCCTGCCAATTGCGAACCGTGCCCTTGGGCCAGCAAGTCGGTAACGCCCCGATACAAAGGGATTTCCCCGCTCAGCCGCGCCGCCAGTCCCGATGCGCGCGCCAGTGCTGCCAGATGACCTGCAAGGCCAAAGCCCGTCACATCAGTCATGGCGCGGGCGTGATTGCGCAGGATGCGCGCTGCCGCCCCCTGTGGCTGGCAGAGTGCCGTATAGAGCGCGGCCACGTCGCGGCCCCGCGCGGCGCGCTGCATCTCTGCGGCGAAAATCACCCCCGACCCCAAGGGCCGCGTCAGGATCAGCGCATCGCCCGCTTGCCCGCCTGCCAGCTCGATGGGCGCGGCGGGACAAAGCCCGGTCAGCGTCACGCCCACGGTCAGTTCGGCCCCCAGCGTGGTATGCCCGCCAACCAGCGCGGCACCCGTTTCGGTCAATACCGCGTTGGCAGCGCTGAGGATTTCGTCGATCTGGCGGGCTTGCAGCGCTTCGGACTGGCGCGGCAGGATCAGCGATAACAGCGCGGCCTGCGGATCGGCCCCCATCGCCCAGACATCGCCAAGCGCATGCAGCACCGCGATGCGCGTCAGCATCCCGGCATCCTCGGTGAAGGCGCGCAGGTGATCGGTGGTCAACACCTGTCGCGCCCCGCCGACCTGCAACACGGCGGCGTCATCGCCGGGGCCGGACAGAATATCGGCCCGGTCAGGCGCGGGCAGCGCGGCCAGTCCCGCCTGCAAAACCCCCGGCCCGACCTTGGCGCCGCACCCGCCGCACAGCGGCTTTTCCGCCAGCGCGTCCAAGACCCCGGCGGCGGCGCGCGCAGGCGGCACGACGGCGGCCATCTGCGGGAAGTCATGGAATTTCGCCATGAATGTGCGGTCGATCCGGTCCTTCAATCGCCACAGCAGCGGGCCGGACATCGCAAACGCCCCGCGCTCGGCCAGCGCGGATTGACCGCCCAAAGTAATCAGCTTCAGGTAATGCCGCTGTGGCCGGAACACGCGCAGATCGCCCGATGACAGCGCCACCCGCAGGTTATGCGCCAGCACGGGCGCGGCGCGCACCGCGAAAACGCCCGCCTTGGGGCGCGGGCTGGCCACCATGTGGGCGCAATCGCCGACGGCAAAGATGGTGCTGTGACCTTCGGCCTGCAAATGCGTGTCCACGCGGATGAATCCGTCCTGCAACGCCAATCCGCTGTTTGCGGCGAAGGGATGCGGGAACGCGCCCGCCGCGCCCACGGTCAGCGCGGCGGCGATGCGGCGGCCATCCGCCAGCCGGACGTGATCCGGGCCGACCTCTGCCACGGTGATGCCGCCCTGGAAATCCACGCCCAAGTCCCGCATCTTGCGCGCTAGAATTGATGCCGCGCGTGCGGATACGCCCGCAAGTGCCGCCTGACGTTCCAGAATCGTCACGCGTGGCGCGCGGCCCGCCGCCCGGATCGCGTGCGCCATGGTCATGGCCAGTTCCACGCCCGCGATGCCGCCGCCAATCACCGCCACGGTCGGGGCCGCTGCGCCTGCGGCAACCTGCGCCAGATGATGACGCCAGCGGGCGGCAAAGCGGTCCAGCGGCTTGGCCGCGACGGCGTGGTCCATGAACCCCGCAATTCCCGGCATTTCGGCGTGGATGCCGATATCGACGGACACCACGTCGAACCCGATCACCCGGCCATCATCCAGCGTCACCTGCCGCGCCACCGGGTCCATTGCCACGGCCCGCGCCATGATCAGCCGTGCGTCCGCGAACCGCGCAAGCCGGACCAGATCAATCTCCAGCGCGTCCTGCGTGTAATGCCCCGCCACGTGTCCGGGCAGCATGCCGGTATAGGGCGCAACCGGGCCGGGATTGACCAGTGTGACCCGCACCCCCGGCAAAGGCCGCATCCCCCACATCCGCAGCACCAGCGCATGGGTATGCCCGCCGCCGATCAGAGCCAAGTCGCGGGTGAGGGGCCAGGGTGCGCGCATGATGGGGAACCTTTCCAGCACAGAGGTTGCAGATACGCTGCCAGAGGCGGCGGGTCCAGCGGTGTGGCGTCGCGGGGTTGCGCAGGGTTGACACGCCTAAATATGATAAGCATACGTTCTAATAGATTGGGAGAGCAGCATGATAGACACGATACTGATTGCGGGCGGCGGGATTGGCGGGCTGGCGGCGGCCATCGGGCTGGCGCAAAAGGGCATCGCCAGCACCGTGCTGGAACGCAGCGCCACGCTGGGCGAAATCGGGGCGGGCATCCAACTGGGCCCGAACGCCTTTCATGCTTTTGATTACTTGGGCGTTGGCGATGCGGCCCGCGCGATGGCGGTCTATATCGACAGCTTGCGGTTGATGGACGCGATGACAGGGGACGAGATCACGCGCATCCCGCTGGATGACGCATTCCGCGCCCGGTTCAAGAACCCCTATGCCGTGGTGCACCGCGGCGAGATGCACGGCGTGTTCCTGCGCGCCTGTCAGGCCCATCCGCTGGTGAGTTTGCGCACCGATGCCGGTGTCACCGGCTATGACCAGGACGGTGACCGCGTGACAGCGCATCTGGCGGATGGCACGCGGATCACGGGCCGCGCGCTGATCGGGGCTGATGGGCTTTGGTCCAAGGTGCGCGCACAAATGGTGGGCGATGGTGCGCCGCGCGTGTCGGGCCACACCACCTATCGCAGCGTGATCCCGACCGACCAGATGCCCGAGGATCTGCGCTGGAACGCCGCAACGCTGTGGGCCGGGCCGAAATGCCATATCGTGCATTACCCGCTGTCAGGGTGGAAACAGTTCAACCTTGTGGTGACTTACCATAACGACGCGCCGGAACCCGTTGCGGGCAAACCGGTGTCCCATGCCGAGGTGCGGCGCGGCTTCGATCATATCGCGCCCGTCGCCCAGCAGATCATCGACAAGGGAGCCGATTGGAAGATGTGGGTGCTGTGCGACCGCGACCCGATCCTGGGCTGGACCGAGGGCCGCGTGGCACTCTTGGGCGATGCCGCGCACCCGATGCTGCAATACTTTGCCCAAGGCGCCTGCATGGCGATGGAGGATGCCGTGGCACTGTCGCATTGCGTGGCCGCCATGCCCGATGACCTGACCGGCGCGCTGATCCGCTATCAGGACATGCGCCGCTTGCGCACGGCGCGGGTGCAGTTGCAATCGCGCGAGATCGGCCAGCATGTCTATCACCCCGCAGGTGCCCATGCCGAACTGCGCAACGCGGTGATGCGCGCGAAAACGCCTGCCGATTGGTATGACACGATTGACTGGCTTTACGGGTCAACCGGGCTTGAAGGCGCGATCTCGGCGGAAACCCGCAGTCGCTGAACTGGGTCGCTGAATTGGGGCGCTGACGCGCCTCGCCTGGTTCCTCCCCCGCAAAGACGTACTGTCTTGGCCGTGATGCACGGATTTGAATTGACAGACGCGCCCAAGCGGGATGGACTGTGGGCAGACCACGCATGGCTGGTCCCGCCTCTGGAGGAGGGACGGGGACAGCCGCCAGGGAGGCCAAGGTTTGCAATTAACTGATTCGCAAGATATTTTTGCGCCGCGCAGCGATGTCTGGGCGGCGCTTTTGTCGGCCGATGTGCTGAAAGAATGTGTGCCCGGCTGCACCGAGATGGCGGGCAATCCGACGGACGGATTCGAAGCGACGGTGGTGCAAAAGGTCGGCCCGGTGAAGGCGACCTTCAAAGGCGCGGTCAGCCTGACTGATCGGATCGAGGGCCAGTCGCTGACCCTGTCGGGCGAGGGCAAGGGCGGCGCTGCGGGCTTTGCCAAGGGCGGGGCCAAGGTGCGGCTGGACGATATCGAAGGCGGCACGCGGCTGTCCTATGATGTCGAGGCGCATGTGGGCGGCAAGCTGGCGCAGCTTGGCAGCCGCATCATCGACGGCTTTGCCAAGAAGATGGCGGATGATTTCTTTACCCGGTTCAAGGCGGCGGTCGAGGGACCGGATGCGGTCGCAGACGCTGCGGAACCGGAGGCGAAAAAAGGCTGGCTTGGGCGCGTGTTCGGCAAATCCGAACCCAAATCCGAGACCTGAGCCGCAACATCAGAACGGGAGGAAACCTGATGAAGGTAACAATGACAGTGAACGGGGCGACCTGTTCGGGCGAGGTCGAGGGGCGGACACTCTTGGTGTCGTTCCTGCGCGACACGCTGCACCTGACCGGCACGCATGTCGGCTGCGACACCTCGCAATGCGGGGCCTGCGTGGTGCATGTGAACGGCCGCGCGGTGAAATCCTGCACCATGCTGGCCGCCGAGGCCGAAGGGGCCACCGTTGCCACCATCGAAGGCATGGCAGATGCCGATGGCACCCTGTCGCCGCTGCAACAGGCGTTTCAGGACCATCACGGGTTGCAGTGCGGCTTCTGCACCCCCGGCATGGTGATGTCGGCGGCGGCGCTGTTGGCCGAAAACCCCAAGCCCACGGAACACGAGGTGCGGCACTATCTGGAAGGCAACATCTGCCGCTGCACCGGATATCACAACATTGTCAAAGCGGTTCTGGCCGCTTCGGGCCAAGATTTGCCGGCGGTTGCTGCGGAATAAGCAGACCACGCTTTTCACGGGGGCCAGTATCGCGGAGGGGCGACTGGCGACCCGGTCCAACATCGGGAGGAGATTAGAATGCCCAAGGATCACGGCATCGGCGCCAGCATCAAACGGCGCGAAGACGTGCGGTTCCTGACCGGAACCGGCAATTATACCGACGACATCAACATCCGTGGCCAGGCGCATGTGTATTTCCTGCGCTCTGACGTGGCGCATGGGCGGCTGAACAAGGTCGATACCACCGCCGCCTCCGCCATGCCCGGCGTCATCCGCATCTTCACCGGCGCCGATTTCGCCGGCGTCGGCGGGCTGCCCTGCGGCTGGCAGGTGACGGACCGCTTTGGCGTCGCGATGAAAGAACCGGGCCACCCGGTGCTGGCGCAGGGCAAGGTGCGCCATGTCGGCGACCCCATTGCTGCTATCGTGGCCGAAACGCTGGAACAGGCCCGCGATGCCGCCGAGGCGATCGGGCTGGACATCGAAGAACTGCCTGCCGTCGTGGACATGAAGGCCGCGATCAAGGACGGGTCGGCGCTGGTCCATGACGAGATCGGCAGCAACCTGTGCTATGACTGGGGCTTTGTCGAAGACAACAAAGCTGCCGTTGACGCCGCCATCAAGGGTGCCGCGCATGTCACCACATTGGAACTGGTGAACAATCGCCTGATCGCCAACCCGATGGAACCCCGCGTGGCCGTGGGCGACTATCACCGCGCGACGGACGAATCGACGCTGTATACCACCTCGCAGAACCCGCATGTGATCCGCCTGTTGATGGGGGCCTTTGTGCTGGGCATCCCGGAACATAAACTGCGCGTCGTGTCGCCCGACGTGGGCGGCGGCTTTGGCACCAAGATCTTCCACTATGCCGAAGAGGCGTTCTGCACCTTTGCCGCGCGCAAGCTGAACCGCCCGGTGAAATGGACCTCGTCGCGGTCCGAGGCGTTCATGTCCGACGCGCATGGCCGCGACCATGTGACCAAGATCGAACTGGCGCTGGATGCGGACCACAACTTTGTCGCCATCCGGACCGAGACCTACGCGAACATGGGGGCCTACCTGTCCACCTTCGCGCCGTCGGTGCCGACATGGCTGCATGGCACGCTGATGGCGGGCAACTACAAGACCCCGCATATCTATGTGAATGTGAAGGCCGTGTTCACCAATACCGTGCCGGTGGACGCCTACCGCGGCGCGGGCCGCCCCGAGGCGACCTATCAGCTGGAGCGCGTCATCGACAAGGCGGCGCGCGAATTGGGCGTCGATCCCATCGCGCTGCGGCGGCAGAATTTCGTGCGCGAGTTTCCGTATCAGACGCCGGTCGCCGTGGTCTATGACACCGGCAACTATGATGCGACGATGGACAAGCTGATCGAGATGGCCGACATGGCAGGCTTCCCCGCCCGCCGTGCCGCGTCCGAGGCGAAGGGTCGTCTGCGCGGTCTGGGCGTGAACTGCTATATCGAGGCCTGCGGCATCGCGCCGTCGAACCTGGTGGGCCAGTTGGGCGCGCGCGCGGGTCTCTACGAATCCGCCACCGTGCGTGTCAACGCAACCGGCGGGATCGTGGTGATGACCGGCTCGCACAGCCACGGGCAGGGCCATGAAACCGCCTTCCCGCAGGTGATCGCGGAAATGCTGGGCGTGGACGAAAGCCTTGTGGAAATCGTGCATGGCGACACCGCGCGCGGCCCGATGGGCATGGGCACCTATGGCTCGCGTTCGCTGGCCGTTGGTGGCTCGGCCATGGTCCGCGCGGCGGAAAAGGTGCTGAACAAGGCCAAGAAAATCGCCGCGCACCTGATGGAAGCCTCGGATCAGGATATCGAGATCAAGGATGGCCGGTTCCACGTTGCGGGCACCGACAAATCCGTGGCTTGGGGTGACATCACGCTGGCGGCTTACGTGCCGCACAACTACCCGCTCGAAGATCTGGAACCGGGGCTGGAAGAAACCGCCTTCTACGACCCGTCCAACTTTACCTATCCCGCCGGGGCCTATGCCTGCGAGGTGGAACTGGACCCGGATACGGGGCGCGTCACCATCGAACGCTTTGCCGCTGCGGATGATTTCGGCAACATCATCAACCCGATGATCGTGTCGGGGCAGGTGCATGGCGGGATCGCCCAAGGCATCGGGCAGGCCCTGCTGGAAGGTGCCGTGTATGACGACAACGGCCAGCTTCTGACCGGGTCCTATATGGATTACGCCATGCCGCGCGCGACTGACGTGCCGTTCTACAGCGTGGACCATTCCTGCGTCACGCCCTGCACCCACAACCCCTTGGGTGTGAAGGGTTGCGGCGAGGCCGGGGCCATCGGGTCGCCCCCCGCCGTGATCAATGCCGTGCTGGATGCGATGAATTCCGGTGGCATCAAGATCGACCACATCGACATGCCCGTGTCGCCCGCCCGCGTCTGGGCCGCGATCCAGACCGCAAAAGCCTGAGGAGAGACAGCATGTATGCATTCGATTTGGTAAGACCGGCCACGCTGGCCGATGCCGTGGCCGCGATGGCCCATGACGAGGCGCAGGCGCTGGGCGGCGGGCAAACGCTGATCCCCTCGCTGAAGGCGCGTCTGGCCAGCCCGGCCACTTTGGTCAGCCTGACCGGCATTGCCGAGATGGTTGGCGTCTGCCGTGGCGATGACGGCGCGGTCTGCATCGGCGGGGCCACCACCCATGCGCAGGTCGCGCGTGACGTGGCCGCGCATTACCCGGCGCTGGCCAAGCTGGCGCTGGGGATCGGTGACCCGGCGGTGCGCAATCGCGGCACCATCGGCGGATCGGTGGCCAACAACGACCCGGCGGCGTGTTACCCGTCTGCCGTGCTGGCGTCTGGCGCAACCATCGTGACGAACACGCGGCACATCGCAGCGGATGATTACTTTCAGGGCATGTTCACAACTGCGCTGGAACCCGGCGAAATCATCACCGAGGTGCGGTTCCCGGTGCCGATGCAGGCCGCCTATATCAAGTTTGAACAGCCCGCCTCGCGCTTTGCGCTGACGGGTGTGTTCGTCGCCCGCTATGCCGATGGTGTGCGGGTCGCCGTTACAGGTGCGGCGGAACAAGGCGTGTTCCGCTGGTCTGACGCCGAAGCCGCGCTGTCGGCGCAATTCGCCGCAAGCGCGATTGCGGGCATGGCGCCTGACGCCGATGGCATGATCACCGACCTGCATGGCACGGCGGCCTATCGCGCGCATCTGGTGGGCGTGTTGACGCGGCGCGCGGTCGAAGCCGCCTGATCCGGCCAAATTCTCCAAAGGCCCCGCTTTGCGGGGCCTTTTTCATGCCGGGATGGTGTCGGGCCAGCGCGCCAGCACCGCATCATGGCGCGCCAGGATATCGGGCAGGGCCAGTTCCTCGGGCACCGTGAACACGCGCGCGCGGCTGGTCTGCGAGGTGATCTGAATGATCCACGGCGACAGGATCATCGGCAGTGTCACCGGCAACAGCCACAGCGTCAGCGACGGGGCCAGCCAATGCGCCGATGTCAAACTCAAGAGCCCCCACCAGGTGATCCAGCGCGCGGCGACCCAGGCCTCGTCCAGCGTCAGGCTGCCATCGCCGCGATTGTTGGGCGGCCAGCCGCCGTCGCGTCCCAGCACCACCTGCATCACTGACCGGGTCTGGAATGCCAACAGGACCGGGGCCACGATGGTGGACAGCGCCAGTTCCGCCAGCACGGACCGCAGCGCCAGCAAGGCCCCGCCAAATCCCGGCCCGCGCCCGTTCCAGATCGCGGTGATGCCAATCGCCAGTTTCGGCAGGATCAAGAGGCCAAAGATGCCCACAGCCAGCCCGACCGCCTTGGACCGCTGATCCACTGGAAACACCGGGATCGGCCAGTTTTCCTGCGGGAAATAATCCGGCGGATGTGCCCAGAACACGGCGGCCACCGAAGCCAGCATAAACGCCAGCCAGAACACCGGCGCGATATAGGCGAAAATGCCCTGAAAGAACACGAACCGCGACCACAGTTTCAGCCCCGGCGCGAACAACAGCTTGGAATGTTGCAGGTTGCCCTGGCACCAGCGGCGGTCGCGCTTGGCATGATCTACGATGTTTTCGGGGCCTTCCTCGAATGACCCGTCCAGATCGGTATCCAGCCGCACCGTCCAGCCCGCGCGCGCCAAGAGCGCCGCCTCGACATAATCATGCGACAGGATCGGCCCGCCAAAGGGCGGGCGCCCCGGCAATTCGGGCAGGCCACAGCTTTCGGCGAAGGCGCGGATTCGGATGATGGCGTTATGGCCCCAGAACGGCCCGGTGCGGCCCTGCATCGCGGCTTGGCCGCGGGCAAAGATCAACGAATGAAATCCTGCGGAAAACTGCATCGCGCGGCCAAAGCGCGAGCGCGCGCGCACAACGCGCGGCAGGGTCTGCAACAGGCCCAGCCGGGGGTCGGCCTCGGTGCGGCGGATCATTTCCAGCACGGTGGCGCCATCCATCAGGCTGTCGGCGTCCAGGATCACCGCGTAATCCCAGGCCGCGCCGGACGTTGTGATGAAATCCTCGATATTGCCGGCCTTGCGCCCGGTGTTCAGCACCCGGCGGCGGTAGAACATCCGCCCCGCGCCGCCCCTGTCTGCCAGCAGGTGCGCGAACCAGGCGGTCTCTTGCGCGGCGATCACTTCGGACCTTGTGTCGGACAGGATGGCGAAATCCACCACGGCCGGATCGCCAATGGCCGCCAGCGAGGCATCCATCGCGGCGACGCGGGCAAAGGTCACGCGCGGGTCTTCGTTATAGACCGGCACCAGAACCACGCTGCGTCCCAGAATCGGTGCGGTGCTGTGGGTCGTAACGCGATGGCGCGCCGTCAGCCCCAACAGCGCCTGCGCCGCGCCCCAAGCCAGCCACCAGGTTGACAGCAGGATCAGCCCGGACCGGATGTAATCGACCGGGTCCAGCCCATCCGCCGCGCCATAGACCTGAAACACCATGGCCGCCGCTGCCGCCGCCAGCACGCTGAGCAACAGGGCTGCGACCCGCGCGTCGCGGGTGCCGGTGCCGGATGCGTCCAAGATGTCAGCCTGCCTGCCGCAAACCCGGCCAGATGCGCAGGACCCAGGCCCAACCGGGTGTGACCCGCAGGCGTGGCGCGGTCAGCACCTGTTTTGGCATCGCCAAGGGGGCGGCGGGCGGCAGTGTGGACAGGAAAGGCTCCGTCGTTGTGGCGGGCCAGGTGGTGGGTCGCAGAGGCACGTTCATCGCTTCACCCATTGATAAAGCCAGAGTTCAGTCAATTTGCGATCGAACCCGGCGATATGCGCGCTCATCTCGACCAGCGCGCCGTTGGGCGCCGCCACGTCGATCACCAGCCGCCAGTCGCCCGATCCATCCACCTTCTTGAGGGCCTGAAACAGGATTTCACCCCCCGATACCGTCACCATCGCCTGCACGGCCGCATCAGCGGGCAGCGCCGCCAGCAGGCCACCTGCGAAATCCACCACAAACTTGCGCGCGTTGGGGTCGCTGTCGGCCCCCGCCACCCCTGCGGCCCCGGACCGCGTTTCGCGTATATAGGCAAGATCCGAGCTCGCGTCAGAGGTCTGCGCGCCCCAATGCAGCCGATAGGCAAATTCGTGCTGTTGTCCCGGCACCAGCGGCGCGGACGGCACCCAGAAAGCGACAATATTGTCGTTCGCCTCACTGTCGGTCGGCAATTCCACCAGCCGGATCGCCCCGCGTCCCCAATCCGACAGCGGCTCGACCAAGAGCGACGGGCGGCGTTCGTAATGCGCGCTGGCGTCTTGATAGCTGGCAAAGGCGCGGTCCCGCTGCATCAGGCCAAAGGCGCGCGGGCTGTCCTCGGTGAACCACGACTCGGACAGGCGCGGCGGGTTGTTCAGCGGCCGCCAGATCACATCGCCATCGCGACGGCGGATCATCAGGCCATCGCTGTCATGCACGTTGGGGCGGTAATCGTCGAACCCGGCGCGGTTCTTTTCCGAATACAGGAACATCGAGGTCAGCGGCGCCAGCCCGACCTGCCCGACATCATGGCGGAAGAACAGCCGCGCGGTGACATCCATCGCCGTGTCCAGACCGGGGCGGATCACGAACCGGTAGGCCCCGGTGCAGCTGTGGCTTTCCAGCGCGGCATAGACCGTCACCGTCGCATCGCTTGGCGTCGGGCGTTGCAGCCAGAACCGCGTGAAGCGGGGAAATTCCTCGGGCCGCCCCAGCGCCGTGTCGATGGCCAACCCGCGCGCCGACAGGCCATAGGTATTGCCGCGCCCGACCGCACGGAAATAGCTTGCGCCCAGAAATGCCACCACCTCGTCCTGCACATCGGGGCGGTTCAACGGCCCGCTGAGGCGGAAACCTGCGACGCCTGCGAGTTCCGCGTGCTGCGGAACGAGGTCGCGGATGCGGTCATAGTACAGGAAATCATCGGTGCTGAAGGTCAGCGGCTGCGCCAGACCGTCGATGATTTCAAACAGTTGCACCGGTTCGGCAAACAGCCACCCCAGATGGAACGCCGCAAGACGGAACCGTCCGGCATCCTCGGACCACCGCGCGCGCGCCGGATCAAAGTTGATGGCGCGGTAATCGTCATAGTCAAAACTGGTGTGGAACCCGTCAGGCTTGACCGGGGCAACCGCCGGTCGTGTCGCCATGTCCTGCATCGCGGCGGTCAGACGGTCGAAATCGAACGGCTCTGCCACGGATGCCGCCGGTGCCGCAACAGTTTGCGCTAACGCCGACGACACGCCACCCATGCCGCATTGCAGCATGACACTGCCGACAGCCCCGGCCAGGACCGCACGACGACCGATGGCAGGGGATGCACAGTTGGCACCGTTCATGATTTTGCGACGTTCTCAGATGGTTGAAATTCAAGCACTACCTGTCAGGTCGGCGCGTGAGTCGCTAGGTGGCATGTTATGCATCCAAGGCATTTCAGGTATGCAAATTTCGCACAAACCCACCCGCGCACCCGCAGAATAACGATTTTCCGACAGGATGGTGTCGTCATTGCAACAAGGATATGTATTCTGGGTAAAACCGTGACCGGACGCCTGCGTATGCGGTGCCTGTTTTCTGGGCAGTTGTCGCGCGGCGGATGACCAAAGCACGATATCCTGCCGGTTTGTTGCGCAAACCGGCGGCTTGCCGCAAAAGCGTGCCGCGCCGGTATCACGACAAGTTCAACAGCTTCAGGAGATCTGGAGGCGAGTATCGGAATCGAACCGATCTTCACGGATTTGCAATCCGGTGCGTAACCTCTCCGCCAACTCGCCGCCGAGGGTAGGAGGGGATTACCTGATCCGTCCGCGCGCTGCAAGCGGGTTGCGCGGCGGCGGTTCGCTGGTTGCCGCCGCCGCAACCTTGTGACAAGATACTGGCACATCAGAAATGAACCGGTGAGTTTACCCGCATGACCGACTTTGCCACGCGCCGCAGCATCATGGTGGATACGCAGGTGCGGCCGTCTGATGTGACGAAATACCCTGTGATTGCAGCGATGCTGGCCGTGCCGCGCGAGGAATTCGTGCCGGCCGCGAAACGCGAGGCCGCCTACATGGGCGATCACGTCGATCTGGGTGGCGGGCGCGTGGTGCTGGACCCGCGGGTGTTGGCGAAACTGCTGGACGGGCTGGATGTGCAGCCGGACGAGCTGGTGCTCGATCTGGGCGCGGGGCTGGGCTATGGCTCGGCGGTGCTGGCGCGGCTGGCCGAAGCCGTTGTCGCCCTCGAAGAAAACGCGGATTTCGCCCAAGAGGCCGAAACGGTGCTGGGCCAGCTGGGCGTGGACAACGTGGCCGTGATCACCGGCGCGCTGTGTGTGGGCGATGCGCGTCATGCGCCCTATGATGCGATTCTGATCGAAGGCGCGGTGGAACACCTGCCGGAGGCCATCCTGGCACAGGTCAAGGAAGGCGGGCGCATCGCTTGTGTGTTCGTCGAAGGCGCGCTGGGCATTGCGCGCATCGGCTACAAGATCGACGGGCAGATGTCCTGGCGGTTTGCCTTCAATGCGGCGGCCCCGGTGCTGCCGGGATTTGAGCGTCACCGCGCTTTCACATTCTGATGCCATCGCCACACCAGTCCCTCCGTTCATGCTGCAAGGCCTGTGCATCACCTGCGACAAGGAACCCGATATGATCCTGCCCATTTCTGGCCTGAAGCGCAGCCTGACCCGTTCCTTGCGTGGCATGACGGCAAGCGTGGCCTTCGCCGTGACCCTGATGCTGACGCCTGCCACGGTGCAGGCCGAAAACCTGTCCGATGCGTTGGCGGATGCCTATCGCAACTCGGGCCTGCTGGAACAGAACCGCGCGCTGTTGCGGTTCGCGGATGACGAGGTCGCGGTGCAGTTCGCCGCGCTGCGCCCGATCGTCAACTGGGCCACGGATTTTACCCGGCAATATGGCACATCGCGCAGCAACCAGACCTTCGGCGTGATCCGCGGGTCGGCTGCGAACGAGCTGACGGTCGGGCTGTCGATGGAACTGCTGCTCTGGGATGCCGGTCGCACCGAACTCGGCGTCGAACGCGCCAAGGAAAGCGTGCTGGCCACCCGCGAGGCGCTGCGCGGTGTCGAACAGCGGGTGCTGCTGGCAGCGGTGCAGGCATATATGAGTGTGCGCGCGACGTCGGAAACCGTCGGCCTGCGCGAGAATAACCTGCGGGTGATTTCCGAAGAATTGCGCGCCGCGAATGACCGTTTCGAGGTCGGCGAGGTGACGCGCACCGATGTGGCCCTGACCGAAGCGCGACTGGCCGCTGCACGTGCCGGACTGGCCCAAGCGCAAGGTGACCGCGCCATTGCGATCGAGGATTTCCGCGCTGCTGTCGGTCGGCGTCCCGGCAGTCTGACCGCTCCGGAACGCCGCGCCATGCCCGCCGCATCGCCGGATGCCGCCAAACAGGTTGCGTTGCGCGGTCACCCGGACATGCGTCAGGCCGGGCACGAAATCACCGCCGCCGAACTGGCGCTGGCGGCGGCGCGCAAATCTGGCCTGCCGACGGTCAACCTGACCGGCAGCCTGGGGGCCACCGATCAATTCGGCAGCAGCAACTTTTCGCGCGGGGGCACCATCGGCGTCGAGGCGTCGGGTCCGATCTATCAGGGCGGGCGCATCAACGCGCTGCAGCGGCAGGCCGTGGGCCGGGTCGATGCCGCGCGCGGCAACCTGCATGCAACTCGCGAACAGATCGCGCAGGGCACCGGCAGCGCCTGGGCGCAGGTCGAGGTCGCCCGCGCCGCCCGCGCCGCCACCGAAGAACAGATCCGCGCGGCGCAGGTCGCCTTTCAGGGCGTCCGCGAAGAGGCCACGCTGGGCGCGCGCACCACGTTGGATGTGCTGAACGCCGAACAGGAATTGCTGGACGCCCGCGCGAACCAGATCACCGCCGCGTCGAACGAGATCACCGCCTACTATGCGCTGTTGGCCTCCATGGGCTTGCTGACGGCGGAACAACTGAAACTGCGGGTGCAGATCTACGACCCGGCTGAATATTACAATCTGGTCAAATCCGCTCCCTTGGCGCGATCCGCGCAGGGCCAACAGCTTGACCGGGTGCTGAAGTCGCTGTCGAAACAATAAAACCCGCGCTTTTTCCTGCGAACACGGGCGGTTGAGAAGACCGGCGAATGTGGTTATCCTGTGGGGCAACGAAGCTGATCCAGCGAGGCGGGACGCATGTCCGATCCGATGACCAATGTGGATATCGAAGACGTGCTGGCGTCGATCCGGCGGCTGGTGTCCGAAGATACCCGACCGCGTGGCGTATCCTCGCCTGCCGCCACCGCGCCACGTCCGGTGCCGCAACCGTTGCACCCGGCGCCGTCTGCGGGCGACCGTCTGGTGCTGACGCCGTCGCTGCGGGTCATGGAACCGGAGACACCCGAGGTGGCCACCCCGCGTCGTGCGGTGGACCCGGAACAGCCCTGGAACGACCCCGAGGCGCGGCTGGCCGACCTGTGGCAGGATGATGCGCCACAGCCCGCGTCTGACACGACACAGGTCGCATCGGCCCCGGACAGCGCGGTAGCCGGGATCACCGAACGGGTGATGCAAACCCTGACTGATCAGGCGGCACCGGAACACGTCTCCGAACCGATTGACGCCGATTTTACCGATGTGTCTTCTGAAAACCGCACCGATTCGGGCGATTCCCGCGCAGAGGTAGCAGAATGGTCGCCCGCGCCGCAACATAGCGATGATGCCGGACCGCAGGACGCCGCTTCCGGCGACGCGCCGCTGTCGGATGCGATGGCCTGGAAAGATTATGTCGGGGACGATCACATTGATGATATTCGCCCTGACACGCAGCGCGATGGTGCAGACCCGGCCGCCGGTGATGCGCCCGCGTCCGATGACAGCGACGACCGCATCGCCGCCCACCAAGCGGAACAGGTGGATGAACCCGGCGATGAAACCTGGACCGACATGCCGGACCCGCGGGACGGCATGAATGCAGGAATGGATGCGGGCGCCGATGACCCGCGCTATCGCGACGATCTGACCGCCGAGGATGATCCGTCCGACGACTTCGCGGATGATGGCGAAGGCGATGGCGCAAACGATGGCATGGACGCTGCGGGCAACATCCTGGCGGAAGAATCAGTCATCGACGAGGCGATGCTGCGCGAGTTGGTGGCCGATATCGTCCGGCAGGAACTGATGGGGGCCTTGGGCGAACGCATCACCCGCAACGTCCGCAAGCTGGTGCGGCGTGAGATTCACCGGGCGATGTCGGCGCAGGATTTCGAATAGCTGTGATCGCCTTGCGCCTGCGCAAGGCCAAGTCCCGTCGTGATCGAAGATCACGCTCGCTTGTACCTGTGATCGAAGATCACGCCACCACTTTGCCCCACCGCCTTGCCGCATAAACGCGAAACGCGCCCCGCAGGGGCGCGCTGGTCAGGCCGCTTTTGCGGCGATGCTCAGGCGGCTTCGGCCTCGAGTGCCGCATGGCGGCGCTCGCTTTCCTCGCGCGACAGCGCGACCGAGGTGCGCACGCCCTTGGCGACAAAATCCATCAGACCCTTCACCACCCGCTCATTCGGGTCGATGCCGGCGCAGGACAGCACTTCGCGACCATCGCGCGAGCGCGCCCAACGGGCGATCTGTTCTGGGCCGTTGCCATATTTCTTGTCATCGGCAATGGCGTCATCAAGCGCTGCCAGCACAACGGCAGCAAACAGTTTGCGGGCGCGGTTGCCCTGTTCGTTATTGAACGCAGTTCCATCAACGAAATCTCGCATGGGACCGTCCTTTTCTTATTGCTCTTGTGTTTTCTGGCGTAACGGGGTGTATGACGTATCAAATGCGATTCGGGTAGCTCTTTTTATCATGACAGTTATGCGACAGGCGCATGGGTCAAATCGCGTGAACCGATATCTGGTCGTCTACCCCCGGTATCTACCCCTGTATTTAGGGGTTAGCGACAATTCTTCAACCTTTTGCCATGGTTTAGCCACATGCCGAAAATCAACGGAAACGAAATCCGCCCCGGAGCCATCCTTGACTTTGACGGCGGTCTTTGGGCGGCGGTCAAGGTCAACCACGTCAAACCCGGCAAGGGCGGGGCGTTTGCCCAGGTCGAGCTGAAGAACGTCCGCGATGGCCGCAAGCTGAATGAACGCTGGCGGTCGGAGGACAAGGTCGAAGAAGTGCGGCTGGAAAACCGCGACCAGCAGTTCCTGTATGAAACCGATGGCAAGCTGGTGTTCATGGATCCCGAAAGCTTTGAGCAGATCGAGATCGACGCCGAATTGCTGGGAGATCGCCGCCCCTTCCTGCAGGACGGCATGACGGCCACGGTGCAGTTCTATGGCGACGAGGCGCTGTCGGTGGCGCTGCCGCAGAAGGTGGTCTGCCGCGTGGTGGAAACCGAACCGACGCTGACCGGACAGACCGCGTCCAAGTCGTTCAAGCCCGCCGTGCTGGACAATGGCGTGCGCATCATGGTGCCGCCGTTCATCGGGGTGGATGAGGACATCATCGTGCACACCGAGTTTCTGGAATACTCCGCGCGCGCCTGACCGGGCGGCTAGTTCGCCACCGGACCCAGCCGCGCCGTGCCCGCCATCAGCCCCGGCGCGATGCGGTCGAACCGCATCTGCGCCAGCGCACGGCCCTTCGACTGGGTGTAAAGCACCCCCGCCGGTTTGCTGTCCAGCGTGATCTCGGTGCCAATCGGGGCCGCGCCGTCGATGGCCAGTTGCACCAGACCTTTTTTCAGTTCGGTCTTGTGGCGCATCCGGGCAGTCACCTCTTGGCCCACGTAACAGCCCTTGCGGAAATCGACACCGTGCAGGCGGTCGAACCCGGCCTCCAGGATATATGTCTCGGGGGTCAGTTCGATACCCGTCTCGGGGATCACATGCGCCACGCGCGGCGCGTCCCAATCGGTGCCGTCATCGCCACCTTCCGCGCCATAGAACCGCCAGCCAAGCGCGGGATGCCGGGGGTCCATGACCGCCCCCGCAGGCGCGGTCCCAAGCCCCCGCTGCACCTGCATGTCTGTCAGCGCGATCTGCACATCCGCGCGCAACCGGTACATCCCCAGCCGCGCCGCCAGCGCCGGACCGTGGCTGGCCGCCACATCCAAGAGGATCGCGTCGCCGTCTGCCACCAGCAGGAAATCCGCCAGATACTTGCCCTGCGCGGTCAGGAACGCGGCATAGACCGGGCCATCCACCACCCGCCGCACATCATTGCTGACCAGACCTTGCAGGAACGTGGCGCGGTCCGCGCCGGTCAGGCGGTAGATGCTGCGCGGGGCGGAGGGGGGCATGGCGCTTTCCTTTCAGGGGTCGCACCAATATAACCTGCGGGGCACCGAACAACAGGGGCCAGAGAACGGGTCTTGCCTCTGCGCAAGGGCATAACAGGAGCGGGCGATGCGGGCGGCGCTTTCGGTCATCATTCCCACGCTGAACGCCGCCGAGGGCCTGCCTGCGACGCTCGCCTCGCTGTTCGAGGGGCTGGAGGCGGGCCTTATCCGCGAATTGATCATCACCGATGGCGGATCGACGGATGCGACCCGCGTGATTGCCGCCGAGGCGGGCGCGCTGTTTGTCGAAGGTGCGCCCTCGCGCGGGGGGCAATTGCGACGGGGGGCGGCGCTGGCGCAGGGAACGTGGTTTCTGATCCTGCATGCCGACACCGAGTTGCCCCCCGGCTGGGTCGGGGCCGTGCGCGATCACATGGCGCACCAAGATGACGCCGCCGCGTTCCGGCTGGCGTTTGATGCGCGCGGTGTGATGCCGGTGCTGGTGGCGGGCTGGGCCAATCTGCGGACCTATCTGTTCGATCTGCCCTATGGCGATCAGGGATTGCTGGTGTCGCAGGCGCTGCTGGATTCGGTGGGTGGTTATCCGGATCAGCCGCTGATGGAGGATGTGGCGCTGGCGTTGCGGCTGTGGGGGCATATCCGGCTGTTGCCGCTGACGGTGCGCACCAGTGCTGCGCGCTATCGCGCCGATGGCTGGTTCCGGCGCGGGGCACAGAACCATCTGCGGCTGTTGCGCTATCTGCTGGGGGCCAAGCCCGCCGATCTGGCGCGGCACTACCGGCGATAAGCGGGGCAGGGGCGGTTGACCCCGCCGCGCGGGGGCATACAGTCCTGCGCGAACAGACAGGAGTTTCCCCCGATGACCCGCAGCCATGGCCGCGAATATCTTGCCATTCCCGGCCCGTCCGTGATGCCCGATGCCGTGTTGCGCGCGATGCACCGCGCCGCGCCCAATATCTATGCCGGGGAACTGGTCGAGATGGCCTATTCGCTGGTGCCCGATTTGCGCCGCGTCGCGCGCACGTCGCAGCATGTCGCGGTCTATATTGGCAATGGCCATGCGGCATGGGAGGCCGCGCTGGCCAATACCGTGGCACCGGGCGAGGCGGTGCTGGTGCCCGCCACAGGGCGCTTCGGTCATGGCTGGGCCGATCAGGCGCAGGGGCTGGGGATTGCCACCGATATCATCGACTTCGGCAAATCCGCGCCTTTGGACCTGAACCGCGTCGAAGACGCATTGCGCGCCGATACCGCGCACCGGATCAAGGCGGTGCTGGTTACGCATGTGGACACCTCGACTTCGGTCTTGAACGATGTCCAGGGCGTGCGCGCGGTGCTGGACGCCGTGGGGCATCCGGCGCTGTTGATGGCGGATTGCATCGCGTCCTTGGGCTGTGACCGGTTCGAGATGGACGATTGGGGCGTCGACGTTATGGTCGCGGCCAGCCAGAAGGGCCTGATGACGCCGCCCGGTCTGGGGCTGGTGTTCTTCAGCGACAAGGCGGCCGCCGTGCGCGCGCGGCTGTCCCCGGTCAGCCGGTATTGGGATTGGGTGCCGCGCGCCAACCCGACGCAATTCCACATGTTCTCGGGCGGCACCGCGCCCACGCACCACATCTATGGCCTGCGCGCCGCGCTGGATTTGATGATGGACGAAGGAATGGAGGCGATCTGGGCCCGCCACGACCGTCTGGCCCGCGCGATCTGGGCGGCAGTCGCGGCCTGGGGGCAGGGGGGGTCCTTGCGATGCAACATCGAGGACCCGGCGCTGCGGTCCCGCGCTGTCACCGCGCTGCGGCTGGATGCGCCCGATGCGACGCGGCTGCGCGACTGGACCGAATCCGAGGCAGGCGTGACGCTGGGCATCGGGCTGGGCATGGCCGAACCCGGCAGCCCGGAAAGCCACGGGTTTTTCCGCATCGGCCATATGGGGCACCTGAATGCGCAGATGGTGATGGGGATGCTGGGGTCGATCGAGGCGGGCTTTGTCGCGCTGGATATCGACCACGGCGCGGGTGCGCTGTCGGCGGCGGCGCGGGTGATCGCGGCCTGACCCGTCGCAAGGGGGGGGGTGGGTCTGAAGACCCACCCTACGAAGCGTCAGTTCGGCGCGTTCTTGGCGAGCCAGGCGTTCATGAAGGCGATTTCGGCCTCCTGCGCCGCGATGATCCCTTCGGCGAAGGCGCGCAATTCCGGGTCGGTGCCGAATTCCAGCAGCACCCGCGCCATGTCCACCGCGCCCTGATGATGCGGGATCATGCCGCGCACGAAATCCACATCGGCCTTGCCGGTGAACGCAATCGCCATGTCGCGGTGCATCGCGTCATTGACCGCCGTAAAGGCCTTGGTCGAGGGCGCGGCATCAGCGGGCATCGTGTGGCCGGTGTGGGAGGAATGGTCCACGGTCTGCGCCGTGACTGGCAGGGCAGCGGCGGCAAGGATCAGGGACAGCAGCGCGGCGCGCATGGGGTAACTCCTTGAAGTGTGGTCGCAACATCGCGGGATCATTCCCGAAATACCAGTCACAACGCTGTGCGCGCATATCCCGTAGGATGGCTGCTTGCAGCCATCACCCCCGCGCCGCTTGCACAGCGGCGGGCAAGGCGGCGGCCAGCACGTCCATCTCGGCCTCACGCCCGCAGGAAATCCGGATACAGCGGTTCAGCGGCGCCACCCCCGGCATCCGCGCGAACACGCCGCGCGCCAGCAACCCATCCAGCACCCGGCGCGCGAATGCGCCGTCGTGCCCGCAATCCACCGCGACGAAATTCGTCGCCGACGGCAGCGCGCGCAATCCGGCCTCTGCCGCAATCGCCGCGATCCGCGCGCGCGATGCCACAACCTCGGACCGCACCAAGTCCAGCCAGCCGGGATCACTGAGTGACGCCAGCGCCCCCGCCTGCGCGATGCGCGACATGCCGAAATGGTTGCGAACCTTTTCGAACGCCCGGATCAGCGGGGCCGCCCCCAGCGCATAGCCGACGCGCGCGCCCGCCATGCCGTGGCCCTTGGAAAACGTCCGCATCCGGATCACGCGGGGATCGTCGATCGCGACAGGCGCGGCGGTGCCCGGTGGGGCCAGTTCGATATAGGCCTCGTCCAGCACCAACAGGCACCCCGGCGGCAGATGATCCAGCGCCGCCACGATCTCTGCGCCGGGATGGCAGGTGCCCATCGGGTTATCCGGGTTCGCCAGATAGATCAGACGCGCGTCCACCTCGGCGGCGCGCGCGATCAAGGCGGGCAGGTCTTCGTGATCGTCGCGGTAAGGCACCTTGTGCAGCGCCGCGCCAAAGCCTGCGACATGGTAATTGAACGTCGGATAGGCCCCGTCGGAGGTGACCACCGCATCCCCCGGCCCTGCGATCAGCCGCACGAGGTATCCCAGCAGCCCGTCAATGCCTTCGCCCACCACGACATTGGTGATGTCCACGCCGTGATGTGCGGCAAGGGCCGCGCGCAGGTCATGGCTTTCGGGGTCGCCATACATCCAGACCTCGCGCGCGGCCCTCTCCATCGCGGCGATGGCGGCGGGGGCGGGGCCGAACACGCTTTCATTCGCGCCGATCCGCGCGGCAAACGGCGCGCCGCGCGCGCGTTCCTGCGCTTCGGGGCCAACAAAAGGCACGGTTTCGGGCAGGGTCAGGGCGAGCGGGGTGAGGCGCGGATGTGTCATGGCGCGAGATAAGCGGAACCCCGGCGGGCAGGCAAGAGGGCAGGCAGGGTGTGCGGCCGTCGCAAAGCGAAGGGCAGGACGCCACGTCCGGGTTTGACGCGCGGGCCTTGCTGCGGTCACCATGTGGCGACCAAGGAGATCATCATGACCGCCACCGCACCGCACCCCACGATCCATGTCCATACACCCGACCCGTCCGACGTTGCCGCGCGTGTCACCGTGACCATCGCCGATCACATCGCCCATGTGCGCCTGACACGCGCCGACAAGATGAACGCGGTGGACCCGGCGATGGCCGAGGCGGTGGTGGCGGCGGGGCAATCGCTGATGGCGGCGGATGTGCGCGCCGTGGTGATCTCGGGCGAGGGGCGCAGCTTTTGCGCGGGGCTGGATGTGGCCAGCTTTGCCGCCTTTGCCGGCGGTGACCCCGCCGCGCGAATCCTGCCGCGCAGCCATGACGATGCCAACCTGATGCAGGAGGTCTGTCTGGTCTGGCGGCGCGTCCCGGTGCCGGTGATCGCGGCGCTGCATGGGGTGGCCTATGGCGCGGGGCTGCAACTGGCGCTGGGCGCCGATATCCGCATCGCGCATCCCGACACAAAGCTGGCGATCATGGAGATGAAATGGGGCCTCGTGCCCGACATGGGCGGGATGGTGATCCTGCCGGGGCTGATCCGGTCGGATGTGCTGCGGCGGATGACCTATACGGCGGAGGCGGTCGCGGCCCCGCAGGCGCAGGCCTTGGGGCTGGTCACGGAACTGGCCGATGATCCGCTGGCCGCCGCCATGGCGCTGGCGGGTCAGATCGCCGCGCGCTCGCCTTCGGCCATCCGCGCGGCCAAGCGGCTGATCGCGCTGGCGGAATCGGGGGCACACCGCGCCGATGTTCTGATGGCCGAAAGCGTGGAACAGGCCGCGCTGATCGGGCGTCCGCATCAGATGGAACAGATCAGTGCGAACCTGTCCGGCCGTGCCCCGGTCTTCAAGGGCTGATCCGGTGCCATGTCGCAAACGGGCCTGACGCCGCGCGGCGGCGCGGGTAACCGGAACATATGACCCATACCATGACCACCCCCGCCGCCGACCGCACGTTGCTGGGCATCGCCCTGATGCTAGCGTTCTGCATCACCGCGCCGCTGATCGACGTGGCGTCCAAGCTGGCCACTGCGACGATCCCGGTCGGGCAGATCACGCTGGCGCGTTTTCTGGTGCAGGGTGCGCTGATGGTGCCCGTCTGCCTGCTACTGGGGCACGGGTTGCGGCGGCCCCCCGGTGTGGCGCGCGCGCTGATCTGGCGGGCGGTGTTTCTGATCCTGTCCACCTATACCTTTGTCGGCGCGGTGCGGTTCATGCCGGTGGCGGATGCGCTGGCCATCGCCTTTGTCGAGCCGTTCGTGATCCTGCTGATTGCGCGGTTCTGGTTGAACGAACCTGTCGGGCCGCGCCGTCTGGCCGCCGTGGCGGTGGGGTTTGCGGGTGCGTTGCTGGTGATCCAGCCGTCGTTTGCGCGATTCGGGCTGGTGGCGCTGCTGCCCTTGGGCACGGCGGTGACATTTGCACTGTATATGCTGGTCACGCGCAGCCTGTCGCAACGGATGGACCCGGTGCCGATGCAGTTTCACACCTCGGTCATTGCCGCCGCGATTTGCCTGCCGGTGCTGCTGGTCACGGATCGGCTGGCCATCCCCACCATGACCATCGTGCCGCCGCAGGGCACCGCATGGCTGTGGCTGGCAGGTGTTGGCGGGGCATCGGCGGTGGCGCATCTGTTCATGTCCTATGCGCTGAAATTTGCGCCGTCGCAGGTGTTGGCCCCGATCCATTATTCCGAAATCGTCACCGCCGTCGCCCTTGGCTGGATGGTATTCGGCGATCTGCCCAATGCGCTCAGCGTCACCGGCATCGTCATCATCATCGGGTCCGGGCTTTACGTGGTGTATCGCGAGCGGTTGGCCGACCGCAAGTTACGCGCACAGGCAGAGTGACTTTGCGTCATGCAGGTTATGGTTGCGAAAGCGGGTTGCACGACTCATTTTCCCGGCCTAGCCTCTCGCCATGACAAAGGATCAACCATTGCTGGGGATTGCCCTGATGCTGGGGTTCTGCGTGCTGGCCCCGTTGGGCGACGCGCTGGCCAAGCTGTTGGGGGAACTCGTGCCGCTGGGTCTGGCGGTGTTCCTGCGCTTTGCGGTGCAGGCGGTGATGCTGATCCCGGTCGTTTGGTTCGGCGGGCGGGCCTGGCGGATGCGGGGGCGGGTGCTGGGCATCGTGGTGCTGCGCACGGTGCTGCATATCTTCGGGATCGGGCTGATGTTCACGGCGCTGCAATTCCTGCCGCTGGCGGATGCGGTGGCGATCATCTTTGTCATGCCGTTCCTGATGCTGGCGCTTGGGTTTTTCTTTCTGGGCGAAGAGGTCGGCCCGCGCCGGTTGTGGGCGGCAGGGGCGGGGTTTGCGGGCACGTTACTGGTGGTGCAGCCGTCTTTTGCCGCAGTGGGCTGGCCCGCGTTGTTGCCCTTGGGCGTGGCGGTGAATTTCGCCTGTTTCATGCTGTTGACCCGCCAGATCGCCAAGGAAACCGATCCGGTGGGGATGCAGATGGTGTCGGGCTGGATCGCGGTGGCGCTGTTGACGCCACTGGTGATCTGGGGTCCGGGCAGCGGCATTGCTGCGCTGGCCGTGCCTGCGTTGCCCACATCAAGCTGGGGCCTGCTGATCGCCATCGGTGTGGTGGGCAGTGTGAGCCATCTGTTGATGGTCTGGTCGCTGCGCTATGCGCCTGCGGCCACGCTGGCCCCGATGCAGTATCTAGAGATTCCGGTGGCCGTCGTGATCGGCTGGGCAATCTGGCGCGATCTGCCGAATGGGCTGGCGATGGTGGGAATTGCCATCACCATGGCGGCGGGGCTTTACATCATCCTGCGCGAACGGGCGGCGGCGCGGCTGGCCGCGTTCACCAGCGCGCAGGCGCGGCCAACAGGGCGGCAACTGCCATCGGCAGCGTCTGTCGCGGCAGAATGACCAGCATCCGCGCGGCGTCAAACGTCAGCGTGACCGGGCCTGTGGCGCAATTCGACGTCCCCACCCGCCCGTCTGGTGCAAAATCCAGCCCCGCGATCGGCCATTGCAGCCCGTCCGATGTCCCCCTGACCGCGCCCAGCGGATACAGCGACACCAGCGTTCCGGCCTCGACCGGCAGGGACAACACCGGCGGGCACAGGAACGCGATCTGCCCCGGCGCGATCACGATGCAGCGCTGCGCAGGGTATCGCACCAGCGCGCTCAGCGCCGCCAGTTGATGATCCATGCGGTCGCCGGTGAACCCGATGGCAAGGATCAAGGGCGCGCGCAGCCGTTGCAGGCATTTCTCGAAATCGGTGCTGTCCTGTTCCGGCACCGGATGCACCGTTGCCGGGTCAAGCTGCGCGCGGATAGCCTCCGGCAGGCTGTCCAAGTCACCGATCACCGCGCGCGGCACCACGCCTGCCGCCAGCGCCGCCACCGCGCCACCATCGGCTGCGACGACAACCGGGGCCAGCGCCAGCGCCGAAGCGATTGTTGCGGCATCCGCATCGCCGCTGCCGATCAGGGTGATCGGCGCCAATTCGTCTACAATCACCGCTATTTCCCCCTGATTGCGGTCGGGATTTTGCACAGACCACAATATGAACATGAAATGATACGGTAAAAATCGAAGATTCGTTCCGCTTTCGACGTGGGGCGTATGGTAAACCCTGTGATCAGTGAATGTATCTGTCAGATCGACGGCAGGTGCCAGCAAGGAAAGCAAGTTGTGATGGTCAATACCAACAAGGTTCTCACAGTCTCATACGGCACCTTCTCCTGCACCTTGGAAGGGTTCGACGACTCGTTTGAAACGATGAAGGCGATTGCCGAATACTTTCGCGACCTTGCCGCCGATGACCGCTATTTCGGGGCTGAACCGCCGACGCCGGACGCCGAGATGCTGGCGCGTATCGCGGGGCGCGAGATCGACCGCCGCGTCGATGCGCGGATGGACCGCGACCGGATCGTGTTGCGCGCGGCGGCCCCCGCCCCGGCCGCACCGGTGCCGCCCGCTGTCAGCGATGATCTGACCGATGTCTGGCCCGACCCGTCGGCGGCGTCGGCTGTGACGCAGACCGAGGTTATGGCCGTGACGCCGTCCGCTGCGGCCACGCCCGAGTCTGTTGCCGCCAAACTGGACCGTATCCGCGCCGTTGTGGCCCGCGCGCCCGAGGTCGTGGTGGACCACATCGCGGATCAGGAAGTTTTTGCCGCGACAATCACCGACATCGCCGCCGATCTGTCCGCCGCCGAACCCGGTGTCATGTCCGCCGATGCGTTGGCTGCGCCGCAGACACTTTCGGCAGATGGCGATGTCGGCCAAGTTGATCTGATCGACGCGCCTGCCGTTCTGGCAGCGGCGATCACCGCTCCGCAGAAGGTGGGCACGACCGCCGCCGCCACCACCGCCGCAGTCGCCGCCGCGATGGCTGGTCTGCGCGGGGATGCGCAAGCCGCACCCGATCACGCGGCCCGTGCTGATTCCGATGCAGGTCATGATGATCTGGACTATGAAGATCAGGACTATGAGGATGCGGATTACGTGGACGCTGACCGCGACGATACCGACCACGCGGGTCTGGACGTCGGTTTCGACACCGTCGCGGAAATCCGGGACGTTGACAGCGCGGATGGTTCCGATGCGTCAGACATCGACGCGGATATCATCCCGCAGACCGATGCCGCCGCCACGCTGATCCTGCGCGATCCGTTGCCTGCCGACACTGCGCCGGCTGTGGCCGTGGTCGCGGAACCCGCCACCCCGGCACCCGCCGCGCAGGACGATGACCTTGACAGCATCCTGGCGCGGTTGATGGCAAAAACCGCGCGGCGCAGCGATGCAGCCCCGGCTGAGGCTGCCGCAGCGGCGATGATCCCCCCCGCCGCACCCCCCGCCGCACCGCAAATCACCGCCGCATCGCAGGAACCGGCCGTGCCACCGCTGCGCGCGCGTGTGATGAAGATGAAACGCGCCGATTTCCAGGCCGCCGTTGACAATGGCCTGATCGCCGAAGAACCCGCTGTAGTGATGCAGGCCGCAGCGGCCCCTGCCACCCCGGCGCCGTCCCTGCCGACCTCCGGCAGCCTGTCGCCCGAGGAAGAGGCCGATCTTGCCCGCGAACTGGCCGCCGTCGAGGCCGAACTGGCCGATCTGTCCGGCGTGACTGATGTGATCGCCGAAGATGCGCTGGACGATGACGATATCGACCTGATGGATGAGGCCCTGATGGCCGAGGACAGCGTCGCGCCCGCCCGGTCGCTGTTTGCCGTGGATGACGCGGACGAGGATGATGAGGACGATACGGCGGACCTCGTCGCCGCAACCGTCACCCCGCGCGTCCTGCCGCGCCACCCGCTGCGTCTGGACGGGCCGCTGCCTGCGCCCACACCCGAACGCACACCCGACCCCGCCCCCGCGCGCGAAGCCGGGCAGCGGCTGGCCGATGCCAATGCCGACCGCGATGTGATGCGCCTGATGGCCAAGACGATTTCGGAGATGGACGAACCCGAAAGCACCCATCGTCGCAGCGCGATTGCGCATCTGCGCGCCGCCGTCGCCGCCACCAAGGCGGAAAAGCAGGAAGGCGGCGTGCTGAAAGCCGAACCCTCGGCGGACCCGTACCGTGATGATCTTGCCTCGGTGGTGCGCCCGCGCCGCCCGGTGACAGATGGTGGCGCGATGACCCGCCGCCCCGGCGATGCACGCCCTGCGCCGCTGAAACTGGTGGCGGAACAGCGCGTTGACCTGCCCGCGCAGGCCAGCGCCGGTGCGCCGATGCCCGTGCGCCCGCGCCGTATCGCCGTGACCGATGCAGGCACCGCCGCGCGCCAGCCTGACCAGATGGCGTCACGCGCCGCACCGCTGATTGCCGCGCCCGATGGCGGGTTCAGCGAGTTTGCCGAACAGGTCGGCGCCCGGTCGCTGTCCGATGTTCTGGAAGCGGCGGCGTCCTATCTGGCCTTTGTCGAAGGGCAGGGCGAGTTTTCGCGCCCGCAACTGATGACCAAGGTGCGGCAGTTGGGCGGCGCGGAATACAGCCGCGAAGATGGCCTGCGGTCCTTCGGGATGCTGCTACGCGATGGCAAGATCGAAAAGCTGAAAGGCGGGCGGTTCACCGTGTCCGACCGCATCGGCTTTCGCCCCGATGACCGCGCGGCGGGCTGATCCAATCCGGCATCTGCGATAGTGCACAGCGCGCCGCCCTTGGGGTGGCGCGTTTTGCGTTTTTTCAAGCTGTGCTGGTGCCCGCGGCCGGACTCGAACCGGCACGGCCTTGCGACCGGGAGATTTTAAGTCTCATGTGTCTACCATTCCACCACGCGGGCACGGGCACTTTTGTGCCTGATTTCGCGGGCGATGGGAACCCCGTGACGGGTGGCTTACAAAAACGGGTGGCTTACAAATCCTGCCCGCGCAGTTTTTCCAGCAGCCGCCGTTCCGGCATCCAGCGGTTCAGACGCAGCGCAGCCTCCAGCGCGGCGCGGCCCTCGGCCTGACGGTTCAGACCCAACAGCGACAATCCGCGCCCCGCCATCGCCGCGACATGGCGCGGGTCAAGCGCCAAAGCGCGGTCCAGTCCGGCCAGCGCGCCCGCGAAATCGCCCGCCTGAAAATCGACAAAGGCGCGTTGGTTCCACCCCTCGGCCCAGGCGGGGCAATAGGCGGTCAACCCGTCCAGCACCCGCGCCGCCAGCGCCAGTTCCCCGCGCTGCATCAGGCCCATGCCGCGTTCCAGCATTGCGCCCGCCGTGTCATCGGGGGCCTGCGTCCACAGCAGCCACAGCGCGTTCATATGCCCGCGCGCGGTGGATTCGTCCGGGGCGGTCTGCATCTGCGCGATCAGGCGTTCCGCGTCCAGCCGGATATCGGGCGCGGGCGGGCATGTCTCGGCCCAGACGGGCGCGGCGGTCAGCAGGCAAAGGGCAAAGATCAGGCGCATGGACCTAGGATGGCACGGCGGACGCAGAGGTCAAGCGGGGGATTGACGCGGGCGGACGCGCGCGACAGGTTGCGGCCATGCTGCCGATCCGCGATCACAACCCGTCCCGTAACGCGCCCTTTGTCACCTGGGGGCTGATTGCGGCCAATGTGCTGATATTCCTGGGCTATTGGCCGTTGTTTCAGGATGAGGCGGCGCTGAACGCGTTCTTCCGGCAATGGGCGCTTTATCCGGCAGCGGTGACGGAATATGGCGAGGTGGGCGGGCTGGTCACGTCGATGTTCCTGCATGGCGGGCTGATGCATCTGGCGGGGAACATGTTGTTCCTGTGGATCTTCGGCGACAATCTGGAAGACGAGATGGGGCACTTCGGCTTTCTGGTGTTCTATCTGGCGGCGGGGGTTGCGGCGGGGCTGACGCATGTGGCCGCTGACCCCGCGTCGGTGATCCCCACGGTGGGGGCGTCGGGGGCGATTGCGGGCGTGATGGGGGGCTATCTGCTGCTGTTCCCCAAGGCCAAGGTGGATATCCTGCTGATCCTGATCATCTTTTTCCGCATCTTCCCGGTGCCAGCCTGGGTGATGCTGGGGGTGTGGTTCGGCTTGCAACTGATGGGTGGGTTCGGCGCGCAGACGGACACCGACGGCGTCGCCTATTGGGCCCATGCGGGCGGATTCGTGGCGGGGGTGGCGTTGGCCTTGCCCTTGTTCCTGCGGCTGGGCGGCATGGCGTTCTGGACCCGCACCGAGGGCCATCCGCCCCATGCGGCGGCGACCTATCCGGCGGTGCTGTCGGGTGTGCCGCGCGCGGGGCGGCGGCGGGGATAGGGTCAGGGCCGCGCGCGGATGATGTCGGCGAAGCTGCTGAAGATATCGCCGTTGGCGGCCACGATATCGCCGTGTTCGATGGGGTTATGGCCGTCGCGGATCGGGCCGACCAGACCACCCGCCTCGGTCACCAGCAGCATCCCGGCGGCGATATCCCAGGGTTGCAGCTCGCGTTCCCAGAAGCCGTCATAGCGCCCCGCCGCGACATAGGCGAGGTCAAGCGCCGCCGCGCCCCAGCGCCGCACCCCGGCGCAGGCGGGCATCAGCCGTGCGAGGTCTTGCAGCGTCGCGGGCAGGGTGCGCTTGGCGGCAAAGGGGATGCCAGTGGCGAAAATCGCCTCGATCATCCGGTTGCGGCCCGACACCCGCAGGCGTTTGGAATCGTTCATCCACGCACCGGCCCCTTTTTCGGCATAGAACATCTCGTCCTTGGCGGCGTCGAACACCACGGCCGCGACGATCTGCCCCTTGTGTTCCAGCGCAATCGACACCGCCCAATGCGGCAGGCCGTGCAGGAAATTGGTGGTGCCATCCAAGGGATCGACGATCCAGCGCCGCGTCGGGTCCTCGCCCGCGATTTCCGCGCTTTCCTCGGCGCACCAGCCATAGGTCGGGCGCGCGCCCATCAGCTCTTCCTTGAGGATCTTTTCGGCCATGATATCGGCCTTGGATACGAAATCCCCGGCACCTTTCATCGACACTTGCAGGTTCTCGACCTCGCGGAAATCCTTGACGAGCGATTTGCCCGCCTTGCGCGCGGCCTTGAGCATGATGTTGAGATTGGCGCTGCCCTGCATCGACGGGACTCCGGTTTTTGCGATCAAGGCGCGGGCTTACACCGGGGGCGGACGGAAGCCAAGCCGGGAGTGGCGATTGCTCTGCGGCGCGCGGCGCGTTACGGGACGGCGGTGTTATCCCGGTTTGGCAGCGGCGGCGCCGTGGCGCGCGCGGTTTTGAGTATTTTCGGCAAAATGAAAGAACAAGGCATGCGCGCAAGATGGCTGGCCATGATCCTGCTGGTGGCGGGCTGCGCGGCCCCGGCCCCTGTGGCCCCGCCCGCACAGACGGTGTTTCGCACGGCGGGTGCGCCGTTTGCGTCATCGACCCGGTTCGATGCGGCGCGGATGGCGGGCGATTGGCGCGTGGTGGCGGCGTTTGCGGCGGCTCCAGGGCGGTTGCCGGGGGTGACGCTGCGGTTGGCGCAGGCGCCGGGCGGGATGGATGTGACGCAAGGCGGCTGGATGCTGCCCGCCGGGCGCTATGCGGTGACGGGGCCGGGGCGGCTGGTGCGGGCCCCGTCTGCCGGTGTTTCCGGGCCAGAGCTCTGGGTGATCTGGGTCGATGATGATTTCCGCACCGCCGTGCTGGGATCGCCGGACGGGCGACTGGGCTGGATCATGGATCGCGGGCGGATCAGCGCGGATCGGCTGCGCGCGGCGCGGGATATCCTGGGCTGGCAGGGCTATGATCTGACGCGCTTGCGCGCTGTGGCCGACTGAACGCCGCAGATCGGCGCGCGCCCTGCCAGAAAAGCGACATATTCGGTCGCAGAAGATCAACAGCCCCCGGCGCGGGCATGGTTTTCTGACGCCATAACGATTGCAGGACAGGAGACCGCCATGGCCGACGCACAGGACATCACGCCGGACAAGACCCAGCGGCGCGCTGCAAGCCGGTCTGGCGGGCGCGCAGGCCATGCGGCGCGGCGCGGCCATGCGGTCATCGAACAGATGCCGTGGCGGTTGCCCGTCAACCACGACCGCCCGACCGAACCGATGCCGCCCGAAGGGGTCGAGGCCATCCACAACGGCGCCATGCGCATATTGGAAGATATCGGCATCGAGTTTCTGAATGAAGAGGCGATTGCGCTGTTCCGCCAAGCCGGTTGCACCGTCAACGGCACCAATGTGCGCATGGGCCGCGACTGGGTGATGGAGATGCTGTCCCACGCGCCCGCGCAATTCGACATCACGCCGCGCAACCCGGATCGCAAGATCACCTTGGGCGGCAAGCACATCCTGTTCGGCAACGTGTCGTCACCGCCGAATTACCATGACCTTGAAATCGGGCGCAAAGTGGCGGGCACGCGGGCGCAATGCCAGAACCTCTTGAAACTGACGCAGTATTTCAACTGCATCCATTTCGCGGGCGGCTATCCGGTGGAACCCGTCGATGTGCATGCGTCCGTGCGCCATCTGGACGTGCTGTTCGACAAGCTGACGATTTGCGACAAGGTGGTGCATGCCTATTCGCTTGGCCGCGAGCGGGTCGAGGACGTGATGGAGATGGTGCGCATCGCGGGCGGGCTGACGCATGACGAATTCGACGCGCGCCCGCACATGTACACCAACATCAATTCCACCTCGCCCTTGAAACATGACCAGCCGATGATCGACGGCTGTCTGCGGCTGGCGCGGCGGGGACAGGCGATTGTGGTGACGCCCTTTACGCTTGCCGGGGCCATGGCCCCGGTGACGATGGCGGGGGCGGTCACGTTGTCGGTGGCCGAGGCGTTGTCGGCCATCGCGCTGTTCCAATATGTGCGCCCCGGCATCCCCTGCATGATCGGCACGTTTACCTCGAACGTGGACATGAAATCGGGTGCGCCCGCGTTCGGCACCCCCGAATACATGCGCGCGACGCAGATGACCGGGCAGATGGCGCGGTTCTATGGCTTGCCGATGCGGGCGTCCGGCGTTTGCGCGGCCAACGTGCCCGACGGGCAGGCGATGTGGGAAACCAGCAATAGCCTGTGGTCGGCAGTGCAATCCGGCACCCATATGGTCTATCATGCGGCGGGCTGGCTGGAAGGCGGGCTGATCGCGTCCCCCGAAAAATTCGTGATGGATTGCGAAGTGTTGCAGATGATCCAGCGCTATATGGAACCAGCGGTCTGGGCCACCACGCCCGATGACATCGCCATCGACGCCATCCGCGAGGTGGGGCCGTCGGGGCATTATTTCGGCATCCAGCACACACAAGACCGCTATCAGACTGCGTTCTATCAGCCTTTCGTCAGCGATTGGCGCAACTATGAGGCGTGGGAAGCCGCCGGGTCGGTCTGGACCCCCGAACGCGCGCACCGGGTGTTCAAGGACATCATCGCAGGGTTCGAGGAACCGCCGATGGATATGGCGCGGCGCGAGGAATTGGCCGATTTCGTCGCGCGGCGCAAATCCGAAGGCGGCGCGCCGACCGATTTCTGAGGCTGCTTCGCGTGAATTTCGCGTGGATTTGAAATGTTGAGGCCACGTTAACTGTTTTCCCGCAGAGTGATTTTGATGGTGGGGAAACAGGGCAGACGGGGCGAACATGCATGGCCTGATCAATCGCGCGATTCAGGATTTCGCGCGCGACAGCTATGGCGATGCGGTCTGGTCTGCCGTGATGCGCCGCACCGGGGGCGATGTCACCTCGTTTGAACCGATGCTGTCCTATGATGATGTGCTGACCGAACAGGTGATTGCCGGGTTGGCCGCGGAACTGGGGCGGCGCCGCGCCGAGGTGCTGGAGGATATCGGGCATTACCTTGTGACCCATGCCCGCGTTGCGCCTTTGCGGCGGTTGCTGCGGTTTGGCGGGGTGGATTTCGTCGATTTCCTGCACACGTTGGACGACCTGCCGGATTGGGCGCGGCTGGCGGTGGATGATCTGGTGCTGCCGGAGATCGCGTTGCACAGCGACGGACCAGAGGATTACCGTCTGGTGCTGACGGGTGCGCCGCGCGGGGCGGGGCATGCCGTGGTCGGCATGTTGCGCGCAATGGCGGATGATTACGGCGCGCTGGTGCTGCTGGACTATGTGGGCGGCGACGGCGGCGAAACGGTGTCGATCCGCCTCTTGGACGCGGCCCATGCCGAAGGGCGGCGGTTCTCTTTGGCGGCGGGCGCGTGACATGACCGCGCTGGCCCCTGATGTGACGCAGGCCGCGCTGCAACGGCGGGTGTTGGATGACCTGTGCCCGATGCATGTCGAACTGACCCCGGACGGCGTCATCCGCCATGCGGGGCCGACGTTTGCGCGCATCGTGGCGGGGGCAGTCGGGCGGCGGTTCTTTGACCTGATCACGGTGCAGCGCCCGCGCGGCGCGGCAGATATGGATACGTTGCGGCAGTTGGCGGGTGTCAAGCTGCACATGGCGCTGCGCGCGCCGCCCAAGACCGGGCTGAAAGGCGTGCTGGTCGGGCTGCCGGATGGCGGCGCGGTGGTGAACCTGTCCTTCGGCATTTCGGTCATCGACGCGGTGCGCGATTATGCCCTGACGGCGGCGGATTTTGCGGCCACCGACCTTGCGGTCGAAATGCTGTATCTGGTCGAGGCGAAATCGGCGGCGATGGCCGCCAGCCGCCATCTGAACCAGCGGCTGCAAGGCGCAAAGATCGCTGCCGAGGAACAGGCCTATACCGACGCGCTGACGGGTCTGGCCAATCGCCGCGCGCTGGACCGCCTTTTCGCGCGGCTGGCGGTGGCGGGGGAACCGTTCGCGCTGATGCATCTGGACCTGGATTACTTCAAACAGGTCAATGACAGCGCGGGCCATGCGGCGGGCGATCACGTGCTGCGCCGGGTGGCAGGCGTGTTGACCGGCGCGGTGCGGCAGGGTGATACCGCGCTGCGCATCGGCGGCGATGAATTCATGCTGCTGCTGCCCGGTCTGACGCGGCCCGACCGGATCGACGATGTCGCGCGCCGCATCATCATCCGGCTTGAAGACCCGATCCCCTGGGACAACCGCTTGCTGCATATCTCGGCCAGCGCGGGGTCGGCGGTGTGGCTGGGCGAGCGCGCCTTGGAACAGGACCGGCTGGTCCATACCGCCGATCTGGCGCTTTATGCCGCCAAACGCGCGGGGCGGGGGCGGCATGTGCTGCACCGGCCGCAGTTCCTGATCCCCGGACCCGCGCCACAGATGCAGGCGGCGGAATAGGTGGCTTGCGTTTCGCGGCCCTCTGCGGTTCGGTAGCGCAAAGGAGACGCCCATGCCAGTCGCACAGCCCGCCACGATCTATGTCCTGAATGGCCCGAACCTCAACCTGCTGGGGCGGCGTCAGCCAGAGATTTACGGCCGCGACACGCTGGCTGATGTGGCCACGCTATGTGCGGCGACGGCGGCGGATCTGGGAATGGCGGTGGTGTTTCACCAATCGAACCACGAGGGCGAAATCGTCGATCACATCCATGCCGCGCGCGAGGCGGCGCTAGGCATCGTGATCAACCCCGCCGCCTATACCCATACCTCGGTGGCGATTCTGGATGCGCTGAACGCTTTTGACGGCCCGGTGATCGAGGTGCATATTTCGAACGTGCATAAACGCGAGGCGTTCCGGCATCATTCCTATGTATCCTTGCGCGCCGATGGCGTGATCGCGGGCTGCGGGGTGCAGGGCTATGACCTTGCGCTGCGGCGGATCGCGACCCTGCTGGCCTAGCCGATCAGCCGCCCCGGCAGGTCGGCCAAAGACCGCGCGCCGATCTGGCCCATGTTGCTGATCAGGTCTTTCTTCAACATGTCAATTAGATGCGGCGGGCCTTTGTCGCCCAAGGCCGCCAGCGCGTAATGCCAAGCCCGGCCCAGCATGACGAAATCCGCGCCAAGCGCCAGCGCGCGCAGGATATCCAGACCGCCTTCGATGCCGCTGTCTAGGATGATCGGCAGGCGGGTTTCGGCGCGGATCGCGGGCAGCATGTCGATGGTGGCGGGCGCGCCGTCAAACTGGCGTCCGGCGTGGTTCGACACCCAGATCGCATCAACGCCCGCCTTTTCCAGCGGCGCGGCATCGCGCGGGTCCAGCACGCCCTTGACCAGCAAGGGGCCGTCCCAATTGTCGCGCAGCCAGTGCAGGTAATCCCAATCCGGCGAGGTGCGCAGCATGTAGCCGACATGTTCGGTCGATGACAGGCCGGTCACCTTGGCCGCATATTGGTCAATCAACCGCATCCGGGGCATGCCCAGCCGCGCGGTTTCCCACGCCCATTGCGGGCAGCGCGCGACCTGCAGCATCAGGCGCGGCGTCAGGCGCGGCGGCGAGGTGAGGCCGGATCGCGTCTGCCGTTCGCGGCGGCTGGCCACCGGCACATCGACGGTCAGGATCAGCCCTGTGAACCCGGCGGCCTTGGCACGTGCCAGCATGTCGCGCCGGATCCCCTCGTCGCGCGGGGGGTAAAGCTGGAACCAGCCATTGCCATCCAGATGCGGGCCGACCTCTTCGGGGGTGCGGCTGGCCACCGTGGACAGGCCATAGGGCAGGCCAGCGGTCGTCGCCGCGCGCGCCAGACGGCGTTCGGCATCCGGCCAGAACAGCCCCGACATGCCGACGGGCGATATGCCAAAGGGCAAGGCATGGGTCCGCCCGAACAGCGTGACGGACGTATCGGGCGTAAACTCGCCATGCAGGATCGACGGCATGAACAGCACCCGGTCCAGCCCGGCACGATTGCGCAGATGCACCGATTCGGTGCCCGTCGCGCTTTCCAGATATTCGAACACGAACCACGGCATCCGGCGTTTCGCAGCGGCGCGCAGGTCAGCGATGGCGGGGTATTGCTGAAACATATCCATGCCCCACGGCTAACCCAGCCGCAGGGCACAGAAAAGAGGGATCACGCCAGATATTTCGCGAACCATCCCAGCGTGCGATCCCAAGCCAGCGTCGCGGCGGCGGCGTCGTAACGCGGCGTGGTGTCGTTGTGGAACCCGTGGTTCACGCCGGGGTAGATACGGCCCTCATAGGTCTTGCCATTGGCCTTCAGCGCGGCCTCATAGGCGGGCCAGCCTTCGTTGATCCGGGTGTCCAGTTCGGCGAAATGCAACAGCAGCGGCGCGCGGATTTTCGGCACATCGGCGGCTGCCGCCTGACGGCCATAGAACGGCACCGCGCAGGCCAGTTCCGGATAGGCGACAGCCGCCGCATTGCACACGCCGCCACCATAGCAAAAGCCGACGATGCCCACCTTGCCGTTCACGCCGTCAAGTGTGTTCAGGTGTTCAATCGCGGCAAAGAAATCATTCATCAATTTCGCGCCATCGACGCTGGCCTGCAATTCGCGCCCCCGGTCGTCATTGCCGGGATAGCCGCCCACCGATGTCAGCCCATCGGGGGCCAATGCGACATAACCCGCCTTGGCAATGCGGCGCGCGACATCCTCGATATAGGGGTTCAACCCGCGATTTTCGTGGACCACGACCACACCGCCCACCGGCGCGCTGACACCCGCAGGCCGCACCAGCAACCCGCTCACCGCCCCATGCCCGTTGGGCGACGGGTAACTGATCCGTTCACCGCGAATCGCCGCGTCATCCGGGGCGACCTGTTGCGCCAGCGCGTAATTCGGCGCCATCATGTCCAGCACCATCGCCGCCGTCACACCAGCGGCGGTGTATTTCGCCGCACGGTCCAGAAATTCGCGCCGGGTGATCCGGCCATGGGCATAGAAATCATACAGTTCCAGCAATTCCGGGGCGAAATCCTTGGCGGTCATCCGGGTCATGGCGCGTCTCCTGTTGCGATGCGGCAAAGGTATCACGCATTCGTGCCCCGCCCGCGTGACAACCGCGTGAGCCGCATTGTCTGGAACAATATGCGAACAACTCTTTAAGTCCGGCCGCGCGGGCGTTATCGTCCCGTTCATGAATGACACGAACCTGCCCCTGTCCGCCCGCGCCATGGCCTCCCGCACACTGCCGGGGGGATCGGCCCCGTATCTGGAGGGGCTGAACCCCGCGCAGCGCGCGGCGGTCGAGGCGCTGGATGGCCCGGTCCTGATGCTGGCGGGCGCGGGCACCGGCAAGACGCGGGCGCTGACCGCGCGCATCGCGCATCTGTTGCATACCGGCCGTGCGCGTCCGGGCGAAATTTTGGCC